>NZ_JBVIWP010000005.1:593050-679430 GCF_055594445.1 Streptomyces sp. NPDC040589 | reverse complement strand
TGGTGGGCCCGCACGATGGTGGAGTCCACCGAGACGGCCCAGTTCAGGTCGTCTTCGGCGTCGGCCTGGGCCATCAGCGTCGTGAACACCCGCTCTCAGGTGCCGTCGATGGCCCACATCCGCAGCCGGTTGTAGACGCCTCGCCAATTGCCGTACTTCTCCGGCAGGTGGACCCACTGCGTTCCGGTCTGGAACTTGAAGGCGATGGCGTCGATCACCTCGCGGTGATCCCTCCACCGGCCACCCCGTTTCGGCGTCCGGTCCGGGAGTAACGGCTCGATCCGTGCCCACTGCGCGTCAGTCAACGGCACACCCGGACCAACGACCGGCTGATCCAAACGAAACCGCCTAGGAGACGGCAGCCCGGGCCGAGCATGTGGCGGGTGCTGTGTCCGCCGGCGGTGGTGAGTGTGGTGGTGCGGTGGCCCGGTTTCTGGGTCGGGTTCGGTGTAGGTCAGGGTGATCTGGACGCGGACCGCCTCGCCGCCCTCCGCCACCACGCGGTCGCGGTCGTCGTAGACGAAGGTGGTGGTGGCGCCGGAGGGTTTGGTGACGGTGGTGAGGTTGCCGTCCTGGTAGCCGTAGTTCATCAGGGGCAGGTCCACGCCGGTCTCGCCCGCGCCGGCCAGGGACAGGGCGGTGACCAGGCCGTCGGCGACGGACAGCTTCACCTGGTGGCCCGCCGAGTGGACCAGGGCCAGCGGCAGGCCGTCCTCGGCGCGGTCGATGGTGATGGTGTGGCCGTTGCGTTCGGTGATGCCCGAGAGCCAAGCCTCGCCGTCGCCCCCCGGTTCGCTGCCGAACGGGGCGGTGAAATGGAAGGTCAGGCGGCTGTCGCGGTCGGTGACCGTGTAGTCGCCGTTGGCGTCACGGGCCAGCAGGGTGCGGGCCCGGCCCGGTGCCGGAGTGGTGGGCGCGCCCGGGGCCGGGTGCGGGTACTGGATCAGGAGCCCGTCGGCGGTGACGTGGATGACTCCGATGGCGTCGATCCGCAGACGTTCGTCGACGGTGGACGTCCAGGCGGGCCCCAGAAAGCGGCCGACCGCGCAACCCGACTCGGTGCGGCGGGTGAAGACGAGCGGCAGGATGCCGGGCAGTTCGATGTCGGTCTGGGGCAGGTACATCCGGCCCGTGGTAGAGCTGAGGTCGCGGGTCGGTGGCACGCGGCTAGCGCAACGCAGGGAAGTACACCGTGCTCTGGGAGCCATCTGGGAGCCAACCCGCTCCCCGAGCCTCTCCCAGCCCACCCGAGACCCCCGCACCCCAACGCCTTGACCAGGCAAAACAGCAAACAAGCCGGTGAAGATCTGGCCCGACCCTCATTCGGGACGAAGAGGTCGTGGGTTCAAATCCCGCCACCCCGACAGTGAAGTACCAGGTCAAGGGCCTGATCCAGTGAGTGGATCAGGCCCTTTGTCATGGCCTCAGGGTCAGCACGACGACGTCGGAACCGCTGTGGCGGAACCCTGGCCGTCGTTGCCGGGGACGGGCCGGGTGAAGCGGTAGCACGGCTCGGAAACCCTCGGCGTCCAGGCTCGGCCCGGGCGGTGAGTGTAGGTGAAGACGAAACACCGGGTCACCTCGACGGGCCCGCCACCGGGGAGCAAGAGCCTGTTGTCGTACCGGGCGGATCTCGCGGCCGTGGCGGTGAACTCGCGGCGGGACGCGTCGTAGGTGTCGCGGAGGCGGCGGGCTTGCGTCCGCAGATGTTGAACTGACTGCCGGCGTCGCGGCATAGGGAACTCCCCCTCCCCCGTGGCGACTCCGGTCCCCCCCGGTCGCTGACTGAAAGCGCTTGAGCGGGTTGTCATGTCCCGTCAAACGCAACAGTCGCCATAGACACAGGCCACCAGCGCGCAACAAGGGGATACAGCAGCCTCACCCGCTGATTGACGTGAAACGTCTGCACGTCGCCACTCGCGAACACCGAGTCACCTGAGCTTTCCCTTGAACCCCTGCTGAGGGCCGGCCGAAAACCTCCCACGGAAGAGAGGACTCCGATTCTGGCCTCACAGGCGGATGATGACCAGCGCCGTGTCGTCCGTGTTGCCTGAGGGTGGGAGGAGGTCTGCCAGCAGGGCGTCGGCCAGGGCCTCGGGATCGGCTCGGCCGTGGCGGACGAGGGAGTCGGCGAGGCGGGCCAGGCCGGTGTCGATGTCCTCGTCACGGCGCTCGATCAGGCCGTCGGAGTAGAGGACCAGGGTGGCGCCCTCGGCGAAGGCCGTACGGGCCTCCGGCCGCGGCACGTGTTCGGGGCGCGCGCCGAGAGGCGGGTCGGTCGCCTGGTCGAGGAAGGTCACCGTGCCGTCGGGGTGGAGCAGGGCGGGCGGTGGGTGGCCCGCGCTGCTGTACGTGAGGGTGTGGTTCTCCCAGTCGATGTAGGTCTTCACCACCGTGGTCGACTCCGCACCGTCGACATGGCGGGCGTACAGGCCGAGGGCCTCCAGCGCCCGGGCCGGGCCGTCGGCGACACGGGCGGCGGCGCTCAGCGCGCTGCGCAGCTGCCCCATGACACCGGCCGCTTCCAGGCCGTGGCCGACGACGTCGCCGACAGCGACCGCGATGCGGTCGCCGGGCAGGTCGACCAGGTCGTACCAGTCGCCGCACACGTTCAGGGTGCCGACGGCGGGCCGGTAGCGGACGGCTGCCCGATGGTGCCCGACCGGCTCCGGTGCGGGCAGCATCGCCGCCTGCAGGGCCAGGGCGACCTCGCGTTCGCGCGCGTGGGCCCGACGCAGGCGTTCGTTGACTTCCTGCAGTTCACGGGAGCGGGTGTAGAGCTCGGCCTCCAGCACGCGGGCCCGGGTGCTCTCGCCGCCCGTGCCGCCGCGGGCACGGGCGCGGGCGTGGATGAGTTCGGTGACCTCCTCCACCCGGTGCGCGATCAGCGTCACCTGCCCGTCCGGGCCCAGCACGGGTGCGTTGACCGGGCTCCAGAAGTGTTCCACCCAGTGGCCGGGCCGCTCGGGGTCCTCGATGTCGTAGCGCAGCAGCGCCATGGTGTCGCGCTCGCCGGTGGCCACCACGCGGAGCATCGACGCCCGGGTCTCCCGCATGCCGGCCGCGGCCGGGTCGTTGGGGTTCTCGGGGAACACGTCGAAGATGTAGCGGCCCAGCAGTTGCTCGCGCGTGCGCCCGGCCAGCCGGAGGAAGTCCTCGTTGGCGTCGGCGTACACCAGCTCGGGGGTGAGCAGAGCCACCATGCCGGGCAGGGCGTGGAAGACCGCCGCGTAGTCGATCTGCGGTTCCGTCATGTGTTGCCCGCCTCGGCGCCGACCGTCACTGTGCGGATCCACGATAGGAGGGAACGCGCCGCGCCGCCGGACCACCGCTCCCCCGTCAGGCCCCGGCCCCCGTCCGCCTTCCGGGCTCACCGGCCCTTTGTCCAAGAGGGGCCGGCGGGCCGCTGACCTCCTGAAAGAACCGGGGGAAAGAACTACCCGCCCACCCACCCTCCCCGGCCAGGAAGCCCGCGTCACCCGTCCGAGTGACCGGCTTGCAGAGGCGGGTAACGGGCCGTTTCGTTCGCCGCCACAACCTCACACAGACGACGGCCCCCGGCCGGGACGGCAATCCCGATCGAGGGCCTGACCGATCAGGAAGCACCAACCTTCCCTATGGCTGAGTCGCAGTCTTGCCGACAGGCCCTAGGTGAGCGCCCCGGCCAGGGTCCCCGCCAGGGTGAGAACCAGGAAGACCGCGCCCCACGTCATGGCCTGGTGTATGCGGCGGTACTTGAGCGAGGTCGTGCGGGACAGGGACTCCAGTGGGGTCGCGACGGTGGAACCCGGCCGGGGCTTGGCCGCCAGGCCGAGCAGGACGAGGGACGGGGCGCAGGCCGCGCAGCCGGACCAGACGAGGAGCTGGGGGATTGCCGCGTACTGTCCGGGCGCGATGACGCCCGTGCTGATCGCGCCGAGGAGGGCCGTCAGCGCCGCGCCCAGGGTCGCCAGGATCAGTCCGGCTCTGCTGTCGGCCTTCGCCAGTTCCTCACGGGCCACGGTCAAGCGCGCGCGGTCGCGTTCCGCGATGCGGTCGCCTTCGAGTGTGGTCATGTGTCCCCCTCGCTGAACAGCGGGTTTCACGGGTACCCGCAAGTGGGCGCTCTAGTACGCCACTTCAGGTGTTCCACGTTTCGTCGTAGGGGTCGTGCGGGGTGGGGACCGGCTTGGCGCGGGTGACCTCGAGGTACGGGATCGGGCCGTCGTTGACCGGGTCCTTGGTGCGGCGCGGGGTGTAGCGGCCGGTGATCTCCAGCCAGGTGTCCGGGCTCAGGACCGGGGGGATGTCGCCGGTCAGGGCGATCTTGACCGGCTGGGCGTCCGCCGCGCAGCAGTTGAGGCCCATGCGGACCAGGTAGGGGGTTCCGGCGCGGTCCAGGGTGACGAAGCCGGTGATCTTCAGCTCGCGGTCGTGGAGGGAGCGGCCTTCGTCGTAGACCGCTCGGCCCGCGTAGTCGGCGACGCCCAGGCGGAGGGGGCCGTCGGCGGGGAGGTCCGCGAAGCCGAAGGGTTTCTGGAGGGCCGTGCCGGTGTGGGACGCGCTGTAGGAGCCCAGGGCCGGCGGGGCGACCAGGATCAGGGCCAGGACGGGGAGCGTGAGGAGCCAGGTGACGCGGGGTTCGTGGTGGTGCTGGTGATCGTGGGCGTGCCCGCTGCCTCGGCGGTCGTACCAGAGTGTTGCCGCCGCCGTCGCGATCAGTACCGCGCCCGCCAGCAGGACCAGGGGGCGCAGGCCGGCCTTGACGTAGCGCAGGTAGAGGTCGGTCATGCCGGCGTGCAGGAGCGTGGCGCCCAGGAGGAAGAGGAGGGCGCTCTGGGCGAGGCGGTTCACAGCAGGACCGTTCCGGTCAGGGCCGATACGGCGACGGCCAGGGCGAAGGTCGCGGGGGCGAAGCGCAGGGCGAAGGCGCGGCCGAAGGTGCCCGCCTGCATCGCGAAGAGCTTCAGGTCGATCATGGGTCCGACGACGAGGAATGTCAGACGGGCCGTCAGGGAGAACTGCGTGAGGGACGCCGCCACGAACGCGTCCGCCTCCGAGCAGATGGAGAGGAGGACGGCCAGGACCGCGAGGGCCAGGACCGACACCACGGGGTGTCCGGCCGCCAGGCGCAGCCACTCCGCCGGGACCACCGCCTTCAGCGTCGCGGCGGCCATCGCGCCGATCACCAGGAAGCCGCCCGCGTGCGTCACGTCGTGGCGTACCGAGCCCCAGAAGGCCGCGCCTTTGCTCTGCCCTTCGTACGACGCCCTGGCCGGGGGCCGCAGCCAGTCCGTGCGGCCGAGACGGTGCCAGAGCCAGCCCATTGCGCAGGCCACCAGCAGGCTCGCGACGAGTCGGGCCAGGACCATCTCGGGGTTGCCGGGGAAGGCCACGGCCGTCGCCGTCAGCACGATCGGGTTGATGGCGGGCGCGGAGAGGAGGAACGCCAGCGCCGCCGCGGGGGTGACGCCTCTGCGCACCAGTGCTCCGGCGACCGGCACCGAGGCGCACTCGCAGCCCGGCAGCACCGCGCCCGCCGCGCTCGCGACCGGGACCGCGAGGACCGGGCGTTTCGGCAGGGCCCGGGCGAAGAACGACGGCGGCACGAACACCGCGATCGCCGCCGACAGCAGCACGCCGAGGACCAGGAACGGCAGCGCCTGGACCATGACCGCCACGAACACGGTCATCCAGCTCTGCATCACGGGTGCGGCCAGGGCCCCGCGGATCGGGCCCTGGAACATCACCGCCGTGACCAGCAGAAGGGTCAGCAGGAGGGCGGAATCGAGGTGTCTGCCCTGGTCCCGGCCTTCCCGGCTTTCCCGGCCTTCGCGGCCCCGGTCCGTCTCGATGTCCCCGTGCTCGCCGCTCTCCCTCGGGACGGTCTTCGTGGTGGCCACGGGCCCGGTACCTCCGGTGGTGCGCATGGGCATGCATTGCCTCCCCTTCGGTACGGACGGACGGGCCCGGGCGTTCACCCGCCTCGGTTCCCTTCTGGAACCAGCCGTCCCGGTGAGGCAGTCTTCTCCCTTGTGGGGAGCGTTCCGAATCAAGGTCAGCCAGGTGAACCGGCCACGCACATGGTCGTATGCGGTGACGACGGGCTCGCCCATCGGCTGGCCGCCGAACTCCGGGGTGTCTACGGCGAACAGGTCACGCTCGTCGTGCCGCCGTCGGGGCGCCGGGTGCGGCAGCCGGTGGTCGGACGGGCCCGGGCCGCCTCCGCGGCGCTGTTCGACCGGGTCAGCGCGGCCGTCAACCGGACGGGCACGGGCGGCGCCGCCGAACCGGCCGCGAACGAACAGGTCGTGGAGGCCGCCGAGATCACCGAGGCGGTGCTCACCGAGGTGGGCGCCGACCGGGCGGCGGCTCTGGCACTCGTGTACGACGACGACGAGACCAACATCCGCGCCGCCCTCACCGCCCGCCGGATCAACCCGGGCCTGAGACTCGTACTGCGGCTCTACAACCGGCGGCTGGGGCAGCACATCGAGGAACTGCTCGACCAGACCGCGGTCGTGGCCTCCGGGGCGGGACCGGGCACGGACGTGGACACCTCGACGACCGTGCTGTCCGACGCCGACACGGCCGCGCCCGCGCTGGCCGCCACCGCCCTCGTCGGCACCAGCAAGGTCGTCCAGACGGAAGGGCTCGTCCTGCGGGCCGTGGAGCGGCAGCCGCCGCGGCCGGGTGAGGTGGCCGACCCGGGGCTGTGCACCCTGGCGCTGCTGTCCGCGACGAGCAACGACCCGGCCGGTGCGGACGGTTCAGAGACCAGCGGGGAGCACGGGCCTCAACTGCTGCCGGACGAGATGGCGGTGGCGTCCGCGACCGGACGGGGGACCGTCGTCCTGGAGCAGGTGTCGTACTCCGGGCCGTCCCTGTCCTCCGGGCGGGGCGGTGGTGTGCCGCCGTTCGCCTCGCTGTTCTCGCGGCGGCTGCGGTGGTCGCTGGCGGGGCTGGTCGGGTGCGTGCTCGCGCTCGCCGTCGCGTTCATGTTCGTGACGGGCGAGCATCCGTTGTACGCCACGTACGTCACGCTCCTCGACCTCTTCGGCATCAACGATCCCGCGTACCACGCGTCGACCGGGCGGCAGGTCCTGCAACTGCTGTCCGGGCTGGTCGGGTTGCTGCTGCTGCCGGTGCTGCTGGCCGCGGTGCTGGAGGCCCTGGGCACGTTCCGCAGCGCGTCCACCCTGCGCAAGCCGCCGCGGGGGCTCGGCGGGCACGTGGTGCTGCTCGGGCTCGGCAAGATCGGGACGCGGGTGCTGACGCGGCTGCGTGAGCTGCACATTCCCGTGGTGTGCGTCGAGTCCGACCCGGAGGCCAGGGGGATGGCCACGGCGCGGCGGCTGCGGGTGCCGGTGGTGCTCGGGGATGTCACGCAGGAGGGGGTGCTGGAGGCGGCCAAGATCCACCGGGCGCACGCCCTGCTGGCGCTGACCAGTGCGGACACGACGAATCTGGAGGCCTCGCTGTACGCGCGGTCCGTGCGGCCCGATCTGCGGGTCGTGCTGCGGCTGTACGACGACGACTTCGCGACCGCCGTGTACCGGACGCTGCGGGCCGCGCATCCCTTCGCCCTCACCCGGAGCCGGAGTGTGTCCCATCTGGCCGCGCCCGCCTTCGCCGGGGCGATGATGGGGCGGCAGATCCTGGGGGCGATTCCGGTGGAGCGGCGGGTGCTGCTGTTCGCGGAGGTGGAGGTGGCCGGGCATCCGCAGCTGGAGGGCAGGACGGTGGCGGAGGCGTTCCGGGCGGGGGCCTGGCGGGTGCTGGCACTCAATACGGCGCCTCCTGGGGGGCGGCGGGGCGAAGGGGAGAGTGCGGAGGAAGAGGGTGCGCCGGCTTCGGGGCTGGTGTGGGATCTGCCTCCTTCGTATGTGCTGGGGGCTGGGGATCGGGTGGTGCTGGCGGCGACTCGGCGGGGGTTGGCGGAGTTGTTGGGGCGGAGGAGGCGGGAGCGGGCGGGGGCGTGACGCCGAGCTGTGTTCAAGGTGCTCGGCGATGGGGCTGAGGCCGGGGCGTGGCGCGACCCGGCGCAGCGGGGTGCCTCCCCCACCGCCCAGGGGGACCCCCACCGCACACCCGTGCCGCCCTGGGGGCACCTCCCAGGCCCTTGAGGCACTGGGGGAGGCACTCATGCCCGCGGGTGGCAGCGCGGGTTGCGCAGCACCCCAGGGGCGCGGGGAACCGCGCGATCAGCCACGATGCGGCCGCAGCCGCCACACCACCCGCGCTCCCGAGCTACTGGGCGCTCCCCCGCCCCTTAAGGTGCCTCTCCGCGAACTCCAGTTCCAACCGCACCTGCTTGATCCGCTCGTCCACCACCAGCGACCCGTGCCCGGCGTCGTAGCGGTACACCTCGTGAATCGCGCTCCGCTTCTCCAGGCGTTTGACGTAGTTCTCGATCTGGCGGATCGGGCAGCGGGGGTCGTTGACGCCGGCCGAGATGTAGACCGGGGCCTTGACCTGGTCGACGTAGGTCAGAGGAGAGGACGCCTCGAAGCGGTCGGGGACCTCCTCGGGCGTGCCGCCGAGCAGCGTGCGGTCCATCGCCTTCAGCGCTTCCATCTCGTCGTGGTACGCCGTGACGTAGTCGGCGACGGGGACCGCCGCGATGCCCAGCGTCCACGCGTCGGGCTGGACGCCGAGGCCGAGGAGGGTGAGGTAGCCGCCCCAGGAGCCGCCGGTGAGGACGATGCGGTCGGGGTCGGCGAGGCCGGAGCTGACGGCCCATTCCCGGACCGCGGCGATGTCCTCCAGTTCGATGAGGCCCACGCGGTGCTTCAGGGCGTCGGTCCAGGCACGGCCGTAGCCCGTCGAGCCGCGGTAGTTGACCCGGACCACCGCGTAGCCGTGGTCGACCCAGGCCGCCGGGCCCGCCGCGAAGGAGTCGTTGTCGTGCCAGGTCGGGCCGCCGTGGATGTCGAAGACCGTGGGGAGCGGGCCGGTGGTGCCCTTCGGCTTCTGGACCAGCGCGTGGATGCGGCCCCCGGGGCCCTCCACCCACACGTCCTCCACCGGCACCGAGCCGGGGGACTTCATGCCGGGCGGGTCGAGCACGACACCGCCCGTCGTGGAGCGGAGCGCCGACGGTTCGGCGGCCGAGGACCACAGGTACTCCACGCTGCCGTCGGGCCGGGCCGTGGCGCCGGAGACCGTGCCGGGCGGGGTCGGGATCTCCGTCAGGGCGCGGCTCGCCAGGTCGTAGCGGAACAGCTCGCTGCGGGCCTCGAAGCCGTGCACGATGAGCAGGCCCGTGCCGTCCGGGTACCACTCGGCGCTGACGTCGCCGGGAAGCTCCAGCGCCAGGTCCGTCTCCTCGCCCGTGGCCACGTCCCACACCAGGGGCTCCCAGCGGCCGCGTCGCTGGTGGCCGATGAGGAGGCGGGTGTCGCCGTCGACGGGGGCGAAGCCGAGGACCTCCAGGCCGAGCTCGCGTGTACCGCCCTCGGTGTCGTCGAGGTCGGCGACCGGGGTGCCGTCGGGGCGCAGGACGCGCAGGGCCGAGTGCATCGCGTCGCCGTGCTCGGTGTGCTCGACGGCGATGAGCGAGCCGTCGTGGGCCAGGTCGCCGACGCCGGCGGACTCGCGGTGACGGTAGATCTCCACCGGCTCCTCGCCGGTGCGGACGAGGTGGATCGTCGTACCGTCCTCGTCCGTCGAGCGGCCCACGACCGCCGTGCGCCCGTCGCGGCCGAGGGCGAGGCCCGCCGGGTAGGAGGCCTCAAGACCCGCGGCGGCCGGTTCGTCCGCGCCGCCCGTGAACGGCTGGCGGCGCCACACGCCGAACTCGTCGCCGTCCTTGTCGTCGAACCACCAGATCCACGCGCCGTCCGGCGACAGCACACCGTCCGTCGTGCCGTTCGGCCGGTCCGTCACCTGGCGCTGGGCGCCCGTGGAGCGGTCCCACGCGTACAGCTCGTACGTCCCTGTCGCGTTCGACACGAACAGGGAGCGGTCCGGCGCGTCCTCCGCCCAGTCGGGCAGGGACACCCGGGGGGCGCGAAAGCGCTTCTCCCAGTCCGGCATCCGCTCCTGCTGTCCCGCCTGTACCACTTGCTCGTGCCGGTCCCGCTGGTCCCGCGCATCGGACGCGTTGCTCTCAGTCATGACCCCATACTGCCCGCCTCGACCGACATCGCGCTGCCGAGGCCCCCAGCCTGTGGATAACCTCCACCGGTCCCCCTTCCCGGCAGGTCAGGGAATGCCCCGGGAGCACCCGGCCGAGCGGTATCGAACGGCGCCCACCCCGCAGTCCGGACCCTTCGGGCAGCCCCGTACCTTTGGGGTGTGTACCGGTTTCTGCTGACGCCCCGATGGTGGGGGATCAACGTCTTCGTGCTGTTGTCCATCCCCTTCTGCATCTTCATGGGGTCCTGGCAGCTGGGCCGGTTCGAGGACCGCGTGCAGGACCACCGCACCGCGACCGAGCAGGTCTCCGAGGCCCGGCACGAGGCGCCGCGGCCGCTCGCCGAGATGCTGCCGGTGACCAAGGCGACGTCCGGCAAGCAGGTCACCGCGACCGGCCGCTACGGCAAGCAGCTGCTGGTACCGGGCCGGGAGCTCGACGACAAGCAGGGGTACTACGTCCTGACGCTGCTGCGCACCGACTCGGGCGAGGCGCTGCCGGTCGTCCGCGGCTGGCTGCCCGGCGCACCGGACGCGGCCGAGGCCCCCGCCCCGCCCACCGGTGAGGTCACGGTCACGGGGGCGCTCCAGGCGTCCGAGACCCCGGGCGACAACGGCGTCAGCGCGCAGGGCGGCCTGCCGTCCGGGCAGACCGCGGCGATCAGCGCGGCGTCCCTGGTGAACCTGGTGCCGTACGACGTGTACGACGCGTGGGTCACGCTCGCCAAGGGCGACTCGGGCATGAAGGCGGTGCCCGCGAGCGCCCCGCCGGACTCGGGGCTGGACCTGAAGGCGTTCCAGAACCTCGGCTACACCGCCGAGTGGTTCGCCTTCGTCGGGTTCGTGATCTTCATGTGGTTCCGGTTGCTGCGGCGCGAGGTGGAGTTCGCGCGGGACGCGGAGCTGGGCCTGGTCCAGGAGGAGGAAGAGCAGCGGGCGCCGGCCGTCTGACCGCGCCCCGATGCTCTACGCGCCCGCCAGCACTCCCGTCCAGTACACGGTCCCCGCGCACGCGTTGGACACCGTGACCGAGCCGGCGCCCGAGCCGGTACCCGGCGTGTACGTCACCGCCACGCTGCCGTCGGTCGTACCGTCCTCCGTGGCCAGCTGCGGGGCCGTGCCCGTGTCGCCGCCGGTGGAGGTGCCGCCCGTCTCCGTCGTGTCGCCCGACGGGGTGGGTTCGGGGCTGGGGTCGCCGGGGCCGCCGACGCTGCCGCCGGGGGTGGGGCAGGTCTCCGTGGGGACCCAGGCGAACTTCACGTCGTAGGCGGCTCTGGGCGCGAGCACCAGCTGGGCGGCCTCCAGGGACGGGTCGGGCAGGCCCGCCGCCGCGTCCCCGGCCGCGTGCCGGGCGGTGCTGACCTTGCTGATGTCGGCCGTGCCCTGCGGCAGCGCGCTCACCGAGCCGGTGCCGGTGACCGTGCAGCTCGCCGCGGAGACGTTGGTGACGCGGAAGGAGCCGTAGACCGCGCCCGTGGAGTCGGGGGCGGCGCTGCTGCCGGCGGCGGGGCCGAGCTGGGCCGCGGTGCACGCCGCGATGCCGGCGGCGGTCGTGGAGGAGGGGTCGGCGCCCTGGGTCGCGCCGGTGGCGGCGCCGGTGCCCTTGCCCTTGTCCTGCTCCTTCTTCTCGCCCTTTTCCTTGCTCTCGGTCTTGCCGGCGGAACTGCCCGTACTGCTCTCCCCGCCGTCCGGTCCCTTGCCCTCGCTCGCGCCGCCCTGGGTCTCGGAGGCATGGCCGATGGCGGACGGATTGGCGTCGGAGCCGGTGGAGTTGGAGACGTGCACGAGCGCGGGGACGGCCGTGCCGATGAAGAGGCAGGCGGCGGCCACGCCGACGACGGCCTGCCGCTTGCGGGTCCGCCGCTGGGGCACCGCCTTGCGGAGATACTCCAGCGTGCCGTCGCGCGGTTCCACCTCCTGCACCACCTGGTGCAGCATCGAGCGCAGGTCCAGCTCGTCCGAGTCGAACCCCTCGGGGCTCTGGTCGTCGGGGCCGTGATTCACAGTTGCGTTCCCAGCGTGCGATTGCTTCGGATCTTGCCCGTGCGGCCCGGCCGGCTCGTGCCGGTCGGGCCCGTCACGGCCCGCGCTGTCCGAGGCGCTCATGCCGGCGCCTCCATGGCCAGCCGGAGCGCCGCGATGCCGCGCGAGCCGTACGCCTTGACCGAGCCCAGGGATATGCCGAGGGTCTCGGCGACCTGCGCCTCGGTCATGTCCGCGAAGTAGCGCAGCACCAGCACCTCGCGCTGGCGGCGCTGCAGACCCTTCATCGCCTTGATGAGGGAGTCGCGCTCCAGCTGGTCGTAGGCGCCTTCCTCGGCACTGGCCATGTCGGGCATGGGCTTCGACAGCAGCTTCAGGCCGAGTATGCGGCGGCGCAGCGCGGAACGCGAGAGGTTGACGACCGTCTGCCGCAGGTAGGCCAGGGTCTTCTCGGGTTCGCGGACCCGCTTGCGGGCCGAGTGGACCCTGATGAAGGCCTCCTGGACGACGTCCTCGCAGGAGGCGGTGTCGTCGAGGAGGAGGGCGGCGAGACCCAGCAGCGAGCGGTAGTGCGCGCGGTAGGTCTCGGTGAGGTGGTCGACGGTGGTGCCGGCCGCCGCTTCGTCCTCGGCACCGTCGCGCTGGTTCGGTATGCGGGCCGGCCGCGCTGCGGGCACGGGCGCGATCACCGGCATGCCACCGGGCGTACCGGCCATGCGGGGTCGGAAAGCCGCCGGACGGGGCGGTCGAAGGACCGCGCCGCGTGCCGCGCTGAAGTCGAGTACCTCTGCCACGCCTGTTGGACACGCTGACCCCGGTGAGGGTTGTACGTGCCGGGCGTCACTTTCACGCCGACCGTCGCCGTCGACGGTCTACCCGCGTCAGGCAGCACAACAGATGGTGCGTCAAATGCCCTCATGCGTCCCGCTCTTCCCCTATGTCCAATTGTGAACGGACGTCCCCACGCCCGGATCCAGGCGTCCCCACGCCTGATGAAGCGCTTGCACGGCCGAAGGGCGACCGCAAAGACGCTCCCCGCCCTCCGCACGGTTGCGGAGGACGGGGAGATAAATCCTCTGATGCCGAAGCGCCGCGGACAAGTGGTCCGGACCATCGATCAGCTCACATGTCGCACACAGATCCTACAAACCGCCCACCTCGGCGGTCGGAGGTTCTCGCGGCCGCGAGGGTCAGGACAGCTCGGCCGCCACCACCTCGGCGATCTGCGCGGTGTTGAGCGCGGAGCCCTTGCGCAGGTTGTCCCCGCACACGAAGAGTTCGAGCGCCGTGGGGTCGTCCAGCGCCCGCCGCACCCGTCCGACCCAGGTCGGGTCGGTGCCGACGACGTCGGCGGGGGTCGGGAACTCCCCCGCGGCCGGGTTGTCGAACAACACGACACCGGGCGCCGTGGCGAGGATCTCGCGGGCCTTGTCGACGGTGACCTCGCCCTCGAAGCGGGCGTGCACGGTCAGCGAGTGCGTGGTGATCACCGGCACCCGGACACAGGTGACGGCCACGGGCAGATCGGGCAGGCCGAGGATCTTGCGGGACTCGTCCCGCACCTTCAGCTCCTCGGAGGACCAGCCGTCCTCGCGTGCCGAACCGGCCCAGGGCACGACGTTCAGCGCGACCGGCTCAGGGAACGGCCCGGTGTTGTCCCCCACGGCCCGCCGTACGTCACCGGGGCTGGTGCCCAGCTCCGAGCCGGCGACCAGGGAGAGCTGCTGGCGCAGGGTGGCCACGCCCGCGCGCCCGGCGCCGCTGACCGCCTGGTACGAGGAGGCGACGAGCTCCCGCAGCCCGAACTCGGCGTGCAGCGCGCCCAGGGCCACGATCATGGAGAGCGTCGTGCAGCTGGGGTTGGCGATGATCCCGCGCGGCCGCATCCGCACGGCGTGCGGGTTGACCTCGGGCACGACGAGCGGCACGTCCGGGTCCATCCGGAACGTGCCGGAGTTGTCGACGACCACCGCGCCCTTGGCGACGGCAAGCGGCGCCCACCGCTCGGCGACCTCGTCGGGGACGTCGAACATGGCGACGTCGACCCCGTCGAAGGCCTCCTCGGTGAGCGCCATGACCTCGGTCTCCTCGCCGCGCACGGCCAGCTTGCGGCCGGCCGAGCGGGGGGAGGCGATCAGCCGGATCTCGCCCCAGACGTCGGCCCGCTGGGACAGGATCTGGCGCATGACCGTGCCGACGGCACCGGTCGCGCCCACCACGGCAAGCGTCGGACGCCCGGACCTGCCGGTCCGGGCGTCCTGTCGGAGGTGGGCCATCAGCGGCCGGTGCCTCCGTAGACGACTGCCTCGTCGCTGTCGGAGTCGAGCCCGAAGGCGGAGTGCACGGCACGGACGGCCTCGGGCACGTCGTCGGCGCGCGTGACGACCGAGATGCGGATCTCGGAGGTCGAGATCAGCTCGATGTTCACGCCCGCGTCGGCCAGCGCCTTGAAGAAGTCGGCCGTGACACCCGGGTTGGTCTTCATGCCGGCGCCGACCAGGGAGATCTTGCCGATCTGGTCGTCGTAGCGCAGGGAGTCGAAGCCGATGCCGGCCTTGTTCTTCTCCAGCGCGTCGATGGCCTTGCGGCCGTCGGTCTTCGGCAGCGTGAAGGAGATGTCCGTCAGGCCCGTGGAGGCCGCGGACACGTTCTGCACGACCATGTCGATGTTGATCTCGGCGTCGGCGATCGTACGGAAGATCGAAGCCGCCTCGCCCGGCTTGTCCGGCACACCGACGACCGTGACCTTGGCCTCGGAGGTGTCGTGCGCGACACCGGAGATGAGAGCCTGCTCCACCTGCTTTTCCCCTTGCTGCTGCGTCTTCTGGACGATCGGCTCGCTGCTGACCCAGGTGCCCTGGAGTCCGCTGAAGCTGGACCGGACGTGGATCGGGATGTTGTACCGGCGGGCGTACTCCACGCAGCGGTGGAGCAGCACCTTCGACCCGGACGCCGCCAGTTCGAGCATGTCCTCGAAGGAGATCCAGTCGATCTTCCGGGCCTTCGTCACCACACGCGGGTCGGCGGTGAACACGCCGTCGACGTCCGTGTAGATCTCGCAGACGTCGGCGTCGAGGGCGGCGGCGAGAGCCACCGCCGTGGTGTCGGAGCCGCCGCGGCCGAGGGTGGTGATGTCCTTGGTGTCCTGGCTGACGCCCTGGAAACCCGCCACGATCGCGATGTTGCCCTCGTCCACCGAGGTCTTGATCCGGCCCGGCGTGACATCGATGATGCGCGCTTTGTTGTGGACCCTGTCGGTGATGACACCTGCCTGGCTGCCGGTGAACGACTGGGCCTCGTGGCCCAGCTTTTTGATCGCCATGGCCAGCAACGCCATGGAGATCCGCTCTCCGGCGGTCAGCAGCATGTCGAGCTCGCGCCCGGCAGGCATCGGGGATACCTGCTCGGCGAGATCGATCAGCTCGTCCGTCGTGTCGCCCATCGCGGAAACCACGGCAACCACCTGGTTGCCGTTCTGCTTCGCTTCCACGATTCGCTTGGCGACGCGCTTGATGCCCTCGGCATCGGCTACGGAGGAGCCTCCGTACTTCTGCACGACAAGGCCCACGTGCGCTCCTCGCTCAATCCGTCTCTATCCGCTCATACGCATTCGTACCGCGGTCGGCTCAGTCTATCGAGCGTCCGAAAATCCCTTCCGCGATATCGCATGGTGAGATTTCCGGGGTACTCGCTCAGAGCTGCTCATGCCCACCTGGGCACAGGCCACGCGAGAAAGTGCCCGGCGTCACAATCGCCGCTCGGCCGACCTCGGTAAGACAACTTTCAAGCACTAGGGTTCGGCTGTGCGCGTACTCCTGGTGGAAGACGATGAACCGGTCGCCGAATCCCTGCGCCGTGGCCTGAGGCGCTACGGCTTCGAGGTCGAGTGGGTGACCACGGGCGCGGCGGCGCTGCGGCACGAGGGCCCCTACGACGTCGTCCTGCTGGATCTCGGTCTGCCCGACACCGACGGCCTGGACGTCTGCAAGGAGCTGCGCGGGCGCGGCGACATCCCGATCATCGTGATCAGCGCCCGCAGCGACGAGACGGACCGGGTGGTGGGCCTGGAGCTCGGCGCGGACGACTACGTCTCCAAGCCGTTCGGCGTGCGGGAGGTCATCGCCCGAATAAGGGCGGTCATGCGCCGCACGCAGGCCCGTACGCCCGCGGCGGGCGCCCCCGCGCCCGGCCCCGACCGCTACGGCACGCGCCTGACGATCGACCGCAAGGCGGCCCGGGTGCGCCTCGACGGCGAGGAGGTGGCCCTCGCGCCCAAGGAGTACGACCTGCTGGCCTTCCTCACCGAGGAGCCCGGGGCGCTGATGTCGCGCGAGCAGATCATGGAAGCGGTCTGGGACGCGAACTGGTTCGGGCCGACCAAGACGCTGGACGTGCACGTGGCGGCGCTGCGGCGGAAGCTCGCGGGGGCGATCGCGATCGAGGCGGTGCGCGGGGTGGGCTTCCGGCTGGAGATCGCCAAGGACGACGGGGCTTCATGAACCGGCAGCTCATCCGGAGCTACATCCTCCTGGTCGCGGTGGCCATCCTCCTGTTCACGGTGCCGGTCGCGT
Organism: Streptomyces sp. NPDC040589; assembly: GCF_055594445.1. NCBI lineage: Bacteria > Bacillati > Actinomycetota > Actinomycetes > Kitasatosporales > Streptomycetaceae > Streptomyces > Streptomyces sp. NPDC040589. The sequence continues at coordinate 662,760 of NZ_JBVIWP010000005.1, read as the reverse complement.
TCACCCTCACCAAGCAGCTGCGGGACGACACCAGGCAGTCCGTCCTGCGCGAGGCGAACACGATGGCGCTGCTGCTGAGCAACGGCACCGGCGCCTCGTGCGAGGCCCTGACCCAGGTGGCCAGGGCGTACGGCGACGTACAGGCGACCCCCACCGCCTCCTGTGACCCGAAGCTGCCGGAGCCCGCCGCGGACGAGGCGCTGACCCGGGCCACGGAGAAGAACCAGGTGACGACGGACTGGGGTTCCGACTTCGTCTGGGGCGAGCACCTGAAGGTCACCGTCCCCGCGCGGGGGGACGCGGCCGTGAGGATCGTCTACTCGACCTCGGACATGACCAGGCGGCTCTGGCAGATCTGGGGCTTCCGGGCCGGGCTCGCGGTGATCGTGCTCGCGGCGGCCGCCGCGATCGGCGCGTTCGCCGCCCGCCGTATCACCCGGCCGCTGCGGCAGCTCAACGACATGGCCAGCAAGTTCAGTGACGGCGACCTGACGGCTCGCTCCCCGGTGACCGGGCCGCCGGAGACCCAGACCCTCGCCCGCACCCTCAACCAGGGCGCGGAACGCCTGGACACGCTGATCGCCGCCCAGCGCATCTTCGTGGCGGACGCGTCCCACCAGCTGCGCACCCCGCTCACCGCGCTGCGGCTGTCCCTGGACAACATCGCGGACGGTGTGGACGACGACTTCGTACGCGAGGACGTGGAGCAGGCGACGGCCGAGGTGGTGCGCATGAGCCGGCTGGTCAACGGCCTGCTGGTGCTGGCCCGGGCCGAGGCCAAGGTGGCGGCGGCCGAGCCGCTCCCGCTGATGGACCTCGTACGGGAGCGGCTCGCCGTGTGGAGACCGGCCGCCGACGAGCGCGGAGTCACCATCGCGCTCAGGGGGAGTATCGACGGCCGGCCGTCTGTGCTGGCCAGTCCCGGTCATCTGGACCAGATGCTGGACAACGTGCTCTCCAACGCCCTGGAGGTGTCACCGGACGGCGGGACGATCACCGTGCGGGTGGACCCCCGGGGCGATGTGGTGGGGGTGTCGGTCCTGGACGAGGGGCCCGGCATGTCGGACGCCGAGAAGTCCCGCGCCTTCGACCGTTTCTGGCGCGGCCAGGGCCTGACCGGGAAGTCCGGCTCCGGCCTGGGCCTCGCCGTCGTCCGGCAACTGGCGACGGACGACGGCGGGACCGTGGCGCTTACGGACGCGCCCCATGGCAGTGGCCTGTGCGTGACGATCACGCTCCGGGCGGCGTCCCACCGGGGCGGCGGCTGAGGCGGCTCACCCCTCCGGCATCTTCGAGGAGTGGTGGTTCACGATCAGCCACGTGCCGTTCGGCTGCTTCTCGTAGGCGTACGTGTAGCGGGCCTTGACGTTGCTCCTCTCGCCCGACCCGGGGTCGGTGAGCGTGAACTCGTACACCCCGGTGTCGATCACGGTGTCCCGGTCGAGCACGTCGACGACGGACTCGATCTTCTTCCCGGACGGCTTGTTCCGCAGGAAGTGCTCGAAGTAGTCGACGATCTCGGCTCTGTCCGTGCGGACGTTGTTGGAGACGGTCGGCAGCAGGACCGCGTCCTTCGCGTACAGGTCGGCGACCTTCCGCGGGTCGCCGGTCCGCAGCGCGGCGTTCCAGCTGTCGAACAGCCCGAGCACCTGCGCCTCGGTGATGGTCCTGGCGGACTTCTTGCCCTTGCTCCCGGAGTCGGCTCCGGCGACCCCGGCACCGGCGGCGAAGGTGCCCGCGGCGACGACGGCCACGGCGGTGGCGACGGCGACGCGCTTGCGTATGGAGGTGGCTGCGGGGCGGCGGGGCATCGTCATCTCCGGTGCGATCGAGGGGAGTTGGTGAAGTGACTCCAGACTCGCGTTTCACCGGTTAGGGCCCGTGCAGCCCGCGTACAGGGGTCGTACAAGGAGCCTCCAAAACACGCGGTGTGACCGAGGGGACGGGCGCTACCGTCTGCGCATGGAGATATTGCGCTACGTGGCGTTCAGCACGGATCCCCGGGGCGGAAACCCGGCAGGTGTGGTGCTGGACGCCACCGGGGCCGACGACGCGGCGATGCTGGCGACGGCGGCCGAAGTCGGTTACTCCGAGACGGCGTTCGTGGTGCCGTCCGGCGACGGCACCCTGGACGTGCGGTACTTCAGCCCGCTCGCCGAGGTGCCGTTCTGCGGCCACGCGACGATCGCCATGGCCGTGGCCCAAGCGGAGCGGCACGGCACCGGGCGTCTGCTGCTGCGCACCGCGGCGGGCCAGGTCACCGTCACCACCGACCGGTCGGCGGACGGCACCCTGGTGGCGACCCTGGTCAGCGTCGCCCCTCGTACGGCACCGATCGAGGCGGGCGACCTGGCCGAGCTGCTGGCGATCCTGGGCTGGTCCGAGGCGGACCTGGACCCGGCACTGCCTCCCCGGGCGGCCTTCGCCGGAGCCTGGCACCCGGTCCTCGCCGCCGCGAGCCGGGAGCGGCTGGCCCGCCTGGACTACGACATGGCCGCGCTCACCGCCCTCATGGCCCGCAGGGACTGGACGACGATCGACCTGGTCTGGCGGGAGTCGACCACCGTGTTCCACGCCCGCAACCCGTTCCCACCCGGCGGTGTGGTCGAGGACCCGGCCACGGGGGCGGCGGCGGCCGCGTTCGGCGGCTATCTGCGGGAACTGGGCCTCGTACCGACCCCGGCCGCCCTGACGGTCCACCAGGGCGTGGACATGGGGCGGCCGAGCACAATCACGGTGACGGTGCCGGCGGAGACGGACACCGGAATCGCCGTGACCGGCCCGGCCGTACGGCTCTGAGCGGCCCCGGCCTCAGTCGGCGAGCTCCTTCAACGGCTCGGTGTCGAGGGTGAGGTTCACCGGGTCAGGGAGCTTTACGGTGGCGCCAAAGGGCAGCTTCTCCTCGTGGCGGTAGCGGTCGTTCTCGGGCTGGTTGAACACGACGATCGACGCGTCGTCGCGGTCGACGAGGAGGTAGACGGGGATGCCCGCGGCCGCGTAGGCGGCGGGCTTCTCGACCCGGTCGCGCTGATGGGTGTCGGAGTCGTACGACGTGACTTCCACGGCCATGAGCACGCCAGCGGTCTCTGACCAGTCCCCATGCCCCTTCGCGAACCCGAACGGAGCCAGGACACCGTCCGGACGTGCCCGCCCCTTGCGGTAGCTCTCAACTTTCATGCCGCGGTCCCCGTAGAGCCACAGTTCAGGTCGATGCTGCATACACAGTCTCTGCAACCAGGCGATGATCTGGTCGTGGTTGCCGTCCGTCACTGCCTTGACCTGGACCCTTCCAGCGATGAACTCCAGCCGGACGGTCTCCGGAGCATGGCGTTCCAGTTCCTCGAACTCCTCGACGGTCATCTGCGGCCGGTGCTCGGTCCTGGGGGTCATGGCGTCGCCTCCTCGACTCCATGGTGCCCCGACCGGGGCCTCCCGCACGCTCACAGCGCCCTCCCGGTCCTGGAGCGCAGGCCGCCCGCGGCACGCACCTCAGCCGCGCGGCGTGCGACATCGACGAACTCGTAGACGGGGTCGGGGTCGGGGTCGGGGTCGGGGTCGGCCAGGAAGGTGGCAGGGACGTATCCGGCGTCCAGCTGACCGGCCGCCTCGGCCGCCAGGTCCGCCTCGTACTCGGCTCGACAGTCCGGGCACATGCCCCCGCCGTCGATCTTCGTGGTCAGCTCGTCCGCGTCACAGGAGATGCAGCACATGATCACTCGGTCCACGCGGGCCCGGCGTGGGGCGGCCTTCTGCCGGATCTTCGCCTTCTTCGGGGGCATCTTGTCCTCCAGTCGTCTGCGGGCGAGTCCGCCCGGGTTGGTCACGGCGGGCGGGAGCCCGTCCGTCAGGGCCTTGGTGATGTCGATGGGGGTCGAGCCGCGCGAGAACCACTCCCCCACGAGCGCCTCGAGGGACCGGCAGTCGGAGTCGGACAGCGGCATACGAGGATCCGCGTCACGTAGTCCCGCGAGGGTCTGGTACGCGGCTCCGGGCTGGGGCTCCGCCTCAGGCCCGGCCTCCGGTTCCGTCTCCGGGACGGGCTCCTCCGCAGGCGCCTCGGGCTCATCCGTCCTGGCCAGCCCGGGCCGGTAGTCGTCGGTGACGATCCTGCCCTTGCGCTCCCGGGCGAATTCCGCCCACCACTCCGGTGACCTGCGCGTACGCGACCAGTACGTCCGGGTCACCCACCGCATCGAGTTGTCCTCGACGGTGATGTGCTCCCGGATCTGCCGCGAGTGGCCGGCGTCGCTCACACCGCGCAGCGCGGTGCGGACGGCCTGCTGGCCGTAGCGGGGGTGTACGGACGCGATCGCCTTGTAGCCCATCGCGTGGCCCTCTTCGAGATGGTCGACGAAGACGGCGATCTCGCGGTCACGGGGGCTCAGGTGTGCGAAGTCCGGGTCGCTGTGCGGGTCTTCGTCACCCGCAGGGCGTTTGCCGTAGCCCGATTTGGCCATGGGGTGGGACGGGGACGGCAGGGCGGGACTAGGGTAGGCGCAAGCCACCATCGAACTCTTCTCGATGAGTAGGTCCAGGCCCCGGAGCCGGTGTTGGAGCACCGACCGGGGCCGTTCTATTGCCGCGAACCTAGAGCGGCCTCACGCTCCGGCGCAAGCCGACCACGGAACGTCACCCATTCGAGGTAGGCGGCTTCAACTCACCTACAGACCTGGTTGGTTGGGTTGGATTTTCCCAGCCCAGAAACCCATAGGAAGGGCTCGAAGCCCGAGGCTCAAGCCTCGGGCTGAACTGCGGCGACGAATGCCGTCCACGCGGGTTCGGTGAGGTGGAGCTCGGGGCCCGCGGGGATCTTGGAGTCGCGGACGTGGACGGCGGCAGAGAGGGCGACTTCGACGCAGGCGCCGCCCTCGGAGTCGCTGTAGCTCGACTTGATCCAGCGCAGTTGGTCACTCATGGCTGATTCACCATCCGCTCGATGAAACGCGCCGACTCGTCCGGACTGAGAGCCTGCGTGCGGATCATGCTAAGCCGCTCCGTGGCGCCGCTGACAGCCCCTGATTCGGCCGTCAGTTCGCTCCCCAACTGGCCTTCTACGTAGGCGAAGCGCTCGTGGTCACGGGTTTCCAGCAACACCAGAGGCCCCAGGAGCGCCGGGGCGATGGCCCGATCGAAGGGCAGGACCTGCAACACGACATTCCTCATGCGGGAGACCTCCAGCAGGCGGTGCAGTTGCTCCTCGTCCACCTGCGGACTGCGCAGCGCCGCCTCGTAGACGACGAAGCAGAAAGCCACCGGCGGCTTCCGATCAGTCAGGATCGTCTGCCTCTCCAAGCGGGCGGCAACCCGTTCCTCCGCCGTCTCCACGTCCAGGGGCGGAACATGGTTCTCGATGAGGGCCTGTACGTAGCGCTTGGTCTGCAACAGGCCCGGGATATACATGGCTTCGTACCACCAGAGGCTGATCGCCTCCCGCTCCCGCTCCATGAAGTCCTGCGCCCGCGCCGGGAACTTCTCCCTCTGCAAGTACTCCTTGGCCGCGCTCAGCAGCCCCTCGGCCCGGCACAGCTCGTCGGCCGTGTCGAGGACGCGGGGTGTAGGCATGCGTACCCCCTGCTCCATGGACTTGATCGTGTCCGGGGAGTAGTTGGCGGCGGCGGCCAGCTCCTCGCGGCTGACGTTCGCCTTCGTGCGCCAGCGCTTCATCTGGTTGCCGCTGTACCGCCAGGCGACCGGCGGCTGGGAATGAGAGTTGTACTGGCCCGACACAGACCCACCTCCGACGGCTACACCACGGCGTGTACCTCACCTGTCGCTACCGACCGTAGCCGCCTGAGTACGAGGGTGTGGCCATGACGAACGCGATTCACCGCCCTGAGTGGGTTCCGGCAGCAGGTCATCAACTCCACGTCACCGGAGTGCACTTCGACGCGGTCCGGGTCGAGGGCGTGCGAGGGGAGCTGGTCGCCGAGTGGCTGGTCGAGGCGGCGGACGGGGACGCGGGGCCGATCGTGTGCGAGGCGAGCGGGCCGCGGTGGGTGTACTTCCTGCTGGCCCCCGGGGCGGTACGGAGACGGGAATGGCCGCTCGGGGTGCAGCGGTTGGGCGGCCGGGACCCCCGTACGGTCACGGTCACGTACATCGGGATCCCGGCGCTGGAGGGGAACACCTGGCCGCTCAGGTGGTACAGCGAGCCGACGCCGACCGCTCCGTACGTCGACGCGGAGGCCTTGGCAGGCGCCGTCGGCCGGTGAGCGCTCCCGGGCGAGGGCGGCTACGTGGCCGGGCGCATCCCCAGCGGCCCGCCGATCTCCTCCGCCATGACCCTGCCCGCCTCGAACTCCAGGGTGTCGTCGCCCATGCCCTGGTCCGTGTCCAGGCCGTCGAGTTCGGCGAGGGGCTGGTTGAGGCGGACGTGGGCGAGGACCGACTGGAGGGCCCGGAGGGTCGCGGAGGCGGTGGAGCCCCAGTTGGAGAAGTAGGAGAACTGCCACCACCACAGGGCCTCCGTGGTGCGGCCCGCGCGGTAGTGGGCCATGCCGTGGCGCAGGTCGGCCATGACGTCGGCCAGGTCGTCGGAGATCCGGGCCGGTACGGGCGCCTTCCGGGGCTCGTACGGGTCGAAGACCTCGGAGTAGACGTCGATGGGGTCCAGCAGCCGGGCCAGGTTCTCGCGGAGCACGTCCTCGTCCGGCTCGGGGCCCGAGTCGGGCTCGTAGCGCTCGTCCGGCACGATGTCCTCGTGCGCGCCGAGCCGGCCGCCGGCCAGGAGGAGCTGGGAGACCTCCAGGAGGAGGAAGGGCACGGCCGATTCCGGCTCGTCGCCCTTCGCGACCTCCGTGACGGCGACCAGGAAGCTCTCGACCTGGTCCGCGATCTGGACCGCGAAGTCGTCCGGGTTCTGATCGGTCGCGTGCAGCGTGGCGTCAGACATCTAGGAGTCGTCTCCCCTCGAAGGCGCGGCCGAGAGTGACCTCGTCCGCGTATTCCAGGTCGCCACCCACCGGGAGGCCGCTGGCCAGGCGGGTGACCTTCAGGCCCATGGGCTTGATCATGCGGGCGAGGTACGTGGCGGTCGCCTCGCCTTCGAGATTGGGGTCCGTGGCCAGGATCAGCTCCGTGACCGTGCCGTCCGCCAGGCGGGCCAGCAGCTCCCGGATCCGCAGGTCGTCCGGCCCCACCCCGTCGATCGGGCTGATCGCGCCGCCCAGGACGTGGTACCGCCCCCGGAACTCACGCGTCCGCTCGATCGCCACGACGTCCTTCGGCTCCTCGACCACGCAGATCACGGCGGGGTCGCGCCGGGTGTCGCGGCAGATGTTGCACAGTTCCTCCTGCGCGACGTTGCCGCAGGTCGCGCAGAAGCGGACCTTCGCCTTGACCTCCATGAGGGCCTGGGCGAGGCGCCGTACATCCGTCGGTTCGGCCTGGAGGATGTGGAAGGCGATCCGCTGGGCGCTCTTGGGACCGACGCCGGGCAACCGCCCCAGTTCGTCGATCAGGTCCTGGACCACGCCTTCGTACAACGGACTGCCCTTCCTGAGACTTCGAGGACTTGCGGGTCTTCGAGGTCGGTCGTCGCGTACGGCCTTCCCGTACGTACCGTAGTTGTCAGCCGCCCGTCCGAGGAAGGCGGCGGGCGTCTCAGAACGGCAGACCCGGGATGCCGCCGCCGCCCAGACCCTGCGCCAGCGGGCCCAGCTTCTGCTGCTGGAGCGCCTGCGCGTTCTCGTTGGCCGCCTGGACCGCCGCCACGACCAGATCGGCCAGCGTCTCGGTGTCGTCGGGGTCGACCGCCTTCGGGTCGATCTTCAGGGCGCGCAGTTCGCCGGCGCCGGTGACGGTCGCGGTCACCAGGCCACCGCCCGACTGCCCGTCGACCTCCGTCTGCGCCAGTTCCTCCTGTGCCTGCGCCAGGTCCTGTTGCATCTTCTGGGCCTGCTGGAGCAACTGCTGCATATTGGGCTGGCCACCACCGGGGATCACGATCAGCTCCTTGCTCGGTACGGGTTTTCCCGTTCGGCACGAGCCTACGTGGTCAGGCCTGCCGTCGCCCCAGCACTCTTTCGAGTGAGTCCCCCTCGCGCCCTATACCGGATCAAGGAATACTTCCGGGCGGAAAAGAGACGAAAGCTGCGCCTTCGCCACCCATTGGGGGGTAGGAAGGGTCCGGCGCGTCAGGTGGGTCGTTCGTCGCGCAGGGTGAGTCGGCTGGGACCGCGCGTGGTCGTTCGTGGTCAGTTGGGAGTGCCGGGTGGGTCAGCCGGAGATGCAGCCCGAGGTGCCGCCTCAGGACGGACGGGGCGAGGGGGCGGCCCGGCCGGGGCCGGGCGATCTGACCGGGCGGGCCTTTCCGCTCGGGGACTGGGGCGAGCCGGCGGTCCGGCTGGACGAGCTGTACCGGTGGGTGGAGCGCGGGGCGCTGCGGACGGCGGCCTGGTATCTCGAGGACCGGGTGTGGAAGCGGCGGTGCGCGCGGGTGCTGCGCTGCGGGGCCGCGGTGGGGACGGTCACCGGGGTCGCGCTGCCCCTGCTGGATCTGACCGGGGTCGCCGGCGGGGTCGCGCCCTGGGGGTGTCTGGCGCTGCTGCTGGGGGTGGCGTGTGTGGCCGCCGACCGGTACTTCGGGGTGACGTCGGGCTGGATGCGGGACGTGGCCACCGCGCAGGCCGTGCAGCGGCGGTTGCAGGCGTTGCAGTTCGACTGGGCGGCGGAGTGCGTGCGGGAGGTGCTGGGGCCGGCGGAGGGGACGGCCGCCGAGGCCGCCGAGCGGTGCCTCGGGGTGCTGCGGAGGTTCACCGAGGACGTGAGTGAGCTGGTCCGGGTGGAGACCGGGGACTGGATGGGCGAGTTCCGGTCCGGGGGTGCGCCGGTGGGGATGCAGGCGGTGGTGATGTCCGGCGGGGGGCGGGGGGCTGAGGCGGGGGGCGTGAACGGGCGGTTCTCCGTGCCGCCGCCGGGGAGCGCCCGGCCGAACATGCCCCGGCAGCGGCCGCCGGAACCCAGGTGAGCTGGTCGGGGTTCTACTGGTGCTCGGAGTTGTGGCCGAGCGCGGGTGGGTGCGCAGCTCGGCGCGGCGAGGTGCCGCTGCGCCCACCCGTGCCGCCCCTAGCGGCACGCATGCCCGCAGCTAAGCGTCCTGCGCACACAGGGTGAGGCCCTCCGGCGTCCAGCACGGCACGTGGCCGTGCGTGCGGATGACGTCCTGGCCGTTGCCGCGGGAGAGGTACGTCAGGAAGCTCGACGCCAGGGAGTCGGCCGGGGGCCGGCCGTAGGTGTAGGCGTACTCGATCTCGCGGTACGGGTAGGCGCTCGTGCCGTGTTCGATGGCGTCGACGGAGGCGGGGTCGCCGTCCAGTCGCAGCGAGTGCAGGCCCTTCGCGCGGGCGGCCAGGTTGAGTTCGCTGTAGCCGATGGCGCCCGGGAGGCCGGCGACCGTGGTCAGCACCTGTTCCGTGGAGTCGAGTTCGCAGCGGATGACGGCCGCCGTCGGGTCGTCCTTGTGGACGCAGTCGACGGAGGAGTTGGCGATCTCGCCCCGGCCCAGCACCCGGCGCTGGAAGACCTGCCGCGTCCCGGAGCCCGCGTCCCGGCTGACCAGGTGCACGGGCAGGTCCGGGCCGCCGAGCTGCCTCCAGTTGCGGATCTCGCCCCGGTAGAGGCGCCGTACGTCCGCCGTGGACAGGTTCCTCAGGCCCACGTCGTCGTTGACCACCAGCGCGAAGACGGACACCGCCACCCGGTTCTCGCGCAGTGCGGGCAGGCCGGCCGGCTTGGGGCCGTCCGACAGGGCCACCAAGGGCGGGGAGCCCCGCCCGTCCCGTGCCGCCTCGGCGCCGGCCGCCGCGAGCTCCCGGATCCCGGCCGTCGAGCCGTGGGTGTCCACCTCGATGGCCGGGTCGCCGCCGCAGTCCCGCTCGTACTTGGCGGCCACCTCGCGCAGGACGGGCGCGAAGGCGGTCGAGCCGGTGAGGGTGAGGGTGCCGCTCGCGCAGCCGATCGGGGGCGGGGTGTCGTCCTGGACGACGACGATCGCCGCCAGGGTGACCACGCTCACCGTGAGCGCGATGGTGATCAGCCGCGCCGCCCGGCTGAACAGCGGCGGCTTGTCGTCCGGCGTGGCACTGCGGTTGGGGTGCACCTCGCCGTCGCGCAGGCCGCCGACCAGCCGGATCCCGTCGCCGACATCGCCGCCGGTGAGCAGCACGAGCAGCTTGAAGTGGTCACCGCGGTTGAGCGGGACGCGGGGGATGCGCAGGGTGTTGCCGTCGTAGGCGAAGCCGCGGGCCGCGGTGAAGTGGTCCATGAGGTGGTCGGTGTCCGACGGCTGGGTCACCGAGACGCCCCGGACGGTACGGCCGGCGAACACCGCGGTCAGGCCGTGCAGTTCGGGGCCGGTGTAGTCGTCGCGGTCGATGCCCTGCGAGCCGTCGTTCTCGATGCGCAGCAGGACCAGGGTCGCGTCGGCCATGCCGGGCGCCTCGTCGAACAGGCCGAGACGGCGGTTGGCCCGGCCCGAGCGCACGTCGTCGCCGATGGCGTTGTCCATCTGCACGCGGTAGCCCACCCGTTTGCGGCGCGGCACCCGGCGCTCGTACCAGACCATGACGCCCGAGGCGATGATGCCGAGGAGGGCCGTCGCCACGGCCACGAGGTTCTCCGCGCTCAGCCACTCCACCGTGGGTGCCCCCGCCGCCGCCCGGACAAAATCGATCGTCTGGCCACCGTACGACTGTACGAGCGGATATCCGGATTTCGTCGGCTTGAATTCGCCGGACGTTCAACGGCCTCGTGTGAACCGGGAGTTGCCTCACTCCTTCGAGTACGTCAGCCGCTCCCCGCTGCTCGTGTTCACGCGCTGGAGCGTGTAGTCCGTCAGGAGGGTGACCTCGGTGGCCTCTCCCGGTGTGCAGGCGGAGCGCGGCTGCCCGACGGTCACGGTGGACGGGCCGATCCTCAACGGGCCGTCGGAGCCCGGGGCGCCGGTCAGCTCGCCCTCGAACACGCAGTGGTAGGTGCCGCCCGAGGCCGTGGGGCCGTCCGCCACCAGGGACAGGACCGTGTCGCCCGGCTCGCCCTGCTGGATGGTCAGGGAGCGGGTGTGCTGCCCGTCGGCGTTGTCGATGGTGGTGGTCCAGGTGCCGAGGTACGCCGTCGGGATCGCGCCGTCCGCCGGGGAGGAGGCGGTGGTGTCCGGCCGCGAGGTCTGCGGGGAGGGGCCGGAGTCCGAGGGGGCGCCGGTGTCCTGCGTGGGGGTGGAGCGGTCACCCTCACCGCCCCGCATCAGCGCGTACACCGAGCCGCCCGCGGCCAGCGCGACGACCAGGGCGATCACGACGAGCAGCGCGGTGGAACGGCCGTTGCGGGGCGGCTCCTGCGGGGGGCCGTAGGGCGGGGGCGTGCCGTACGGCGGTGGGCCGTAGGGCGGGGTGGAGCCGAGGCCGCCATGAGCCGGGTACGGCGGGGCACCGGGCTGGGGGTGTTGCTGGGGGTATCCATAGGCCGGGTGAGGCGGCGGGGGCGGGGCGGCCGGGCCGGGGGCGTGCTGGGGCGGCGGGGTCGTGCCCTGGCCCGCGACCATGGTGGGCAGGTGGTTCAGCGGCGGGCCCTCGCCCGGGCTGCCCGGCGGGGGCGGGCCGGCGGTCGCGGCGGGCGCCGCGGCAGGGGCCGGAGGCGGCGCCGGACTCGGCGACGACTCGTCGGCGGCGGGGGCGTGTTCGGGGGTGGGGCCGGGGCCGGGTTTCTCGTCAAGGCCTGGACCCTGCCGCTTCGGGCCGTCGCTTTCCGGCTGCGGGCCGGTGGGGGCCGGTCGCGCAGTTCCCCGCGCCCCTTCCACGGCGGGCCGGACCTGCGCTCCCTCCCCCTCCGGATCCTCCGTCTCCAGCAACCGCACCGCGTGCCGCCCCAGTTGGGCCACCAGCGCGCTCGGCAGCCACGGGTCGAGGGCGCGGCCGTCGGCGACGGTGTCGTCCGCGCCCGTGCGTTCCAGGACGCGGTCGAGGGACGGGCGGGCGGCGGGGTCCTTGCGCAGGCAGTCGCGTACGAGGTCGGCGATGCCCTCGGGGACGCCCGTCAGGTCCGGTTCCTCCTGGGCGATGCGGAACATCAGCGCGTGCACACCGCTGTTGGCGGTGCCGAAGGGCAGGGCGCCGGTCGCGGCGTAGGCCAGGACCGAGCCGAGGCAGAAGACGTCGCAGGCCGGGGTGATGCGGTCGCCCCGCACCTGCTCGGGCGCCATGAAACCGGGCGATCCGACGAGCGCGCCGGTGCGTGTGAGCCCGCCGTCCGTCACGGTCTCCAGGGCCCGTGCGATACCGAAGTCGATGACGCGCGGGCCGTCGATGGTGACCAGCACGTTGGACGGCTTGAGGTCGCGGTGGACGATGCCGGCGGCGTGGATGTCCTTGAGCGCGTGCGCGAGCCCGGCCGCGAGGATGCGGACCGTCCGCTCGGGCAGGGCACCGTGGTCGTGCCCGACGACCTGCTGGAGACTCGGCCCCGCGACGTACCCCGTGGCGACCCACGGCACCGCCGCCTCGGTGTCCGCGTCCAGCACCGGCGCCGTCCAGTACCCGCCGACCCGCCGCGCGGCCCGCACCTCCTGCCGGAACCGCTCCCGGAACTCCTCCTGCGCCGCCAGTTCCTCGCGCACGAGTTTCACGGCGACCGTACGGCCCCGCTCGGAGCGGGCCAGATACACCTGCCCCATGCCGCCCGCGCCGAGCCGCGCCAGCAGCCGATAGGCACCGATGCGTACAGGATCCCCAAGCCCCAGCTTCTCCATCGCTCAGCCGCCTTCCCCCCACACGTGAGCAACAGATCGAGAATAGTGCGGGGGCGAGGCGGGGTGACCTGGGCGAACTCTACGGTTCCGTAACAGGCGGACCCACCTGGTCGAGCACCTTGGACAGGCGTTCCAGTGCCCGCACCGCCTCCGCCAGTTCCGCCTCCCCGAACTCCTCCGCCAGCCGGTCGGCGAAGGCCGCGTGCCCGGGGTCGATCCGGGCGATCGCCGCACGCCCCTCCTCGGTCGGCGCGAGGAGCTTGGCGCGGCGGTGCGCGGGGTTCGGCCGGTACTCGGCGAGGCCGCGCTCCACCAGCAGGTCGGCGATGCGCTGCACGCTCTGCCGGGTGATGCCCATGGCGCGGGCGATGCCGGAGACGGGCAGCGGCTCGCCGAGGACCGCGCCGAGCACCTGCCACCAGGCGGCGGTGAGCCCGGCGGGCCGGGCCAGTTCATCCGCGACGGCGAGGAACTGGCCGTTGAGCCTGAACACCCCGAGGGCGCTGCGGCTGAGCAGGTCCTGACGCTCCCGGCTCACAGCGCGCCGGCCTTCTCCAGCACCGCGTAGGCCGCCGCGTCGGAGTCGTGGAACAGCCGGTACCAGGCGTCGAGCACCTCACCCTCGTAGACCCCGAGCAGCCGGAGGATCTCCCGGGCGAAGGCGACGGGTTCGGTCGGGCCCGCGGTGACCAGGGCGCCGTCGGTGACCGCGTCGGTCTCGACGTAGCGCTCGGCGCCCGCGTAGCCGGTCGCGGCCAGGTAGAAGGAGACCGCGCTGGTGTGGTCACGGTCGTCCAGCAGGCCCTCCCGGGCCAGTCCGGCGGTGGCCCCGCAGATCGCGGCGACCGGCACGCCCGCCTCCAGGAAGGCCCGGGCCTTGCGGGCGAAGGGGGCGAGGTCGTCGCTCGTGTCCCAGAGGTCGGCGCCCGGGAGGATCAGCAGCGCGCTGTCCTCGGGCCGGACGTCGTCCAGGGCCGTGTCGGGCTGGATGCGCAGTCCGCCGGTGCTGGTGACCGGGGCCGTGGACGGGCCGACCGTGCGGATCGTGTGGCCGGCGCGGGCGAGGTGGGCCGTGGCGTGGCCGGTCTCCCAGTCGGCGAGGGTGTCGTAGACGGCGAGATGGACGGGCTTGGCGCTCATGGCTCCTCCTGGAGGTTCGCGTATGACAACATGCTGTCGTTTGGACAGCATGTTGTCAACATCCGACGAGAAGCTCCTCCGTGCCCTCCGTGTGGCCCCACCCCGTCGACAACCTGTCGCGGAAACCCCCAGACCTCACACACGACGCCGATTTCCCGCTCGCACTCCGCATGCCTACGCTCGCCCGCATGACCCCTCAGCCGAACCCCGAAGCCGGTGCCGCCGTCAAGGCCGCCGACCGTGACCATGTGTTCCACTCCTGGTCCGCCCAGGAGCTCATCGACCCGCTCGCCGTCGCCGGCGCGGAGGGGTCGCACTTCTGGGACTACGACGGCCGCCGCTACCTCGACTTCTCCAGTGGGCTCGTCTACACGAACATCGGCTACCAGCACCCCAAGGTCGTCGCCGCGATCCAGGAGCAGGCGGCGAAGATGACGACCTTCGCGCCCGCGTTCGCGATCGAGGCGCGGTCGGAGGCGGCACGGCTGATCGCCGAGCGGACCCCCGGCGACCTGGACAAGATCTTCTTCACCAACGGCGGCGCCGACGCCGTCGAGCACGCCATCCGCATGGCCCGTCTGCACACCGGACGCCCCAAGGTGCTCTCGGCGTACCGCTCGTACCACGGCGGCACGCAGCAGGCCGTGAACATCACCGGCGACCCGCGCCGCTGGGCCTCCGACAGCGGCACGGCCGGGGTCGCGCGCTTCTGGGCGCCCTACCTCTACCGCACCCGCTTCTACGCCGAGACCGAGGAGCAGGAGTGCGCGCGGGCGCTGGAGCACCTGGAGACGACGATCGCCTTCGAGGGGCCCTCGACCGTCGCGGCGATCATCCTGGAGACGATCCCGGGCACGGCCGGGATCATGGTCCCGCCGCCCGGCTACCTCGCCGGCGTGCGCGAGATCTGCGACAAGTACGGGATCGTCTTCGTCCTGGACGAGGTCATGGCCGGGTTCGGACGGACCGGTGAGTGGTTCGCGGCCGACCTGTTCGACGTCACGCCCGACCTGCTGACCTTCGCGAAGGGCGTGAACAGCGGCTATGTGCCGCTGGGCGGTGTCGCGATCTCCGGTGCCATCGCGGAGACGTTCGGGAAGCGGCCCTACCCCGGCGGTCTGACCTACTCCGGGCACCCGCTGGCGTGTGCCGCCGCCGTCGCGACGATCAACGTCATGGCGGAGGAGGGCATCGTCGAGAACGCGGCCCGGCTGGGCGCGTCCGTCGTCGGGCCGGAGCTGGCCGCGCTCGCCGAGCGGCACCCGAGCGTCGGCGAGGTGCGCGGCGCGGGCATGTTCTGGGCGCTGGAGCTGGTGCGGGACCGGGAGACGCGCGAGCCGCTGGTGCCGTACAACGCGGCCGGGGAGGCGAACGCGCCGATGGCCGCCTTCGCCGCCGCCGCGAAGGGCGGCGGGCTGTGGCCGTTCGTGAACATGAACCGGACGCATGTGGTGCCGCCCTGCAACATCAGCGAGGCGGAGCTGAAGGAAGGCCTCGCGGTCCTGGACACGGCGCTGTCGGTGGCGGACGAGTACACGGCGTAGACAGCGGAGTAAACAGGAGAGTAAACAGCTGTAAACCCGTCAGTAGCCGACAACCTCGCGCCTCATTCGAACGCGTAAGGTGGCGTGCTCGTAGACATACATATACGTGCACGCCACCCGAACGCGACGAGGGAGACGCCCTGACCATGCCCGGCAGCACCGGCAACGGCGCCGTGACGCGCAGCACCCTGCGCCAGCAGATCGCGGACGCGCTTCGTGACGAGGTGCTGGCCGGGCGGCTCCAGCCGGGGCAGGAGTTCACGGTCAAGGAGATCGCCGAGCAGTACGGGGTGTCCGCGACGCCGGTGCGCGAGGCCCTGGTCGACCTCTCCGCCCAGGGGCTCCTCGACGCCGACCAGCACCGCGGCTTCCGGGTCCACGAGTACTCGGCCGAGGACTTCCGCGGCATGATCGAGGCCCGCGACCTGGTCATCGAGGGGATGTTCCACGCCCTCACCTCCGGGCAGCGGGCCTCCCTGCAGCCCGACGATCCCCGGGTCGCCGCCGTGCTCGCCGGGGTCCGGCGGCGTGGCGAGGAGGCGCAGCGGGCCGCCGCGGCCGGTGACCTCACTGTCCTCATCGGCTACGACCTGCGCTACTGGCGCGAACTCGCCGCGCTCTTCGGCAACCCGTATCTGGGCGGCTTCCTGCACCGGCTGCGCGTCCAGACCTGGGTGGGCGCGGTGCAGCATCTGCGCCGGCTCCCCGACCTGCGCGGCGAACTGTGGGCCGGCCACACCGCGCTGGTCGACGCCCTGGCCGCCCAGGACACCGTCACGGCCCGGTCGATCATCGCCGGCTACAACTCCCACTCGCTCGCCCTGATCGAGCGCCTTGCTTCCTAGGGCAGGCCCTGGCGGCCTGCGTCGCATCTGTCCGTATGGGTATGGGACATGCACGACAGGAGCCTCTGTCGTGCCGCACCGATACGCTTCCCTGACCACCGTGCTACCCGACGCCACCCGACCGCTGAGCTGAGCGAGGAGCCTTCTTTGGCCTGTGACCTGTGGCTGGTACCGCTAGTCGACGTCTTGTGCCACACGCCGGACAACCCGTTCGCCGAGGAACTCGCGCAATACAACAAGGTGCTCGCCGAGGCCGGGTTGCCGCCGGTGCCGGTGTACCAGTACATGCCGGGCCTGTCCGGCGAGGTCGCCCCGGTCGCGGGCTTCGACTACGACGCGCTGCACTTCCTGCGCCGCGCCTATCTGCTCCAGGTGTGCGGCCTGCCGGTGACGCCCGTGGACGAACTCGGCGGCGACTACGAGCAGTTGCTGGAGATGTTCGAGTCGACGGCCCAGCAGTCGCACCTCGTCTGGCACTACGACCACGCGGGCGCGTACGTCCCCGTCGACTTCCCCAGCCCGCTCGCCGACGACGATCTGCTCGCGGGCGGCGGCCCGCTGGGCTCCTCGCACGCCCTGCTCCGGGAGCTGGAGACGGTCGCCCCCGCCCTGGGCATCGACCCGGCCAACCCCCCGGCGGCGCCCCAGGCACCCCTGGCCCCCACGGAGCTGGAGGAACCCGCCGTCCCCGCCCCCTACGACCCCAGCCCGTTCGCCCGCGAACGGCACGTCTGGCTCGGGCTGCACGCGGCGGTGACGCGGAGTCTGGCGCAGGGGTCGATGATCGTCTTCAGCTGAGGTCAGCGCAGCTGGGACAGCCCCTTCTGGAGGTCGTCGCTGTTCATGATCGGACAGACCTCGACCTCGGCGTTGAGGTCGTTGAAGAACGGCTCCAGCGCGGGAGGCAGCTGAGAGCTGTCCTGCATGTCGAAGACCAGGAAGCAGGTCCTGCGCCCGCCCACGGGCCCGAAGTAGGCCGCCTCCGGCTTGAGCTTCTCCATGGCCTCCTGCATGATCTGCGGCATCTTGCCACCCCGGACGGCCTCGTTGCCCTTGTCCGTGTCGAGCGTCGCCTTGAGCATCACGCGCATAGCACTCACCTGGTTTCTGTTTCTCTCGCGGCTGCTGCGTTCAGACTATGACCGGTTTTACGGCAAACATCCGTTTGCTACTCCATCAGGGGGCGTCGGGAGCCCACCGGCAGCCCATCGGTCGAATGAGGGCCGTTCGCTGAACTTCCACGGCATGTAAGTTCACATGTGCATACGGATGTTGAAGGTGCGCAGGTGACGGGGGTTGCGGTATGGCGGGGCACAGGCCGGCGGACTGGCATGTCCTGGACTTGGACAAGGACCCGACCCCTGGGGATCCGCAGCGGGTGCGCACGCTTGCGAAGCATCTTCACGACTTCGCCGACGATGTCTCCGACGCGCTGCGTCTGGTCAAGGGCATGGCGGGGGAGGGCACGCTCCTGGAGTGGGCGGGCAAGTCCGCGGACGTCTTCAAGGAGGACTTCGCGGATGTCCCGAAGAACCTCAAGAAGCTGAAGAAGTCGTACGAGATGTGCGGCGACGCGCTGTCCGATTTCTGGCCGAAGCTGGAGCGGGCTCAGTCCCTGGCGGACAAGGCGTTGCGCAAGGGGCGCGAGGCGCGCGACAGCCTCTCCTCGGCTCAGTCGAAGCTGACGTCGGCCGACTCGTGGGTGACGCGGGCCGGCAAGGAGGCGGACAAGTACAAGGACGACCCCACCGGCAGCAAGTCCGACGCCGACAAGCCGGACGAGGCCAAGGTCCGCGCCGCCACCCGGGATGTGCAGCACGCCAAGTCGGCCCAGTCCAAGGCACAGTCGGATGTCTCCGACGCCCAGGACGCTCTCGCCGCGGCGAAGAAGATGGCCGCGGACGCCCGCACGATGCGTGATGAGGCCGCGCGCGAGGCGAAGTCGAAGATCGACGAGGCGTCCGATGCCGGGATTCAGAATCGGTCGTGGTGGGAGGAGGTCGGCGACTGGTTCACGGACAACTGGGACTCGATCGTCGCGGTCTGCAAGGTCGTCGTCACGGTCCTGGGCATCGTTGCGATGATCATCGGTGGTCCGATCCTGGGCGCGATCGTGCTGATCGCCGCCGCGGTCGTGCTCGCCGACACGCTCTACAAGTACTCCAAGGGGCAAGCATCCCTATGGGACGTTGGGTTCGCGGCCCTGGACTGCATACCCGGCATGAAGGGCCTCACCACCCTGGGTGGCCTGGCCAAGGGCCTCAAGGGCGGAATGGCCGCGATGAAGGGCCTCAGGGGTGGCCTGAAGGGGATGGGGCTCGCCGTGCGAGGCCTGGGCAAGAACGCCCGAGGCATGATCGCCGACGGCGCCAAGGGGGCCTACAACCGGCTCAAGGGTGTCATACGGGTCGAGGGCAGCGATCCGGTCGACATGGCCACCGGAACCATGTTCCTGCCGGTCACCGACGTCTCCCTCCCAGGAGTGCTGCCGCTGGCCTTCACCCGTCGAGTGGCCTCGGACTACCGGTGCGGCTGGTGGTTCGGCCCCACTTGGTCCTCCACGATCGACCAGCGACTGGAGATCGACGAGAAGGGCATCATCTTCGTCACCGAGGATGGAATGCTCCTCGAGTACCCCCACCCGGAGGGGGCGGGTACGTCCGTGTCCCCGACGATGGGCCCGCATTGGCCGCTCACCCGGCAGGACGACGGCGGCTACCGAATCGAGGACCGGCTCAGCGGACACACTCGCCACTTCCTGCGCCCGCAGCATGGCATTTCTCTGCTCGCCCGGATGTCGGACCGCAACACCAACACCATCACCTTCGACTACGACGAACACGGCGTCCCTCTTGCAGTCCGGCACTCAGGCGGCTACCACCTCAAACTCACCACCTTCGACGGTCGCGTCACAGCCCTCAGCCTGGCCGGGGCCGCCGAGGACGGCTCGGACGTCGTCATCAAGCGATACGAGTACTCGGACGGCAGCCTCACCGGTACGGTCAACTCGTCCGGTCTGCCTTTGCGGTTCACGTACGACGAGCGGTTGCGTGTCACATCCTGGACCGACACCAACAACAGCCGGTACTCGTACAGCTACGACGACAAGGACCGCTGCGTCGCCGAAGGCGGCGAGGCCGGCCACATCGCCATCACCCTCGACTACGACGGGGCCGACCCGGCCTGGCCCGACTGCCGCATCACCACCCTCACCACGGCAGAGGGCGCTGTCACGCGCTTCGTCGTCAACACCATCTGCCAGGTGGTCGCCCGGATAGACCCCTTGGGAAACACCACCCGGACGACCTATGACGAGCGCCATCAGGAGGAGTCGGTCACCGACGCGCTCTGCCGGACCACGCACTATGTCCGAAACGAGATGGGTCAGCCCCTGACCATCACGTATCCGGACGGGGCCACGGCCGGATTCCGCTACGACCACAACGGCAGAGCCACCTCAGGGGTTCACGCGGACGGGAGTACCTGGCGACGGGAGTACGACGAGAGGGGCAACTGCGTATCGGTCACCGAACCCACCGGTTCCACGATCCAGTACAGCTACGACCACGCCGGACACCTGAAGTCGGTGACCGACCCCCTGGGAAACACGACCGGGATCGAGACCAACGCTGCCGGGCTGACCACTCGACTGACCGATGCGCAGGGCGGGAGCGAGCGGCGCCGCTATGACGCTTTCGGCCGGGTCGCCGCTGTCGGAGACTCCACGGGCAGCGAGGCCCGTCTGTGGTGGACGGTGGAGGGAAGCGTCGCGCGGTGGCAAGGGCCTGGCGGAGCCCAGGAGTCCTGGGAGTACGACGGCGAGGGCAACTGCGTACGGCACACCGACGCCTGCGGCGGATCCACTTCGTACGAGTACACGCACTTCGACCTCCTCACGGCCAGGACCGGACCTGACGGAGGGCGGTACACCTACGAACACGACACCTCCCTGCGTCTGACCAAGGTCATCAACCCCCAAGGGCTGACCTGGAGGTACACGTACGACGCGGCCGGGCAGATCGTGTCGGAGTCCGACTTCGACGGTCGCAAGGTCGACTACGAGTACGACGCCGCCGGTCGGATCGCCGCCAGGGAGAACGCACTGGGGCAGCGCGTCACCTACGAACGGGACGTGCTCGGACAAGTGGTGGCGAAGTACGCCGACGGAGCCACCACCCGGTACGAACACGACGCCATGGGGCGCTTGCTGAGTGCCACGGGGCCTGACTCATCCGTGTCTCTGGAACGCGATGCCTGGAGCAGGATCGTCGCGGAGCGTGTCGATGGCCGTGCTCTGACCTTTGCCTACGACGCGCTCGGCCGACGGACCCGGCGCGTGACACCGGCGGGTGAGGTGTCCGAGTACGCCTACGATCCGTATGGGCGTCGGGCTGCGCTGAGCACCGGCGGACACACACTGCGGTTCGGCCACGACATCACCGGACGGGAGATCGCCCGTGAGGTGGACGGTGCACTCGCCGTCCACACCCGGTGGAACTCGACCGGTCTGCCCGCCGAACAGACTGCCGTGACGCCCCACGGAACGCTCCAGAGCCACCGCTACGTCCGACGCGCCGACGGCCACGTCGTAGGGGTGGAGGATCCGCAGAACGGGGCGCGCCGGATCGACCTGGACCCGGTCGGCCGCGTTGTAGAGGTGAGCGCGGCGAACTGGAGCGAAACGTACGCCTATGACGCTGCCGGGAACCAG
Source organism: Streptomyces sp. NPDC040589 (assembly GCF_055594445.1). Taxonomy (NCBI): domain Bacteria; kingdom Bacillati; phylum Actinomycetota; class Actinomycetes; order Kitasatosporales; family Streptomycetaceae; genus Streptomyces; species Streptomyces sp. NPDC040589. The sequence continues at coordinate 641,778 of NZ_JBVIWP010000005.1, read as the reverse complement.
ACCGACGCTGCCTGGCCGGAGAGCCATCCGGCCCCGGAGGCTCGCGGCCTCCGCACCCACACGGGCACCCGCGTCACCCGGGCGGGCGAGGTGCACTATGAGTACGACGCCGCCGGCCGGATGGTGGCCCGACACCGCAAGCGCCTGTCCCGACGGCCCGAGACGTGGCGTTACGCCTGGGACGCGGAGGACCGGCTGACGTCCGTCGTGACACCCGACGGTGTGGTCTGGCGCTATCGGTACGACGTCTTCGGGCGCCGTCTCGCCAAGCAGCGGATGGCGGAAGACGGCGCGTCCATCGCCGAGGAGACCCGATTCACCTGGGACGGCGACACTCTCGTCGAGCAAACCACCACTGGCGGGGGGTTGCCTCACACCGTCACGCTGACCTGGCACTACGAAGGGCTGCAGCCGGTCGCGCAGACAGAACGTCTGACGAACGCGGCGACGCAGGAGGAGATCGACTCCCGGTTCTTCGCCATCGTCACCGATCTCGTGGGTACGCCGACGGAACTGGTGGACGAGCAGGGGAACGTCGCATGGCGAGCCCGGTCCACGCTGTGGGGCGGCACCTCCTGGCCGCGCCAGAGCACCGCATACACACCCTTGCGTTTCCCCGGCCAGTACCACGACACCGAAACCGGTCTGCACTACAACCAGCAGCGATACTACGACCCGGGCGTCGGCCGCTACATCTCGCCCGACCCCCTGGGGCTGAGCGCTGCGCCGCATCCCACAGCCTATGTGCCGAACCCCTGGGCAGGTACGGACCCGCTGGGGCTGGCGCCCTACGAGGTCTTCTACCGGGTGATGTCGGAGAAGGAGTTCTCGCGGCTCGGCCCGAAGGGAGAGATCACTCCCCGGGGAGAGAACTTCGTGACTCAGGAGTCCGACTACGTCACCGGAATCGCGGAACGGTTCGCCCGACGTGGGGGCAGGAACGCGCAGAAGTACACCCATCTCGTGCGATACGAGATGGAGCCGGGAACCCGGGACGCACTCATAGCCGCAGGACGCGGGTCGGGGGACAACATCGCCGCGATCCGCGAAAGCTTCGGCGTCCATCTCGACGAGATCGGGGAGAGCACCCAGTTCGTCCATGTGAAGCTGGAGCGGGGCGGGCTGAACTTCGGCCTCCGTGAGGGATCCGCCCATGTGTTCAACTCGAACATTCTGAGAATGACGCACGAATTGCTGTGACCGCGCACCAGCACTCAACAGGTTGCCCGAAACGGAATCAGGAGAACGACACAGATGTCAGGTGACTCGGTGGGAGCGAACACGCCGATGGAGCGGGCGGACTCGATCCTCGTCGGCCGTGGGTATGTCGGGCGGGAGCGCGCCGAGGAGGTCGCGGCAGAGGTCCCCGAGGCACGCGCTCACATCCTCGGCTGGCTGCGGACCGTATCGGAAGCGGGGGACTGGCGCCGGTTCGAACGGCTGGCGGGCGTGGCGGTCCACCTGCACCCCGACGGCCTCCCCCCTCTGCTGGCTTCTGCACTCGCCTCGCACGCGACTGGGATGAACAGCGAGGACCTGGTCGACATGCTCGGTGAGCTGCGGGCCCCGGAGGGGGTGGAGCCGATCTCCTCACTCGTTCAGGAGAAGAGGGACGTGGACGGGCCCTTCTTCTCCTTCTGCGTCAAGGGCATCCAGGCGCTCGGGGAGATCGGTGGTGCCGACGCCGAGCGGTTCCTGAGGAGCATCGCCACGAGCGAGCCGGGCTCATGGCCCGACGCCCTGCGCTGGCACGCGGCGGAGGAACTGGGCATCGAGGACGACCTCGGTTTCGATGAGGACGACATGCTCGGCGGTGCGTAGGCGCCGAGCCCCCACCGACCCGAGGGAGCGCAGAACAGCGGCGGCCGGCTCTCACAAGAGGGCCGGCCGCCAGTGGATGTGGGCTGAGGTCTGGCTACAGGAACGAGTTGATCTCGATCGTCTCGTCCCGGCCCGGGCCCACGCCGATCGCGGAGATCGGGGCGCCCGACATCTCCTCCAGCGCCTTGACGTAGGCCTGGGCGTTCTTCGGCAGGTCGGAGAAGGACTTGGCCTTGCTGATGTCCTCGCTCCAGCCCGGCAGCATCTCGTAGACCGGCTTCGCGTGGTGGAAGTCGGTCTGGGAGTACGGAAGCTCCTCGACGCGCTTGCCGTCGATCTCGTACGCCACGCAGACCGGGATCTGCTCCCAGCCGGTGAGGACGTCGAGCTTGGTGAGGAAGAAGTCGGTCAGGCCGTTGACGCGGGTGGCGTACCGGGCGATGACGGCATCGAACCAGCCGCAGCGCCGGTCACGACCCGTCGTCACACCCCGCTCGCCGCCGATGCGGCGCAGCGCCTCGCCGTCCTCGTCGAAGAGCTCCGTCGGGAACGGGCCCGCGCCGACCCGGGTCGTGTAGGCCTTGAGGATGCCGATGACCCGGCTGATCTTCGTCGGGCCCACGCCGGCGCCGGTGCAGGCGCCGCCCGCGGTCGGGTTCGAGGAGGTGACGAAGGGGTACGTGCCGTGGTCGATGTCGAGGAGCGTGCCCTGGCCGCCCTCGAAGAGGACCACCTTGTCCTCCTCCAGGGCCTGGTTCAGGACCAGGACCGTGTCGGCGACGTACGGGCGGAGCTTGTCGGCGTAGGCCAGCAGCTCCTCGACCACCTGGTCCACGGCGATCGCGCGCCGGTTGTAGAGCTTGGTGAGGACCTGGTTCTTGATGTCGAGGGCCGCCTCGACCTTCTGCGTGAGGATCGACTCGTCGTAGAGGTCCTGCACACGGATACCGACACGGTTGATCTTGTCCGCGTAGGTCGGGCCGATGCCGCGCCCGGTCGTGCCGATCTTGCGCTTTCCGAGGAAGCGCTCCGTCACCTTGTCGACCGTGACGTTGTACGGCGTGATGATGTGCGCGTTGCCGCTGAGGAGGAGCTTGGAGGTGTCGACACCACGCTCGTTCAGACCGCTCAGCTCGGAGAGCAGGACCGACGGGTCGACGACGACACCGTTACCGATGACCGGCGTGCAGCCGGGAGACAGGATTCCGGAAGGGAGGAGGTGCAGTGCGTACTTCTGGTCACCCACGACCACCGTGTGGCCGGCGTTGTTGCCGCCCTGGTAGCGCACTACATAGTCCACGGATCCACCGAGCAGGTCGGTGGCCTTTCCCTTGCCTTCGTCACCCCACTGAGCACCGAGCAGCACAAGTGCGGGCACGCGCGTACACCCCTTCCGGGCGGGGCATGTCCATGGTCGAGGGCGAACGCGGCGGTGTACCACCGCGTGCACCGCGACCGCCGTTGGCCGCCAACCGTCGGACCGGATGCCCCGGAATAGACGAAGCCCCTGGCGCAATAGCGCAAGGGGCTCTTGCACAAAGATGCTACCCGAGGAAGCGAGGCATGGCCGAGGTGGCGACTTCCGCGACGTCCGAGCAGCTGCTGGTGGTCATAGACCATGTCGCCCGTCGGTCGGACGGCGAGTCCGTCCGGATCGCGAAAGACGTGCTCAGCGCGGGTGCCGCCATGAAGGTGTGCCTGCCGGAGGGGCCGGACGAGTTCGCCCGGGCGCTGGCCCGGCGGGGTTCACGGCGTCCCGTGGTGGTGGGCGACGACCGGGCCCTGATCCGCGCGGTGTCGCTGCTGCACCGGCATCGGGAGCTGGCGGGGTGCGCGCTGTCGGTGGTGCCGGTCGGGGGCGCCATGTCCCTCGCGCGTTCGCTGGGGGTGCCGACGGGGACGGTGGCCGCGGCGCGGGCGGTGCTCGACGGGGTCGAGCGGCGGATGGACCTGATGGTCGACGACAGCGACGGGGTGGTGCTCGGCGCGTTGCGCATACCGCCCCTCTCGCCCTTCCCGGCGGCCGAGGGGCCTCAGGACGAGGATCCGGAGGCGGCGACGGGCCGCCCCTGGCTGCGGACGTGCCAGTCCCTGGTACGGACCCTGGTGCCGGCCGGCCGCCCGTCCCGGCTCGCCGCCGCGCCGGAGCCCGGGCCGTCCCGGCTGCGGGTCGAGGTGGACGGGCAGACCCTCGTCGACCTGAACCAGCCGGTCGAGGCGGTGTCGGTGGCACCGGGCCCCGCGGGTATCGCGTCGGTGGAGGTCAGGCCGGTGTCGGTGGGCGCCGAGGCCTCCCCCCTGCTCGCGCAGGGCCGGACGGTGACCGTCTCGGGGGCACACTTCCGCTACCGGGCGGACACGGCGGTGTCGGGACCGGTCCGGACCCGGACGTGGAGGGTGCGGGAGGGGGCTTGGGGGCTGACGGTGCCGGGGCCGGGGCCGGGGTGAGTCAGGCCTCGTTGTCGGCTGCGGAAGGGGCCTGGAAACCGGCCGTGTCGAGATGGCAGTCGAAGGGGGCCGGGATGTGGAGCTTCTCGCCGAAGGGCTTGGAGAGGCGGAGCTCGTAGCCCTTCGCGGAAGGGGACCCGTAGACGATGGCCTGCTGCTCCTGCATGTCGAGGACCAGGTAGACGGGGACACCGGCCTTGGCGTAGACGTCGACCTTGTCGGTCAGGTCGTCGGTCCGGGTGGAGGGGGAGGTCAGTTCGGCGACGAAGGACAGGGCTTCGCCGACACCCGCCACCCAGTGTAACCATCCGATCACTCCGGCCCGAACGTCTTCTCCCTGTGCACCCGCCAGCGCTCCATCATCTTCACGATCTCGACCTCGACGAACTCGAAGAACGCGAGTGTCTCGGCCATGCGGCGGCCGGCCGGGGTGTCGGCGCCGAGGCTGGTGACGCCCTCGCGCAGGGCGCCTTCCCAGCGCTTGAGGACGGTCTCGCGGTTGGTCAGGGCCTCGTACCACTGGTCGCCGTGCACCCGGTAACGCTCCCGGCGCGAACCGGGCTCCCGTTCGCGCGAGACCATGTGCGCCTGGGCCAGGTAGCGCACCGCCCCGGACACCGCCGCAGGGCTGATCCGCAGCTGTTCTCCCAGTTCGGCGGAGGTCCTCGCACCCTCGTCCGAGGAGAGCAGCGCGGCGAAGACCCGGGCGGGCATCCGTGGCATCCCGGCCTCGACGAGCTGCGCCGCGAAGGACTCCACGAACCTCGACACGGCCTCCGCGTCCCGGCCGCTTCCGGCTGATTCCGTCATGCGGCTCACCCTATCCGCGATTCATACGCTTCCTTAACTTCACAAATTTCTGAAGAAAGCGTACCTTCTGAAGCATGACGAAGGCCATCACCGTCTCCGGACTGCACAAGTCCTTCGGACGGACGCACGCACTCGACGGGCTCGATCTGGAGGTCGCCTCCGGCGAGGTCCACGGCTTCCTCGGCCCCAACGGCGCCGGCAAGTCCACCACCATCCGTGTCCTGCTCGGCCTGCTGCGCGCCGACTCGGGCGCCGCGCAGGTGCTCGGCCGCGACCCGTGGACGGACGCGGTCGAGGCGCACCGCCGTATCGCCTACGTCCCGGGCGACGTGACGCTGTGGCGCAACCTCTCCGGCGGCGAGGTCATCGACCTCTACGGCCGGCTGCGCGGCGGGCTGGATTCCCGGCGCCGGGCGGAACTGATCGAGCGCTTCGAGCTCGACCCCACCAAGAAGGGCCGTACGTACTCCAAGGGCAACCGGCAGAAGGTGGCCCTGGTCGCCGCGTTCGCCTCGGACGTCGACCTGCTGATCCTGGACGAGCCGACCTCGGGCCTGGATCCGCTGATGGAGGAGGTCTTCCAGCGGTGCGTCGCCGAGGAGCGCGACCGGGGGCGCACGATCCTGCTCTCCTCCCACATCCTCAGCGAGGTAGAGGAGCTGTGCGACCGGGTGAGCATCATCCGCAAGGGCCGTACGGTCGAGAGCGGATCGCTCGCCGACCTGCGCCATCTGACCCGCACCAGCGTCGTCGCCGAACTCGCGGGCCCGCCCGACGGACTGGCGGATCTGCCCGGCGTCCACGACCTCGACGTCCAGGGCCGCCGCGTCCGGCTCCAGGTCGAGTCCGACCAACTGGACGCCGTACTGCGGTCGCTGAGCGAGTCGGGTGTGCGGTCGCTGACGTCGACGCCGCCGACGCTGGAGGAGCTGTTCCTGCGGCACTACCAGAACGAGGCGGACGAGACGGCAGAGGCGGCGGCCCGATGACGACCTTCGCGGTGCGGCACGGCAGCTCACGCCAACTGGCCGGGACGGGCACGCTGTTGCGGTTCGCACTGCGCCGCGACCGGCTGATGATCCCGGTGTGGATCGGGGTCAACGCCCTGATGGTCCTCTCCATGCCGGGCACGCTGGAGGGCCTGTACAGCACCCCTGCCGAACGCGCCGACCTGATCCGGCAGATGGCCACAAACTCCTCGCTGCGCGCGATGATCGGCCCTGTCTTCGACGACTCGATCGGCGCCCTGACGGCCTGGCGGGTCGGCGTCTACGCGGGTGCCCTGGCCGCCGTGATGAGCCTGCTGGTCGTCGTACGGCACACCCGGGACGAGGAGGAGAGCGGCCGTCAGGAGCTGGTGGCGTCCGGGATGGTGGGCCGCCGGGCCTCCCTGACCTCGGCCCTGCTGGCGGCGGCGGTCGCCAACGCGGTACTGGCACTGCTGGTCACGGCCGGACTGGCCGGGCACGGTGCGGCCGGGGCCTTGGCGCTGGGCCTCGGGATCGCCGGAGCCGGGATGGTCTTCGCGACGATGGCGGCCATCGTCGCCCAGCTGACGGAGAGCGCGCGGCTGGCCCGGGGGCTGACTGCGGCGGTGCTGGGCGCCGCGTTCGTGCTGCGCGCGGCGGGCGACTCGGCGACGGATGGGGGCACCTCCCAGGCTTTCGGCACTGGGGGAGGTTCGTCGGCGCTGACGTGGCTGTCGCCGCTGGGCTGGCTGGAGTACCTGCGGCCCTACGCGGACGAACGCTGGTGGGTGCTGGCGCTGCTCGCCGGGGCGGTTCTGCTCCAGGGCGCGGTGGCCTACGGCCTGGCCGGCCGCCGGGACATCGGCATGAGCTTCCTGCCCACCCGCCCGGGCCCGGCCACCGGTCGCCTGGGCAGCGCGGGCGCGCTGGCCTGGCGGTTGCAGCGGGGCGGTGTGCTGGGCTGGAGCATCGGCTTCCTCCTCGCCGGGGTCGTCTACGGCGGCATGACCGAGGGCGCGGCCGACCTGGTCGGCGACAACGCCGGTGCCCGGCGGATCTTCGAGCGGATGGGCGGCCACTCCGGCCTGACGGACGCGTTCCTGGCGTCGATGGTCGGCATGCTCGGCCTGGTCGCGGCCCTGTACATCGTGGCGTCGGTGCTGCGCCTGCACGGCGAGGAGACGTCGGGCCGGGCGGAACCGGTCCTGGCGAACGCGGTCGGGCGGCTGCGGTGGGCCGCCGGCCATCTGGTGATCGCCTTCGGCGGTGCGGCGCTCCTGATGCTGCTGGCCGGCCTGGGATTCGCCCTCGGCTACGGCAGGGAGATCGGCCCGATCCTGGGGGCGTGCCTGGTGCAGCTCCCGGCGATCTGGGTGATCGGCGGCCTCGCGGTCCTGCTGATCGGCGTCCTGCCCCGGGCGGCAGCCGCGGCCTGGGGCGTCGCCGGAACGGTCCTGCTGATCGGCTGGGTCGGGCCCGCGCTGGACGTGCCGCAGGCGGTGCTGGACCTGTCGCCCTTCGGCCATCTGCCCAAGTTGCCGGGCGGGGAGATGGAGTGGGGGCCGGTGCTGGTCCTGCTGGGGCTGGCCGTGGTGCTGGTGGCCGCCGGCCTGGCGGGGTTGCGGCGCCGGGACATGACGGCCTGAGCGGCGGCGGGAACTGCGCAGCGGCCCGCGTACGTCCATGCCGGGCATGGGACAACGTACGCAGGCCGCGGCGGGATGTCTGACCGCGGCCGTCGGCGCGGGCGCGGGGCTCGCGGTGTGGGCCGTCGGCGTCCGGGAGCGGCTCTGGCGGTTCGAGGCGGCCCCGGACTGGAGCGTGCTCTACGCCGAGCTGCCGCTGGCGATCCTCGGCGGGGTCGCCGCCGCCCTGACGGCCTGGGCCCTGGTCCGGCGTCTCAGACCGCGACGCTGAGCCCCTCAAGACCCCGGATCACGAAGTTCGGCTTCCGCTGCGGCTCCTCGGCGAGGCGGAGTGCCGGGGCCTTCTCCAGGAGGGCCGTCATGGAGGCCGCCAGCTCGATCCGTGCCAACGGCGCACCGATGCAGTAGTGGATGCCCGCGCTGAAGGAGATGTGGGGGTTGTCCGTGCGGGTCAGGTCGAGACGGGCCGGGTCGGGGAAGACCGCCGGGTCGTGGTTGGCGGAGCCGAAGAGCATGGCGATCTCCGCGCCGCGCGGGATCGTCGTGCCGGCGATCTCGATGTCGTCCAGGACCCAGCGTTCGAAGAGCTGGAGCGGGGTGTCGTAGCGCATCAGTTCTTCGACGGCGGAGGGGACGAGGGTGTGGTCCGCGCGCAGGGCCGCCAGTTGGGCCTCGTCGCGGAAGAGGGCGTACCAGCCGTTGACCGTGGAGTTCACCGTGGCCTCGTGGCCGGCGTTCAGGAGGAGGACCGCCGTCGAGATCATCTCCTGCTCGGTGAGGCGGTCGCCCTCGTCGTGTGCCTCGATGAGGCCCGAGATGAGGTCGTCGCCCGGTTCCTTGCGGCGGGCCGCGATCAGTTCACGCAGGTAGTCGGAGAACTCGACCGACGCCCTGACCGCCTTCGCCGCCGTCTCCTCGGACGGGCTCAGCTCGTACATCCCGCAGATGTCCGCCGACCAGGGGCGCAGCGGGGCCCGGTCGGACTCCGGGATGCCGAGCATCTCGGCGATCACCGCGACGGGGAGGGGTTCCGCCACGTCCTTGAGCAGATCCCCTCCGCCGGCCGCCACCAGCGCCGACGCCAGGTCGTCCGCCAGGCCCCGCACATACGGCTTCAGCCGCTCCACCGTGCGCGGTGTGAACGCCTTCGACACCAGGCGCCGGATCCGGGTGTGGTCCGGCGGCTCCAGGTCGAGCATCCCGTGGTCGTTGAGCGTGTGGAACGGCTCGTGCTCCTGCGGCGGCGCGGTACGGCCGAACTCCTCGTGCGTGAAGCGGTGCTGGTACGTCCGGCCGAGGCGCCGGTCGCGCAGCAGGGCCGAGACGTCCGCGTGGTGCGGGACGAGCCACTGGTTCGTCGGCTCGTAGTAGTGCACGCGGCCCTTGGCCCGCAGCTCGGCGTAGGCGGGGTACGGGTCGGCGAGGAACGCCGGGTCCCACGGGTCGAACGCGAGGTCGAAAGCAGCTGCCATGGACGGACGCTAGCCCGGATCCCCCTCTCTGACCAGGGGTGTTCCGACACGAACGGCCCTCGCCCCCGGCTAGCCCGGCGTCACCAGCCGTGCCTCGTACGCGAACACCGCCGCCTGGGTGCGGTCCCGGAGGCCGAGCTTCACCAGGATGCGGCTGACATGTGTCTTGATCGTCGACTCGGCGACCACCAGCTGCTCGGCGATCTCCGCGTTCGACAGACCCTGCGCGATCAGGACCAGCACCTCCGTCTCCCGCTCGGTGAGGTCCCCGTACGCCGCCTGCGCGGAGGGCATGAGGCGCGGGGTCTCGGAGAGCTTGGAGAACTCGGTGATCAGACGCCTGGTGACCGAGGGGGCCAGCAGTGCCTCCCCGGTGGACACGATCCGCACCCCGTCGGCGAGCTGGCGGGCCGAGGCGTCCTTGAGGAGGAAGCCGGAGGCTCCCGCGCGCAGCGCCTGGTACACGTACTCGTCGAGGTCGAAGGTGGTGAGCACCAGCACCTTCGCCGCGCCGTCGGCAGCGACGATCTCGCGGGTCGCCTCGATGCCGTTCAGCTCGGGCATGCGGATGTCCATCAGCACGACGTCCGGGGCGAGTTCGCGGACCTTCGCGACGGCCTCCCGGCCGTTCACCGCCTCGCCGACGACCTCGATGTCCGGCATCGCGTTCAGCAGGACCGAGAAGCCCTCGCGCACCATCATCTGGTCGTCCGCGATCAGTACGCGAATGGTCATGCGTCACCCTCGTCCGGCAGGGCGACCGGAAGGAACACCGCCACCTCGTAGCCTCCGTCGTCCGTGCGGCCCGCCGTCATCTCGCCGTTCAGCATCGACACCCGCTCCCGCATGCCGGTGATGCCGTGCCCGGCGCCGGGCGAGGGTTTGATCAGGCTCGGGTTCGGCGGCGGGCCGTTGACTATACGCAGACCGAGCCCTCCGAGGACGTAGCCGATCTCGACGCGGGCGGTCGCGCCCGGCGCGTGCCGCAGGGAGTTGCTCAGCGCCTCCTGCACGATGCGGTACGCCGACAGCTCCACGCCCTGGGGCAGTTCGCGCACCGCCCCGGTCACCGCCTTGTCCACGCTCAGCCCGGCATCCCGCACATTGGCCAGCAGCCCGTCCAGCTCGGCGAGCGTGGGCTGCGGGGCGTCCGGGACCTCGTAGTCCTCGGCGCGGACGACGCCCAGGACCCGGCGCAGTTCGGTCAGGGCCGCCACCGCGTTCTCCCGGATCGTGGCGAAGGCCTTCTCCAGCTCCGGCGGCGGGTTCTCCACCCGGTAGGGCGCGGCCTCAGCCTGGATGGCGACCACCGACATGTGGTGGGCGACGACGTCGTGCAGCTCACGGGCGATCGTCGTGCGCTCCTCCAGCAGGGTGCGGCGGGACCGCTCGTGCGCGGTGACCGTCTGCTGGGCGGTGACCTCCTGCACGGCGTCCCGGCGGATGTGCCGGACGGTGACGCAGAGCAGGATCAGCGCCGAGATGATCAGCATGGCGCCGGAGTTGCTGCCGTACATGTCCCGCGGGCCGATACCGGTGTCCGCGATGATCGCGTACAGCGCCGTCAGCACCCACATCCACCCGGCCGTGCGCGGCCTGGTGCGCATCGCCACCACCGTCAGCACGGTCAGATGGCAGACGAAGCTGCCGGCCGCCCACGGCCATTCGTACCAGCGGCTGCCGATCACGGCCACGACCGGGGTGGAGACCATGGACGCCCAGAACGCCCCCACCGGCCGCACCATGGTCAGCAGCACCGGAACCGCGCAGAACAGCCCCATCAGCACGGCGGGTCCGCCGGAGTCGACGGTGGCGAAAGCCACGGTGATCAGGGCCGCCGCGACGATCAGGGCGTGCGGCGTCCAGGCCGCGTACTCCCGCAGGCGGCCGGGCAGCCGCCGGGCGAACCGCCCGTCCGTGCGCCGGCCCGGCAGCGGCCGGTAGGCGAAGGCGTCATGGATCAGGTCCTGCCGCAGCCCGCGCAGGGAGTCTACCGCCACCCGGTACTCCGGGCTGCGCTGCTTGGCCCCGGCCCCCGGTGGCGTGGTCTGCAGGTGAGTCGTCTCGGTCACGTACAGAAAGGTAAGCGCACCCCCGGGTCCCGGTCGTCCCCAGTGAGAGGGGTTCCCCGGGGTCCCTCTCAGGTACTACGGGGACCCGGGGTGGGTCCTCAGTACCCCGACGGCCGCACCAGCCCCGACTCGTACGCGAACACCGCCGCCTGCGTCCGGTCCCTGAGGCCCAGCTTCACCAGGATCCGGCCCACGTGGGTCTTCACCGTCTGCTCGGCGACGAAGAGGTGCCGGGCGATCTCCCCGTTCGACAGGCCCTGCGCGATCAGGGCGAGCACCTCCGTCTCCCGCTCGGTCAGATCGCCGATCCGTTCCTTGATCGGGGCCCGGGGCCGGTCGTCCAGCCGGGAGAACTCGGCGATCAGCTTGCGGGTGATGACCGGGGCGAGCAGCGCCTCCCCGGCCGCCACCACCCGGACCGCCTCGGCGAGCTGCTCCGACGACGCGTCCTTCAGCAGGAACCCGGAGGCCCCGGCGCGCAGCGCGTCGTACACGTACTCGTCGAGGTCGAAGGTGGTGAGCACCAGCACCTTGATGTCCGGGTGCGCGGCCGTGATCAGCTCAGTGGCCTCGATACCGCCGACCCCGGGCATGCGGATGTCCATGAGGACGACGTCCGGGGCGGTCTCGGCGGCCTTCGCGACGGCCTCCCGGCCCTCCTTCGCCTCGCCGACGACCTCTATGTCGGGCTGGATGCCGAGCAGCACGGTGAAGCCCTGCCGGACCATCGCCTGGTCGTCGACGATGAGTACCCGGATGGGATCGCCGGTGCCGCCGCTCGTCATGGGGTTCCTGCCTCGGGGTCGGGGAAGTGGTAGGTGATCCGGTCGGTGCCCGGCGCGTCGGCGGGCGGGGTGTCCGGGAGGAACGCGGTGACCTTGAAGCCGTCCCAGTGCCACGGGTGCGCGGTCATGGTGCCGCCGAGCATGGCGACGCGCTCCCGCATGCCGAGCAGTCCGTGCCCCGCTCCCGTCGAGGGCGACGCGGGCCCCGTCGGCCGGGAGTTGACTATCTCCACCTCCAGCCCGTCCGGCTGGTACGTGAGACGGACCTTGGCGCTCGCGCCGGGCGCGTGCCGCAGGACGTTGCTCAGGGCCTCCTGCACGATCCGGTACGCCGACAGCTCCACGCCGGGCGGCAGCGGACGCCGCTCGCCGTTGATCTCGGTGGTGACCTCGCGGCCGGCGGCCCGGGTGTTCTCCACCAGCGCGTCGAGCCGGTCGAGGGTGGGCTGCGGCGCGTGGGCGGCGGAGTCGCCACCCGGGCCGAGGAGCGCCTCCCCCGGCCCGGGGTGCTCCGAGCGCAGCACGCCCAGCACCCGGCGCAGCTCGGTCAGCGCCTCCAGGGCGTTCTGCCGGATGCCCGCGAGGTTCTCCTTGAGCTCGTCGGGCGGGTTCTCGACGAGATGCGGGGCGACCTGCGCCTGGATGGAGATGACCGACATGTGGTGCGCCACCACGTCGTGCAGCTCCCGCGCGATACGGCTGCGCTCCTCCAGCAGGGTGCGCCGGGTGCGCTCCTCGGCGGTGAGCGTGGTCTGCTCCAGGAGCTGCGCGCGGGCCTCGCGGCGGCCGCGCAGGGCGGTGCCGACGACCACGACGAGGGTGGACAGGGCGACCGTCAGCGTGCCCGTGGCGTCGTGGTCCACACCGGTCCACAGGTTCTCGAGGCCGTAGGTGACCAGTGCGGTCATGACCAGTGCCGCCACCGCCGCCCGGGTGGGGACCCGCAGCGCGAGCAGCAGCAGCACGAGCAGCAGGCCGATGATCCCGGCCGCGGTCCAGGGCCAGGTGTAGGTCTCCAGGTCGAGGTCCAGCCGCCGGTGCAGCATGACGGCGCCCGTGAAGAAGGCCCCCAGGGACAGCCACCACGCCGGCACCGGCCGCCACAGCCCCAGCACCGCGGCGCCTCCTTGCGCGCCCGCGACCAGAAGGGCCGGGCCGAAGCTCAGATGGCCGTTGTCCGACATGTCGCCCATGCCCCCGACCGTGACGCCGAACGCGGCCAGGCACACCAGCCCGTGCGGCAGCCAGCGCAGCCAGGTGGAGGGCGGCAGCGGGTCGGCCCGGACCGTCCACAGGTCCTCGCGCAGCACCCGCAGCAAGCCCCCGCCGCGCGCTCGCAGCGCGCGGCCCGCCCCCGTGTCCGTCACGCGGCCCAGCCTAGACATGGCGCGCCTTCGCCGCTGTCCCCTGGTCGGACGGACGGTGCGCCCGCACCACCCGCGACCTGCGGCCGCGTCGGCCGCGCTTCACGCCGCCCCGCTCGCCGCCCTGCTCGCAGAAACGGAAGGCCGCCCAGCAGACCACGAGGGCCAAGGCGAACACGGGAAGCCAGAAGAGCCGGGCCCCGACCCAGTCGAGCCCGTCGGGCCGCGTGTGCAGCCCGGGGAGCCGGCCCGCGAGGAGACCGGTGGCCGTCGTGGCCATCAGGGCCGTCTGGTGCCAGAGGAAGATGGTCATCGCGGAGAGGTTGACGAGCGCCACCGCCGCCCAGGCCACGGGCCGGCGCATCGCGCGGCGCAGCCGCTCGCGCAGCAGCAGGGCGAGACCGCACTGGGCCAGGCCGAAGGTGACGACGGCCAGCGTCGGCGGGTCCAGGTTGGACATGCCCTCGCCCGGGACGCCGACCATCGACGCCGGGTAGCCCGCCCACACGACGAGCGCGGCGGTCGCCGCCGTACCGCAGCCGAGCAGGACCCAGCCCGCGCGGCGGCCCTCCAGCTCGCCCCGGGTCCAGGCCGCGCCCAGTGTGTAGGGCACCATCCAGCCCGCCGCCACGTTCACCCAGCCCAGCCAGGAGGGGCCGCCCAGGCCGAACCGCAGAAGGTCCACATGCAGTACGACGGCCAGCGGCCACAGCGGGTTGAGCCGGGTCAGCAACGGAGTCGCCGCCGTCAGCACGGCGAACACCACGAGGAACCACAAGGGGGACAGGGCCAGTTTCACCAGCGTGCGGACCGTCCCGAACTCGGCGCCCGACAGCAGCAGGGCGAGCGCGGCGATCGTCCACAGGCTGAGGACGGCCGCGACCGGCTTGAACAACCGGGTCAGACGGCCCGTCAGCCAGCGGTGGTACGGGACGCCCCGGGCGCGGGCCGAGGCATACCCGCGCGTGGCGACATGGCCGCCGACCAGGAAGAACACGGCGAGGGTCTGGAACAGCCAGGAGACGGGCGTCAGCCAGGGCATGTCCCTGAGCGGGCTCGCCGTGCGCAGGGCGCGGCCGTCGGAGACCAGCGCCGTGACCAGCCAGTGGCCGAGGACGACGCCCAGCACCGCGGCGGCGCGCAGGGCGTCCACGGCCCGGTCCCGGTCGGCCGGGGTGGCCCTGCCGATGCGGTCGGCGCCACGGAGCACCGCGTGCCGGATACCTCGTACGCCGACGTCAGTCATGGGTCACCGCCTCGGTCTCGCCCAGGACGATCCGGGTCAGGTTGGTCAGGGAGGCCGTGCCGGGCCTGAAGTAGTCGCTGTGGCCGCCGTCGCCGGCCGCGAAGACCCGGGCGCCGAAGGCCGGGGAGACGGGGTCGGTGCCGAAGCCGACGGTGGTGCCGAACAGGTCCGTGGTGACATGCGGGACGTTCGCCACCCAGTCGTCACCGCCGAGGGCCGCCCAGACGCGGGCGCGGGTGTGCAGGGCGGCGGCGGAGTCCGCGCCGGTGCCGGGGCTGCCGACGAGCGCGAGGTCGTCGACGGCGAGCCCGGCGGCGGCCCGTCCGCAGACGACCGAGCCGTACGAGTGGCACAGCAGCGAGATACGCGGTCCGTCGCCCGCTATGGCGCGCAGGTCGGAGACCAGGGCGCGCAGCCGCGGGGCCGCCTGCTCGGCCCTGCCGGTCGTCGTGACCGTCGTGCTGACCGTGCCCGGCGTCTCGTAGCCCAGCCAGGCCACCACCGCGGTGCGCGTGCCCGCCGGGGCCTGCCGGACGAGCTGCCCGTGCAGCGCGGCGGCGGCCGCGTGGAACCGGCCGTAGGTGTCCAGGCTCGTGTCGGAGCCGGGGACCAGGACGGCTATCCGGTCGGCCCGGCGGAGGTCGCCCAGGACCTCCGTGACCCGGCCGGAGCCGCGGCCGTCGAAGGCGAGGAGGTGCCGGGCCGGGGCGGCCAGGGAACGGTCCGTCGCGGCACGGGCCCGGTCGTGATGGCCCGCGGCCATACGGGCCGCTTCGGCGGCGTTGGCGCGGTTGGCCGCGTATGCCTCGTCCAGCGTCGACGCGCTGAACGGAGCGAGAGCGGCGGGTGCGGGAGCGGGGATCTCCGGCCGCACCGCCCCGGAAAGAGGGAGAACCACCGCACCCGTGACGAGAGCGGCGAGCGCGGCTCTGCGCCACCGGCCGACGCGGCGCCGGCCTCCGTCACTACGGCGGTACCTCGACGCGAGCCCCATGGTCGTTCCCCCTCCAGCGCACCCGGCCATCGGGTCTGCACGGAAGGGAAGTTACGGAGCCGGAGGCGTCGTCCGCGTCCCACCGGGGAACTCACCTGCGGACTAGCTCTCAAGTACTACGGGTATGGCCAGGGGCCCACCCAAGGGTCAGGCCAGGAAAGGCCCCTCACCAGGCCAACTGCTCGATCTCCTGAGCCACCACGGCACACGCGTCCGCCGCCGGGTCGATGAGCGGGAAGTGCCCCACGTCCTCCAGCAGCGTCACCCCCACCATCTCCCCGGCCTTCGCCGCCGCCTCCGCGTACGACTCGGCGACCATCTGCGGCACATCGAGGTCCGCGCGCCCCTGGACGAGGGTGGTGGCGATGCCGGTGGGCAGCAGCAGCGCCGGGTCCGCGTACGGCTGCCGCTCGGCGAAGTGCTCGTCCCCGCCCAGGAGTTGGCGTACGGCACCCCCGCACACGTCCAGCTTGTCGGCGACCGCGAAGTCCGCGATCGGCGCGAGGGCGACCACGCCCCGCAGGGCCGCCGGGCCACCGCCGCGCCAGGGCGAACCGGCCGGCAGGACGTGCCGGGCCGCGCCCCACAGCGCGAGGTGTCCGCCCGCCGAGTGGCCGGTGAGGACCGTACGTCGCGGATCGGCCTGCGGCAGCAGTTCCCTTACCAGCGCGGGGAGTGCGTCCAGCGCGGCGGCCACGTCGTCGAAGGTGTCGGGCCAGCGGCCCGCGAGGGAGTCGTCACCGCCACCGCACCGGTACTCGGCACTGGCCACGGCGAATCCGCGACGGGCGAGGAAGTCCGCGAAGGGGCTGATGTGACGCCGGTCGTACGGCGCCCGCCAGGCACCGCCGTGCAGCACGAGGACGACCGGGGCGGGCCCGCCCGGACCGGCCTCCCTGCGCGGGGCGTAGAAGTCGATCACCTGGTCGGGGTGGTCACCGTAGGCGGCGGTGACGTCGGGACCGACGGGCTCGTGGGAGAACGCCGACTTCTCCTCGGCAGCGGCCCGTGCTGCTGCGACGTCGTCCGTCATGCTCCAACCTTCCAGCGAAACGTACGGGCGGACCAGTGAGAAGTCGGCCGTTGGCCGGGACGGTACCAGGCAGGTGACATGCGCGGACACGTGGATGTCACGCTGGGTGAAGATCGGACGGTTCAGCCGTTTCCTTGCGTCTACGGCGAGTTGGTGACGAACGGCGAGTCGGGAACGGACGGCCCCCGCGGCGGCAGGGGCCGTCCGTCACGGTCGGCTCAGCCCAGCGTCTCCGCCAGCACCCGTGCCGCCCGCTCCACGTCGGCGAAGCCCACGTACAGCGGCGTGAACCCGAAGCGCAGCACGTCCGGCGCCCGGAAGTCGCCGACCACACCCCGCTCGATCAGCCGTTTCATCACCTCGCCGGCGTCGTCACAGCGCAGGGCGACCTGGCTGCCCCGCTCCGCGTGCGCCACCGGCGTCAGGCACTCGACCCTGCCCTCGGGCACGTACTCCGCCACGCACTCGAGGAAGAAGTCCGTCAACGCGAGGGACTTGGCCCGCACCGCCTCGACCTGCACCCCGTCCCAGACCTCCAGGGCCGCCTCCAGGGCGAGCATGGAGAGGATGTCCGGCGTGCCGACCCGGCCGCGCGGCGCACCGGAGGCCGGTTCGTAGGCGCCGCGCATCCCGAACGGCTCGGCGTGGGAGTTCCAACCGGGCAGCGGGGAGTCGAAGCGGTCCTGCAGCTCCCGGCGCACGTACAGGTACGCCGGTGAACCCGGGCCGCCGTTCAGGTACTTGTAGGTGCAGCCGACGGCCAGGTCCACCCCGTGCTCGTCGAGCCCGACCGGCAGCGCGCCCGCGCTGTGGCACAGGTCCCAGACGGCGAGCGCGCCCGCCTCGTGCACGGCGGCTGTCAGCGCCGGCAGGTCGTGCAGCCGGCCGGTGCGGTAGTCGACGTGGTTGAGGAGGACGGCGGCGGTACGGCCGGACAGCGCGCCCGGCACCTCCGCCGGTGTCACCGGCCGCAGGGTGCGGCCGGTCATCCGCGCCGCCGACTCCGCGATGTAGCCGTCGGTCGGGAAGGTCGTGGCGTCGACGAGGATCTCGTCGCGGTCGTCCCCGGCGAGACGCACCGCGCCCACAAGTGCCTTGAACACATTGACACTTGTCGAGTCGCCCACCACGATCTGCCCGGGCGCCGCCCCGACCAGCGGGGCGATCCGGTCACCGATCCGCTCGGGCGCCGTCCACCAGCCGCTCTCCTCCCAGGACCGGATGCGCAGCTCGCCCCACTGGCGCCGTACGACGTCCTCGACCCGCCCGGGCACGACGGCCGGCAGCGCGCCGAGCGAGTTGCCGTCGAGGTAGACGCCCGCGGCGTCAGCCGCATGATCGGACGCGGTGTCGAGGACGAACCCGTCCCGTTTGCCGCGCAGTTCGTCGGCGGCGTCCAGCTTCTCGGCCCTCATCACGAGTTCAGACATAGGACCGCGCCGTCCACAGCTCGGGGAACACGTTCTTCTGCGCCCGCTTCTCCAGCCAGGCCACCCCGGCGGAGCCGCCCGTGCCGGTCTTGGAGCCCATGGCGCGGCGGGTGGCGACCAGGTGGTCGTTGCGCCAGCGCCACACCAGTTCGGCGACATCGCTCAGCGCCTCGCCGAGCCGGGCGAGTTCAGCGCCCTGGTCACCGGAGTAGACGGCCGTCCAGGCCGCCTCCACCTCAGGCGACGGCTCGTAGCGCTTCGCCACGTCACGCCGCAGCACGGCGTCCGGGACGTCGTACCCGCGCCGCGCGAGCAGCCGGACGACCTCGTCGTACAGGCTCGGCTCGTGCAGGGCCTTCTCCAGCTCGGCGTGCACGCGCGGGGCACCCCGGTGCGGGACGAGCATGGACGCGGACTTCTCGCCGAGCAGGAACTCCATCCGCCGGTACATCGCCGACTGGAAACCGGAGCCCTCGCCGAGGGCGCTGCGGTACGAGTTGAACTGGGCGGGCGTGAGCTGGGCGAGCGGCCTCCAGGAGGCGTTGAGCGCCTCCAGCTCGCGCACGGACCGCTTGAGCGCGGCGGTCGCGGTGGGGATGTCGTCGCCGCGCAGCGCCCGCGCGGCCGTCTCCCACTCGTGGACGATGACGGTGAACCACAGCTCCATCACCTGGGTCGTCACCAGGAAGACCATCTCTCCGGGGTCGTCCGAGAGGGTGTGCTGGAGGTGGGTGAGCACGTCCGCCTTGACGTAGTCCTCGTACGGCGTCGTGCCTTGGAAATCGAGATGCGGGGTCTCGGGCTCGTGAGCCTCGTGGGACATCGCTGTCTCCTGCAGATAACTCCGGGTAGCGGTCCGCCCCTGCCGAATTCCGGCACGGGGGCCCCGGTCCCCACGGGCATACTCCGCAATAATCCCCCGGAACCGCAAGGCCCGCCCGGTGACCGGACGGGCCTCGCGTACACGGACCGCTGTCAGCCCAGGACCTGCGCCGCCGTCGGCGAGGAGTCCTTGAGGAACTGGGAGCAGCGCTCGTACTCCTCCTGCTCGCCGATCGTCTGCGCGGCGCGGGCGAGGGCGTGCAGGGCCCGCAGGAAGCCGCGGTTCGGCTCGTGCTCCCACGGCACCGGGCCGTGGCCCTTCCAGCCGCTGCGGCGCAGGGCGTCCAGGCCGCGGTGGTAGCCCGTACGGGCGTACGCGTACGACTCCACGGCCGCGCCCCGCTCGAACGCCTCGTCGGCGAGCTGCGCCCAGGCGAGCGAGGAGGTGGGGTGCGCGGCGGCGACGTCGACCGGCGCGGTACCCGAAGCGAGCAGTTCCCGTGGCCCGGGGTCATCGGGGAGGTGGGTCGGGGGCGGACCCCCGAGAAGGTTCTCGTGAATGGACATGCCTCAAGTCTGAGGCATCACGGGCTGCTGCGGCGTTGTGGAGGGGGGTGGGTACGCAACGCGGCGCTTCGAGGTGCTGGACGTTGTCGCTGGGGCCGGGTGGATACGCAACCCGGCGCAGCGGGGTGCCTCCCCCACTCTCGGCTTCGCTCGAGCGGGGGGACCCCCACCGCCCACCCGTGCCGCCCTGGGGGCACCTCCCAGGCCCTCAAGGCACTGGGGGAGGCACGCATGCCCGCAGGCTGGGTCCCCTACCCCAACCGTTTCCGCACCGGCTCCCCCTCCAACGGCGGCGACACGACACCAACGTTCCGCAGACACTCCGGCTGCCTGCACCCGGGCGGCGGCCTGCGCACCGTGGCCCCGGCGATCAACGCCCCCACCACCAGTGCCCCGGCGCACCACACCATCGCCCGCCCGAACGCCGCGTCGAAGGCGGCCGGCTCCCGGTACGCCTCCTCCCCCATCCCGGCCAGCAGCGGCAGCGCCGCCACCGCCACCAGCCCCGCCGCCCGGGCCGCCGCGTTGTTGATCCCGCTGGCCAGCCCCGCCCGCGCCACGTCCACGGAGCCCAGCACCGTCGCCGTCAGCGGCGCCACCAGCATGACCAGGCCCAGCCCGAGCACCACCAGCGCGGGCAGCACATCAGCCCAGTAGGACGCATCCGGCCCCACCCGCAGCATCAGCAGCATCCCGACGGCACTCAGCAGCGGCCCCACCGTGAGCGGCAGACGCGGCCCGATCCGGTTGGCCAGCTCACCGGACCGCGCCGACAGCAGCAGCATCAGCACGGTCGTCGGCAGCAGCGCCGTACCGGCCCCGAGGGCGGAGTAGCCCACGACGACCTGGAGCTGAAGCGCCGCGAGGAAGAAGAACCCGCCGAGAGCCGCGTACACACACAGGGTGACGATGTTGATCACCGTGAACTGGCGGGAGGAGAAGATGTCCGGGGGCATCATCGGATCGGGCCTGCGCCGCTCGACGACCACGAACGCGACGGCCGTGGCCACCCCGGCCACCGCCGTGACGGCCACCACCCAACCGCCCTCACCGGCCTCGATCAGCGCGTACGTCAGCAGCGCCAGCGCCACCGCGCCCAGCACCGCGCCGAGCACGTCGAACCGGCCACGGGCCCCTTCACCGCCCGACTCGGGGACATGCCGCAGCGCCACCGGTACGCACACCAGCGCCAGCGGCACGTTCAGCAGGAACACCCACCGCCAGCCCGGCCCGTCCACCAGCCAGCCGCCGACGAACGGCCCGATCGCCGCGCCGACCCCGCCGAAGCCGGACCACAGCCCCACCGCCCGGCCCCGGTCGTCGGGGTGGAAGGACGCCTGGATCAGCGCCAGCGACCCCGGCGTCAGCAGGGCGCCGCCCACCCCCTGCAGGGCACGCGCGGCGATCAGCGCCCCCGCGTTCGGCGCGATCCCGCACAGCAGGGACGCCACCGCGAACCACACCACCCCGACGACGAACACCTTCCGGCGCCCGAAACGGTCCCCCAGCGCCCCGCCCAGCAGGATCAGCCCGGCCAGCGTGACCATGTACGCGTTGACCGTCCACTGGAGGGCGGACAGGTTCGCGTCGAGGTCACGGCCGATGCGCGGCAGCGCGACATTGACGACGGTCGAGTCGAGCAAGGCCATGCTGGAACCGAGGACGGTGGTGAACAGGATCCACTTGCCCTGGGGCGAGGCCATCCGGACATCGGGCATGCAGGGAGCATACGGAAGAGCCCGGCACCACAGGAGGTGCCGGGCTCAAGCCGTGAAAACCGGACTTACTTGATCTTCGTGCCGGTGGAGCGCAGGTTGCCGCAGGCCTCGAGGACGCGCTTGGCCATGGACGCCTCGGCCAGCTTGCCCCAGGTGCGCGGGTCGTAGGTCTTCTTGGAGCCGACCTCGCCGTCGACCTTCAGGACGCCGTCGTAGTTCTTGAACATGTGGTCAGCGACCGGGCGCGTGAAGGCGTACTGCGTGTCCGTGTCGATGTTCATCTTGACCACGCCGTTCTCCAGCGCGGTCAGGATCTCCTGCTCCGAGGAGCCGGAGCCGCCGTGGAAGACGAAGTCGAACGGTGCGGCCTTGCCGAACTTGGCGGCGACGCCCTCGTTCAGCTCCTTCAGCAGCTCGGGACGCAGGACGACGTTGCCCGGCTTGTACACGCCGTGCACGTTGCCGAACGAGGCGGCCAGCAGGTAGCGGCCCTTCTCGCCCAGGCCCAGGGCCTCGACCGTGCGGATCGCGTCGTCGACCGTCGTGTAGAGGGAGTCGTTGATCTCGTGGGTGACCCCGTCCTCCTCGCCGCCGGTCGGGGTGATCTCCACCTCGAGGATGATCTTGGCGGCGCGGGCGAGCTCCAGCAGCTCCTGCGCGATGGAGAGGTTGTCGGCCAGGGTCTCGGCGGAGCCGTCCCACATGTGGGACTGGAACAGCGGGTTCAGACCGGCCTCGACGCGCTTCTGGGAGAGCGCCAGCAGCGGACGTACGTACCCGTCGAGCTTGTCCTTCGGGCAGTGGTCCGTGTGCAGCGCGATGTTCACCGGGTACTTCTCGGCGACGATGTGCGCGAACTCGGCCAGGGCGACCGAACCGGTCACCATGTCCTTGCTGAACTGACCGCCCAGGAACTCGGCGCCACCCGTGGAGATCTGGACGATGCCGTCGCTCTCCGCCTCAGCGAAACCGCGCAGGGCCGCGTGCAGGGTCTGGGTGGAGGTCACGTTGATGGCCGGGTAGGCGAACTTTCCTGCCTTCGCCCGGTCCAGCATCTCGTTGTAGACCTCGGGAGTTGCGATGGGCATGCGTCCGCTCCTTGTATCTGCGGGTTGGCGTACTGCGTCTTTACGGCCCTGACCTAGACCTTGGGATGCGACGTCATCGTCGGCCCCATCTTTCCAGACTTGGCCGGAAGGTCCAGGCCACCGTCCACGCCCTGGTCAGGTCCCGGTCAGTCCAGGCCCAGCTCGTCCTTCGAGAAGGCGAAGAGGTACGGCACCCCGGCCCCCTCCTGGATCTTCTCCGCGGCGCCGGTCGCCCGGTCGACGATCGTCGCGACGGCGACGACCTCGGCCCCGGCCTCGCGCACGGCCTCGACGGCGGCGAGCGGGGAGCCGCCCGTGGTGGAGGTGTCCTCGACGACCAGCACGCGGCGGCCGGCGATGTCCGGGCCCTCGACGCGCCGCTGCAGCCCGTGCGCCTTCGCGGCCTTGCGGACGACGAAGGCGTCCAGACGCTTCCCGCGCGCGGCGGCGGCGTGCAGCATGGCGGCGGCGACGGGGTCGGCGCCCATGGTGAGCCCGCCGACGGCGTCGAAGTCCAGCTCGGCGGTCAGGTCCAGCAGCACCTGGCCGACCAGCGGGGCGGCCTCGCCGTCCAGGGTGACGCGGCGCAGGTCGACGTAGTAGTCGGCCTCCAGACCCGACGACAGGGTCACCTTGCCGTGCACCACGGCCTTGTCCTTGATCTGCTGCAGCAGCGCGCCGCGTGTGTCCGTCATGGCGCCCAGCTTAGGGCCCTTCTGGTGGATCTCCGCGGCGTCACGACGCCCGGCACGCATCCCCCACTCTCGGCTTCCTCTCGGCTTCGCTCGAGCGGGGGGACCCCCACGCCGCACGCACCGAACGCCGCTCCTTCTCCCACGGCGATCCACCAGAAGGGCCCTAGAGGCGGCGCCAGCTCCAGGTCGTGGTGGCCTCCAGCGGCTCCAGGGGCGTGACCAGGCGGGGCAGGGTGTTGAGCCCGTTGGGCGGGCCGGTCTGCGGCTCCACGCACACGGCGGCCTCCTGCTCGTCGTAGACGACGACCCACTCCTCGCGGCTCGCCACCTTCAGCTCCAGCTGCCCGGGCCAGGTCAGGGTGACGTCGACGCCGCCGGGCATCCCGAAGCAGTCGTCCCAGGGTCCGGGCTTCGGGGCGAGGCGGTTGCCGGTGGGCAGGTGGTCGTCGCCGCGCTCCTCCTGCCAGTCGGGTTCGAAGTCGAGCTGTACGTCCTCGCCGCCGAGGTTGCGGTTGAACCAGGGGTGCCAGCCGATCTGCGCCGGGAAGGAAGCGTCGTACGTCTCCACGGACATGGTGAGCGTCAGCGCGTCCTCGGCGAGGGCGACGACCTGGGTGACTCGGCCAGGGTGGGGCCAGGGGTCGACGAGCTCGTACGTGATGACGGCCTCGTCCGTGCTCGTGCGGGCGGTGCGCCAGACGTGGTCGCGGACGGTGCCGTGGATGGCGTGGGGCGGGGCGTTGAGCGGCATCTGCCGCACGGCGGCGCCGTCCAGGAACCGTCCGTCGCGGACCCTGCCGCACCAGGGCACCATCGGAAAGCAGCCGAACCGGGCCCCCTGCCGCAGCACCTCCACGCCGCCGATCCGCAGCCCTCCGACCCGGCCGCCGTTGCCCGGCTGCACGGTCACCTCCGCGTCGCCCGCGGTCAGCGTGATGTCTTCGTCACTCACGGGACGACCCTACTGTGGTGATCAAGAGGGCCTCACCCGAGACGGGCGGTTCAGCGCCGGCGGCGCAGGGCCCGCACCGCCACGATGGCCGACGCCACCGCGAGCGCCGCCGCGGGCGCCGCCCAGCGCAGCGGGGCCGGGGGCGTCACGGTCTGCGGCGCGGGCACCGGCGCGTACCGGCCGCGCGGCGGGGCGTGATCGACCTCCTCGGCACTGCGCCCGATCATCGTCCGCCGCGCGTGCGCGGCCTCGGCGATGGACTCGGCGTCCGGGTCGCCCTTGGGGGCGGGGGGTTCGGGGGCGGGGGCGGGGCTCTCGTCGCCCGTACCGGAGGCCGGGCTCCCGCCGCCGGAGCCAGTGGCGGAAGGCTTCCCCGCGGCCCCCGGGGGCCCGGCGTCCTCGTCGTCCCCGGCCGCCGCCGTACCCCCGTCGGCCCTCGCCGGAGGCGGGGCCTCGTCGTCCGCGTCCGGGGTCGTTTCGTGGTCGGTCGTCGCCCGGGGTTCGAAGTCCTGGGTGGCGAGGGACGTGGTCGTTTCCGGTGCCGCGTCGGCCAGGTGTTCCGCGAAGCGGTTCAGCAGCCGGACGACGGCGCCCTCCACCGCGTCGGCCGGCAGGTCCTTGATCCGCCCGTCCGCGGAGGCCGTGCCGTCGAACGCGAGGGTGCAGCCGTCCTCCGCCTCCCGCAGGGCGATCCGCAGGGCGAGCTCGACCGAGCCGCTGCCGCGCGACTCCTCCGCCTCACCCTCCACGGCGTACGCCCCGTCGTCCCGCCGGGAGACCCGTACGGCACCCCGGTAAGTGACGGAGTGACTGCCGACCCGGATCTTCAGCCGCCCGGCGACGGGCTCGGCGCCGGCGTCCTGCTGGAGCCCGGGAACCACCCGGGCGACCCGCGCGGGGTCGTCCAGCACCTCCCTGAGCCGCTCGGCCGCAACCGGAACGAACACCTCGTGCTCCATGTCGACGGACTCTACCCAGCACAGGCAAAAACGCACCCCCACCTCCGGGATTCGCTCCGTATCGGGTCCGCCCGGCGTATCCTGCGACGCCCCGCCCCCGACTCCCTCAGTACCGCGGATGCACCAGCGTCGAAGCGGGCAGCCCGGCGATCCGCGTCCCCCGCGCCGCCCGCGCCCCCGCCGCGAGGGACGCGTCCGTGAGGATCCGCGGACGCGGACCGTCCGGGTCGAGGCGTGGCCGCGGGCCCGTGCGGGCGGCCAGGACGAATCCCCAGTCCCGGGGCGCCCGGGAGCGGTCGGCGGGTGTGCGGTCGGGGCCGGCGGCGAAACCGGCGCGGCGCCCCTTCATGGCGTAGGGGGCGGTACGGAAGCCCGCCGCGCGCACCGTCGCGTCCACCGTCCAGTACACCCGAGGCCCCGCCGCGACCGGCCCGGCGTGCACCACGAGCCGGCCGCCGGGGGCCAGCACGCGCCGCGCGAGGCCGTAGAACTCCTGCGAGTACAGCTTCGTACTCGCGGTGATCCCCGGGTCCGGCAGGTCCGAGACGACCACGTCGTACGCCGCCGGGGGCGCTCCGCGCAGCCAGCCGAAGGCGTCCTGGACCGTCACGTGCACGCGCGGGTCGCCGTACGCGTGCCGGTTCAGCGCGGACAGGCCCGGGTCGGTGCGGGCCAGCCGTACGACCTCGGCGTCGACTTCGATGATGTCGACCCGGTCCACTCCGGGGTGGCGCAGTGCCTCGCGGGCCGCCAGGCCGTCACCGCCGCCGAGGATCAGCACGCGCGCGTGCGTCCCGGTCATCGCGGGGTGGACGAGGGCCTCGTGGTAGCGGAGTTCGTCGTGTCCGCTGACCCGGAGCCGGCCGTCGAGGAAGAGGGCGAGGGGCCGGCCGTGCGTGCCGCCGGCGAGGACGACTTCCTGGACGCCGGTCTGGAGCGCGACGCGGACGTCCCTGCCGTACATCGCCTGCCGGGCGGCCCGCTCGAAGTCGTCGACGAGGACGGCGGCCGAGGCGAGGACCGCGAGCACGAGCCCGTTGACGAGCAGCAGCAGCCAGCGGGCGCGCCGGGTCAGATCCCGGCGGAACAGCCCGAGCACCAGCGCCCCGCCGACGACCGCGTTGACGGCGCCGGTGAGCAGTGCGCCGGTCAGCTGCCCGAGGAACGGCAGGAGGAGGAAGGGGAAGGCGAGGCCGCCGACGAGGGCGCCGACGTAGTCCGCGGCGAACAGGTCGGCCACGGCGCCGCCCGCGTCCTGGCGGCGGATGCGCTGGATCAGCTCCATCAGCAGCGGGACCTCGGCGCCGATGAGCAGCCCGGTCGCGAGGGAGAAGGCGACCAGGAGGCAGCGGGGGCCGCTCACCCACATGCCGCCCCAGTCGCCGGTCCAGGCGAACACGGCGTACAGGGCCATGGCGCTGCATCCGCCGACGAGCGCGAGCGTGGCCTCGACGGCGCCGAAACCGGCCGCGGCGAGCCCGCGCAGCCGCTTCGCGGCGAGGGAGCCGATGCCCATCGCGAAGACCATGACGGACAGCACGACCGACGCCTGAGTGACCGAGTCGCCCATCAAGTAGGAGGCGAGGGCGACGAGTTCGAGTTCGTACACGAGTCCGCAGGCCGCACAGACGAACACGCCCGCGAGGACCAGGAACCGTCCGGTGCCCGGCCGGACGGGCAGCCGCGCCGGGCCACCGGGGCCGCCCGGGGCGCTCCAGGGCGGCGGGGAACCGGGCGGGGCGGGCGCGTGCGGCTCGATCACGCTGCGACGTTACGTCACGCCTCGACTGCGGTTCGTCACCCACACGTGTGGTGCTGGTTTACAGAGGCCCGATATCGGTACGGGATGGGGTTCGCCGCATGAGGCGCCGGCGGTTCAGTTGGCGGAGACCGTCACCGGCATCCGTACGCCGACTCTCGTACGGGTCGCCACCAACTGACCGTCCTGCGGGTACGCGTGCCAGGTCCGCCAGTGCACCTGCCCCTCGTAGTGCTGGGCCAGCAGTGCCGTGAAGGCGTGCGGGCTGCCGGGGAAGACACCCGCGAGGCCGTGCGGGTGGTCGGAGACGAGGGCCAGCAACTCCTGTGCGCGGCCCTCGAAGGAGCCGGGCGAGAGGACCTCGACCCGGGCCGCGAACTCGTACTCCCAGTCGCCCACCCGCTTGGCGACGCCCAGCGGAAGCGGAGTGCTGCTGCCCGGAATGCACGCCACCGTCTCCGAGCAGATGCCCCGCTCCTCCTCCAGCAGGACCTGGTGGGACGCGCCGAGGAGTCGCAACTGCATTTTCGCGCCGGTCAGTTCGAGGTCCAGTGCGGCCAGTGCGGGAAGCGGCTCGCGCCCCAGCGCCCAGGCGAGATCGGCCGCGCGCGTGTCGGTGTAGGAGGTCTTCAGGGTCGTGAGCATGGATCGGCTCCGCAAGCACACAAGGAGAGGGAGGTGGGTCCGCCGCGCCCCGGTCGCACCGGGGGGTTCGGCCCGGGTCAGCCCAGTCGGCCGGTCAGGAAGGTGTCCGCAGGACGTCCGAGGGGCTGCGTTGGTGATTGAGAGGGAATCATGAACTGTGGCGCCGTCACAGCGTTTTTACCCAAGTTCGTAGGGTTTCCATCCCTCAGAGGGCTCTACAGCTCAATTGTTCAACTACGGCGTGCGCCGGTGCCGGGGAGGCGTGCGCCGGTGCGCCGGGGCTCCCGCCCGGAGCCGGGACGGACGGGTGCCCCGACCCTGAAGGGGCTCGCGAAATGCCCCTTTGACAAGTGCAGTTGCCGGAGTCATGCCCGAGTACGCCGTCCCATGGACGCGGTTGTCCTACAGGCATGCGAAGTTGCCTGAGAGCTCGCACAGTTGCCCGACAGGCGTTCGATGGGTCCGCCGCACGGGAAACGCGAGGCCCGCCTCAGCTACGGACCCCGCGTTCGGTGAGTGCGCCTTCCCCATGGGGAAGGCAGGCCGACTGCCGTCAGCTGCCTCCGCCGCCGCAGCCACCGCCGCCACCACCACCGCCCCCTCCGCAGGACGACCCGCCTCCGCAGGACGAGCCGCTGCTGCAGGACGAGCCGCCGGACGAGCCGGAGTCTCCCCCGCCGGCCCACCAGCTGCCACTGCTGCCGGCCGAACCCGAGGACGACCAGGTCCCACGACGCGCCGACCGCCTGGAGCCGCCCCTGCGCACACCGGACACCAGCGCCGCGATCAGGACGACTGCGAACACCGCCAGGATGATGCCCATAACCATGGCGTCACCCTCCTTTCGTTTCCCCCGAAGCGGCCCCCCGTGGGCGCCTCGCTCTTGCGTGAACAGGGGATGCCCGGCCCACTCACGACCCAAAGCAGAGTTGAGGAAGTTCAGAGCCTTCTCACGGGGTAATGGCCGCTGACCTGCACAGAAGGGCAGGTCAGGGGCCGTCCGTGGGTCACTGGGCCGCCTGTGGGCCGTGTTCTTCTTTCGAGAGACGCTGAAACACGGTGTCGATGGCGCGCCGGGCATGTTCGCGGCTGCCGGGCATCAGGTGGGCGTACACGCGCAGCGTCAGCGCCGGGTCGGCATGCCCCATGTACTCGCTGACGGCCTTAACGTCCTCGCCCGCGTCCAGCAACGCGGACGCGTAGAAGTGCCCCATCCGCTTCTCGACCTCGACCGTCGGCAGCTCGTCAACATCGCGTCGTCGGCCGTCCACTCGGTGAAGTCCGCGACCTCACCCCTGCTGTTGACGCCCTCGACAGCGCGAGTTTGAGAACTCTCGAATGGGGCCGTGAGCAAACCCGCGCGCCAATCCGCTCAGCCTATCAGTTTGGGTGGCTGGTTCGGCCTGCGCGTAGCGGCTGAAGCGGTGGGTCGTCCGCTGGCCACTCATCCTTATGTCTGAAGACGTGTACGCAGCTCACGGGAAGTCTGGGCAGCGTCGATTCTCGGTGGGATATCCCTGAGCAGCGTCGTAACTGCGCTTTAGACGGGGGAGGGATCATGCGGATCCAGCCACGGGCGTTAGCCCGGAGAGGGATTGTCGTTGCCGTGATGGTGCTGGCCGTCGGCGCGACAGGGTGCGGTGGTCCTGGAGCCAATCCTTCGCCTATGCCCTGGGAGCCATCCTCGGCGTCCGGTTCGGGCTCATCAGCGGCTGATGGAGGGTCCAGGTCTACTCAGGGCACCGAGGACGGAGACCAGGCGACGGCCTCACAGTCCAGTGGCGAGGGCGGAGAAAAAGCGACCCCCTCACAATCGAGCGGCGAGGGCGGAGAAAAAGCGACCCCCTCACAGTCCAGCGGCGAGGGCGGAGACGACATCCCCCCAGTGGCGTCCCCGCCGACGGACACAGGAACCACGCTCGACCCATCCCCTGAGCTCACGTCCCCACCCACAGAGACACCCTGCGAGGGCATTCCCACACCGGCCGAGACCTGCCCGCCCTCTCAGGAAGTGATCCCGCCCCCACAGCCCAGTGAGTCCTGACCGGGCCAATGGACAGCACAGACACACCGGGCGCGCCGGGTGACTCATCTCGTTCCTTGGCTCGTAGCCAACGTCGCAGACAACGCAGGAACACCGCACGACGAACCCTGCTCACGCCTGAACTGGACACCCACGTATCTCGAGGCCCGGCGCCGAGCCGCCGTCCGCGAAGGCATCGGCAGCAGAGTGCTCGACCAGCCTCTTCTGAGCAGGGTGGAAGGGCCACCGAGATCGCCAACTCCGTCTTCGGCGCGGGCTCGTTCATCCTCGCACTGATGCTCTACACGGGTTTCGTCCACAGCCGTGCCTACTACACGTACTTCCACCTTGACGTCTTTGCCGTGGGCTTTGACCCGATCGAAATGGCACTGCGTAGCCTTCGACTCGCCACATTCCCGGTGCTCATCACCTTGAGCCTGGTCGGCATTCTCCCTCGCTTCCCCGAACTGTTGCCCTCGCTCGGCGTGCCCAGCCTCATCATCCGGCGCGTCAATCGGGCTTCCCGCGCCGTAGCCCGGGCACATCTTGCGTTCGTTGCGGCGGGGGTGATCCTGATGCTGTCGTGGCGTTACGGTCAGCCCTGGTCCTTCCGGTGGGCTGCCCCTCTGCTGGTAGCTATCGGACTGCTCCTGGGACAGAGCAGCACCGCAGGAACTGCTGCGGGCCTCCAGAGTCGGCTGTGGCATCGTGCTGTTCCCGTCGTCACCGCAAGCCTGTTCCTGATGTGGGTCGTAGCCCTGGCAGCCGGAGAGCTGGGCCGACAGGACGCACGCCAGGATGCCGAGCAGCTAGCACGGCGCGTTTCTGTAGTGGTGCTCAGCACTGAGCAATTGAGCATCAAAGGTCCTGGCACAAGGGTCGAGGACCTAGGGAAAGGCAGACACTACCGGTACCGATACAGCGGCCTGCGCCTGCTCGTGGAACGAAATCGCCGTTACTGCCTGCTGCCATTGGGCTGGAATCACCACACGGATGCCACTTACGTCATCGAGGACGACGAGAGCATCCGGATCGATCTATATCCCGGGACCCAGCCACCCACCTGATGCTGCCAGGACAAGACGCTGCCCACGACCACTTCATGTCTGGACGCGACGTTCCGCCGCATCGGCGGAGTGCCGGCCTACGTCCTGACGGAGACTTTCAGGGGCCCGACGCAGGTGCGTACGGCCGTCCGCCCCGCCCTAGTTGCTTCAGAGCCTTCTCACGGGGCAGCGGCCCCTGACCTGCGCAGAAGGGCTGGTCAGGGGCGTCCGTGGGTTACTGGGCAGTCTGTGGGCCGTGATCTTCCTGGGAGACGCGCTGAAACACCGTGTCGATTGCGCGGCGGGCCCTCTGGCGACTGTCCGGCATCAGGTGGGCGTACACCCGCAGCGTCAGCCCCGGGTCAGCGTGCACCATGTACTCGCTGACGGCCTTGATGTTCTCACCCGCGTCCAGCAATGCGGAGGCGTAAAAGTGCCGTAGCGCGTGCATGCCGTGCTCGCGCGCCGACTCGTACTTGCCGTCGTCGTCCGCCTCCGGAATGAGTCCGGCGGCCGCCAGAGCAGGCTTCCACTCCTTGCCGTTGAAGTTGCTGCGCCAGACCATGCCCCCTTGCTCCGCCGTGAAGATCAGCCGGGCGGACACCTTCGGTCCCTCCGGAACGTCCCACGGCAACGCGATCTCCACAGGCTTGAAGGCGTCCATATGCGCCCGGAGTGCTTCCGCCACGGAGCCGGGCAGCGGAACGTCCCGCTTCTTGCCGCCCTTGGGGAGTGCGAACACTGGGTGCCCTTCCACATGCTTGATCTGCCGGACCACGTGAAGCGTGCGCCCGTCGGTGTCGATGGCGTCTTCAGCGAGGCCGAACACCTCGCCCTGACGCAGGCCGCATCCGGCCCCGACGTTGACCATGGCTCGGTACCGTTCCGGAAGGGCCGCGCGAACGGCGAACACCTGATCGGGCACCCACGGGACCACGGGATGCGGGTCAGGCTTGGGACGCCGAACGGTGCGGGCACCGCACGGGTTGCGCGACAGCAGTGTGTCGTCGACAGCGGCAGACAGGACCGACTGAACGTCGGCGAAGATGTTCCGGGCGTAGGACGGGCCGACGCCGGGCTTCGCTTCCAGTGCGGCAACGAACTCCCTGATGTGCTCCGGCCGGAAGGTCCCGATCGGACGGGAGCCGAGCACCGGGTAGGCGTGCAGCCGCAGGCGCCGGCCGAGTTCCTTCCGGGTCATCGGGCTGGGAATCTTACTGTCCAGCCACTTCTCGGCGTATTGCCGGAACGTGATCTGCATGGATTTGGGGTCGGTGTACTGACCGCGCGTCATGTCCGTCTCTACGGCGCTGAGCCACTTCTCAGCGAGACGCTTTTTGCCGTCGGGGAAGCTCTTGGACTTCTCGGTTCCGTCGGGGCCGATGTAGCGGGCGCGGTAGCGCAGGCCGGTGCCGTGGCGGTCGGTCTTGACGCGGACGGTCTTGCCGGCGGAATTGGTCTCGGTCTTGAACCAGCGATCTTGAATGTGGCCTGCCACGTGGCGCGAGGTCCCTTCTGGACACAGGACAGGGAGGGCCACGGTGTGGCCCTCCCCGGGGAGTTGGGTGGTGAGGGGTTCGGCAGCCTCAGGCGGCGTCTTCGAGGGCGGTGCGTTCGGCCTCCCATGCCTGTACGGCGGCGGGGTTGAAGCGGAGGTAGCGGCCGACGCGGAAGCCGGCCGGGCCGATGCGCTTGCGTCGCCACTGGTAGACCGTCTCGACGCTCGGGAGGCTGAACATGGTGACCAGGTCTTCGGGGGTGAGGTAGCGGTCCGGGACTCCGCCACGCAGGAGCGCACGCGGGTCGGTCGGCTCTTTGCTAGCCATGGCTGGTGACTCCTCATGTCCGTGATGGGGTTGGGTGAGGTGTCCTGCGGCGGGTTCTCGGGTTGCGTGCCGGCGGTGCTGGGAGCGTGCGTGTGTCCGAGGTGCGGATTTCTGCGTCACCCGCGTCATCTGCGCCATTCAGGCTTCTGACCTGCGGGTTTGGGGTGACACAGAGCGTTGGGGGTGCGTCATCGGTGACGCAGATGACGCGGGGTGACGCAGCCGTCGGCCGTCTGCGTCACCCCTGTCTGCGCAGGTCACCCGCTGTTTTCTGGGCCCTGGTGACGCAGGTGACGCAGCGTTTCCTACTTAGGAAAAAACGAGGGCTGTCTGTGGTGGTGCAGCGCGGCTCAGAGCATGAAGAAGGAGCCGCTGCGCGGCACGTCCGGAGCAGGGCGGCGGTGCCGCCAAACAGCAAGAGGAGCACGCCCCGGCCGGTGGTGCTCCTCTTGCTCGTGCCGGCGGTGCCGGTCAGAACGCCTGTTGCTCGTGCGGCGGTGGCACGGGCGAACGGGTCAACTCGATGTAGCGGCCCTCTTTGGTGCGCCCCGACTACTGGTTGCGTCGAGAGGAGTTCCGCGTAGCACCGAAGTGGCGCGACCTGGCGGACAGGTTCGCGGAGCAGATCAAGATCGGTCAGTTGCCGCCGGGCACCCAGTTGCCCCAGATCAGAGAGCTAGTAGAGGAAGGGGAAGGCTCAAAGGAGACCGTCCACAAGGCCTATAAGGCCTTGGAGGCTGAAGGCCTTGTGACGTCGACGCGCGGCCATGGCACCGCCGTGCGTCCTCGCGCTGCACTCAAGCGGCTGGGGGTCGCCCGGTACGACAAGGCGAAATGGCGCGACGGTGACGAAGTCGCGTTCATCGCTGACCGCGTCGCGTCGGGACGCGCGTACAAGCGCAATGATCAGACGCAGACCGTGAGCCGTGTCGAGGCGGACAGCCTCGTAGCGGAGGGGCTGGGCGTCCCTGTTGGCTCCGAGGTGTATGCATGCGCTCGACTCGTGAAGGAAGGGGTGCAGCCGACTCACACCCTGACCAGTTACTACAGGCCGGAGCACGTCGAGGGCACACGCATCGTCGACCCCACTCCGGGGCCTGCCGGCCGGGGCGGCGGGTACCGGGTCCTCTACGACGCCGGATACGAGATCGACCACATGAGGGAGGCCCTGTTCGCCCGCGTCCCGACAACGGACGAAGTGCAGCTCCTACAGCTCCCCGCCGGCGAGCCCGTGGTCGAGCTGCACCGGACCACGTACACCGCAGATGGCACGGTGGTTGAGTTCGCGGTGGGCGTTTACGCGGCTTCTCGCTTCGCGTGGGAGTACGACTTCAAGGTTCCCGACTCGGCACAGGACAAGAAGGGGCAGGAATGATCTCGGCACAGGCATGGGCGGACGCTCGACTCCTGTGGGACTACCACTTCATGCACCATGCCCCACGGCCGTGTTCGGTGGCGGTGGGGCTGGGCAGTCACGACCTCGGCGTGGCCGACGTGACAGCGGAGCTGTACCACCAGGGCATGGCCCCGGTCATTGTCTTCACGGGGGCCACCAGCCCGACGACCCGGGCGCACATGCCGCGCGGTGAAGCTATTCACTACCGCGAGCGGGCGTTGGAGCTTGGGGTGCCCGAGTCCGCGGTACTCCTGGAACCGCGTGCCACGAACACCGGCGAGAACATCGAGTTCACGAAAGCGGTGCTGGCGGAGGCCGAGGTCAAAGCCTCGTCCGTCCTGCTCGTGAGCAAGCCGTACGAAGAGCGACGCTCGTACGCCATGATGCGGAAGCTCTGGCCCGAGGTCGAAGTGGTGTGCGCGTCGACGCCGATGGGCTTGGAGGAGTACGCCGACTCCATCGGAGACGCTCGCATGGTGATCGACATGATCGTGGGCGCCCTGCAACGCGTGCTCGTCTTCCCGAGGTTGGGTCTGGCCATCGAGCAAGACGTACCGGACACCGTTGTAGCCGCCTTTGAGCGGCTGTGCATCGAAGGCTTCACTAGCCGACTCATGCCATCTGACGTTGCTACACGCCCCGGCACATGATGCCAGGGCGAGCAGCTGGCCACCTTGAGCCGCACACACGTGATTCGATGACCGTCAAGGCTTCTCGCTCTCACCGCAGTCGATCTTAGTCATCTTCGATTTCGGTGGCGCTGCCTGCAGAATCCCATCCCTGCTGTATGCGAGCGTCATGGAGGCATCACTGAACGGTTCCGGCTCGCTGGGTCGAAGAATTCCTTGACTGGTACGCAACCAATGCTTTCCCCGACTATCAATGAAGCGTAGATCGACATTACGCACAGGGGGCTTGAGTTCCACCCTTGTACAAGGGGGAATTTCTCCGATGTAGCGAGCCCGAGCGTTCCTGATCATGATCTCCCAATAAACTTCCGCAAGCCCTTTCTTCTTGGCCACCTTGACGCGAGTTCCATCAGGGGAAATCAGCTCCTGATCAGCCATCACATCCTCATGGCCTCGGAGCAGCCTGTCCCAGCCGCCGCGGGAACCCTCGGCGATGCCCGAGAGGGTGTCTCCTCGGTGGTCTCGAAGCGCTGATCGTTCCGCTTCCGCATCCTTCGGATCGTTCCATTCATAGTCGAGCTGAACGGAAAAGACAGGGTCAGGTGATCGGTTAACCAGTATTCTGACGAGCCCCTCAGGCCGCTGCTCCACCCAGGACGTCACCAGGGATGCTTGTTTCCGGCGGGCCTGCGCTTCTTCTTCCCTGGATTGCGCGAGCTGATCCTTTGATGTACGCGCACCCCAGTAGGTTCCAAACCCCGTGAACACTAGCCCACTAAGCGAGATCACAGCCGTGACGATTGCTGTCCACTTAACCCAGTCCATTTTCTGTCGCCGAATCTGCGGCCTGCTCCGCACTTTCCGGCTTTTGGGATGACGCCGCGCCATTTTCGCCCGACGTACTCGGTTCTCTCGGTTCACCACATCCCCACCCGTTTCAACCCCACTGGCATGGGTTTGCTGGAAACGTACCCATAACTCGCCTGAGAACACCGGTACTGCACCGCTGACACTTAAGCTGTGCATCGCGATCTTGCAGGTCGGGGCTGGCCCGAGACGTCTGCGGCCACCATCTAACTGCGGTAGTGAGGACAAGCGAGGCCACGAGCCGGGCCGTCTGTGGGCCGTCCGAGGGCGGCCAACGACGACAGATGACGACAGTCGACGACGGCCCTCCCCCTGCGCAGAGGGGGCGCCGCGAGTGCCGGCGCACGTGCTCATCCGCGAAGGTGAGTTGAGGAACTCCAGAGCTTCGGCGGAGGATGACCGGCATGACCTCCAGCGCGCGCCCCCTCCTCAACCGCCGGCTCGCCGAGTTCGGGACGACGATCTTCGCCGAGATGTCCGCCCTGGCCCTGAGCACCGGCGCCATCAACCTCGGCCAGGGCTTCCCCGACACCGACGGCCCCGAGGAGGTCAGGGAGGCAGCCGTACGGGCCCTGCGGGACGGCCGGGGCAACCAGTACCCGCCGGGCCCCGGCGTCCCCGAGCTGCGCACCGCGGTCGCCGCCCACCAGCAGCGGCGCTACGGCCTGTCGTACGACCCCGACACGGAGGTCCTGGTCACCGCCGGGGCCACGGAGGCCATCGCGGCCTCGCTGCTGGCCCTGGTGGAGCCCGGCGACGAGGTGATCGCCCTGGAGCCGTACTACGACTCGTACGCGGCGTGCATCGCGATGGCGGGCGGGCGCCGGGTGCCGGTCACCCTGCGCGCGCACGAGGACGAGGGCCGCTTCCGCCTCGACCTGGACGAGCTGCGCGACGCCGTCACCGACCGCACCCGCCTGCTGCTGATCAACACCCCGCACAACCCCACCGGCACGGTCCTCACCCGCGAGGAGCTGGCCGCGATCGCCGAGCTGGCGGTGGAGCGCGATCTGCTCGTGGTGACGGACGAGGTGTACGAGCATCTGGTCTTCGACGAGGCCGAACACGTGCCGCTGGCGACGTTCCCGGGGATGCGCGAGCGCACGGTGACCATTTCGAGCAGCGGCAAGACGTACTCGTTCACCGGCTGGAAGGTCGGCTGGGTGACGGCGGCCCCGGAGCTGGTCACGGCCGTCCGCTCGGCGAAGCAGTACCTGACGTACGTCTCGGCGGGCCCGTTCCAGTACGCGATCGCCGAGGCGCTGGCGCTGCCCGAGTCGTACTTCACCGCCTTCCGGGACGACATGCTGCTCAAGCGGAACCTGCTGGCGGCGGGCCTGGAGGAGGCCGGGTTCCGGGTGTTCCGCCCGTCGGGGACCTACTTCGTCACCACCGACATCCGCCCCCTCGGCGAGACCGACGGCTTCGCCTTCTGCCGCGCCCTGCCGGAACGAGCCGGTGTCGTCGCCATCCCCAACGCGGTCTTCTACGACCATCGCGAGGAGGGCGCGCCGTTCGTGCGGTTCGCGTTCTGCAAGCGGACAGATGTGTTGCAGGCAGCAACAGATCGACTACTGAAACTGCGGAAAGACTGAGCTCAGATAGCTCAAGGCGGCGCCCAGGCGCTCCGAGAAGTCCTCGAACGCCCGGAGGCCACGGAAACAGTTCCGGCACAGGGCGCCGCACACGGATTGCCGCTCTCCGGGGCCTTTGCGCCGCAGATGGCGCAGGCGCGTGTTCGCAGGGCCTCGGACTCCTCCACGGTGAGCCCCTGCCGCCCAGGGCCGCTGCGTGACGGCCTGCAGCTCCCGGTGCCCCAGGGTCCGCATCTTGGGCCGTCTGCATGCGGACGCGCTGCGCTGCGCGATAGCCATCCGGGTCGGCCGCCTGGCGCCTGTGCGCGGCGTCTTGCTTCTCCTGACGCGCACAGCCCAGGCAGCGCGTCGCGCCGCATTGCTTACCGCCCTCCACTTTGCGCAGGCGGAAGGCGTCCAGAGACTTGGTCTCCCCAGTAGTGGGTGGCCCCCGGGCGGCTGGGTGGCACAGCCACCGGTGCGAACGATCAGGTTGCGCGCTTCCGCGTGGCGGCACACGCCTCGGCAACAGCCGCATATGCAACGTCACTCGCGTGATGAGCCCGGGTCGAGATGGCATTGCCGAGCGGGCACCAGCCGAATACCAGCGCGATGACGGAGGCGGCAGCCGCACTCGCTCCGCTGCTCCTCGCCAGCCCGCGTGCGAACACGGTGTTAGTCCTGGCCGCGAGGCGCCAGCGAGGCGCATTCGACACCGCCGAGTCGGCCGCTGACTGCGCCCAGTCGGCAAGGATTTCCGCCAGGCAGGCAAGGGCGTACCCCACGCAGGCAATGAACCCGCCGCCGAGGAAGAAGAGCCAGAAGATCTGGACGGCAAGGGAAGGCGTCGGGCCGTCGCCCGCAAGGGGCTCGCCCTGGATGATCCGACCCATGCCGTAAACAGCCACGTACGCGAGGAAGAGTGTGGCTAGAAATCGGACTCGGGGTGTTTCCTCCTCGATGTCGCCGTGTTCTGTGTCAGTCGGCCGCCGTGCGGATCCCGGCCCTCCTGGCGGCTGCCCAACGCTGCGCCCGGAGCGGATGAAGACATTGCGCACCTGGTTGACCACATTGCCGATCAGATCCCGGCCGACTAAGGTGCCGGATCCTTCGTTGCGCTGCTCTGTAGTCGACGGCTCGCTCGGAGGCGTCGTACTCACTGGGCCGAACCGCCGTGATTGATCGTCAGGTCGCCTACATGGTCCCGGCCGACAAAGACGCCACTCCCAGAGTTGTGCTGGCGGTAGGTGACGGCGTTCGAGTCGGCAGCAGCGGCCTCGACTTCGGGCCGCGCATCAGGGTGAGCAACGAGGTGGGCCGCGATGAGGGCG
The DNA here is from genome assembly GCF_055594445.1 of Streptomyces sp. NPDC040589. NCBI lineage: Bacteria > Bacillati > Actinomycetota > Actinomycetes > Kitasatosporales > Streptomycetaceae > Streptomyces > Streptomyces sp. NPDC040589. The sequence continues at coordinate 603,792 of NZ_JBVIWP010000005.1, read as the reverse complement.
GCCAGAGCCTCAGTTCTCTCGGCCTCGGTACGCCCCGAAGCGCTTTCGGCGGCGGCAACTGCGGCGTCCTGGTCCTGGGCGGTGCCACGACGAAACAGTGCGACGACCCGCGCACGGAGCGCCTGCGCGCCTCCGGTAACGCCTGCTGCCACGAGGGTGCCAGCGGCGCCACTCGCCACCGTCATAATCTCGGCCTCGTACATGCGAACTCCTCCCCCGACCGTGTACTGGTCCGCATACAGGGGGAACTTACCTTTGGCGCCTACTTTCCCGGAGCCGATCGCCTCCGTTGCTGAGCGCGACGTCTGTCACAACGCGGCCCGTACCAGAAAAGGAGCCCCCACCCTGGGCGTTCCAGGGCAGGGGCTCCAGCACGGGTGGGGCCAAGCAGCGGACGCGTACTGCTCTGCGCGCGTCTCCGGCGACGGAAACAACCCGTGCGCCCTCCTCGGTGAGCATCCTCGGGGCTCCCGTCCACGCGTAATGGAACCGCTCCGGGGTGACCGGCATCCGGCCTGCACCGAACTTCGGACCTTCGCAGACGCCGTCGAGGCCGAGCCTCAGCAACGTGCGCCGCTTCTCCAACGCGGCACCCTTCCACGCCTCCCGGATCAGCTCGGCGTCCATGAGGTACCCGATGTCCGCCGTGGGCTCCGGCACCCGGCGTACCGGCCACACGTACACGGCTGCCCCGAGCCGCCATGCACCCGCGCCGCCGCACCGGGAGTCCTTCGTCAGCGGGCGTCTGCCTCGGGATCCGGGCGCGGGAGTTCGTCGAGGTCGAGGGTGAAGGTGCGGCCGTCGGCCAGGGGGATGGGGAGCTTGCCCGTGCCGTACTTGTGGGTGTGTGCGGCGATGTAACCGGTGGCGGTCGGCTGGGTGTGAAGGACGACTTCCTGGGCGTAGGGGTCCACGACCAGGTAGATCGGGATTCCGTAGCGGCCGTACTTCGCGGTGCAGTCGTCGTAGTCCTTGCGTGTGGAAGAGGTCGAGACGACCTCGGAGATCAGCAGGACGTCCTCGAAGCTGTAGCGCTTGCCTTCCTTGCGTGCGTCCTCGCGCAGGATCGCGAGGTCGGGGGCGGAGTTCTCGTCGGCGGGGAAGTCGATGTAGACATCGGAGGTGACCTTCGCGTGACGGCCGAGGGCAAGAGCGGAGTCGATCTGCATCGACCTGATGGTGCTGGAGTGCTCTTCGCTCTGCGGGGTCATGATCACCTTTCCGTCGGCCCCGAACAGGACCGTGTACCCCTTGGGGAACTCGGTGTGCACGATCGCGTCGACGCTCATGGACGGCTCCTTCCCGTGTGTGGTCAGGATACGACGGACAGTGCCGCGTCACCGGGCCCGTCGGTACGGCCGACAGACCGGTCCGGACAGGTTGTGCGGCCCGCTCACCACCGGTGCCGGAGATCCGCAGCGGGGCCTGTCGCACGATAGAGGAATAGATAGGCCGACGAGGAGTGGCCTGGGTGACGGCGGCCCCGGAGCTGGTCACGGCCGTCCGCTCGGCGAAGCAGTACCTGACGTACGTCTCGGCGGGCCCGTTCCAGTACGCGATCGCCGAGGCGCTGGCGCTGCCCGAGTCGTACTTCACCGCCTTCCGGGACGACATGCTGCTCAAGCGGAACCTGCTGGCGGCGGGCCTGGAGGAGGCCGGGTTCCGGGTGTTCCGCCCGTCGGGGACCTACTTCGTCACCACCGACATCCGCCCCCTCGGCGAGACCGACGGCTTCGCCTTCTGCCGCGCCCTGCCGGAACGAGCCGGTGTCGTCGCCATCCCCAACGCGGTCTTCTACGACCATCGCGAGGAGGGCGCGCCGTTCGTGCGGTTCGCGTTCTGCAAGCGGACGGGGGTGCTGGAGGAGGCGGCGAAGCGGCTCGGGGCGGCGTTCTAGACGAGGGGTGAGTGGCGTCAGGCCGGGCGGACCGCGCCCTTGATCGCCGACTGGCCGGCGAAGAACACCGACTCCTCACGGATGAGCGCTCCGGGACCCGGGGCGTGGATCATCATGCCGTCGCCGCTCCAGATGCCGACGTGACCGAGGTCGTCGTGGAAGAAGACCAGGTCTCCGACCTGGGCGTCAGCGAGCGAGACCTGCGTTCCCGCTTCCCACTGGGCCTGCGTGGTCCGGGGAAGCGTGACGCCGGCGGCCTTCCACGCCGCCTGGGTGAGACCGGGGGCGTCGTACGATCCCGGCCCGACCGCGCCCCATACGCAGGGCCTGCCGGTCTGCGCCCGGGCGAAGGCGATCACCCGCTCGGCCCGGGGACGGTGGCCGCTGTCCGGCGACAGCCATGATCCGCCGTAGGCGCCGGGTGTGAACGTGGCGGAGAGGGCGGGTGCGGCGGCCGGCTCGGCGGGCACTGCCGGAGCAGGAGCCGTGAGGGCGGATGCCGGGACGTCCGGCAGGCCGGCGTCATAGATCGCGGTGGTCAGGCCGGCCGGTGGAGCGGAGGTGTGGTGAGCGGTGGGACCGGAGGTGTAGTGAGCGGTGGGACCGGAGGTGTAGTGAGGGGTGGGGCCAGAGGTGTAGTCAGGGGTGGGACCGGAGGTGTGGTGAGCGGTCGGATCGACTGACAGCGCCGTGGGATACGTCGCGGTCGCGCCGGTCGCCGGACCGGCACTGTAGGCCTCCGTCCCGCTTGCCGGGAGATCCGCCTGGAGGGTACTCGCGGCGGGGCCCGGGACGGTGGGCAGCGTCACGGTGGGCAGCGGGCCGGACAGTGGGCCGGGCTCCGGGGCAGGCGCCGGTACGGGCTCGTACAGCGGCCACGCCGCCGCGTCGCCGCCGAGGACCGGTAGCGCATCACCGGGCCGGTCGCTCTCGTCCCGCCGGTACTCGCCCGGCAGAGCCGGTGCGACACGCTGGGCGGGGATCTCCGGGAGGGATCCGGTGGTTGGTGACTGAGCTGTTCCGCCGGTCAGCTCCCGCGCAACACCCTTGGGCGCTTCGAGGGCGAGGGGTTCCGCGGGACGTTCCGCCGGGCGCACGGGTCGTACGGACTCGGGTGCGCGGGCGGGACGGACCGGCGACCTCCTGTCCGGCAGCGTCGCCTGCAGGGTCGGGCCCAATGTGGCCCGGGCGGAGTCGAACCACTTCCGGGCAAAGGTCGCGGCCGCGGGCTCCGTGTCCTCCTGGGACTGGCCACCGGTGGCCGCGCTCCTCTGGCGCGGGATCGAAGCGGCGCGGGTCGCGTTGTATCTACCCGTGTCTCTCTCGGCCCGGTCGTAGAGCCTGTTGACCAACCGCCGGACCTCATCAGGGCTCGGGCCCTCGCTCTCACTCGCCAACGAGGGCGCTCCTTCCGTCCGAAAGCGGGCGAGACCACCTGCCTACCGGTAGAAGTCGCGCGCGCAGTGGTCAACTTAGCAAACTTGTGAACCTTCAGTGAAGATCGAGCCCTGGAGGGTGACCGACCGGCCGGGCGCTTTCGAGGAGTCGACGGGTGGGTCAGCCGGAGGAGTCACCCTTGGCGAGCCGGGCGACCACCACGAGGATCGCGACGGCGAGAGCGGCGCCGACGCCGTAGCGGACGCCGTCGGCGGCGTCGCCGGCGAACAGCACCACCTCCGCGCAGGCGAGTACGGCCAGCAGGGCGGCGAGGGAGGTGGTGGAGCGGGAGACGGTCATCGGATTTCCTTGCGGTGAGGGCCGGGTTTCCGGCTGTACCGGCGTGTGTGACGGCGGGTACGACTCTGCCGTCCGGCGAGGGCCGCCACGAGGCCGTCCGCGCGCAGCTTGCTGCACAGGCGGATTCCTCAAGCTGCAGCGGCCCTCTCGCGCCGCCCGCTCGTCATTGACAGTCGAGTGCGGGCGTTCAAGGATCCCGGGGACCGCATGTGTGATCGGTCGTCAACTGTGGGAAACACATGGCCAATCCGCTTGCCTTCCTGGGCGTGAACGAAGCGGAGGAACAGCTGTACCGCGCTCTCCTGAGGGACGGCTCCCAGAAGCCCGGTGCGGACTCACACACGTCGTTCGAGGAATCGGCCCTGGACCGGCTGGTGGCATTGGGGCTCGCCACCCGGAACACCCGGGGCGCGGTCCGCCCGGTCCCTCCGCCCCGGGCCGTGGACGCCCTGATCGACGGCCGGCTGCGCCGCCTGCGGGAGGAGCTGGAGAGCGAGGCCACGCGGCACTCGGTCGTCGAGTCCCTGTTCCAGGAGCGTCTGACCACCCCCTCCTCGCCCCGCGCGGACGCCGGCGACGGCGGCCAGGTGATCACACAGCTGCACGGGATCGAGGCGGTCCGGGAAGCCATCGACGAGCTGACCTTCTTCGCCCGGACCGAGGACCTGACCACGGAGCCGACCGGCGTCCTGACCGAGGAGTCGATCGCCGTCTCGCACCCGATCAACATGCGGTTGCTGCGCCGTGGCGTGCGGATGCGCATGATCATGGGGTCCGCGATCATGCGGGACGACACCACCCTCACCTACATGCGTGAGCTGGTCTCGCACGGAGCGGAGGTGCGGATCTCCCACCACCCCGTCGAGCGCGTGATCATCGTCGACCGGTCGGCCGCGCTGACCCCCATCGACCCGGCCCGCACCTCGGTGGGGGCGCTGCTGGTGCGTGAACCCGGCCTGGTGGCCACGTTGGTCACGCTCTTCGAGCGCATGTGGGAGGGGGCGGATGACCTCCCCGGGGGCGAGGCGGACCTGCCGTCCGACATCGAGCGTGAGATCCTCGCCCTGCTCAGGGACGCCGACAAGGACGAGACGGCGGCGCGCCGCCTCGGGGTGTCCGTGCGCACCTACCGCAAGCACCTGGCCGCGCTCATGCGCCGCCTCGGCGCCGCGAACAGGGTCGAGGCCGCGCTGCTCGCTCACGAGAAGGGCTGGCTGGGCTGAAAAGGCGTACGGCGCGTACAGCACGTACCTGACCTGCTCGTACGCGCCGACGCGCCGCTGGGGCGAGGCCTCGCTGGGCCTACTCTTCGTCTTCGGGCTTCTCCGCCTCGTTGATCTCCTCCTCGAGACCGAGCTGCTCGATGAGCCACTTGTCGAACTCGATCGCGGCGCGCACCCAGCTGACCGTCGAGGAGACGAAGTGCTCCAGGCTGACACCCATGCCGATCAGCATCTGGGCCTCGCCGATGAGGCGGACCGTGCCGTCGTCGTGGGTGTGGCTGTAGACCTTGGGCCACAGCGTGCGACGGTTCCAGTCGTCGATGGACTCCAGGATCTGCGGCTTCGCCTCGATCTCATGGGGCCGGTCGTAGAACGTCCGCACGGAGAAGACCTGCTGGTCTCCCTCACCCCGGAACATGAAGTAGGTGCGGAACTGCTCCCACGGCGCCGCGAGGTCTCCCTCGTCGTCGACGACGTACTTGAGCTCCATCTGGTCGAGGAGCTGCTTCACGAGGTCCTGATCCGGGACGACGGGGCCGGCCGGGCCGCCGGGCTGCGGCTCGGGCTGGCCCCCGAAGTTCGGAATCGAGGACGGGTCGATGGTCACCGTGAATTTCCCTTCGTACGGATTCCGCCATCCTCCCCCATGCGGGGAGGGGGGTGGCAAGCCCGGACCGGCCCCATCAGCCGTCGGCTGTCAGGATCCGGCCGGTCGGGGGAAGCACCGGGTACCCACCGGAGCCATCACACGGCTGTCAGGCGCGACGGACCTCGAAGATGTCGACCTTGTTGTTCCAGTTCCCGCCGCCCGGGTAGTCGAGGTTGGTGAAGTTCGACCAGCCGCCCGGCGGGTCGAGTCGCCGGACCCGGTCCTCGACGGGCCAGGAGCGCAGGTCGGTGATCTTCGCGTCGCCGTAGTTCACCGAGTAGCGGCCGACCCAGTAGTAGACGGCGCTCAGCTTGTCCCGGCAGCCCCACTCGTTGAGGTCCTTCTTCCCGTCGGAGTACAGCCGCAGGAGCTTGCCCTTGTAGCCGACCTTCATATAGAGGCACCAGTAGTCGGCGACGCACCGGGCGGGCGGCGCGGCGGCCGCGCTGGGCCCGGCGGGAGCGGAGGCGTTGGCCTTCAGCGTCTCCTCGCGGATCTCGGCGGGCAGCTCGGGGTCGGCCAGCGCCTCGGCGTCCGAGTCGTAGCAGTGCACCTCACCGCTGGGCAGCTCGGTACAGCTGTCGGCGCCCTCCCATGAATCGGCGAGGTTGATCTTCCGCCCGTCGTACTCGGCGATCACGGGGTTCGCCGGTGTCTCGTCCGCCGGTGTGGCGGTGACCGACGGCTCGGCGGTGGGCTCCTCGGCCGCCTGCACCACCGTGCCGCTGGTGAGTACGAGCACGGTGGCCGAGGCCGTGGCCACGAGGGCAGCCGTCAACGATCTGCGTATCACGTCTGTCTCTCCGGGATGTCGTGACTGGATGACGGATTTCCGCAGGTCAGCCGTGGATCAACTTGGTGCCGTCGAGCTCCTGGGTGATGGCGCCCTTGCCGTCGCCCTCGATGTCGTAGACGACCGTGGCGTCCGACGACCACCACAGCTCACCGTCGTACGTGACGGACGGAGCGACGCAGGTGTTCTCAGGGGAGTCGTAGGACCACGCGTAGTGGTCGTTGACGACCGCGGTCATGTCGCAGGTCTTCTTGGACACGACCTCGTCGGTCCCGGACGTGCCGAGGCGCGCTTCGACCCGCGTTGTGATCTTGAAGCTGGTGAACCGCTTCGAGCCGTCGATCACCTGGTCGACGCCGAGCTGCCAGTAGACGACCGACTTCCCGGTCATGTTGCCGCTGGAGGTCATGTTCGCACCGGTGTTCTCCACGTAGTAGGTCGTCTGCGGCTTCTGGCCGGGGAAGACGACGTCGAACTGGGACGAGGCCGTCCAGGCGGCCGCCGGGCCGGCGAACAGCACGCCGATCGCGAGGGCGGACGACGTGAGACCGGCTGCGGTCAGGATCTTGCGCATGGGCATTCCTTCTGGGCTGGAGTCGGTACGCGTGAGGCCAGTGCGGAGCGGAGCGAGGCAGAGCAGGGGGCCGTCGAAGGGCTGGTCACCTGTGCCGGCGTCGGCGTGTGCCGTGCCGCGATGAGATGCCCGTCAGCGGACGGGTGGCGGCGTGAAGGCGCGCGGAATGACGTGCATGGCCGAATTCCCCCGTGAATCCCCCGTGAATGGTCAACGCACCAGGCAGGACTGGTCAGGTCCACTTCACTGGCAGCCCGGTCACTCTAGACACACGGGCAACACGCCCGACAGAGATCCGCGGGAACGTGGCCGATACCGCTTTCACGAGCGGAATCGACGGGCGGATGCGAAAAGACGTTCGACCCCTGCGGGGAAACTGTGAAGCTGCCGTGAAGCGGAAGGAACGCAGCGTGCGGATGCGGCCAGAGTTGGCCGAATACCGCCGAATACCTCGTACGCCCGTCCGGTTCGCCTCATCACGGCATGCGACGGCCCGCCCCACCTGTGCGGGGGCGGGCCGTCGTCGGGGCATGAGCGGCCGGTCAGAGCGTCTTGCCCGTCGCCGGGCCCACGATCAGGCCCTCCTCGAAGCGGTCCACCCGGACCGTGTCGCCGTCCTTGATCTCGCCGGAGAGGATCTCCTTGGCGAGGCGGTCACCGATCGCGGACTGGACGAGGCGGCGCAGCGGGCGGGCGCCGTACGCCGGGTCCATGCCCTCCTCGGCGAGCCACGCCAGGGCCTCGGGCGTGATGTCCAGGGTGAGGCGCCGCTCGGCGAGGCGCTTGGCCAGACGGTCGAGCTGGAGCTTCGCGATGCGCTCCAGCTCGGGCTTGGTCAGCGCGGCGAAGACGACCAGGTCGTCCAGGCGGTTGAGGAACTCCGGCTTGAAGGAGGTCCGCACCACCTCCAGCACCTGCTCCTTCTTCTCCTCCTCGCTGGTGATCGGGTCGACGAGGAACTGGCTGCCCAGGTTCGACGTCAGGACGAGGATCGTGTTGCGGAAGTCGACCGTGCGGCCCTGCCCGTCGGTGAGCCGGCCGTCGTCCAGGACCTGGAGCAGGATGTCGAAGACCTCGGGGTGGGCCTTCTCCACCTCGTCCAGCAGGACGACGGAGTACGGGCGGCGGCGCACCGACTCGGTGAGCTGGCCGCCCTCCTCGTAGCCGACGTATCCGGGCGGGGCGCCGACGAGGCGGGCCACGCTGTGCTTCTCGCTGTACTCCGACATGTCGATGCGGACCATCGCCCGCTCGTCGTCGAAGAGGAAGTCGGCGAGGGCCTTGGCCAGTTCGGTCTTGCCCACGCCCGTCGGGCCCAGGAAGAGGAAGGAGCCGGTGGGCCGGTCGGGGTCGGCGATGCCGGCGCGGGACCGCCGTACGGCGTCGGACACCGCCCGCACCGCCTCGGTCTGCCCGATGAGGCGCTTGCCGAGCTCGTCCTCCATGCGCAGCAGCTTCTGCGTCTCGCCCTCCAGCAGACGCCCGGCCGGGATGCCGGTCCAGGAGGCGACGACGTCGGCGATGTCGTCGGAGCCGACCTCCTCCTTGACCATGGTGTCCTTGGCGACCTCTTCCTCGGCCTCGGAGGCGGCCTCCAGCTCCTTCTCCAGGGCCGGGATCTCGCCGTAGAGCAGCTTGGAGGCGGTGTCGAAGTCGCCGTCGCGCTGGGCGCGTTCGGCCTGGCCGCGCACCTCGTCGAGGCGTTCCTTCAGCTCACCGACGCGGTTGAGGGACTGCTTCTCCTTCTCCCAGCGGGCGGTGAGGCCGCGCAGCTCCTCCTCCTTGTCGGCGAGGTCGCGGCGCAGCTTGTCCAGGCGCTCGCGGGAGGCGGCGTCGGTCTCCTTGCCGATCGCCAGCTCCTCCATCTTCAACCGGTCGACGGCGCGCTGGAGTTCGTCGATCTCGACGGGGGACGAGTCGATCTCCATGCGCAGCCGCGAGGCCGCCTCGTCGACCAGGTCGATGGCCTTGTCGGGCAGGAAGCGGGAGGTGATGTACCGGTCGGAGAGACTCGCGGCGGCGACCAGGGCACTGTCCGCGATCTGCACCTTGTGGTGGGCCTCGTACCTCCCCTTGAGCCCGCGCAGGATCGCGATGGAGTCCTCGACGGTCGGCTCGGCGACCAGCACCTGCTGGAAGCGCCGCTCCAGGGCGGGGTCCTTCTCGATGCGCTCCCGGTACTCGTCGAGGGTCGTGGCACCGACCATGCGCAGCTCGCCGCGCGCGAGCATCGGCTTCAGCATGTTGCCGGCGTCCATGGCGGAGTCGCCGCCCGCACCGGCCCCGACGACGGTGTGCAGCTCGTCGATGAAGGTGATGATCTGCCCGTCGGAGTCCTTGATCTCGGCCAGGACGGTCTTCAGCCGCTCCTCGAACTCGCCCCGGTACTTCGCCCCGGCGACCATCGCGCCCAGGTCGAGCGCGACCAGCCGCTTGTCCTTCAGCGACTCGGGCACATCGCCCTTCACGATGCGCTGGGCGAGCCCCTCGACGACGGCGGTCTTGCCGACGCCGGGCTCACCGATCAGCACGGGGTTGTTCTTGGTCCGCCGGGACAGCACCTGCACGACCCGCCGGATCTCCTGGTCCCGTCCGATGACCGGGTCGAGCTTGCCTTCGCGGGCGGCGGCGGTGAAGTCGGTGCCGAACTTCTCCAGGGCCTTGTACTGGCCCTCGGGGTCGGCCGTGGTCACCCGGCGCTGCCCCCGCGCCTTCTGGAAGGCCGCCTGGAGCCTCTTGGCGTCGGCGCCCTGCTGGGAGAGCACCTCGCCGGCCGCGCCGCCCTTCGCCGCGATACCGATGAGGAGGTGCTCCGTGGAGAGGTACTCGTCCCCGAGCTCCTTGGCGCGGGCCTGCGCGTCGGCGACGACGGCGAGCATCTCGCGGTTGGGCTGGGGCGGCGCCACGGTGGAGCCGGTCACGCTGGGCAGCCCGGCGAGCACGCGCTCGGCTCCGACCCGCACGGCCGCCTGGTCGGCGTCGACGGCCACGAGCAGATCGGTGATGTTCTCGTTTTCTCGGGGGCCTCGCCCCTGGAGCAGCGAGAGCAGCAGATGGGCGGGGGTGAGGTCGGGGTGCCCCTCGGTCACGGCACGGTTGCTGGCCGCGTTGATCGCGTCCCGGCTCCGGTTGGTCAGCTCGGCGTCCACGTTCGCGTTCTCCTCCTCCTTGCACTGACCCGATCAGCGCACTGACTCAATCAGCGTACATAAAGTTGAGTCTATTCCACTCAAGGACGGATCCGGGAGTACGTGAGGGGCTAAGTTCCGGGTCATGGCCACCAAGTACTCCGTCGATCCGGGTGCCCCCGACCAGCCGTACCTCGCCTTCTGGCGGGAGCGGCACGTCTGCACCCTGACGACTCCCCGCCCGGACGGCACTCCGCACGTGGTACCCGTCGGAGTCACATACGATCCCGAGGCCCGTCTGGCTCGGGTGATCGCGAACAAGGCGAGCGCCAAGGTGCGCCACGTGCTGGCCGCCGGGGAGCAGGGGGCGGCCGTCGCGGTCTGCCAGATGGAGGGCAAGCGGTGGGCCACACTGGAGGGCCGGGCCTTCGTCCACGGCGAGCCCGACCGGGTCGCGGAGGCGGAACGCCGCTACGCGGAGCGCTACGGCCGGACCCCGTCGCCCAATCCGGCGCGCGTGGTGATCGAGATCGAGCTGACGCGAGCGATGGGGCGAGGGTGACCAGAAGTTGAGCGGAGTGAAAATCCACACCGGTGATCGATTGCTTCCGGCCACCGCGTGACCAGGTCGATTCCAGGAAATGTCCCCCAAAACTGCAGCGGGGGTGGAGTGGGGGGGGGGGGGGGGGGGGAGGGGGGGGGGGGGAAAACAAGCAAACCGCTTCGCAGGGGGGAGCGAGT
>NZ_JBVIWP010000005.1:422054-593042 GCF_055594445.1 Streptomyces sp. NPDC040589 | reverse complement strand
GTCCCCCTCCCTCCCTCCCCCCCCCCCCCCCCTCCCCCCCCCCCCCCCCCCCCCCCCCCCCCCCCCCCCCCCCCCCCCCCCCCCCCCCCCCCCCCCCCCCCCCCCGCTGCGGGGGGAAGCACCTGAGCGATCTGTTACGACGGGGGAATCGCGTCAGGCACTGCGGGGGGTGGCAGAGATGGTCCGCGGGGCAGGGGATTCGGCGTCCACCTGCTCGTGGTCCCTTTGGTCCAGGTTCACAAAGATCATTCCGTACCGTACGGCGCACCGCACAGGCTGCGGCGCCCCCCGAGGCCGCCGCAGACACCGGTAAGCCCGTACGTCCTCGTCATCGTCCCGCGTGACGACCACCGGCTCGCCGAAAACGGTCACCATCAACGAGTCACCACTGTGGGGGATGGCGGTGACCAGGTCGATGAAGTGCCAGCCGGAGCGGTAGGCGGTGGCCATTTCACGGCGGAAGGAGCGGTCGTCGGGTGGAGTGGTCACGGTCAGCTCCCGGCTCCATCGGCCCCAGGGCTCGGCCACTGGGTGTTGTCAGCGGCTGCAGCATTGTTCACGCCCACCGCCGGCCACTGCGTGTTCGCCCGAATCCCGTCCTTCGCATCGGAGAAGCCGCTCAGCGCACCGAGGGCCACAACGGCGGAGAAGGTGGCGACAAGCACCGAGCGAAGCATTTTGTTACGCATAGTCGGCTTCGTCCTCACTTGAAGGTCCCCTTTTCCCCCGTCGAGTACGACGATGGCTCATTCAGGCACGTCATGGCCACACAATCAGTGCATCATGTTCCTGCATGTTCAGGACCCTGGGGGGTGGAGATTTGAGCACTAATCGGACTAAGGGTGCACATCCCCACCCAATTACCGAGCTCTGCGAAGCGGGAAGCCGTCTCTATACCACAGCTCTGCGCGTCGGACGGGTCGCGCGGGCTGACGCGGAGTCCGCTCCCTGCCTCGTCGAACTCGCCCTGCTGCACCCCGATCCCGACGATCCGACCTGGCTGCGCCCCGTGCCGCCGACGGTCGCCCTGGCGCAGCGTCTGCACCCCCTCGAGCGGGAGATCACCGAGCGCCGACGCCTCTCCGTGCAACTCGCGGACACCTTCGAGCCGTTCATGGCGCTGGGCACCCAGGCGACGGCAACCAGCGACTCCATCACGGTATTGGAGGGCGGTGAGCGCATCAACGCAGCGCTCAACCTGGCGACCTCCCAGTGCCAGACGGAGCTTCTGACGGTGCAGCCCAGTGACCGGGTCTCCGAACGGAGCCTGCTGCGCAGCCTCGAGCGCGACAGGCCGTTGATCGAACGCGGCGTCAAGGTCCGCAGCCTCTACCAGCACACCGCCCGGTACAACCCGGAGAAGCTGTCCTACGTCGCCCAGCTCTCCGAGGGAAAGGTGGAGTACCGCACCATCGACGAGCTGGTCGAGCGTTTGATCATCTGCGATGGGGCGGTCGCCTTCATCCCCGCGCGTGACGACCAGCAAGTGGCCCTGGAGTTGCGCCATCCCGGACTGGTCCGCTATCTGATCAAGGTCTTCGAGTACCTGTGGGACCGAGCTGTCCCGATGAGCACCGGCACTCCCTACGAAGCGGCCACCGGCGGCATCACGGACATCCAGTACTCCATAGCCAAGCTCCTGGTCGAGGGCCATGTCGACGAGGCCATCGCACGCCGTCTGGGCATGAACGTACGCACCTGCCGTGCTCACATAGCCAAGCTGGCCTCGGCCCTGGGCAGCGGCAGCCGGGCCCAACTCGGGTATCTCATAGCGCAGTCGGGGATCCTGCAGCAGGATCACTGAGAAGGAGGAAGCCCCGAGTGACCGCGGCGCCGCACCCCACGCACGACGCGGCAGAACTGTGCCCCGCCGGAAGGGAGTTGTACGAACGGGCGCTGCGCGAGGGGCACGTCCCCGCGGAAACCGCCCGCGCCGCGCCCTGCCTGCTGGACTTCGGCCTGCTGCACCCCGCCGTCGACGACCTCCACCAGCTTGAGCCCGTGGTGCCGGCCGTCGCCCTCCACCGTCTGCTGCGGCTCTCCGGGGAACGCATCGCGAGCGAACGGCGACGCGAGGAACGGCTGGCCGAGACCTTCGGGCCGCTCATTGCCGCCCAAGGGCACGACCCGGCCTCGGGCGGCACCCCGACGCTGACGCTCCTCAGCGGAAAGGAGCGGATCAACAAGGCCATCACCGAGGCCATGGCGGACGCGTCCCGCGAACTCCTCACCGTCCAGCCCCGCGCCCGGTTCACCAGGGAACGGGTCGAGGCGGCCTATGCCGTCGCCACCCGCCGCGACCAGGCACTGCTGGACCGCGGCGGCCGCATCCGCACCCTCTACCAGCACACCCTCCGCCACTCCCCCATCACCGTCGCCCACCACGAACGGCTACGGGGCGACATCGAGGCGCGTGCGCTGGACGAGGTCACCGACCGGCTCATCGTCGTCGACCGGGCGGTCGCCTTCGTCCCCGCCGACGGCGACGGCGGCCTCGCGCTGGAGATCCGCCATCCGGCCATCGTCGGCTACCTGGCCACCACGTTCGACCGCCTCTGGCGCCTCGCCACCCCGGTGTTCCCTGACGCCGCCCCCCAGCCCTCCAGCAACGGCATCACCCCCCGCCAACGCGCCATCGCCGCCCTCCTCGTAGAAGGCCACACCGACGCCGTCATAGCCGACCGGCTCGGCATGAACATCCGTACCGCGCGTGTTCACATCGCCAAGCTCGCGGCGACGCTGGGCAGTCAGAGCCGGGCACAGCTCGGGTTTCTCATCGGACGGTCGGGGATTCTTGACCCGGAACCCTGAGGGACGCGGCGGAGCGCGGTGGGCCGTCCAGGCCTGCCTGGGCGATGCGTACGCCCAGTTGCGTACGGCTCGCCGCCCCCAGCGTCTCCGAGAGCCGGGCGATGTGCGCCCGGCAGGTCCGGACGCTTATCCCCAGCCGTTCCGCGATCACCGCGTCCTGGTGGCCCTCCGCCAGCAGGGCCGCGATGGACTGCTCCCGGTGGGAGATGCCCTCGATGCCGGTCTCGGGGAGCGGCGCGGTCAGGGGGATGGCGAGGCGCCACAGGCGCTCGAACATGGTCACCAGGTACTCGACGATCGCGGGATGCCGCAGCTCCAGGGCCATCGTGCGGTCGGTGTTGGCGGGGATGAAGGCCACCGTCCGGTCGAAGAGGATCAGCCGGTCGATCACCTCGTCCAGGGTGCGCGCCTCCACGGCGTCACCCATCAGCTCCAGATACGTCAGCAGCCCCTGCCCGTGCCGGGCGACATGGGTGTACAGGTCCCGCATCCGCACGCCCCGGCCGCGCAGCGCCAGCGCCCGGTGCAGGCCCTCGGAGAGTTCCGCCTCGCGCCGGATGCCCCCGGGCTGGACCGTGAGCACCTCGGTCGTGCACGCCTGGGTCGCCTCGTCCACCGCCGTCTGGATCCGGGCGAGTCCGTCCAGCACCCGGATCGCCGACCCCTCCCCCCATGACGAGGCCGGACGCACCCGGCGGCCGAGACCGGCGTACCACTCGACGGCCTCCACCGCCGAACCCACCCGCCGCTGACTCGCGCTGACCTCGTCGTACATCCCGCGCAGCAGCCGGGTCATGACCTCCTGCGGGGAGGTCGGCACCAGCCAGTCCATGTCGTCGGGGTCCGGGTGCAGCAGGGCGAGTTCCAGCAGACAGGGCACCGGTTCGGCATCCCCGCGCGGCACGCGGCCCCGCCGTACGGCCCGGGAATACACGCGATCCCCGGCCTCGCACAGTCGGTCAGCACCGTGTGGATGCTCCTCCGCCCCGTGCCCGGCCATCGCCCATCCCACCCCCGGTCGCCGTCTTTCCGCAGCGCAACTATGCGCGGACCGGCCCTGCTCCGCAACACGGCTCCCCCGCACCCACGGCCCTTTTCCAGCCGTTTTGCCGCCGAATACACCCCCCTCACGGGCTGCTGAACCCTGAAGGGGGTGGTGCGGGCGCAGCCGGCGTGTGACCCTCTGTGAGGACGGCCCCGACCAGGCCCGTCCACGGACACCTCGGAGGCCCCGTGACCGTCAACACCGGGGTGGACCCCCGGCGTCTGCCCGCTGTCGACGCGCTGCGGGGTTTCGCCCTGCTGGGCATCCTGGTGGTCAACAGCGCCCAGATGATGGACCCTTACGTCACGGAGGGGATCCGCCGGCCGGACGCGCCCCCGTGGGACCAGGCCGCAGTCTGGCTGGTGACGGCGCTGGCGACCTTCAAGTTCTACCTGCTGTTCTCGTTCCTGTTCGGCTACAGCCTCACCCTGCAACAGGCCTCCGCCGAGCGGGACGGAGGAAACGCCACCGCGCGTTTTCTGCGCCGGTCCCTCGGCCTGGTGCTGCTCGGACTGGCACACGCGATCCTGCTGTACAGCGGCGACATCCTGCTGACCTACGGACTCCTCGGCCTGATCCTGCTGTGCGCTCGCCGGATCAAGCCGGCCACCGCCGTGAAGGCCGCCGCCTGGATCTACGGGGTCTACGTCGTCGTCCTCACCGCACTGGGGGCACTGGCCACGCGGGTGGACGACGAGGAGCCCGCGTCACACGAGCCGATCGCGCAGCCCGTGGCCGCCTACCGCGGCAGTCCCGGCACCGTCGTCCAGGAGAACCTGGACCGGCTGCCCGAGGCGCTCCTCGGTTCCCTCCTCATGGCTCCGGGCGTGCTCGGCGCGTTTCTCCTCGGTCTGGCCGCGGGGAAGCGGCGCCTGCTCGCATCCGGCGGAGCGGACCGCCCTCGACTGCTGTGGATCACGGCCGTCGGCCTGTCCGCCGGAGTCCCTGGCGCCCTCTTCTTCGCCTCCGCCGCGGACGGTCCGCTGGACGCCCGGTGGCAACTCCTGGGCATCGGCGTCGGCATGCTGACGGCACCCGCCCTGTCGGCCGCGTACGCCTGCCTCCTGCTGCTCCTGCTGCACTCGTCGTGGGGAGACCGGGTGCGGCGGCTGTTCGTCCCGGCGGGGCGCCTGGCGCTCACGAACTACCTCGGGCAGTCCCTGATCATGATGTTCGTGGCCACGGCGTACGGCCTGTCCCTCTACGGGCAGGTGGGGCCGGCCGCCGTGCTGCTGCTCGCGGGTGCCGTCTACGCGCTGCAGCTCGCTCTCAGCACGGTGTGGACCCGGCGCCACCGGCACGGGCCCGCCGAGTGGCTGCTCCGGGTGATCACCCTGGCCGGACGGCCGGGCAGGGCCGGCACACCGGGAGCGCCGGAGCGCGAGGCGGCCCACCGGGGCTGAGCGGCTCCGTACGCGCGAAGCCGCTCGTACGCGCGAAGCAACTCCTCACCGGCTCACTTCAGGCCGATCGCCTCGCACGCCGCCCGGTACTTGGCCGTGCAGATGTCCGACAGCTTGTAGATGTCGTCCGCGACCACCGTGTCCTTGATGTTCCCCTTCGTCAGCGCGACCACGGGCACCAGCTGGGCCGGTATGCCCTTGTGGGTGGGGCTGTCGACCTTGTCGCGGGTGAGGGCGGCGAACTGGATGTCCCGGCCCTGGACCTTGGCCACGGCCATCTCCGCGGCGTTCTCGGCCTCCTGCGGGTACGACTTGTACACACTCATGTACTGCTCGCCCGCGATGATCCGCTGCACCGCCGGGAGCTCCGCGTCCTGCCCGGTGATCGGGGGCAGGTCGGTCACGCCCGCGACCTCCAGCGCCTTGACGATGCCGCCGGCCATGCCGTCGTTGGCGGAGTAGACGGCGGCGATGTCGTCCTTGCCGATCGCCTGGATCGCGTCGGCCATGTTGGCCTGCGCGTTCTCCGGCTTCCAGTCCTTGGTGTCGAAGGACTGCGCGATCGTCACCTTGCCGTTCAGCGCGGACATCGCACCCGCCTTGAACTGCTTGGCGTTCGGGTCGGTCGACGAGCCGTTCATCATGACGATCTTGTCGGAGAGGCTCGCGTCCTCGCCGATGGCCTCCAGCAGGCTGCGCCCCTGGACCTCGCCGACCAGTTCGTTGTCGAAGGAGATGTAGGCCTCGATCGGTCCCTCGGCCAGCCGGTCGTAGGCGATGACCGGGATGCCCGCCTCCTTGGCCTTCTTGACGCCGCTCGCGATGGCCTGCGAGTCGACCGCGTCCAGCAGGATCACGTCGACCCGGTCGTCGATCATCTGCTGCATCTGGCCCGCCTGCGTGTCGGCGTCCGCCTCGGCGTTGGCGTACTCGACGCGGCCCTTGTTGTTGGTGAGGGACTCGACCTTCGTCTTGATGATCGGGTAGTCGAAGTTCTCGTACCGGGTGTTCGCCTTCTCCGGTAGCAACAGGCCCACCGTGATGTCGTTCCCCTTGGCCGGGCTCGCGTCGTCACTGCTCCCCGTCGCGTTGAGCGCGCCGCAGCCGGCGAGCGTGACGGACATCGCGGCCGCGGCCACGGATATGGAGATACGACGACGCATGTCGGGAGCTCACTTCACGTGTGATTCGGACGTGGGCACAGCTTTGTGGCCCATGTGACTGAAAAGCCAACGCGGACGCGGCCCCCAGCGTCAAGCGGAAGCACTTAACGAGATGACAACACCACGCTCCGCGAGCGTTGTGAAGACTCTGCGGAATCACCTCCAGGCTCCCTGCACGGGCCACCCATCGGCGGGAGACCCGGCGAAACCGGGCCAAGACATGCGAAAGGGGCCGGGAGTTGCCTCCCGGCCCCTTTCACAGACTCTGGACAGGCAGTCAGTCCGACTGCTGCTGCCGCTTCGGCCGCCACACCACCAGCGCGCTGCTCTGCTGTACCTCCTGGTACGGCACGAGGTCGCGGCGGTACGACGCGTGCACCGCCGCCTCGCGCTGGCGCATCGCCGCCGCCGCGCCGTCGAGCGCGTTCTCCAGTTCGGCCGCACGGGCCTGGAGCGCGGCGACCTGGTTCTCCAGTTCGATGATGCGCTTGATGCCGGCGAGGTTGATGCCCTCGTCCTGCGACAACTGCTGCACCTGACGGAGCAGTTGGATGTCGCGGGCCGAGTAGCGCCGGCCCCGGCCGGCGGTGCGGTCGGGGGACACCAGGCCGAGGCGGTCGTACTGGCGCAGGGTCTGAGGGTGCAGGCCGGACAGCTGGGCCGCCACCGAGATGACGTAGACCGGGGTTTCCTCGGTCAGTTCATACGGATTGCGCCGACGACCGTCCATCTGCCTCATGCTCCCTTCGCGGCCTGGAACAGATCCGCCCGCGGATCCTCACCCGAAGTCGCCTCGCGATACGCCTCGAGTGCGTCACGAGCCTTCCCCGTCAGGTCCGTCGGAACACTCACCTCGACGGTGACCAGAAGGTCCCCGCGGGTGCCGTCCTTGCGGACCGCGCCCTTGCCCCGGGCGCGCATGGTGCGGCCGTTGGGCGTGCCCGGCGGCAGCTTCAGCGTGACGGGCGGGCCGCCCAGCGTCGGCACCCGGACCTCGCCGCCGAGGGCCGCCTCGGCGAAGGTCACCGGGACGGTGACGGTGAGGTTGTCGTCCTTGCGGCCGAACACCGGGTGGGAGTCGACGTGCACGACCACGTACAGGTCACCCGCCGGGCCGCCCCGCTCACCGGGTGCTCCCTTGCCGCGCAGCCGGATCCGCTGGCCGTCGCTGACGCCCGCGGGGATGCGCACCTGCATGGTCCGCGAGGACTTGGCCCGGCCGCTGCCCTTGCAGACCTCGCAGGCGTGCTCCGCGATCAGGCCGCGGCCCTTGCAGTCCGGGCAGGGGTCGGTGAGGGAGAAGCCCCCGCCGCTGCCCCGGGCGACCTGCCCGGTGCCGACGCAGGTCGGGCACACGCGCGGTGTGCCGTTCTTGTCGCCGGTGCCCGAGCAGGCCTTGCAGGGTGACTGCGAGGACATCCGCAGCGGGACCGTCGCGCCCTCGATCGCCTCGGTGAAGCTGAGCGTGACCTCGGACTCGATGTCCTGGCCGCGCCGCGGGTGCGTGCGCGTCCCCGCGCCCGCGCCGCCGCGGTTGAACAGGCCCCCGAAGACGTCACCGATCCCGCCGCCGAAGCCGCCGGCTCCCTGTCCTTGGCCCTGGGGGCCGCCTCCGAAGAGGTCGCCCAGGTCGAAGTTGAAGGAGCCGCCGCTCCCGCCGGGCCCCGGCCGGAAGCCGCCGTTGCCGAAGAGGGCGCGTGCCTCGTCGTACTCCTTGCGCTTCTTGGGGTCGCCGAGAATGTCGTTGGCCTCGGAGATCTCCTTGAAGCGCTCCTCCGCCTTGACGTTTCCCTTGTTGGCGTCCGGGTGGTTCTCGCGGGCGAGCTTCCGGTACGCCTTCTTGATCTCGGCCTCGGTGGCGTCCTTGGGGACGCCGAGGACCTTGTAGTAGTCCTTCTCGATGAAGTCCTTGGTGCTCATCCTCGACGCCCCTCCTTCCTGTCGTCCGATATGACGTCAGCCCTCGTCCGGGCCACCGCTCTCCTTGTCGTCGGCGTCGGCGGACTCGTCCGCCTTGACCGTCTGCGCCCCCGGCTGGGGTTCGGCCACAGCCACCCGCGCGGGGCGGATGGTGCGCTCGCCGATCCGGTACCCGGGCTGCAGAATCGCCACGCACGTCGTCTCGGTGACGTCGGGTGCGTAGCTGTGCATCAGGGCTTCGTGGATCGTCGGGTCGAAGGGCTCGCCCTCCTTGCCGAACTGCTGCAGGCCCATCTTCGCCGCGGTGCTCTCCAGCGACTCGGCGACGGACTTGAAGCCGCCGACCAGTTCGCCGTGTTCACGCGCGCGGCCGATGTCGTCGAGCACGGGCAGGAGCTCGGTCAGGAGATTCGCGATGGCGATCTCCTTGACCGCGATCCGGTCGCGCTCGACCCGGCGGCGGTAGTTCTGGAACTCGGCCTGGAGGCGCTGGAGGTCGCCCGTGCGCTCGTTGAGCGCCGTGCGGGCCTGGTCCAGCTGGGCCACCAGGGCCACGTCCTGACCCGTGTCCCCGGCCGGGGCCGCCCCCTCCTCGGAGGAGGAGGCGGCCTTCGGCTCGGCGTCATCGGAGGTGGCGCCGGAAGGGACGTCGGGCTGCTGCTCGTCGAAGCCCGGGGTCTCCTCCGTCACGCGGCACCATCCTTCCGGTCCTCGTCGACGATCTCGGCGTCGACGACGTCGTCGTCGGCCTTGGCGTCACCGGCACCGGCACCAGCGCCGGCTCCGGCGGAGGCGCCGTCGGCCTGCGCGGCGTTCGCGTCGGCGTACATGGCCTGGCCGAGCTTCTGCGAGACGGCCGCGACCTTCTCCGTGGCGGTGCGGATCTCGGCCGAGTCCTCGCCCTTGAGCTTTTCCTTCAGCTCATTGACGGCCTCTTCGACCTCGGTCTTGATCTCGCCCGGGACCTTGTCCTCGTTGTCCTTGAGGAACTTCTCGGTCTGGTAGACGAGCTGCTCGCCCTGGTTGCGGGACTCGGCGGCCTCGCGGCGCTTGTGGTCCTCCTCCGCGTACTGCTCGGCCTCCTGGCGCATGCGGTCGACCTCGTCCTTCGGCAGCGAGGAGCCGCCGGTGACGGTCATCTTCTGCTCCTTGCCGGTGCCGAGGTCCTTCGCCGTGACGTGCATGATGCCGTTGGCGTCGATGTCGAAGGACACCTCGATCTGCGGGACGCCGCGGGGCGCCGGGGGCAGACCGGTCAGCTCGAACATCCCGAGCTTCTTGTTGTACGCCGCGATCTCGCGCTCGCCCTGGTAGACCTGGATCTGCACGGAGGGCTGGTTGTCCTCGGCGGTGGTGAAGATCTCGGACCGCTTGGTCGGGATCGTCGTGTTCCGCTCGATGAGCTTGGTCATGATGCCGCCCTTGGTCTCGATACCGAGGGACAGCGGGGTGACGTCGAGGAGCAGGACGTCCTTGACCTCGCCCTTGAGGACACCGGCCTGCAGGGCGGCGCCGATGGCGACGACCTCGTCCGGGTTGACGCCCTTGTTGGCGTCCTTGCCGCCGGTCAGGTCCTTGACCAGTTCGGCGACGGCGGGCATACGCGTGGAGCCACCGACGAGAACGACGTGGTCGATCTCGGAGAGGTTGATCCCGGCGTCCTTGATGACGTTGTGGAACGGCGTCTTGCAGCGCTCCAGCAGGTCCGCGGTCAGCTGCTGGAACTGGGCGCGGGTGAGCTTCTCGTCGAGGTGCAGGGGGCCCTCGGCGGAGGCGGTGATGTAGGGCAGGTTGATCGAGGTCTCGGTGGACGAGGACAGCTCGATCTTCGCCTTCTCGGCGGCCTCGCGCAGACGCTGCAGGGCCATCTTGTCCTTGCCCAGGTCCACGCCGTGGCCGGACTGGAACTGCTGGACCAGGTAGTCGACGATGCGCTGGTCCCAGTCGTCACCACCGAGGTGGTTGTCACCGTTGGTGGCCTTCACCTCGACGACGCCGTCGCCGATCTCCAGCAGCGAGACGTCGAACGTACCGCCACCGAGGTCGAAGACCAGGATGGTCTGGTCGTCCTTGTCGAGGCCGTACGCCAGGGCGGCCGCGGTGGGCTCGTTGACGATGCGCAGGACGTTGAGGCCCGCGATCTCGCCGGCCTCCTTCGTGGCCTGACGCTCGGAGTCGTTGAAGTACGCCGGGACGGTGATGACCGCGTCGGTCACCTTCTCGCCCAGGTAGGACTCGGCGTCCCGCTTCAGCTTCTGGAGCACGAAGGCGCTGATCTGCTGCGGGTTGAAGGGCTTCCCGTCGAGCTCGATCTTCCAGTCCGTGCCCATGTGCCGCTTGACGGAGCGGATGGTCCGGTCCACGTTCGTGACCGCCTGGCGCTTGGCCACCTCTCCGACGAGCACTTCACCGTTCTTGGCGAAGGCGACGACGGACGGCGTGGTCCTGGCGCCCTCGGCGTTGGTGATGACGGTGGGCTCGCCGCCCTCCAGAACGCTGACGACGGAGTTAGTCGTGCCCAGGTCGATGCCGACCGCACGTGCCATGGTTGATTCCTCCAGCTGACTTGAGTGGAACGGACTCAAGTGTGCACGACGGCCCGCAACCGGTCAACAGAGCTGAGTCGACCGGACTCAAGTCTTATCCGTTCCTTACACGCAACGGGACTCTGACCTGCGGTGACATCTCACGCCGAGGGCCACGGGAGGGGTACACCGAGACGCGTGACACAGCGAGGACGACGACGAGTGCCGCCCCCGCCACCCACCACAGCGCGTCGTCGCCGACCCAGCCGGCGTGCGCGAGTACCCCGACGGCCACCCCGGACAACGCCCCGGTCCCCAGCAGCAGGCTCGCGCCCGGCGCGGTCAGCCCGAGCCGCCGCAGCCGGTGCGCGAGATGGTCGGGGCCACTGCGGAGAACGGCCCGGCCGGCCATCCGCCGCGACAGCAGGACCAGCCCGGCATCGGCACACACCAGGGCCGTCAGCGCGAACAGCACCCCCGCGCTCTCCCCGAGCCCGAACCCGGCCCGCGCGTACACGGTCCCCATGGCGATCACGAACCCCGCGGACATGGACCCGCACGCGCCGAGCGCGACCCGGGCGGGATGCCAGTTGTGCATGAGGAACCCGGTCAGCGCGGCGGCCAGCACGCTCATCAGCACGGCGATCCCGTCCATCACCTCGACCGCGGCGCAGACCCCCACCCCGAAGGCGGTGACGACCCCCACGGTCCCGGCGAGCCCGTCGGCGTGATCGACCCCCCGGAACCCGAGGGTCAGCCCCGCGACCCACACGACGGCCAGCAGCCCGGTCCCCACGCCCGTCTCCCCGTACGGCACGACGCACGCGGCCGCCACGGCCGTACCGGCGAACAGCACCCGCCGCCGCAGCCGCCAGACGTCGTCGACCAGCCCGAGCAGGGCCACCACACCCCCGGCGACGAGCAGTTCCCGCACCTCGCCCCCGGTCGGCACGCCCTCCACCCAGCCGTAGGCGCACACCACCCCGCCGGTGACCACCACGACGGCCACACCACCGGACAGCGGCACCTCTCGCTGCCGCCGCCGGTCGACCAGCCGCGACCACCGGGCGGGCGCCCGGAGGAGGGCGGCGAGCAGGGCGGTGAGCAGCAGGGCGATGGCGGCGGCAGCGATCCCGTAGAGCACGGATATAAGTTAGGCGGGACTATGACAATTCGGTACGACTAACACGACCGGATCGCGACCGGATCTGAGGCAACCCTCAGCGATTCAGATCACCCCCCACCCGGCTACAGTGCGGCGGAGGATAGGGGTAGTCTCAGACGGACTGCATAAGTTACCGCTTAGTAATCTCGGGAACCCTTCGAGACGGAGAGTCCCCGACAGAAACCCCTCGCAGGCCCGAGGAGCCCCCATGCAACTCGCCGCGATCATCGTGTCGCTGGTTCTGACCGTGGTCGGCGTCGCGCTGCTCGCACGCGCGATCGGCCAGTTCGTCCGGTATTTCAAGCTGGGCCAGCCGGTCCCGGCCGGTACGCGGACCGACAATCCCTACCAGCGCAGCGTGACCCTGGTGAAGGAGTTCCTCGGCCACACGCGCATGAACCGGTGGGGCATCGTCGGTATCGCCCACTGGTTCGTGGCGATCGGCTTCCTGACGCTGCCGCCGACGATCATCACCGCGTACGGCCAGCTGTTCAAGGCCGACTGGACGCTGCCGGTCATCGGCGGCTTCCTCCCCTATGAGCTCTACATCGAGTTCATCGCCGCGATGACGACCCTCGGCATCGCCACGCTGATGGTGATCCGTCTGCTGAACCTGCCGTCGCGCCCGGGCCGCAAGTCCCGCTTCGCCGGTTCGAAGATGGGCCAGGCGTACTTCGTCGAGTACGTCATCCTCACCATCGGCCTGGCGATCTACGTGCTGCGGGGCCTGGAGGGCGCGCTGCACCACGTGGAGGGCTACGAGGCCGCGTACTTCGCGTCGTACCCGCTGGTCCTGGCCTTCAAGGGGCTGAGCGTCGCCGCGCTGCAGAACCTCGTCTACTTCTTCGCGATGATCAAGCTGGGCACGACCATGATCTGGATGATCACGGTCAGCCTGAACACCAACATGGGTGTCGCCTGGCACCGCTTCCTGGCGTTCCCGAACATCTGGTTCAAGCGCGAGGCCACGGGCGGCACGGCCCTCGGTGCCCTGCAGCCGATGACGTCCGGCGGCAAGCCGATCGACTTCACCGACCCGGGCGACGACGACGTCTTCGGCGTCTCCCAGGTCGAGCAGTACTCGTGGAAGGGCCTGCTGGACTTCTCCACCTGCACCGAGTGCGGCCGCTGCCAGTCGCAGTGCCCGGCGTGGAACACGGGCAAGCCCCTCTCCCCCAAGCTGCTGATCATGTCCCTGCGGG
The DNA here is from genome assembly GCF_055594445.1 of Streptomyces sp. NPDC040589. Taxonomy (NCBI): domain Bacteria; kingdom Bacillati; phylum Actinomycetota; class Actinomycetes; order Kitasatosporales; family Streptomycetaceae; genus Streptomyces; species Streptomyces sp. NPDC040589. Next base: position 579,808 of record NZ_JBVIWP010000005.1, on the reverse strand, counting down.
ACCACGCGCACGCCAAGGCGCCGTACCTGCTGGCCGGCGGCGGCAAGACGATGGAGGGCGAGGAGAAGGCGTCCGAGGAGCAGCTGGCCGATGTGCCCGCGGCCGCTCTGGCGGAGGCCGAGCGCCCGCTGATCGGCACCGCCGAGGAGAACGGCGTCATCGACCCGGACGTCCTGTGGTCCTGCACCACCTGCGGTGCCTGTGTCGAGCAGTGCCCGGTGGACATCGAGCACGTCGACCACATCGTCGACATGCGCCGCTACCAGGTGATGATCGAGAGCTCCTTCCCGTCCGAGGCGGGCACGATGCTCAAGAACCTGGAGAAGAAGGGCAACCCCTGGGGCCTGGCGAAGAAGCAGCGCCTGGAGTGGCTGAAGGAGCTGGACTTCGAGGTCCCGGTCGTCGGCAAGGACATCGAGGACCTGTCCGAGGTCGAGTACCTGTACTGGGTCGGCTGCGCGGGCGCCCTCGAGGACCGCGCGAAGAAGACGACGAAGGCCTTCGCGGAGCTCCTGAACATCGCGGGCGTCAAGTTCGCCATCATGGGCGGCGACGAGAAGTGCACGGGTGACTCCGCCCGCCGCCTGGGCAACGAGCCGCTGTTCCAGGAACTCGGCATGGAGAACGTCATGTCCCTCAACGCCGCCTTCGGCGAGGAGATGGACGACGAGGGCAAGGTCACCGACGAGTCCCGCAAGCCGAAGTCCGCCAAGAAGATCGTCGCGACCTGCCCGCACTGCCTCAACACGCTCGGCAACGAGTACCCGCAGCTCGGCGGCGACTACGAGGTCATCCACCACACCCAGCTGCTCCAGCACCTCGTCGACGAGGGCAAGCTGATCCCGGTCACGCCGGTCGAGGGCATCATCACGTACCACGACCCGTGCTACCTGGGCCGCCACAACAAGATCTACACGCCCCCGCGCGAGATCATCGCCAGCGTCCCGGGCATCCGCAACGAGGAGATGCACCGCCACAAGGAGCGGGGCTTCTGCTGCGGCGCGGGTGGCGCCCGGATGTGGATGGAAGAGCGCATCGGCAAGCGCATCAACAACGAGCGCGTCGACGAGGCCCTGTCGGTCAACCCCGACATCGTCTCCACGGCCTGCCCGTTCTGCCTCGTCATGCTCACGGACTCCGTGAACGGCAAGAAGAACGACGGCAAGGCCAAGGAGTCGATCACCGTCGTGGACGTGGCCCAGCTCCTGCTGGACTCCGTCAAGACGCCGGTCCCCGCGGAGGGCTCCGACGATGACAACGACGGCGGCGAGCCGCCGGCGGGCACGTCGGACTCGGAGAGTGCCCCGGAGCCGGAGCCGGTGAAGTAGCTCCTCCTCTGTCGCGGTTGTTTCCGACGTCCCCTGCTGTGAGGAACAGCAGGGGACGTCGTTGTTCACAGGCCCGTCGCGATGTTCCACCGCTGATGGACCGAAGCCGGATGGTAGATTGTGAGAAAGTCAGAAAGTTGGAGAGTCGCAATTTGACGTATTACTGGGTAGCCTGAGTAGCGAAGGAGACATGGAAGGTGAGAGTGGGAGGTCATCCATGGCTGCGGCTACGTTCCAGGCCAGCGTGCGCGACAAGGGGCAGCTGACGCTGCCCGCAGGCGTACGCGAGGCGCTGGGGGTCTCCCCAGGTGACGAGCTTGAGTTCGAGATCAATGACGCCGGCGTCGTCGAGGTTCACGGACTGAGGAAGATCCGCACCGATCAGGCCTGGTTCTGGACGGAGCGGTGGCAGGCCGGTGAGCGCGAGGCCAGTGAGGACATCGCGGCTGGGCGCACGACCCGCCACGAGGACGTGGACGGCATGTTCGCGCACCTCGACAAGGAGAGCTGACCCCGACCCCTTGGAGGCCCTATTGCCGACCTTCGCGACGACTGCCCGCTTCGACCGCGACTTCAAGAAGCTCCTCCCGAAGGAGCGAGAGCGGTTCGAGGAGACCGTCCGGAACAAGTTCGTACCGGACGTCGCGACTGGGCAGTTTCGGCCCGGCCTCCGAATCAAGCCGGTCCAGGGAGTCAGACTCCCTGACGGCGAGCGCCCCGTCATGGAAATGACCTGGGCGCCTGACGGGCGCGCCACCTGGCAGTACGGAGAGGAACTCCGCGCAGGCGAGCCGCACGTCATCTGGCGTCGGGTCGGTGGACACGAGATCTTCGATCCGGGTCCCGCCTGAGAAACCGAGAGCGGCCCACATGAACACGTCCGGGCCGCTCTCGTGTCGTTCCGCTGGGTTCGTGTTGCCGAACGGCGGGCTTTTCACGCGCAAGAACACGAGACACTTTCAGCTGGGCAGGATGCATCGTTGCCGGCCATGGTCGACGGTGAGACTGGCCTCGACGGCCGACATAGTCACCGACGAAAGACATCGATCAGAAATTTGATTCTCTCGAACAGAATCGTTCGGGCCGCGCGTCATCGGCGGGCGGTAGCCGATGCGGGATGTGTGGTCTACGAGGTGCGTCACACTCGGGAGTTCCTGCCGAGACGACTCCGCGGGATCCCTCGGCCGACAACATTGTTATGTGTTTTCACAGCGGCCCCGTGGGAATGAAGAACGCGTTGAATCGGCCACTCTGCAGGCCGGTTCGCGCGTACGAGGGTGGGGACCGGCGAGCGCGATTCTTCCTGTCCCCTGCCCGCATCCGGTCTGAGGGGGAGGGCTGGGTTGAGCCATTCACCGTCCGTCAGCGCGTTCGTGCCCAAGGTCGTCGCGGCCATCGATTTCGGAACACATGGCTCCGGATTCGCCTGGGCGACTGTTTCGAATCTGCAGAACATGGTCAACAACCGCTATATCGTCTACCAGGACTTCGTACCCCATGGTGGCAGCAGTTCCTATCCGAAGGATCTGACGGCCGTCCTGGTGAATCAGTACGGAACGGCCGTGGAGTTCGGGTTCGAGGCCCGCAAACGCTGGCAGACCGAACTCAGCCGGGGAAATCCGAGCCGTCTCGGATACGCCACCAGGTTCAAGATGGCGCTGCGGTCCGACGCCCCGCGGGTCGACGTACCACGCTTCCTCGGCAGCCTCGCCGGGGCCGACCGCCAGACGGTGCGGAGGTTGATCGCGGACTGTCTCGGCAAGCTGTACCGGACAGCCCTCAAGGAGATCGAGGCGACCAGCTACCGCGGTATCGGATTCACGGAGGACGACATCCGCTGGTGCATCACGGTACCCGCGATCTGGACGGACTCCGAGAAGCGGGCGATGCGTGACGCCGCGGCACAGGCCGGCATGCCCGCCGACGCGGAACGGCTGCTGCTCGTCAGCGAGCCGGAGGCGGCGGCCGTCTACTGCGCGCTCACCCCCGGCACCCTGCTCGGACCGACGCGGCCCGAAGGCCGTCTCGACGTCGCGACGGCCGGCAGCCGCTTCATGGTGGTCGACTGCGGCGGCGGCACCGTCGACATCACCAGCTACCAGATCCGCCCGGAAGGCGTCGGTTCCAACCGGCTGGCAGAGATCGGTATCGCCGACGGCGGCCCGCTGGGCTCGGCCTACATCAACCAGCACTTCGTCGAGCAGGTGCTCGCCGACCGCTTCGGTGTCGAGCAGTTGAAGGCACTGACGGTCTCCCACCCGCGGGAGATCGCCATGCTGGAGGACCGCTGGGAGGAGCAGAAGCTCGGCCTGCACTCCGAGACGGAGCCCGACGGCACACCGACCCTCACCAGCTCCTGCGACATCGAAGTACCCGGCCGACTCTGGGAGGCACTCACGGAGTCCACCAGGGAGCGGCTGACGGAGCTGGCCTTCGACGACCCCTATCACCTCGTCCTGACCCCACAGGAGGTCACCGCACTCCACGACTCGGTGGTCGAGCCGGTTCTGGACACGATCGAACGGCAGTGCCGGACCGTCCTCGACGGCGGCCCCGTCAAGGGCGTGGACCAGATCCTCATCGTCGGCGGATTCGCCCGCTCCACCTATCTGCGGGACCGGATCGCCCACCGGTTCGGCGGCGAGATCAAGGTGGTGATCCCGCAGGATCCCGCGGTCGCCGTCCTCGGCGGGGCCGTGCACTTCGCCTACGACCCGTCCGTCATCTGGGGACGCCGCTCCAAGTACACCTACGGCTTCCAGTGCTCCATGCCCTTCCGTGACGGGGTGGACCCGGTGGACAAGCGCTTCGTCAACGAGGAAGGGGAGGTGAGCTGCAGGCGGCGATTCCGCGTCATGGTGTGGCGCGGCGACCTGGTCCCCGTCGACCGGGTCGTCGAGGACAACCTCAGGGTGACGGAACGCAACGTCCGCACCTTCGACATCCCTTTGCTCGCGACCTTCAGCGACGATCCGCAGTACGCCGACGAGGAGGGCTGTGAACGTGTGGGGACGGTCACTGCGGATGTCTCCGGCTCAGTGAACCTGCCGTCCACCAAACGCAGGCTCGACATCTACTACGCGTTCGGCGGCTCGGAGATCGCGGTCGAAACCCGCGACCGGGTCAGTGGCGCGCGTCGCAAGGCCACGATCACGTTCACGGAACTGTACGGACGGCACGGGTAAGGCAGGTGGGTGATTCATGGACCGGAGCACAAACGGCTTCGACTCCGAGGACCAGGAGCACAACGAGTGCATGGAACCGGGCTCCACGCGGGGGTGGGGAGCGGGCAGGAAGGACAAGAACAAGCGCGACACCGCTGCCGGGTGCCTGTGGCTGCGCGAGCAGGTCGTCGAGGACATCAAGCGGCAGACCGAGGCCCTCACCACGCGGACGGAAGCAAGGACAGAAGCCCTGCAGCGCAGCGTGGACAGCCTCGGCAAGCGGCTCGACGCGGTGGCACACAACGTCGAGTTGCTTCTGGACGCCCTGCGCGACCAGGGAGTGCGCGACGCGATCGACGCGGGCCGCGCCACCTCCGACGTCCATCGCCGTCACCTCGAACTCGCCCAGACGTACCGGACGCTGGTGACGCAGGCCCTGCGCGACCTGGGACGCCTGCTGTGCCCCAAGGACGGGGACGAAGGACGCACGGAGCTGGCGCGGCGTCGCGCCCAGGCCGTCGCGCACCTCGTCGTGCTCCTGTTCCAGCCGCTCGACCAGCCGATGTCCAGCACCCCGGATGAGATCGTCGCCCGGCTGCGCGCGCTCGGCCTGGCCACCGAGGGAACGCAGTTCCGGGGCCAGTTCGTCGCCGTGTTCCGGAGGGCGGCGGAACTGCGGGAGGGCGTGGCGGGCCTTACGCTCACCGCCGAACTCGACTTCGCCGTCGACCTGACGGCCCTCCCGGCGGACCACTACCAGCCCTGGGAAGAGCGGCAGGCCGACGACGCCCAACCGGAGTTCCTGATCGCTCCCGCGTACGTCGTGGGCGGCGACCGGCCCCAGAGCCTCAGCCGGCCGATCGTGTTCGTGACACCGACGGGCCGCCCGTGAACCGGCCGTTGAACCCGCGCGAAGTCGCCCGAGGCGTCCCGCTGGTGGACGATCGGCTGCTGCTCGAACTGCTCAACGACCTTCACACCGCGGACGACCTCGTGCGGGCCACGGTACGCCAGGGGTTCTTCGCCAGACTGCTGAGCCAGGTCACCGGGCGCCGGCGCAGACAGGACCTAGCCGTCACCGGCGCCCTGGTCGGCGCTCAACGCGACACCCTGGCCTGGCTGTCCAGCCTCACCGCACGGCTCGCGGTCACCGACCTGGTCGTCGCCGAGGTCACCGACGAGGTGGCCCGGGTCCGCGAGGACGCGAAGATACTCGACAGCCGCCTGGAATGGGCCGAGGGCGATATCCGCGAACTCGCCCTCGTGCTGGCGGAACTCGCCGAACAGACCGGGCGCGGGCTGGCCGAGCACGACGAGCGGCTGCGCAAGGTCGAGAGCAGGCTCGCCATCGACGACGCGGTTCGACGCTGGCGCCACCCCCGCCCCGATCCGGGACTGGGCCGCCTCTTCGGGGCCGTACTCCTGGCCCGGGAGGTCGCCGCCGGCCCCGCCGGAGAGTTCTCCGACACCGAACGCGGCGCCCAGGTCGAGCAGGAGCTGGTCGACCGTATGCTTCAGGACCCGCCGACACCGTGGTTCGACGGCGTCAGATCCGTGACCGGCCTGCTGGCCGAGGCCACCCGCCACCTACCCGGCGACGACCACAGGGCCATGCTGGCCGAACTGCTGGGGGAGGGGCTGCGGGAGGAGCTGACCGGTGCGCGCGGGCCTCTGAGCACCGCACTCAGCACAGCGGCGGCTACCACGGTGCGGGGCGCGGACCCCGACGCCGTGGCGAGAACGGCGCTGCGCGGCGCGGTCCGCAACGGCACCCGCTACGTCGCCGCCAGCCTGACCGCGGAGGAACTGCTGCGGCAGCTGGTCGGAGAGCAGTTCGCGGAGGCGGCCGCGCGCCGCTCCCGGCTCCAGAAGGCGAGGAGCGCCTCATGACCGGCTCGGCGGACTTCACCGGCCTCGGACGCAAGGCTCTGGAGGTGGCCCGGCGCCCGGGGACTCCGCACCAGGGCCCGGGGACCTCGCACCAGGACCCGTCCCCCGGTCCGGTCGGCCGATCCCGGGCGCCAGGCACCCCGCACACCTCCGTGCGCATCGGGCTGGTGCTGGCCGGCGGCGGGGCCAAGGGCGCCTACGAACTCGGAGTTCTGGACTACATGGCGGAGCGAGGCGCCCGCGTGTCCGCGATCGCCGGCACCAGCATCGGTGCCCTCAACGGCGCCGTGCTGGCCAGCGAGGAGTCCCTCTTCCACGGCGTCGAACGGCTGGCCACTTTCTGGGAACGCTTCTCCGTCCGCATGGGAGTCGCACCGTCCGAGGCCCGGGGGCTGCCGCTGGACGAGGCCGGAGTCGCCATGGAGAGCACGGCACGCCAGCTACGGCGTCTGGGCCCGCGCCTGCGGGCTCTCCAGCGGCGGACCACCCTGCTCGAAGAACTGATCGACGAGGCCGTGGACGCCGAACGCATCCGTGCCGGGCTGCCCCTGTGGGTCACCGCCTATCCCCTGGCGGGCCACCATGCCGTGCCCCAGCGACTGCGGCACCTCAGGGAGATCGGCCGGTGGATGGGCGGTGCCCGGGCCACCATCATCCGGCTCAACGACCTGGCCGCACCGCAGGTCCGCGAGGCGGTCCTGGCCAGTGCCGCACTCCCGTTCGTCTTCCCGACCCGAGTGGTCGAAGGATGCGCCTACCTCGACGGCGGCCTGGGCCGCGGTGACCGCACCCCCGTGCGCGCGTTCGCCTCGGAGGAGCACTGCGACATCCTCGTCGTCCTGCATCTGCATCCCGATGCCCGGGTGGCGCCGGGCGCCGCGACCGGCCTCGTCCGCGTCGACATCCGGCCGAGCCTCCCGGTCGTCCCGCCGGGCCCGCTCGGTCCGCTGACCGGTCTGCTGAACTTCTCCCCCGATCGCGTAGCCGCCCTGCGCGCCCTCGGCTATCGCGACGCGGCCGACCGCTTCGACGAGACGGAGCGGCTACTGGGACGCCGAGGCGCCCTCGATGAAGCCGAGTCCGCGATGCTGTCCGCCCTGCAGCGGCTGAGGGGCGCATCACCGACGCCGTGAAGCGCGCGTGCCGAGGAGCCGCCGATCGCCGAGGGAGCCTTGTTGTCCGACCGCCTGCACGTGCTCACCGCCATCTACCAGTCCGACCGTGCCGACCGCTCCAGCACCCTCACCGTCAGCCTCGCCACCATGGGTGCCGCCGTCACCTATCTCGTGGGCACGATCGCCTTCTACGACAAGCTCGATCTGCTGGGCTGGGCCATCAGTCTGTTGCCGTTCCCCCTGATCTGCGTCCTGGCCTTCCAGGCCCAGTTGGTCAACCTGGCCGCCGTCCGGGCCCGCTCCATCCTCACCCTCGAGAAGGCGCTCCTGGACGCGGTGGAACCTCCGAGCGGCCCCCACTTGGACCGGGCCGTCCTCGGCGTGACCGCCAGCGAACGGGCCTCCAACCTGCACACGGCCGCCCGCCGGCAGCGCGCCGCGACCCTCATCGCCTACCTGGGCGTCGGTCTCATCGACGTGCTCTACATCATTCTGATGCTGGTCAAGGCCGCCCCGCACCTCTCAGCCTGGATCACCGTCCCCGCCACCATGTACGGCGCGCTCCTCATCCTCGTGGCCCTGGCCTGGCACCACAGCGTCACCAACCTCGACTTCCACGCGGTCGGCGGCCCCTGACCCACAACCGGCGCCCGGCCCGAAGCAGAGCGCCCCCCTTAAGGGTGTCTTGTAGAACACCTGCCCGGTGAACCCGCGCATCCATATGGCGCATCCGTTCGAGTCGCACCCCTCGAACGAGGTACACGCCATCGATTCTGCGATGCGTGATCAAAAACCTCAGGCGTGCCGCGCTCGCGGTCGCACTCGTTGTCCTTGCCCTTCTGGCATCCACTCCGGCCCAGGCGCACGGTCGGGCCGCCGAGCCGCGCACCCTCCCGATGGCGACCGCGGTCGGCGTCCTGCCCCTGGCGGAGGAGGTGCGGGAGGGCTACCAGCGCACGAGCTTCCGGCACTGGAACGCGGGCCAGAACCCCACCGACGGCTGCAACACGCGCGCGGAGGTGCTCATCTCCGAGGCGGTCGACCCGCCCGAGATCCTGGCCGGCTGCAAGCTCTCCGGGGGGCGGTGGTGGTCGTACTACGACGCCCGGTGGGTGACCGAGGCCGGCGGCCTGGACGTCGACCACATGGTGCCGCTCGCCGAGGCCTGGGATTCCGGGGCATCGCAATGGACCGCCCAGCGGCGTGAGGCGTACGCCAACGACCTCGACGCCCTGACCTCCCTCATCGCGGTCACCGCGGCCTCGAACCGCAGCAAGGCCGACAAGGATCCGGCCGAGTGGCTGCCGCCGGCCGCCGGCGTCACGTGCCGGTACACCTCGGAGTGGGTCGGGACCAAGCTCCGCTGGGGCCTCACCGTCGACACCGTCGAGTTCGAGGCACTCACCCGACTCGCGCAGGACTGTCCCGACACCACCGTGACGTTCGATCCCGCGCCGTAGGACCGTTGTCCCGCCTCGGCGACGGGGCGGGACCGGGTTGCCTGGAGGCTACGGCCCTGGAGCGGGCGGTACGTCTCCGTGAGGTGCGGTGCCAGTACCAGTGCCAGGCGGGGCGACGCCGCCCTGGACGCCGTAGGGGTGGCCGGGCATGACCCCGTACGGCATGGCGTACGGCGGGTACGAGGCGTACGGCGGGTGCGGGGCGGGCAGGGGCACCGGCGGGGCGAGGCGCTGCGGTTGGTGGCGTCGGGCCAGCCACAGTACGAGCGCCGCGTACATCAGGGTGGTCGCCACGTCCGCGAGGGCGAGTGGCCAGGGGGAGTCGGCCGCGGTCTCCTCCGATGTCAGCCCGTCGACGACCGCGGCGAGGGTGCCGAAGGCCACCAGGTTGTTCAGGACGTGCAGCGCGACGGCTGCCTCCAGGCCACCGGTACGGATGGTCAGCCAGCCCGCCACCACACCGAAGACCAGCAGGCCGACGAAGCCCCAGGTGGTGCCCCAGCCGTGGGCGGCGGCGAACAGCGCGGCCTGCGGGAGCACCGCGAACCAGGGAGAACGGGCGAACGCACCGACCGACTGCGTCAGCCAGCCCCGGAAGACGTACTCCTCGGCCGCGGCCTGCACGGGGACGAAGACGGCCAGCACGCCCAGGGACGTGAGGAACGACCCCCAGCCCACCCACACCTCGGACTCCCCCGCGCCGGTCTCACCGTCGGGGAGGAGGAACGCGGTCCCCGTCAGCACGGCCACAGGGAGCACCGCGGCCAGCAGACACCACCCCAGCCAGCGCCACCGCAGCCGTCCGGCGACCGACGACACGGTTCCGACCGGTCGCCGCCCCGGCCACAACACGGCCAGCAGCACCAGCGGCAGGGCGATCGCGATGGACGTCAGCTCCATCGCCGTGTTGCCCAGCGGCCCGAAGTCGGCTCCGCCATCGGGAAGTTCGGGGGTATCGGCCAGGGCCCCGAAGACGTAGGTGACGGCTATGAGTAAGAGGACGAATATGAGATAGGCGCCGAAGAACAGCAGAGTGCCGACCAAGGGCCGCCACCAGCGGTGACGGCCTGTGCGGCGGTCCATACGGTGGTAGGGGAAGCCCGTGGGGTCCTGTAAGGGCGTTGTCATGATCGCCACTATGCAGGCTCGGACCGTGTCCTGGGCAGGGCGTTGCGGGTTCGGTGGTGGAAGGCCAGGAGGGCGAGGAAGGCCGTGGTCGTGAACCAGATGAGCTGGGCCGTGAGGTAGGCGGAGACCGGGTCGTGGGAGAAGCCCGCGGCGACGGCGGCCTGCATGGCGCCCCACGAGGGCAGCAGGCGGACGAAGGTGCTGTCGACACCGGAGTTCGCGACAGGGCTCTGCAGGGCGATGTCGACGACGCTGGTCATGAGCATCGCGAACATGCCCTCGACTTCCCGGCGGAAGAGGGATCCGAAGATGACGCCGAGCGCGCCGTAGGTCATCGCGTCGCCGAAGAACGCGATGGCGAGGAGGACGGGCCGGTGCGAGGGCCAGGCCGGCCACATGACGGCGGTGGCGTAGGCGGCGACGGTGGCGGACGCGAGGATCAGCGAGGTGATCTTGGCGAGCGCGAGGTGCGTACGCGGGTAACCGGCCATGGCCAGGCGGCGGTCGAAGCGTCCGCCCGCGAAGGTGGCGGCGAACATCATGAATCCGGTGATCAGGGTGACGGCGTTGATGGCGCCGGAGATCTGGGTGAGTTCGTTGCCCGGGGGCGACAGGAGCCGTCCGGTGTCCCGGAGGCGGTACGGGGTGGGGGCGTCCGGGATGTTGGCGTAGCAGAGCGTCACCCAGGTGGGGATGTACAGCACGACCAGGAGCATGGCGAAGCGGTTGCGGGCGTGTTCGACGAGGTTGTACCGGGTGGCCGTGGCGAACAGGGCCAGGTGCCGTCTCACGCGGTCACCTCGTCAGGGGAGTGCAGCACACCGTCTTCCAGACGCCACAGTTCGTCGAGGCGCTCGGCGTCGTAGGCCAGGTGGGAGACGACCAGGACGGACCGGCCGGCGTCGCGCAGCCGGGCCGCGAGATGCCAGAACCGCTGGTAGGTCTCCCAGTCGAAGCCCTGGTAGGGCTCGTCCAGGAGCAGCAGACGGGGGTCGCGCATGAGGGCGAGGGTGAGGTTCAGTTTCTGCCGGGTCCCGCCGCTGAGCAGCCCGGCGCGCTCGTCGGCGTACTCGGAGAATCTGAGCGTCTCCATGATCCCTTCGGCATGGCGCAGGTCGGGCAGGCCGAAGGCGGCCTGGAAGAACGCCAGGTGCTGGCGGACCGTCAGGGCGTCGTTGAGGACGACCTCCTGCGGGCAGTACCCGAAGCGGCCGTCGCGGCGGACGCTGCCGCGCCGCGGGCGCAGTTCACCGGAAAGGATCTTCAGCAGGGTCGACTTGCCGGTGCCGTTCTCCCCCACGATGCCGACCAGCGCGCCCGGCCGTACGGTGAGATCGACGCCGCGCAGGACCGCGCGCCGCCCGTAGGCGTGGCGCAGCCCCCTCACCTCCAGCGTGGAGTCGTCCGTCAACCGCATCGGCCGGTCCTTCCGTCGCTCACGCCGGGAGGAGGACGGTCCGGTCCGGGTACAGGACCATTCCGGTGGGAACGGTTCCGTCCCAGACATGGCCAGGGCCGTGGTAGCGCTCGCTCTCCAAAGTCCAGCGCAGGTGACCGCCGAGCAGCTCCCACCAGGCGTGCGCGTAGGCATGGAGCGCCTGCGCCCCGTCCGCCTCCTTCCAGGCCCGCCGGAGACGGTCGACGTCGTGTTCGGCCTGGCGGATCAGCCCGCACAGTCGGTCCACGGCGGCCTGCAGTGTGAGGTCCTCGGTGCGCCGCAACACGTGAACGGCGTTCATGGGTACGGGCGCGTCGCGTTCCTTCCGGTAGGAGAAGAGGTCGTTGACCAGCGTTCCGTGGGCCAGACACGCGGTGTGCAGCGTCTCGAGCTCCGGCGAGTGCGTCACCTGCTCCAGATCGACACCGACGCTGCGCTCCACCCCCACCGTGAGGAAGTTGAAGCCCGAGTCCGTACGGCGGAAGTCCAGGTACGAGGTGAGGTCCCTGGTGTGCTCCTGCCGGTCCCTCCCGGCGTGGCATCGCACCCACTCGGACAGTCCCTTGCGGTGACGGGCCTTCTGCCCCGGCGAGAGATGTGTGCGCGCCTGCGACAACGAGTCGGCCCACAGCCGCAGGTCGTCCGACTCGACCGCGATTCCGGACTCGTCGGCGACGGCCTTGTAGGCATCGATCAGCAGGGGCGACGTGTCCGGATCCTCGAGTACGTCGTCCACCATGAACCCGGTCGTGGTGAACAGGGCGGCGTCCAGGAGGTATCCGGTGTCCGCGGACGGGGCCGCCCGCGCGGCGAGCCCGATCATGTCGTGCCGCTTGATGCGGTCCAGCACCTTGTCGCGCTGCCGTCCGATCAGCCGCTCGGCGAACCACTGGTCATGCCGCTCACGCAGGTGCGCGTGCTGAGGGTTGACCTTGTCCAGAGGGAGCATCGTCCCCCCGAGCGGAAGGTCCAGCACCACACCCTCCGGACGACTCCGGTCCACAGCGCTCACGGGCTTCTCCTTCGGGTGCCTGGTCGATCGGCCGACTTGACCAACGAGGGGCGACGGGCCAGGTAATCGGGAAGCCATATGAACTTGCGAGGAGTCGACTGAGCCGGGCCCGGGACGAGTGAAGTTGAGCCGTTGACGGGGCAGGCGCGTCCCCGAGCCCCTACCGTCTCCCCTCGTGACGACGACAATGCGGGGCGTCGACCAAGGCGCGCTCACCGCCACTACGTTCACCACCGTCTTCGTGCTGGTCATGGACGCCGGTGAGTACGACCTGCTGAACGGTGTCGTGGGCGTGGTCTGCGCGCTCATCCTGCTCGCCTACTACCGGCCACTGCCCTCGGAGACCCGGTTCGACGCCCGGACCAGCGCCTGCGCCTTCGGCGCGGTCGCCGGTCTGCAGTTGGCGAGCAGCGTTTCGTGGGTAATTCAGCTTGTCGTCAACTCGGCGGTCGGCAGCGGGCTGATGCAGCTGAGCAAGGAGTGCCGTGACAGGAGCCAGTGCCTGGGGGACGCGGCCGACCTACCTGTCGTGCTCTTCTGGGCCGCGGCCGCCCTGCTGCTGGGCCACCGGCATTACCAGCGTTTCCCGTACGTCCCGCCCGCCACGTGAGCATCGCGGCGGCTCGAAACAGCCGCTGAACGTGTGACCGCATCCCTGTCCCGAGCCCGGGCGATGAGTTCCGGGCTCGTGACAGGTCTACGCATACGGAAGGGCCGCCCCGGCCCCCGTACGCACGGGAGATGCGATGAGCAGCGTGATCATGCACAACGTCATGTCCGTGGACGGCTTCATCGCCGACGCGGAGGACCAGGTCGGGCCTCTCTTCGACTGGTACGGCAACGGCGACATCCAGCTCAACGAGTACGCCAAGGTCTCGCAGGTCTCGGCCGACTACGTGAAGCCGACCCTGGCGAGGATCGGCACGCTGGTGGTCGGGCGGCACGTGTTCGACATGACCAACGGGTGGGAGGGCACCCCGCCTGCGGGCGAGCGCATCGTGGTCGTGTCGCATCGGCCCAGGCCCGAGGAGTGGCACCCGGACGCGCCGTTCCACTTCGTCGGCGGCGTGGAGCAGGCCATCGCCAAGGCCAGGGAACTGACCGGCGAGGACCGTGACATCGGCGTGGCGGCGGGCGACGTCGGCGGGCAGGCGTTCGCCCTCGGGCTGGTCGACGAGGTGGCGATGGACGTCGTGCCCGTCGTCTTCGGCTCGGGCAAGCGGTACTTCGGGGCGGTCGACACCCAGCACCTGCTGGAGGACCCGCACACCGTGATCCAGGGCGACCGCGTGCTGCACCTGCGCTACCGCGTCCGCAAGCAGCCGTGACCGTCCAGGGGAGGCCGGCCGACATGGAACCGCAGACCGCTGCGGGCAAGGTGCTCTGGCACTTCACGATGTCCCTCGACGGATTCGTCGCGGGCCCGGACCACACGATGGACTGGATGACGGGGGCGACCTTCCGCCCTGGCCTCGTCCAGGAGTACGTCGAGACGACCGGCGCCGTGCTGGGCGGCCGGGCCGGCTGGGACGCGTACCCCGACCCCACCGGGATCTACGGCGGCGCCTGGCAGGGCCCCGTGTTCGTGCTCACGCACCACCCTCAGGACGCGCGGCCGACGCCCGGCGTGACGTTCCTGAGCTGCGACGTCGCAGAGGCGCTGCGCATCGCCCTCGAGGCCGCCGACGGCAAGAACGTGGAGGTCTTCTCGCCGAGCATCGGCCGGCAACTCCTCGAGCGCGGGCTGCTCGGCGAGATCGACCTGCACATCGCGCCCGTGCTGCTCGGCGAGGGGATCCGGCTGTTCGACAACCCCGGGGGCGCGCCCGTGCCGCTGGATCTGCTCGTCGGGGAGGACCGCAAGGCCGCGGTGGACGTGCGGTACCGGCCGGTGCGGTCCGGGTGACACGGCCCCTCCGCCTCAGGAGTCCAGCCCTCAAGAATTAACCGAACTCACGTACAACCCTTACGTCCCCACACAGGTCTCCTGATCGCCGACCACCTGTGAACGCCCGCCTAACTCCCGGCGAACACGGACGGTCCCAGCACTTCATCGACGGTGGATGCCCGCCAGGCATCCCGCGTGCCGCAGGAGACTCCCGCATGGACCAGGACCAGCACCGGCGACGACGCACGCAGAGGCGTCCGCACCCGCGCCCCGCCCTCGCGACTGCCACCACCGCCCCGGCAGCCACGCCGACGGGCGGGTCGCTCATGCCCGCGACCGCCGGCACGGCGACGACCCCTTACGTGGTGACCGCACCGTCCAGGTCGACCGCGCCTGCCAGGACGACCGCGTCCGCCAGGACGACGGCGCCCTCCCGGGGCCCCGCCCACCCTGCCTGACCTCCCGCACGCCCCGCCCCCGCGACCCCGCCCTCGTCCACACCGGGAACGGCCCTGCTCTCAGCCCGGCCCCACCCCACTCCACCCCTCCCCACCCGGAGCCCCGCCTTGCGCACCCGCACTCTCCTCATGGCCGCCGGTCTCACCACCGGCCTCCTCACCACCGCCCTCCCGGCCGGTACGGCCGCCGCCGCGCCCTCCGGGCTCGCCGGTGACTTCAACGGCGACGGATACCGGGACGTGGCCATCGGCGCCATGAGTGCCGACGTCGGCTCGGTGCAGAACGCCGGTGCCGTCGTCGTGCTGTACGGCTCGTCGTCCGGCGCCTCGGCGGCGAAGAAGACCGTGATCACGCAGAACTCCGCGGGCGTCCCCGGCACCGCCGAGTACGGCGACCGCTTCGGCAACAGCCTCGCCGCCGCCGACCTGGACAAGGACGGCTACTCCGACCTGGTCGTCGGCGCCCAGTACGAGGCCATCGGCGACCGGGACGGCGTCGGCTCGGCCACCGTCATCTGGGGCGGCAAGAACGGCCTGTCCGGCGGCAAGGGCCTGCCCCAGCCGTCCACCCTCACCGAGGGAGGCGGCTTCTCCTCCGGCGTCGCGACCGGCGACTTCGACGGTGACGGCGCGACGGACGTGACGCTCACCGGCCAGAGCCACACCCGCCTCTACAAGGGCCCCTTCAGCCGTACGACCGGCCCCACGAGCCATACCGGCATCAGCGAGTTCGGATCGACGTACGAGGTGTTCGCGGGTGACATGAGCGGCGACGGCGCGGCCGAGCGCGTCTACCCCTTCCTCGTCACCGGCGACGAGGGCGGCGAGATCAGCTACCACCGCTGGACCGGCACCAAGTACGCCCGCACCTATCTGCCGCAGGCCGACGGCGAGAAGGGCACGATCGCCGACGTCAACGGCGACGGCTACGGCGACCTCGTCCTCGGCGACTACCAGGACCCGAGTCCGGCCAGGCCCGCCGGCCACAAGGGCGGCCAGATCACCGTCTGGTACGGCGGCCCCACGGGCCCCGACCCGGAGCAGAAGCCGACCGTGATCCACCAGGACACCACGGGCGTGCCCGGCGCCGGTGAGAACGGCGATCTCTTCGGTTCGGCGATCAGCGCGGGCGACGTCAACGGCGACGGCTACGCCGACATCGCGGTCGGCGCCTGGGCCGAGGACATCGGCACGGTCGAGGACGCCGGCTCGGTGACCATCCTGTTCGGTTCGGCCTCCGGCCTGAGCGGCAAGGGCGCCAAGTCCTGGTCGCAGGACACCGCCGGCGTCCCCGGCAGCGACGAGACGATGGACGCCTTCGGCATGTCGGTGCGTCTGGTCGACCTGGACAAGAACGGCAAGGCCGACCTGGTCAGCGGCGCCGGCTACGAGAACGGCTACGGCGCGGTCACCGTCCTGCGGGGCGCCGCCTCCGGCCTGACCACCACCGGGTCGAAGTTCCTCTCGGCCCGCGACGTCTCCCTCAAGGGCAGCGCCGACTTCGCCTGGGCCGTCGCTCAGTGACACACCGTCAATCTCCTTACCAGGCAAGGAAACCCATGCGTCTGCGCAGCGTCGCTCTCCTCGTGGCGGCCCTCACCCCCCTCGCCGCGGCCCTCACGGCCCCCACCGCCCACGCCGCCACGGCCGCCGCCCCGTACGACTTCAACGGCGACGGCCGCAAAGACCTGGCGATCGGCGCCCCGGGCGCCACGGTCGCCGGGAAGGCGAAGGCCGGCGCCGTGTCCGTCGTCTACGGCAGCACGAGCGGGCCGAAGACCTCGACGCGCACGCTCCTCACCCAGGACACCGCCGGGATGCCGGGTGCCGCCGAGGCCGACGACGCCTTCGGCTCGGCCCTCGCCTCCGTGGACCTCGACACCGACGGTTACGCCGACCTGCTGGTCGGCACGCCCGGCGAGGACGGCAGCGACACCAACGACGGCACCGTCACCATCGTCTGGGGATCGAAGTCCGGCCTGTCCGGCGCCCGTTCGCTGTTCAGCTTCTTCAGCACCGACTACGACCGCTACGGCCAGACCCTCGCCGCGGGCGACTTCGACAACGACGGCGACCCCGACGTGGCGGTCGGCTCCACGGGCCCGATCACCCTCTCCCTCGTCGCCGGGCCGATCACCAAGACCGGCGCGCACAACGGCGGTTCGGGCTCGCGCAAGGACATGTGGTCCACGTCGTACGGCATCACCCACCTGTCCTCCGGCACCATCACCGGCGACGGCCACCCCCGGGTGGTCCTGCACGGCCGCGCGGGCGGCACCGACGACGCCGTCACCGCCCTGGCCGACCTGGAGATCGGCAACTACAACGACTGGCTGCAGAACCTGCCCGCCGGGTACGTCTCCGCCGTAGCGGACATCGACAAGGACGGCTACGCCGACATCGCCGTCGGCAACGACCGCGAGACCTCCGCCGACCCTGCGGGCGCCCTCGGCGGCAAGGTCACCGTCGTCTACGGCGGACCGGAGGGCCGGGACACGAACCGCGCCCCGCTCGTCCTCACCCAGGACACCGCCGGTGTGCCCGGCGCCTCGGAGAAGGGCGACCGCTTCGGCAGCGGTGTCTCGCTCGGCGACGTCAACGGCGACGGGTACGCCGACCTGGCTGTGGGCACCGCGGGCGAGAACTCCGCCGCCGGTGCCGTCACCGTGCTGTACGGCTCGGCGTCCGGACTGACCACCGCGGGCGCGACGTCGTACACCCAGAACACCGCGGGTGTGCCCGGCGGTTCCGAGAAGGGCGACCGTTTCGGCGAGCGCGTCACGCTCACCGACCACACCGGCGACCGCCGCGCCGACCTGTCCGTCTCCGCGCCGGGCGAGAACGGCGACGGCGCGGTCTGGTCCCTGCGCGGCGCTGCGACCGGACTCACCGCCACGGGCTCGACGAGCTTCGGCCCGGGCACGACGGGCGTCTCGACGGCCGGGGCGCCGGGCTACGGCACCGCACTCAACTCCTGACCAACCGACCCACCGACCCACCGACCCACGGGGACTCGACACATGCGTAAGCGCACCCTCCTCCTGGCCACAGCCCTAACCACCGGCCTGCTCACCGCCCTGCCCGCCACGACCGCCACCGCCGCGCCCTCCGGCCTGTCCGGCGACTTCAACGGCGACGGCCACCGCGACCTCGCGATCGCCGCCCCGCTCGGCAAGATCGACGGCAAGGCCGCGGCCGGTTACGTCGCCGTCGTCTACGGCACGGCCAACGGCCTGGACAGCTCCAAGCGCCAGATCATCAGCCAGGCCACCAGCGGCATCCCTGGCGTCCCGGAGTCGCAGGACTACTTCGGCGACCGTATGACCACCGGCGACCTGGACGACGACGGCTACACCGACCTGATCGTGGGAGTGCACGGCGAGCAGATCGGCTCCACCGGCGACTCGGGCGTGCTCACCGTCGTCTGGGGCGGCGCGAGCGGCCTGAAGACCGCCACCGACGTGTCCGCCCCGCTCCCCGAGAACCGCAACGAGCTGGGCTGGTCCGTCGCCACCGGCGACTTCGACGGCGACGGCGACACCGACCTGGCCGCCGCGAACCTCGCCTACCCCGAGCTGAACGTCTTCGAGGGCCCGGTCTCCCGCACCGGCAAGGCCACCGAGCTCACCAGCGTCGACACCTCGGCCCAGACCGGCATCAACACCGACAACCTCATCGCGGGTGACGTCACCGGCGACGGCCGGACGGACCTGCTGGTCATGGGCCAGGAGACGGTCGGCGACGGCTACCGCACCCGCAGCGTGCTGTACAAGGGCTCCGCCACCGGCCCGACCCCGGGCGCCAAGGTCGCGGGCGGCTACACGGCCGTCATCGCGGACGTGAACAAGGACGGCTTCGGCGACATCGTCACCGGCAACTTCATGGAGAAGTCGGCGGACGAGCCGAACGGCGGCCCCGGCGGCGCGATCACGGTGACCTACGGCGCCTCCGGCGGCCTGAGCACCCGCACCCCCGTCCGCATCACCCAGGACACCGCGGGCGTGCCCGGCTCCGCCGAGAAGAACGACCGCTTCGGCTGGAGCCTGTCGGCCGGCGACACGAACGGCGACGGCTACGCCGACATCGCGGTCGGCGCGCCGTACGAGGCCATCGGCTCGAAGAAGCAGGCGGGCACCGTCACCGTCCTGCGCGGCTCCGCCTCCGGCCTGACCGGCAGCGGCGCCAAGTCCTTCTCCCAGGACACCGCCGGCGTCCCCGGCGCCGCCGAGGCGTACGACGCCTTCGGATACGCCGTGCGGCTCACCGACGCGAGCGGCGACGGCCGCGCGGAGCTGGTGGCGAGCGCCTCCGCCGAGAACACCGCCGACGGCGCCGTCTGGCTGCTGAAGTCCACCGCGTCCGGCGTCACGGCCACCGGCTCCACGTCCTTCGGCGCCGCGACGGTGGGCGGCCCGGCGGGCGACGCGTACTTCGGCGACGTCCTCGCGGGCTGACCGCCCCGGCCCACCATCCCCTACCAGGAGGAACACCCATGCGCAGGCAGACTGCGGCCGCCATCGCCGCCGCCCTGCTGACCGCCGGTCTCACGCCGCTCACCCTGGCGGCCCCGGCCTCCGCGGCCCCGGCCAAGCACGCCGACGACTTCAACGGCGACGGCTACCGCGACCTCGCCGCCGCCGCGCCCTACACCCCGGTCGGCGGCAAGAGCGACGCCGGCGCCGTCGTCATCACCTACGGCTCCGCGAACGGCATCAGCGCCGCCCGCCGCACCGTCCTCACCCAGGACACGGCCGGCATCCCCGGCACCGCCGAGCAGGGCGACCGCTTCGGCAAGACCCTCGCCTCCGGCGACCTGAACGCCGACGGGTACGCCGACCTCGTGATCGGCAGCACCGGCGAGGACGTCGACTCCGACGCCGACGGCGGCTCCGTCACCGTCGTCTGGGGCGGCAAGAGCGGCCTGTCCGGCGGCCGCGGCGTCCCCGACCCGGCGGTATCGGCCCACGACGAGTACGGCATGTCCCTCGCCGTCGGCGACTTCAGCGGGGACGGCCGCCCCGACCTCGCCGTCGGCAGCACCGGCGGCGACGTCTGGATCCACCAGCACTTCACCAAGGCCGCCGGCTCCACGGCCCGCCACGAACTCGCCACCGGCCTCCGCGGCGGCGCCGGACTCGCCGGGGCCCAGAGTCTCGCCGCCGGCGACATCGACGGCGACGGCACCGACGACCTGGTCGCCACCGGCAGCGAGGCGTCGACGTACGAGGACGGCGCCATGGTCTTCCTCGGCTCCGCAGCCGGCCTCACCCACCAGACGTTCCTCAAGAGCGGCGGCTGGGAGCTGGCCGCGGTCGGCGACCTCAACGGCGACGGCTACGACGAGGTCGTCACGGCGGACTACGGCGGCGACGCCAAGAGCCTCGGCGGCTCGGTCAGCGTGTACCCCGGCAGCGCCGACGGCGCCCGCACCACACCACAGGCCACGATCGACCAGGACACCCCCGGCGTCCCCGGCGCGGACGAGGAGGACGACTGGTTCGGCAACGACCTCTCCATCGGGGACATCAACGGCGACGGCTACGGCGACCTGGCGATCGGCACGATCCACGAGGACGTCGGCACCGCGGACATCGCCGGCAGCGTCACGGTCCTGCGCGGCTCGGCCACCGGCCTGACCACCACCGGCGCCCAGTCGTTCACCCAGAACACGGAGGGCGTGCCCGGCACCGCCGAGTCCGCCGACCGCTTCGGCGCGTCCGTACGCCTGTCCGACCTCACCGGCGACGGCAAGGCGGACCTCGCCGTCGGCTCCGACGGCGAGAACCACCCCTCCGGCTCCCTCTACAGCCTGCGCGGCTCGGCCTCGGGCGTGATCACGAAGAACGCGATCAGCTTCGGCCCCGGCTCCCTGGGCATGTCGACGACGGACTATCTGAGGCTGGGCCAGGACATGCTGCGCTGACCCGCGGTGCGGGCACTCGGGAGACCGCGGCCGTAAGGCCCGTACGGCCGAACCCTGACAACCCATGAGTTCCTGAAGGGGCTTACCCCCTAAGGGATGTCACAGCTCGGCCGCAAAGCCGGGCCCGGAAGCCCGGGCCCGGCACGCCACCGCCCGGGACCAGGTACGTTCGAAGACGTGGCTGGATTCAGGATCGGACGCGGCCGGAACAACGGCGCTCCTCAGACGCGACCGCAAAACCCCCCGCACGGGCAGCAGACGCCGCAGGGACCGTCGTACGGTTACCCGCCGGCGCCGCAGCCGTACCCGCAGCAGCAGCCGTACGGCAACGGCGGCGGCCCCACCTGGCCGCAGGCGAACGCCGGGCCCGGCGGCGGCCCCGGCCGCGGCTACGGCGGCCAGGGCGAGCCGGAGTACTTCGGCGACGGCGCGTACCCGCCCGGCCCGCAGGGCCCGCCCGACCCGTACGCGGCGAACAACCCGGGCCACACCCAGGCCTTCTCGGTCGGCGAGGACCCCTACAACCAGGGCGACACCTACCGCGCCGGCGCGGCGGGCCCGCCGCCCGGACCGGTCGGCCCGCGCCTGCACTGGAAGGCCCTGCTCCGGGGGATCGTCCTCTCCCCCAACCAGACGTTCCTCCAGATGCGCGACTACTCGATGTGGGGCCCGGCCCTCATCGTCACGCTCCTCTACGGCCTGCTCGCCGTCTTCGGCTTCGACGGCGCCCGCAACGATGCGATAAACGCCACACTGTCGAACGCGATCCCGATCGTCCTGACGACGGCCGTCGCGATGGCGATCAGCGCCTTCATCCTGGGCGTGGTCACCCACACCCTGGCCCGCCAGCTCGGCGGCGACGGCGCCTGGCAGCCCACGGTCGGCCTGTCCATGCTGATCATGTCCCTCACGGACGCGCCCCGCCTGGTCTTCGCGATGTTCGCCGGCGGCGACGCGACGTTCGTACAGCTCGTGGGCTGGGCCACCTGGATCGCGGGCGGCGCCCTCCTGACCCTCATGGTCAGCCGCTCCCACGACCTCCCCTGGCCGAAGGCGCTGGGCGCGTCGGCGATCCAGCTGATCGCACTGCTGTCGATCGTGAAGCTGGGCACGGTCTGAGACCGATCGACCGACCGGCCGCTCGGCCACGAGAAAGGGGCTCCCCCTGGGGAGCCCCTTCTTCATTGCCACGGTCGGATGGTCTCAGGCGTCGAGGACCTGCCCGGAGCGCCGCACGACCGGCGGCTCCACGGACCACGGGAAGTTGATCCACTCATCGGTCCGCTTCCACACGTACTCGCACTTCACCAGCGACTGGGTCTTCTCGTAGACCACGGCGCTGCGCACCTCGGCGACGGTGTCGAGGCAGAAGTCACGGACCAGCTTGAGCGTCTTGCCGGTGTCGGCGACGTCGTCGGTGATCAGCACCTTCTTCTCGGAGAAGTCGATCACGTTGGGGACGGGGGCGAGCATGACGGGCATCTCGAGGGTCGTCCCCACACCGGTGTAGAACTCGACGTTCACCAGGTGGATGTTCTTGCAGTCCAGGGCGTAGGCGAGCCCGCCGGCCACGAAGACACCGCCGCGGGCGATGCTGAGCACGACGTCGGGCTCGTACCCGTCGTCGGCGATGGTCTGCGCGAGCTCGCGCACGGCGATCCCGAACTGCTCGTAGGTCAGATTCTCCCGCTCACCGCTCATGCTGATGTCGCTCACACCTGGGTCCGATGGAAATTCAGGAAGGACCGGGAGGCCGTCGGCCCCCGCTGTCCCTGGTACCGCGACCCGTACCGCTCACTCCCGTAGGGGAATTCGGCGGGCGAGCTGAGCTTGAACATGCACAGCTGCCCGATCTTCATCCCCGGCCAGAGCTTGATGGGCAGGGTGGCGAGGTTGGACAGCTCCAGGGTCACGTGGCCGCTGAAGCCCGGGTCGATGAACCCGGCGGTGGAGTGCGTCACGAGCCCCAGCCGCCCCAGCGAGCTCTTGCCCTCCAGCCGGGAGGCGAGGTCGTCGGGCAGCGTGATGACCTCGTACGTGCTGGCGAGGACGAACTCTCCCGGGTGCAGGATGAACGGCTCGTCCCCCTCCGGCTCCACGAGCCGGGTCAGATCGCTCTGCTCGACGGAGGGGTCGATGTGGGGGTACCGGTGGTTCTCGAACACCCGGAAGTAGCGGTCCAGCCGCACATCGATGCTCGACGGCTGCACCATCGCGTCGTCAAACGGATCGATACGCACTCGTCCTGCGTCGATCTCGGCCCGGATGTCCTTGTCTGAGAGAAGCACGCCCCGAGGATACGCAAGGCGCGCGGAGCGACCACAACCGGACGACTCCGCGCGCCTTATGCCCTTTGGCTATGTCTTTGTCCGCTGCTCGCTACTGCTCGCCGCCGTTCGCTCCGCTCGCTACCGCTTCTGGTGGCTGACGGGCACGACGCTCCGGAGCCGCGTACACCGCGGGCACCGGAGCAGCCGGCCGGGGCCGAGTCGCTCGGCCTGCTGCATCGGGAACGAAGCGGTGGTGAACACGTGCCCATCGGCACAGCGGACGACGGTGCGCTCCATCAAGTCCAAGAGTCCCTTCCCCAAGAGCCGCGTCTGGCTGGTGCTTGCCTGACGACAAAAGCCACAGTACGGGATCAAAGGAACGGCCTTCGAGGCGGCGCTCCGGTCCCGCCCGGACCCTCGCCGACGCCCCCACCGTACGCCCCAACTCCGGTGACCCGCAGCCGCATCCCGCCCCTGAAACGCCCTCAGGCCCCACGGCATCAACACCCGGGGCCTGACATGAGGTAAAGTGGCGAACGTTCGCACACCGACTCCGTCGGCGTCTTACGCGGGTGTAGTTTAATGGTAGAACATCAGCTTCCCAAGCTGAGAGCGCGAGTTCGATTCTCGTCACCCGCTCTTCTTGAAGCCCCAGGTCAGCGACTTGGGGCTTATGCATTGGCGCGGTCCTCGGTGTCGTTTCGGCGATCGAAACCTCAAGAGATCGGGCACGCGGAGGGCACGAATTCCCCAGGGCATGCCTCGGGAAAGCAAGCGGAGGCCGTTGACCTGCAACTTTGTTCGGGGGGATCGGCCAGCCCGCTGGGGAAGCCCTCAGCTTCGCCGTCCCTCTGGGACATCGGATCCCCATGTCGCGTGGTGTGGATCGCTTCAGTGGCGCGCTCGCGGCAACGCCTTGGTGGGCCCGAAGTTCCCAACCATGCTGCGGAGGGCTTCGGCGTGCGTGCGAAGGTGCCGAGGGCTTCGGCGATGAGACCGAAGGTCGGCTCGTAGAAGCCCCATTCGTGGTTGTCGAGTGCGCTCCAGGCCAGGTAGCCGCAGATGTCGAGTGCGGCGGCGACCGCGGCGAGGGCGCCGGTGTAGTAGTCGATGCGGCGGCTGTCGTCGGCGGTGGCGACGACATTCTCCGTGTCGATCAGCGGGACGTCGCCCCGGAGCGCAAGGGGCTGCGATGCCGGCGGCCCACTTGTTGGCCGACTTGAGGTGGCCGGGGCGATGGCGGCAGCGGGCGGGTCTCGCCCCGCGTGCGCTGGGCCGAGCGGATCGGCAGGTCTGGGCCTCGAGCGCTCGGTCTGGAGGACAACGCCTCACCTATGGCGAAGGTGTTGCCGCTGTACGTGTCACCGTTCAACACGATGGAGGGCTCCTACTGCTCGTGACTGGACAGCCGGCGGGCCCTCACGCTTCAAGCACGGTGCTGTCACGTGATCCGCCGGACACGGCCCAGGCGGCCGCTGCGGAGCGGCGCCGCTGGGTGAGGGCGATGGCGGTGGTGGGGATCAGGGTGAGGGCGGCGATGGCGGTGCCGACGACGGCGGGGCCGGTGGATCCCATGCCGGAGTCGAGGGTGAGGCCGGCGATCCAGGAGCCGATGGCGGTGCCGAGGTTGAACGCCGAGACGGTCAGGGCCGAGGCCAGGACGGGTGCCTGGCGTGCGAAGCGGACGGCCATGGCCATCAGCACCGGGTTGGCGCCGAGCCCGAAGAAGCCCAGCAGGGCGACCAGAATGATGGTGGGCACGACGTAGCCGGCCAGCAGGGAGATCGCGAGGAGCAGGAGCGTGGCTCCTGCGGCGGCCACGCGGGTCACGGTGTGCGGGCGACGGTCGCCCAGACGGCCTCCGACGAGCGAGCCGGCCAGGGCACCGAGGCCGAAGCCGACCAGGACCAGCGGCACGATCCCGGACGCGATACCGGTCCGGTCGGTGAGCAGCGGCGAGATGTAGGAGTACGTGGCCAGGACACCGCCGGTGGTGGTGGCGCAGGCGGCCAGGACCAGCCACAGGCGGCCGGAGCGCAGAGAGGTCAGCTCGGATCGGATCGACACCGCCTGCTGGTCGCCACCGTCGTGGGGGACGGTGCGGGCGATCAGCGCGACGGCCGCAGCGGCGAAGGCCGCAAGCGCCCAGAACGGCCCGCGCCAGCCCATGAGTTGCCCGGCGAACGCGCCCAGCGGCACACCTACGACATTCGCGAGCATGGCTCCGGCACCGACGAGCCCGAGGGCGCGGGAACTGGCGGCAGGGTCTGCGGCGCGTGCAGCGGCCACATTGGCCACCGCCCAGAACGCGCCGGTCGCGATCGCGGTCAGGAACCGTGCCGCCAGAATCAGGGTGAAGTTCGAGCTGAGGGCGACCATGACGTGCCCGGCGGCGAAGACGCCCAGGGCGAGCATCAGGGTCAGCCGCTTGGGCAGCCGCAGCGTGAGCATCGCCATCAGCGGCGCGCCGACGATCATGCCGACCGCGAAGACGGTGATCAGCAGTCCGGTCCGGGCGACGCTGACCTGCAGGTCACCCGCGATCTCGGGGACCAGGCCGGCCACGACGAACTCGGTGGTGCCCATCAGGAAGGTGCCCAGCGCGAGTACGTGGACGACGAGCGGCAGCCGGGCGGACGGAGGCTGGGGGGTTTCAGCCCGTACGGTCTCGGCGGGGGCGTGGAGGGTTGCTCCTCGCGTACTCAAGGTTCATCTCCGTGGGGGTTGTGATCGGGGTACGTCACCCAGGGAACAAGCCGCCCCACCCTGGAGGAAGGTCGCGTTTATAGGGGGCACAAGCTCAACCTCCCTTCTTACGAGCCGGTGGCTACCGTGGAAACCATGGACCCGCGCCCCGACGACCGCTCTGACCACCGCACCGAGATCCGCGACTTCCTTGCCAGCCGCCGCGCGAAGATCTCCCCGGAGCAGGCCGGGCTGCCCACCAGCGGCCGGCGCCGAGTGCCCGGGCTGCGGCGCGAGGAGGTTGCCGTGCTGGCCGGTGTGAGCACCGAGTGGTACACCCGCCTGGAGAAGGGCCACATCAGTGGCGTCTCCGAGGACGTACTCGCCGCGGTCGCCCAGGCCCTGCGGCTGGACGAGGACGAACGCACCTACTTGTTCGACCTGGCTCGCGCCGCCCGGCCCGCCCGGCGCACGCCGTCCCGCCGCAGGGACGTCGAGGTCCCGCCCCGCATCCAGTGGCTGCTGGACACTGTCGCGATGTCCGCTGCCTTCGTGCGTAATGGCCGTCTGGACGTCGTCGCCACCAACCCGCTGGCGAGGGCCCTGCATGCCCCGATGTTCGACAGCCACACCATCGACAAGCGCGGCCGCGCCAACTTCGCCCGCTACCACTTCCTCGACCCGGGCTCACAGGACTTCTTCGTCGACTGGGACTCCGGCGCCGCCGCCACCGTCGCGTTGCTGCGTGCCGAGGCCGGGCGTGAACCGCATGACCGGGCCCTGCGCGAACTCATCGGCGAACTGTCCACAGTCAGCCCCGACTTCCGCACCATGTGGGCCGCGCACGACGTCCGTATCCGCCACGAGGGCGTCAAGCGGCTGCAGCACCCCGAGGTCGGCCTCCTGGAGCTGACCTACCAGTCCCTGGACCTGCCCGTGTCTCACCGGGCCGTGCACGATCTGAGCCTCTACACCGCCGAACCGGGCAGCACCTCCGAGGAACGCCTCAAGATTCTCGCCAGCCTGGCAGCCACTCCCGTCCAGGCGACGGGGTCCACCGACCAGCTGCGCTGAGCAGCTGATCAGGACGCTTTCTGGCAGCTGTTGAGCCCTCCCAGGCTCCGGCTCGTGCAACCGGAGCAGAGGTGCGGAGGACCACGGAAGGTCAGGCCCAGGCCGCCGGCACCGGTCTGGAGCACTTCCGGTCAGACGAGGTTCCTGGTGAAGAACTCGTCGAGCCTGTCGAAGGGGATGAGGTCCTTGCGGTCGTACAGGTCGACGTGGTCCGCGCCCGGGACGATCACGAGGTCGACAGTGTCGGGGGCCTTCGCCTGGACGTCCTCGGAGTAGTAGCGGGAGTGCGCGTCGGCGCCGGCCACCAGGAGGGCCTTGCGGGGCGCCAACATGTCGATGTTCGTCATCAGCTGGAAGCCGAAGAACGACATCGGTGTGGTCGCGGTCCACGCGGTGGTGGAGTTGATCGAGCGCGGGTGGTAGCCGCGCTCGGTGCGGTAGTAGTCGAAGAAGGTCGCCGTGATCGGGTCGGCGTCCGCCGGGAGGGTCTTGGGCAGGACACGGTCGGAGGGGGCGACGTTGCCGTTCTCGTCGAAGGGCACCTCGTGGGACAGCCGCGCGTAGGTGCCGTTCTCGGCGTCGATCCAGCGCTGCCGGCTGAGGTGGTCCACGACCTTCTGGCGCTGCGCGGGCGAATAGTAGTCCTCGTGGCCGCGGGACATGCTGCGCGACATGTCGTACATCGAGGCCGCGGCGACCGCCTTGATACGGCTGTCCGCAGCCGCCGCGGTGAGCGCCATACCGCTCAAGCCGCAGATGGCCTGCGCGCCGATCCGCTCGCGGTCGACGATCTTCTGCAGGCCGAGGAAGTCGACGGCGGCGCTGTAGTCCTCGGTGTAGATGTCGGGCGAGGCCACGTCGCGCACCGTGCCGCCGCTCTCCCCGGTGAAGGAGGGGTCGAAGGCGAGTGCGACGTAGCCGCGGCGGGCGAACTCGTTGGCGTAGAGCCCCGAGGACTGTTCCTTGACCGCGCCGAACGGGCCGCTGACCGCCAGGGCGGGCAGCTTGCCCCTGGCGTTCTTCGGCACGTAGAGGTCCGCGGCGACCTCGATGCCGTAGCGGTTCTCGAACCGCACCGAGGTCCGCTTGACGTTCTTGTCCAACGCGAAGGTGTAGCCGCCCTTGGCCGTGGCCTTGCCCTGTCCTGTGGCGCCTGCCGCGCGGCCGCTTTCCGCACCGAAGGAGGGCAGAGCCGTGAAGGAGGTGGTGGCGCCGGTGGCTGCGATCAGTCCGAGTGCTTTGCGACGTTCCATCGAGTGGACCTCATCTTCGATCGGTGGAGGAAAAGGCGCGACGGTCGGTGGTGTCGTGACCGAGGCGCGATTCCAGCGAACCGCTTCCGCGCCGGGCGTGGCAGGTCGGGTTTATGGGGGGTACAAGCTCGACCCCCACTCCGCGGGGTGTGCGTCGTAGCGTGGTCGCGATCTTCAACCATGCCTCGGTGCGGGTGGCGAAGCGGTGCCGGGGGACGTACTCGGCCTTGAGCACGGAGTGAAACGACTTCGCTGCGGCGTTGTCCAGCGCGGACCCGACCCTCCCCTTTGACTGCGCCACGCCTCAGCGGCCGCAGGGCTGCCCGAACGCCTCACTGTTGTATTCCGACTCTCGGTCCGAGTGGAAGATCACCTCGTCGACCTCGCCGCCGCGGGTGGCGATCTCCACCGCAGCGCGGTGCTGACCAGGGCGGTGTCGTGACGGAGCGTCATGGCGCAGCTGAGGGCTCGGCGGGAGAACGGGTCGTGGACCAAGGCGAGGTGCCGCCTGATCACTCAGCGACAACTCGGCTCGTTGTGTCAGCCGTTGCTAGGGAACCCGGAACCTTGCGCACGCCGGCCCGCGCCGTGTGAGCTCGCCACACTCGTCCTGGGTTCCGTCGCCCGCGTTGAGGGCCATGATGCTGATGCCTGCGGCCTGTGGTGGAAGGGAGATCGGCATGCTGACCCGCTGCTCGACCACGCCCTTGTCGTTGGGTCTGAGCTCACTTGAGTAGGCGTCGACCGACTCGACAACAGGCTCCGACAAGTCGGCCCTGACAGCGTTTACAAACACCTCGATGCTGGCCCCCGTCTCGACGCCGTCAGCATGAACAGCGAAACTCAATTTCAGATTGGGCCGAGGGCCGTCGACTTTGATGTTGGTGATGGTCGGCCGCCCGTTTCCCCCGGCAGCCTTGGCCGCACCGATAACCGCCACGCTCAGGGCCACCATATAGAGGATCACCCCGAGAATGAGCACCACGGTCTCCCACAGGTTGCCCCGCCGTGTGGGGTGGACGAGCAGAGCCACAATGCTGCAGACGATGGCGAGGATGGCGCAGAGCGAGGCCACATAGATGGGCCACGAGTCGTTGTTGAGGGCAACGAACACGACGTCGCTGCTGAGGCCGAGCAGGGTCATGACGCCGGCAACGGCGACGAGGGCGCCGGCCAGGATCTTGGCAACGTCGTCCAGGCGCTTTCCGATTCTGGCCTGGATCTCTTCGTGCGTCGGGGCAGGTTCTTGTCCGCTGCCCCACTTCGGTACCCCGCTCATTGCGCTCCTCGTGACCGCAGGGTCTGGGCGGTCAGCCGGTCGTCCGGCTGGCGACCGGCCCTGGTGGAAGACGCTAGGTTCGCGCGAGAGCCTCAGCGACCCGGGGTTGGGCCGAACAGAGGAACGATTAGCACAACGGCTGACACGATGAGCTGAGTTGTCGCTGGGTGATCAGGCCGCCGACGAGTTTGGGAAACGCCTCGTGGATGGCCGGAACGATGCCGCGATCGCGGACCTGGTCGCGGTAGATGTCGTGGTCGTAGCCGCAGTCGGCGGACAGCGGGTCGGGCTTGCGGCGCGGACGACCCACCCGGCCGCGGACGGGCGGGATCGCATCGAGCGGCGGGATCAGCTGGGTGACGTCGTTGCGGTTGCCGCCGGCCAGCAGGACCGCGAGCGGGGTGCCGTGCCCGTCGGTGGTCAAGGAAGCAGCGGCTCCAAGCGGTCCCACAGCTGTACGTGAGGATCACCGGGCCGACGTCGTACGGCAGCGCGTACTGCTTACCTCGGCGCTCAGTCCTTCCATGTCGGACTTGTCGAAGTCCGTCACATCGCACTTGTGTTTGGCGATCAGATCGTCGAGCGGCAGCATGCTCTGGGTGTAGCCCGTGGTGCGCAGGGCCTGCATCGAGACGGTGCAGGGTACGTCTCCGCTGCCGAGGCGGGTGCCGAGCTTGGCGAAGTAGTCCTCGAAGGACGAGGTCTCAAGCTTGATCGTGATCTGCGGT
This sequence comes from Streptomyces sp. NPDC040589, assembly GCF_055594445.1. NCBI lineage: Bacteria > Bacillati > Actinomycetota > Actinomycetes > Kitasatosporales > Streptomycetaceae > Streptomyces > Streptomyces sp. NPDC040589. Next base: position 549,715 of record NZ_JBVIWP010000005.1, on the reverse strand, counting down.
TCCTCGAGGGACACACGGTCCGCGAGGCGTGCCGCGACCGCCGGAGCCGCACGCCGTGATCAGCGTCCCGGCAAGCGCCAGGGCGACGGCTGCCCTCGCTGCGGTATGCGGCCCAGTAATCACATACCTACACGATTCCCTTTAATGGTAAAATGCACGCATTATGATATAATTACATTGGACACCTGTGATTGTGCGCTCACCTGTGGTGGGGCGAGGTCGGACAGTGCTGCCCGATGAGCTCCTTTCCGCAGTCGTGGGTATTCACGGGCAGCGTCGGGGGGCGAGCCGGGGAGTGTTCAGCCATGCTGGGGCAGGGCGGAACCCCTTTTGCGACAAGGAGCACCGCATGCCCACGGACTCGGTCGGACGATTCCTGCAGGCCCTGGCCCCCGAGCAGCGCGAGGCCGTCGGCGCCAAGCCGCGCCAGGAGCAGGAACGCCTCGCGGCGGCCTGGGAACGGGAACTGGAAGGGGACGATGAACTCGACACCCTCGACGAACTGTCACCGCCGGCAGCAGAGGCCGAGGCGGCCCGGCGCGTCCTGGACCGCGGGATCGACCAGCAGCCGGGCGCCCGGTAGCGCGAGCCCGCCGCCCGTCCCGAGAGCGAGCGGCCCTGGGAGGCACTGAACCGCTGCGCCGCGCCTTCGGCGTGATCACCCGCTTCAGCGGCGAGCCCGAGCCGACCCGCCCCTGACCTGATGCGACTGTGCGGCTACGCCTGTGCCCTGATGGCCAGTCAGCGGGAAGGCGCAGGGCTGGCTGAGCATGCTGGTGCCGGAGATCTCCCGTCGGCCCTGCAGTCCATACGGGCCGTAAGGGTCGTACGGGTCGATATGCCGGGTCCCGGTCGGACAGCCCCGGAACCCCGTCGCCAAGGACCATGGCGTGCATGGACATCCCGAACGACACCAGCAAGGCGGCGAACAGGGCGGGGACGCGGTAGGCACCGAAGTCCCCGCGCAGGGGAGGGCGGCGCGACTCCAGGGCTGTACGGAACGGTGTGCAGCGCGGCTCGGTGAGGAGTTCGTGGACCGTGATGCCCTCGTCATGATGCAGGCAGGCGGCGAGGGCCGGATCCGCCGGAGCAGTGCGCCGTCCCGGCCGGCCCCGCCCTGCGCATGCCGCGAACCGACCCCGCCCACCCGTGGACCCTGCCGGCCCCGGCGGCGAAGACCGGCGTGTCCCGGGCCAACCTGGCCCGACGCTGCACCGCCCTGGTCGGCCGGCCGCCCATGACCTACCTGCGGGAACAGCGCCTCGCCCTCGCCGCGGACCTGCTGCTCGAACCCGGCACCACGCTCGCCACGGTGGCGGACCGCGTCGGCTTCGCCACCGCCTTCGCCTTCAGCGCCGCGTTCAAGCGGGAACACGGCATCAGCCCCAGCGAATACCGCACGCGCGAGACACGGGCGGCAACCTGAGTGGGCTACGTGGAAACCGGGCTGATCACCTCCGGGCGGCTGGCCCTCATCAGCCTCCATCAGGCTGGAGCGCCACTCCGGAATGATATTTAGCTCTTATCGGGCATAAGATGAGAAGTGGGTCAGTGCACTCTCACGTGCCACGGCCCGGAAGGGCGGCCCCGGTGTGCATACGCCGGGGCCGTTGCGCGCCATGGACGACATGCCGCCTATGGCGTAATCGGCTCGTTGGACCGGTCGGCGCTGCGAGCCTGTGCCGGTCGAACAGCGTCGTGCCACGCTCCAATGGGTTCGCCATACCCCGGGACGAAGGGAAGCGAGCACCGATGACGGACAGTGGGCGGCAGCCGGACAGGCTTGGAGTGGACCGGTCGGAGGGGTTCGGCGAACGACTGCTCGGTGTGCTGCTCGACCGGGCCCACGAGATGCCGCCGGACTTGATCGCCCCGCTCGTCGCGGAAGAGGTGGCCAGGGTCGGGGGACGGGAGGTCTCCATCCTCCTGCAGGACTACGAACAGGTGCTGCTGGTGCCCCTGCCGGGCCGGAGGCTGAAGGTCAGCGGCCCCGAACCGGTCGAGGACTCCCCCGCCGGCGAGGCGTTCCTGAGCCGCAGAACGGTGGAGGTGCCACAGGGCGGCAGTGTGCGGATGTACCTGCCGCTGCTGGACGGCAGCGACCAGATCGGGGCGATGGGCGTCACCCTGGACAGCGTCGATGACGACGACCGGCGGCTGCTCCGCAGACTCGCCGGTCTGGTCGCGGACATGATCGTCACCAAGGACGCCTACACCGACCAGTTCTTCCAGGCCCGCCGCAGCGCCCCGATGAGTGTGGCCGCGGAGATCCAGTGGTCGTTGCTGCCCCCGCTGTCGATGACCATTCCGCAGGTCGAGGTGGCCGGAATCCTGGAGCCCGCCTACGACGTGGCCGGCGACAGCTTCGACTACGCCCTCAACGGCGAGATCCTTCACGTGGCCATGATCGACGCGATGGGCCACGGGCTGGACGCGGCGACCATGGCGACGGTGGCCATCGGCGCCTATCGCCACACGCGACGGGCCCATACCGATCTGTCCCAGGTGTACGCGTTCATGGACCGGGCCATCAACGATCAGTTCGGCGACGACCACTTCGTCACCGCGCAGATGATGATCCTGGACATCACCACGGGCCGGCTGCAGTGGGTCAACGCCGGCCACCCGGCTCCGTTCCTGATCCGTGACCGCGCCGTGGTGGACCGGCTGGAGAGCCCGACCACGCTGCCGGTCGGCTTCGGCGGTGAGCAGCCGGTGGTCAGCGAGCGGACGCTGCAACCCGGTGACCGGGTGCTGTGCTTCACCGACGGCCTGTTCGAGGAGCACCAGGCCGGCGGGGAACAGTTCGGTGAGGAGCAACTCGTCGAGTGGACCAACCGGATCCTCCTCGACCGCACCGAGGTACGGGCGGTGGTGCGAGCGCTCTCCCACGCCCTGAAACACGAACGTGGCGGCACCACGAGCGACGACGCGACCATCTTCCTCGTCGAGTGGCGAGGCGGGGACGCCGACCATCTCGCCGCCCTCGACTGAGCCCGCGGTGAAGGCGCGCCAAGCAGGGGCAGGTGACGCGGGCCACCGCCTCGCCAAGTCGCTCCCCGCGCGAGGAACTACCGACCGCGCCGCGGATCTTGCGTGACGTCACAGTCCACCCCCGTGGGACTGGCTGACTGCGCAGAGGGCCAGGCGCTTGATCAAGTTTCTCTCCCGGATCGAATCCGTAGGACCGACACCATCAGATTGCCGGGTGACCATCAGCGTTTCGTTAGCGGACAGTCCACACCTGACTGGCAGTGCGTCTACTCGGGGAGGCGCTGGGCTCTCTGGCGGTAGTCCCTCGGGGGGATGCCGTAAGCGGAGCGGAAGGCACGCGTGAAGTCGGCGGCCCGGGGGAAGCCCCAGCGGGCGGCGATGGCGTGGATGGGGGTGGTCGCCAGGGCGGGCTCCGCGAGGTCGCGGCGGGCGCGTTCCAAGCGCTGTCCCCGGATCCAGGCAGCGATCGACTGCTCTTCGTGCTCGAAGAGTCGGTACAGGTAGCTGCGGGATATGTGGTGCGCCGCGGCGATGGCGCCGGGATTCAGGTTCGGGTCGTGAAGGTGATCCCGTGCGAAAGCGCGGATGCGTAGGACGAGAGTCTGCCGCCGAGTCTCCGGTGGGAGGGAGTTCTCCGCATCGAGGGCTTGGGCGAACAGCGCTGACAGCAGGTCGACCGCCACGGACCCGAGCCGCGGCCCGTCGGCGGGCTGGTACGCGTCGGTGCCTCGCGCCAGCTGAGTGAGCAGTTGTCTCAGCAAGGCACCGAATCCCTCCCGGACCGACAAGTGCAGACCGGTCACGTGGTTCAGCCGGTTCCGCGGCACAGGCAACAGCGCCTTCGGTACCTCCAGCCCGACTCCTGTATGCGGAAGGGAGCCATCGCCCCCATGGACGTCGACGGTGCGCGACGTGTCGACGACACACAGGCTGTCGGGACCGTACTCGGCCTCCTCCTCACCCCGCACGGTGCGCAGCGCCCCGCTCAACGGCAGAGATACGTGCAGCCCCTCGGGGTCGGACTGCCGGATCAGTTTCGGCGACCGCCGGAAGCACACCGGCTGGAACGTGGTGGGCCACACCGATACGGCGCCGAGGTCCAGCACACGTTGGGAAGCCCGGAAGTCCGCCCGATGGTCGCTGCGCAATTCCAACGGAGCATGGGTCCGACTGACCAGCTCGCGCCAGCAGTCGAACCGGTCCGCCGCCGGCACATCATCGCTCCGGAACACCGTCTCGCTCAGCATGTCCCTCCTCGCCGTCCCACAAGTCCTGGCATGGCTTGCCTCCTACCCCTCCCCAACTCCAGCCGATTCATGGGCAAGCACCAGGCCGGTGACCGCTTGCGGGGGGGTGCCCCCCGCGCGCACGCTCGCCTCAACGGCACCCGCAGTCCGATGCGGCAGCCATGTCGCCCACATGCCCAACCGCCGCTCACACCGTCCACGGCACACAGACACACCGCCGCCCGCGGCGGGCCCGACGGCCCGCAGCCGCCGAGTTGTCCCCGGTCTCCCCCGAGATTGTCCGTGCTCGGTAACGGACGGATCCTGTGGCCGCCGCTTCTCGTCATGCCAGTTGGTCGCACGGTGACCGGGCATCGGCGAGGAACTGCGGGAAAGCGGGGCGGACATGGCGCGGCACGGCGGCGGGCGGGGCTGGTACGGCAAGGTGGTCGGTGCGGCGCTCGGGGTGACGATGCTCGCCACCGGTGCGTCGGTGTGGACCGCGCAGGCCGGTGCCACGGGCGGCTCGGCGCCGAAGGCGAGCGCGTCGGCCACGCCCGGCGGTGACGTCAAGCCGGTCGCGGTGGGCATCGCGCACGCCTCGGACAAGGGAGCGCGCGGCGTCAACATCACCATCGACGACGGCCCCGACCCCGTGTGGACCCCCGAAGTGCTCGACGTGCTGCGGGAGTACGGAGTGAAGGCCACGTTCTGCATGGTGGGAACGCAGGCACAGGCCCACCCGGACCTCGTGAAGAAGGTGGTCGCGGCCGGGCACCGGCTGTGCGACCACTCGGTGTCGCACGACACCACCATGGACAAGAAGTCCGAGGCCTACCAGTCGCGGCAGATCCTCGATGCCGAACGCATGATCACCAAGGCGTCAGGGGGCGTACGGCCGATGTACTACCGGGCGCCCGGTGGGGCCTTCACCCCCTACAGCCGCAAGCTGGCCGCCTCCCGGGGCATGCGCCCGCTGGGCTGGAACGTCGACTCCAAGGACTTCGAGCGGCCGGGCTCGGACGCCATGGTCGCCACCGTCGAGCGGGAGCTGCCGAACGGGCCGACGATCCTCTTCCACGACGCGGGCGGCGAACGTTCCCAGACCGTCGAGGCCCTGCGCCGGATCCTCCCCTGGCTCAAGGAGCAGGGCTATTCCTGCGGCTTCCCGGTGCGCTGAGGAGCACGGCCCCGACCGCGAGGAAGGCCCAGGTCACTCCCCGCGGAGCAGGAAGTCATATTCGGGTCATTGTGGATGAGGGTGTAACACGGCAGGGCTTCCAGGGCGCAGGGATATGCAGAAGCGGGGCGACGAACCGGGTCGCATTTCGGTGTCCGGGGCGGGCGTGCCGACGGGACAACACGTCAGATCGGATTCCTTGTGAGCAACATCGACCCGGCTCCCGGATATCAGACGTACAACCAGCCCTCGGGCCCGGAGCGCCCCGTACGCCAGCAGGCCGGCGCCCGGCGCGCGGCCCTGACGATCTGCACGATCGCCGACATCGCCGCGGGTTTCCTTGGTCTCTGGATCCTGCTGTTCCTGCTCGACGCGAACCAGGCGAATGTATTCGTCGAGTTCGTACGGGGAACGGCGGACTTGCTGGCCTGGTGGTCGCAGGACATTTTCACGATGGACACAGAGGGCCTACGCGTTGTCCTTAATTACGGCCTTCCGGCCGTCATGTATTTGCTGATCGGTCACGGAATCGCCGCACGGCTCAACCGAGCCTGACGACATACCCGGACTTCACAAAAGCCCGCGAGCGGACGGCGAAAGCACCGCCTGCCGCCATGGGGCGTCGCGGCCGCCAACCCCGACCCGGTGCACACGGCACGGAAGTTGGCGGCCTCGGGCGCGGACGTCCTCGCGCTGTCGGCCTGACGCGCCTCAGCCGGCGGCCTTGCCGATGATGCGAGCCATCTCCTCCTGGCCAAAGGCCCGCAGGGTCGTGGTGCGGACGTTGCCCACCCCGCCGAGCTGCAGGAGAGCCGCGGTGGCGGTCTCGTCGTCGGGCGCTTCGACAACGGCCATGAGGTCGTACGGGCCGACGGTCCAGTAGAGGGTCAGAAGCTTTGCCCCAAGCTTCTGGACCCCCGCGGCGAAGGCCTCGGCACGCTTCGCGGTGTCCTTGTAGTTCCGGATCCCCTGATCGGTCCAGTTCAGCAACGTGACATACGTCGGCATGATCTTTTCACCTTCGTGAGGGAACACATCGCGTGACCAATTCTGGACAGACGCCATGAAACATGCCCAATATGCGCACCCGAAATGGGTAATACGAGCGTGACCCCCCTCGTTCAGGTGATTTTAGTCAAGTAAGCCACGTCGCTGGACTTACTATCCCGTCTCGTGACAGACAGGCAGACCCGGAGCACGGCCGACGTGGTCATCCTCGGGGCCGGACCGGCCGGGCTCGTGCTCGGGAATCTTCTTCAGGAGCGGGGGGTCGACTGCGTCGTCCTGGAGCGTGCCGAGCGCGCGTACGTCCAGACTCGGGCGCGCGCCGGGTTTCTGGCGGCCAATACCGTGCGGATCCTGGAGCGGCACGGGCTGGCCGAGGGGCTGCGGCGGCGGGGGCGGGCGCACAGTGTGTGTGAGTTCCGCAGCGCTGACGGCCGGTTCCGGCTGGATTACGGGGGGCTCGGGCGTGGGGAGCGGCATACCGTCTATCCCCAGCAGCAGCTCGTCACCGATCTGTTGACGCGGTTTCTCGCCTCCGGCGGGCGGGTCGATTTCGGCACCGAGGCGCTCGCCGTCCTCGACGCCGGCACCGATCGGCCCTCGGTGACCGTGCGCGAGGCGGACGGGCGGCCCGGCCGATGGCGGGCGCGGTACGTGGCCGGGTGTGACGGGCGGTACGGCGCGGCCCGGCGGTCGCTGCCCGACGGCTCGGTGCGCCGGTACCACTGCGACCACGGCGTGACCTGGCTCGGGCTGCTCGCCGAGGCGCCGCCCAGTCTCGACGCCGTCGGGTACGCCGTGCACGAGCGGGGGTTCGCCGGGCACATGGCGCGGACCAGTGAGGTCACCCGTTACTACCTGCAGTGCGAGCGCGGCACCCCGGCCGACGCCTGGTCCGAGGAGCGGATCTGGGACGAGCTGGAGCTGCGGATGCGGGGGGCGGAGTACGGTCCGCTGCGGCGGGGCCGTGTCGCGCAGCGGGGCGTCGTCGACCTGGAGTCCGATGTGCTCGAACCGCTGCGTCACGGTTCGCTGTTCCTCGCCGGCGACGCCGCCGGCCTCGTCAGCCCGTGCGCGGCCAAGGGCGCCAATCTCGCGGTCCTGGCAGCGGAGATCCTCGCCGACGCCTTGGCCGACGACCTCGTCCACGGCGACTCCGACGGGCTCGACGCCTATTCAGCGCGGTGCCTGGCGTACATCTGGCGTGCGCAGGAGTTCTCGCACTGGATGGTCCGGTTGCTGCACGGCCCGTCCGGCTCGGACGGCACGTCGCTGTTCCACGACTCCCTGCGGCGCTCCCGCATCACTTCGCTGCGTACGTCGCGCAGCCACCAGGACTGGTTCGCCGAGCACTACGTCGGCGTATGAGGTCCGGGCTTTCCGCGTTCCCCTCCCTTCCCCTCGTCATCCCAGATCTGAATGAGGATCCCCGCAATGATCACGACGTTGTCGGGCGACACGTCCCGCCTGCTCGCGACGGTCGACTTCGTCAAGGAGCAGGACACCGCCGCCCTGCTCCCGCTCCTGTTCCCCGGGCTCGACGGTCCGGAGCTGCGGACTCTCGTCGAGCACTGCCGCTTCTCCCATGCCGCGCTGCTCGTCTTCCCGTCGGACGAGGCGGAGTTGCGCGCCATGCTGAGCGACTACGGGCTCGTCGCAGGCCTGCCGCCGCAGCCGAGTGTGGTCGTACGCGAGCGGCTGGCCGTGCGACATCGGCGGCCGGCGGCCGAGCTCGACGTGGGCATCCTGCGCCCCGCGGTGGTCGGGGCGGACGGGGAGCACCGTACGGTCGAGGTGTTCGCGCTGACCGTGCCGCCGGGATCGGGGCTGGACGAGATCGCCGCGCACGAGCGGGAGCGGCAGCACGAGGCACACGTCGCCTTCGACGTCGTGGCGCCCGATCCGCTGGTGCTGCGCGGCCTCGTCTCGACCTTCGCGCGCTACGGAGCCGTCCCGGACGGCGGCGGCTACAACCCGCACGAGGACGGGACGGTCTTCTACTTCGGCGCGGCCGCCGAGTCCAAGGCCGCCGGGTACAGGCGTGTGGAGCTGTACGTCCCCGGCGACCACCGTGACGTGCTCGCCTCCCACCTCGACGAGCATCGCGCCCGGCAGCCCGCCGAAACGCTCCTGCGGCTGCTGACCGGGGCGTGGACGACACAAGCACTGGCCGTGTTCGCTCAGCTCCGGGTGCCCGACGCCATGGATGCCATGAATGCCATGGATGGGGACGGCGATCGCGGGGTCGGCGTCGAGGAACTGGCGCGGGCTGTCGGAGCGCGGCCGGGGAATCTGGCTACGCTGCTGCGCTATCTCGCGATGCTGGGCGCGGTGGAGGAATGCCGCGACGGTTTCCGGCTCACCGAGCTGGGCGCACTGCTGCGGGCCGGTGCCCCGGGGTCGATGCGGGCGCTGGCGCTGATGTACGGCGGCCCGTTCTACGAGTCCTTCGCCGGGCTCGGGCACACCGTACGCACGGGAGAGGTCGCCTTCGAGCACGTCTTCGGCGAGAACCACTTCGACCATTTCGCCCGCGACCCGCACCTCGCGGAACTCTTCGACCAGTCCATGGCCGCCGGATCCGCCATGTTCGCCCCGGTCCCCACCCATCCGGCGCTCACGGCCGCGGCCGAGGCACCCGAGGGGGGCACGGTCGTCGATGTCGCGGGTGGCAACGGGGAACTGCTCGGGCGCATCCTCGCCGCGCACCCGCGTCTGAACGCGGTGCTGCTGGAGCGTCCACACGCCGTGGAAGCCGCCCGCCGCCTGCTGGAGGAGGCCGGTCACGGCACGCGGTGCGACTTCCTGGCCGGCGACTTCGCGGACGTGCCCGCGGGCGGGGACGTCTACGTCCTGTCCCGCGTCCTGCACGACTGGGACGACGAGCGCTGCCGCGAGATCCTGCGCCACTGCGCCCGCGCGATGCCCGAGCACGCCGATCTGCTCGTCGTCGAGCGCGTGCTGCCCTCCGACGGCTCGGTCTCGCTGGCGACCGCCTGGGATGTCCACATGATGTGCAACGTCGGCGGGCGCGAACGGCAGGCCGGGCACTACGGCAGGCTGTTCGCCGACGCCGGCCTCGCACTGGTGGACCGGACGCCGCTGCCCCTGGACGGCAACGTGCTGCACGTCAGGAAGGCCCGGCCGATCTCGGCGTGACGGAAGGAGCGTCAGCCGATGGGTGCCGGCATCGGCTGGACGTCGTAGTCGAGGCGGATCGTGTCTCCGGTGGCGGGGTCGGACAGTTCCACGCTCCAGCCCTCGGCGAACTGGTCGACGCCCGGGGTCATGGGGATGGTGCCGGAGATCAGGACGGTGCCGGGCTTGAGCGCGTCGCGCGAGCGCAGGACGTCGACCCAGTAGGCGGGGGCGAGGAGTTCGGCGAGGGTGCCGTGCTGGATCTGCGTCGAGGTGCCGCCGTGGGTGACCCAGGCGCGCAGGGTGAGGTCGTCGAGGCGGGACTCCACGTCGGCCAGGCGCCAGGCGCGGCGGGCCAGGACGTCGGGTCCTGCGTTCTTGCTCCAGGCCACGCCGTGCACCTCCAGGTCGCGGTCGGTGTGGTCGCAGGCGGCGGTCAGCAGCAGTTCCCCGCCGTCCGCCACGACGAGCGCCCACTCCGCCTCGCCGGAGGTGTGCCCGTGCTGGGCGTGGACCCGGTCGGTCTGCTGGGCGAGGTAGGGGGAGACGGGGTAGAGGGCGGGCGTCACGGACGGGCCGGGCACGCCCAGCTCGGCGAGCTCCGCGACGTGTGCGGCGACGTCCTCCTGGCTGCGTCCGGCGTACCCGGCGTTGAGGACCTGGACGACGTCGACCTCGCGCGTCGATCCGTCGGGCAGTTCGAAGGTCAGCACGGCCATGAGGGCACTCCCAGGGATCTTGGAACGGTCTGCGGATCCTGATTTCTCCGCGGTTAACTTCTGGCGCAGGGGTTGCGCATACGACCTGTATACAAGAAGTATGCCGGAAGGTCGATGTCCCCGAGCAAGGATGGGCACCATGCAAGACACCCCGAAGAGCGACGCCGGGGCCGCGGAGAAGCACTCCGGCGTCCGCCGGGCCTTCGTCGCGAGCCTGACCGGCACGGCGCTGGAGTGGTACGACTTCGCCGTCTACTCCGCCGCGGCCGCCCTGGTCTTCGGCGACCTGTTCTTCCCCTCGGAGGACCCGCTCACCGGCACGCTCCTGGCCTTCTCCACCTATGCGGTCGGCTATGTGTCGCGCCCGCTGGGCGGCTTCGTCTTCGGCCGCCTCGGTGATGTGATCGGCCGCAAGAAGGTGCTGATCGCCACACTGGTCCTGATCGGCGCGGCGACGTTCCTGATCGGCGTCCTGCCCACGTACGCGACGGCCGGCGTGGCCGCCCCGATCGCCCTGGTCGTGCTGCGCTTCGCGCAGGGCGTCGGCGTCGGCGGCGAGTGGGGCGGCGCCGTACTGTTGTCCAGCGAGTTCGGGGACCCACGCCGCCGCGGCTTCTACGCCTCGGCCGCCCAGGTCGGCCCGCCCGCCGGAAACCTGCTGGCCAACGGCGTCCTGGCCGCCCTCGGCGCGCTGCTGACCGAGGCGCAGTTCGAGTCGTGGGGCTGGCGCGTGGCGTTCCTGTTCTCCGGCGTCCTCGTCGGGTTCGGGCTGTGGATCCGGGCGAAACTGGAGGAGACCCCGGTGTTCAAGGCGATGGAGGCCGAGCACTCCCGGCCGGAGGCGCCGATCCGCGAGGTGTTCACCACCCAGCCCCGGGCCCTGCTGGCCTCCATCCTGTGCCGCGTCGGCCCCGACGTGCTGTACGCCATGTTCACCGTCTTCGTCCTCACGTACGCCACCGAGGAACTCGGCATGTCACGCGGCTCCGCCCTCGCGGCCGTGCTCATCGGCTCCTCGGTCCAGGTCTTCCTCATGCCGCTGGCCGGCGCCCTCTCCGACCGGGTCAACCGCCGGCTGCTGTACGGCGGTGCCGCGGTGGCCGCCGGGGTGTGGCCGTTCGTGTTCTTCCCGATGACCGGCGGCGGCACCTGGCTGCCGCTCGCCACGGGGGTCGTCGTGGGCCTGGTGATCCACTGTTGTCTGTACGGCCCGCAGGCCGCCTTCATCACCGAGCAGTTCGAGCCCCGGCTGCGCTCCACCGGCTCGTCCCTGGCCTACACCCTGGCCGGGATCATCGGCGGCGCCGTCGCCCCGCTGCTCTTCACCAGCCTGCTGAGCGCCTACGGCACCTGGGCGCCGCTGGCCGTGTACATCGCCCTCGCCTCGGCCGTCTCCCTCGTCGGCGTCTGGCTGGGGCGCGACCCGGAAGCCGCCGTAGACGAGGACGCCGCCCTCGCCGCGCCGAAGGCGGACACCGCCCCTACCCGCCCCTGAGGAGGACGCACCGTGCGCATCGCCCTGAGCCAGCTCACCACCGGCCCCGACCCCGAGAAGAACCTCCTGCTCGTCGAGGAATGGACACGGCGCGCGGCGCACGCCGGAGCCCGCGTCGTCGTCTTCCCGGAGGCGTCGATGGCCTGCTTCGGCACCCCGCTGACACCGCTCGCCGAGCCCCTGGACGGACCGTGGGCCGACGGCGTGCGGCGGATCGCCCGCGACACCGGCACGGTCGTCGTGGCCGGCATGTTCACCCCGGCGACCGGGGGCCGGGTGGCCAACACCCTGCTCGCCACCGGGCCCGGGGTCGAGGCGTCGTACGACAAGATCCACCTCTACGACGCGTTCGGCTTCCGTGAGTCCGACACCGTCGCCGCGGGCTCGGCCACGACGGTCATCGACGTGGACGGCGTACGGCTGGGCCTTGCCACCTGCTACGACGTCCGCTTCCCGGAGCTGTTCCGGGCACACGCCGACGCCGGCGCCGTCGCCACGCTGCTGGCCGCCTCCTGGGGCGCGGGGCCGGGCAAGCCGGCGCAGTGGGAGCTGCTGGTGCGGGCTCGCGCGCTGGACGCGACCGTGTGGCTCGCCGCCGTCGACCAGGCCGATCCGGGCGCAGGTACCGGCACAGGCACCGGCACCGGCACAGGCACCGGCGCGGGTTCCGCCCCGACGGGCATCGGGCACAGTCTCCTCGCCGGACCCGACGGGACCGTACGGCACGCGCTTGGCGCCGAGCCCGAGCTGATGGTGGCGGACCTGGACGTCGACGAGGTCGCCGCGGTGCGGCAGCGGATCTCCGTCCTGGCCAACAGGCGCCCGGAGGTGTGGCGATGAGCAAGCCCGAGCTGGAGTTCCATCTCCCCGACGGACCGTGGCGGACCCCGGCCGGCGCCGGCCCGGGCGTCGAGGAGCGCGTGCTGGCCGAGGACCCCGAGCGCGGATCCCGTACGGCGCTCGTCCGCTGGGCGCCGGGCAGCGACACCTCGGCGGACGGCGTGGCCCGCCACGACTTCTGGGAGGAGGTCTACCTCGTCGAGGGAGCGCTGCACGACCTGACGCTCGGCCGGACCTTCACCGCCGGCATGTACGCCTGCCGCCCGCCCGGGATGCCGCACGGGCCGTGGACGTCCCCGGACGGGGTCACCATGCTGGTGATCACCTACCCGGACTCCCCCTAATCCCGCCTGCCCCGCGACGCCTGGCACGCACTCCGGGCGGACGCCGGGACTTCGCGGACACGCCCCTAGCCCGCGAGCAGTACCTTCAGCGTCGACTCCAGGTGGTGGTCGATGGCGGCACAGGCGGCCTGCGCGTCGCCGGCCTCCAGGGCGTCGAGGATCGCCTCGTGTTCCCCCAGCACCGCTTCCTGGCGTCCCTGCTGGTTGAAGAGGGCGACGACTCCGGTACGGACCTGGCGGCTGCGCAGGCCCTCGTAGTGCCGGTCGAGGAGGGCGTTGCCGACGGCGGACACCAGGGCCGCGTGGAAGCAGTGGTCCACGGCGATGAACTCCCGGGCCTGGTCGGCACCGGTGAGCTCGCGCTGCCGCTCCAGCAGGGACCGCAGCTCCGCCACCGGCGCTCCCCCACCGGAGACGAGTTCCTGCGCGGCGTACCGCTCGACGATGCCCCGCAGCTCCATGAGCTCGCGGATCTCCCGCCCTGTCAGGGGGGACACCCGGGCGCCCCGCTTCGGCACCAGCTCGACCAGGTCCTCGGCCGCGAGCTGCAGCAGCGCTTCGCGGATGGGCGTACGGGAGACGCCGATACGGTCCGCGAGCTCCTGCTCCGACAGAAAGGCGCCCTGCATCCCGGGATCCGTCAGCACCGTGTCCTTGAGATACGCGTACGCCTTCTCCCGACCGGACGTCACGGCAGCCCCCAGCTCTCGCATACACCTTGTATACGGACGCTACCATGCGGCTTCCGCGGGGGCCTCCGGCGACGGAAGGTGTCCGCGACGACGATGATCACGTGGCAGTTCCGGAGGCCGTCTCAGGGCGGACCCCGGCGGCGACCGCGTCACGGACCTCGGTCCTGGACGGCGTACGACCCGATCCTGCGGTTCGTGGACCTTCGTGCGCCGCCCCGATGCGACAAGCCCACAGGCGACATGCCCGGGCCTTGCCGTACGCCCCGCCGTGCCGGGCCGAACTCCTCTTCTTCATGCGGGACTTCAGAGGCGATGCGCGTTCCTCACCCGCCGGCTGATGGGCGTCCGCTGTGTACGTGCGGCATGAAGCGGTTGACGTAACTCCGCTTCTCCTCACAGCGGGAGGTTCTGGCGAGTCACGGGCAACTCGCCCGCACAATCCGCCGTTCGAGGGACCGTTGGCCTTGACCGGGGTGCTCAACGGACGTCCTGGTGACGGAGGGGCCACTATGAGTGCAAGCAGCAACGAGGACCAGGAGGTACCGCAATGATTGTGGCTCCAACTCGCTCTGTACTGTCCATCGCTCGCCCGAGGAACTGGGCGGCCCTGCTCATCGTCATCGTGATCGTCTACGCGCCGGCGGCGCAGATCCAGGACATCCTGACCAGCCTGATCGCTCTGTCGGGAGTGCTCGTCTCGGGCTCGGCCGTGCGTGCCATGGCAGAGCGGCAGCGGCATACGGCCGTCTGAGGACGGACCGGGCTCGATTCTCCGCCGGCTCCAAGGGCCGGACCATCCAGTGGTCCGGCCCTTGGAGCGTCAGGGTGAGCGGGGGCCGGCGAGAGGGGGAGCGCAATTTGTTTGCGCTCCCCCGGAGTTGTCCCTGGTTCTCAGCTCGAGAAGGGGACGGCGTCGGCGGCGGACGTGTGCCAGCTGGAGACGATCGGCTTGTCGACGACGAACGAACCGACCTTCAGGGACTCCGGGTTCGGGTCGTCGTTGGAGACGGAGACGATGAGGCTGTCCAGCTCCTTGCCGCCGTCCTCCTTGGTGGTCTTCGGGTTGACGCCGGCGTAGGCGGTGACCCCGGCGCGCAGCGTGATCGGCTGACCGGCCGACTGCTCCGCCGGCTCGGCCTGCGTACCGTCCGAGCCGAAGGCCACGACCGGCAGCTCGGCGGGCAGGATGCAGGTGATGCCGGACTTGGCCGTGGCCTTGATCAGGAAGTAGCCGCCGGCCTGGTCCTCGGAGCTCACGCTCCAGGAGATGTCGTTGGTGCCGCAGCTCTGCCCGTAGCCCTTCTTGTCTCCGGACGCGTCGCCGCCGGACGCGTCGCCGCCGCCCGTACCGGACTTGTCCGACGAGCCACCGCCGGCGCCGCCGCCGGAGGCCTTCGAGGTGCCGGAACCGCCGCTGTCGCTGCCGCCCTCGCCGCCGTCGGCCGCCGTCGGGCTCGACTGGCTGGAGGATGCCGCCGAGGAGTCCGACGCCGACGACTCGTCACCGCCCCCACACGCAGTCATCAGCAGGCCCGAGCCGATCACGGCGGTGACGGCGAGGGCGGTGCGCAGACGACGGTTCATCGCGGAATTCCTCCAAGGAACGACAAATGCGGGACACCAAGTGATCGGTACCGCGCGTTTACGATCATCAAGACGGGCGCTTCCGGGTTCCGGTTCACGCCGTCTCACGTCCCGGACGTCACCGTCACGTGCCTGTGACACAGCCTCAGATGTGGCGCCGTGGGGACTCCGGCTCGCTCAGTTCGGCGGTGAACTGGGCGCCGGCCAGCAGTGCCAGGTTGGACAGCCACAGCCAGACGAGGAAGACCACGACGCCGGCGAGGGAGCCGTAGAGCCTGCTGTAGGTGCTCAGTGCGGAGGTGTAGAGGGCGAAGCCCGCGGAGACGGTGAGCCACAGGGCGGCGGCGAGGGCTCCGCCGGGGAGGCTGTGGCCGCGGGTGCGGGCCGCCCTGGGGCCGGTGTGGAAGACGATGACGACCAGCAGGGCCACCACGCACAGCAGGAGGGGCCAGCGCAGCAGGCTCCAGGTCCACGCGGCCATCGTGCCGAGGCCGAGGTAACGGCCGATGCTCTCGGCGGCAGGGCCGCTCAGCAGCAGGACGAGGGAACCGACGACGAGCAGACCGAGCAGGGCGAGCGCGGTGAGCAGGATGCGGTGGGCCTTGCGCCAGGGCGAGCGGCTGTCGGCCTCCCGGTGCATACGGTGCAGGGCCCGGCGGAAGACGGCGAGATAGCTGGAGGCGGACCACAGCGCGCTCACGATGCCGCCGCACAGCAGGGTCCACACGGCCGAACCGTCGTGCAGCGTCCGGGACAGCACGTCGTGCAGGGGGGCACCCGACTGGCCGGGCGCGTAGGCGGTGACGTGCGCGATGAAGGCCTCGGCCGTGCCCGGGCTGATCAGGCCGAACGCGATGACCGTGACGAGCAGGGCGGGCAGCACGGCCAGGATGGCGTAGTAGGTGAGGGCGGCGGCGAAGTCCGACACGTCGTCGCGCCACATCGACACCGGGGTGCGGCGCAGGGCGGCGGCCCAGGGCCTTGCGAACCGGGCGCCCGGACGCGGGGCGGTGCCGGCGGGCGGGCGGTGGGCTGCCGGGGAGTGTGGTTCAGCTGACATGGGGCCTGCGGTGCGAGAACGTGCTGGGACGGACGTGGGTACGGACACTGTAGGGGGGCAGGGCCGTCTCCATGGGGTGGCGCGTGCGGTGGGGGTGTGGGCAGGACGTCGGTGAGGGGCGGCGTCCGGCTGGACCCCTACCCCCTACCCCCGGACGCATGTGCGGAAGCGTCCGTCGTACCGACGCCCTGCCGCTGATCCCGGGGATACGGGGCCGGGCTCCGTGGGGACCGCGAGGGCTGCGGAGGCCGGGGCCGGCAGGACGACGGCCGCAGGAGAGGCGACCACATCCCGTCCGCGCGCCCGCTCAGGACCGGCCCAGCACACCGGCCCCGGCGGACGCGACGGCGACAGCGGACGCCGCGATCACGAACCGCGACGGTCCCATGACGGACCCCAGGACGTCCCGGGGCTCTCGCCGGGGGGCGGGCCGGCAGTGGCTTCGCCAGAGGGCGGGCCAGCTGCGGCGTCGCCGGACGACGGGTTCGCTGCGGCTTCGCCGGACGACGGGTCGGCAGTAGCTTCGCCGGACTGCGGGCCGGCAGTAGCTTCGCCGGACTGCGGGCCAGCTGCGGCGCCGCCGGACGACGGGTTCGCTGCGGCGCCGCCGGACGACCGGCCGGCAGTAGCTTCACCGGACGGCGGGCCAGCTGCGGCATCGCCGGACGACGGGTTCGCTGCGGCGCCGCCGGACGACCGGCCGGCAGTAGCTTCGCCAGACGACGGGCCAGCTGCGGCATCGCCGAACGACGGGTTCGCTGCGGCGCCGCCGGACGACCGGCCGGCAGTAGCTTCACCGGACGGCGGGCCGGCAGCGGCGTCGCCAGAGGGCGGGCCAGCAGCGGCGTCGCCGAACGACGGGCTCGCTGCGGCGCCGCCGGACGACCGGCCGGCAGCGGCGTCGCCGGACGGCGGGCCAGCAGCGGCGTCGCCGAACGACGGGCTCGCTGCGGCTTCACCGGACGGCGGGCCAGCAGCGGCGTCGCCAGAGGGCGGGCCAGCTGCGGCGTCGCCGGAGGGCGGGCCAGACGCGGCACCACCCGACGAGGAGCTCGACGCGACACCACCGCGCGGCGGGCTCGACGCGGCACCACCGGACGGCCGGCCAGACAGCGGGCCGCTGAGCGCGCCGAGCGCCGGCCGCAGCGGGCCGCGGGAGGTGCGCGGTTTCTTCTCGTCCTGGGTCACGTGAGGAATCCGGCCCTGGAAGCGGGGCGGATTGGTCGGGCCGCTCGTTCGGATGAAGTCGTCGTTCCGACCCGTCCGCAGCCGGTTCCGCTACGGATTCCACGGTCACCCCGGCATCCGGACGGCGTCCGCGCCCGGAAGTACTTGGTAGCGGCCCGGTCCAATCCGCTCGCGCGGCGGCTCCGGATCACGCGCGAGACCCAGGTCCGTGTCCAGGTCCGACCAGGAGGAGAGGCGATGTCACAGGTGCCGGGAAACGCCGCACGGGAGCGGCGCCGCACGGCCGTGATCGGCAGCGGGGTGGCGGGCCTCACGGCCGCGTACGTGCTCGCCCGCGCGCATCACGTCACGCTGTTCGAGGCCGACGACCGGCTCGGCGGGCACGCCCATACCCACGAGCTGGACTCGTCCGGCGGCGCGACGTACCGCGTCGACTCCGGCTTCATCGTGCACAACCGCCGCACCTACCCGAACCTCCTGCGCCTCTTCGGCGAACTCGGCGTCGCCACGCAGGGGTCGGAGATGAGCATGTCGGTGCGGTGCGAGGGCTGCGGCCTGGAGTACGCCGGTGCCCGTGGCCCCGCCGGGCTGTTCGCCCGGCCCCGCGACGCCCTGCGCGGGGCCTATCTGCGGATGCTCACCGAGGTGCCCGCCTTCCACCGGGCCGCACGGCGGCACCTCGCGCGAGGGGCGGAGCAGGCCCTCACCCTCGGGGAGTTCCTGGACCACGAGGGCTTCTCGCCCTACTTCCGCACCCACTTCATGACCCCGCTCGTGTCGGCGGTGTGGTCCTGCGACGCCGGCATCGCGCAGCGCTATCCGGCCGCCTACCTGTTCCGCTTCCTGGAGCGCCACGGCCTGCTGTCGGTCAGCGGGTCTCCGACGTGGCGCACGGTCACCGGCGGCTCACGCGCGTATGTGGAGCGGGTGGCGGCCCGGCTGGACGAGGTGTGCCTCGCGGCTCCGGTCCGGGCCCTGCGGCGGCATCCCGACGGCGTCAGCCTCACCACGGCCGACGGCACCGCACGGTCGTACGACTCGGTGGTCCTCGCGACCCACCCCGACCAGGCCCTGCGGCTGCTGGCCGATGCCACGCCGGAGGAGAAGGAGGTGCTCGGGGCCTTCCGGTACTCCCGCAACACCACGCTCCTGCACACCGACACCCGACTGCTGCCGCGTGCGCGCGGGGCGCGGGCGTCGTGGAACTACCTGATGCCGTCGTGCGAGGCGGGCGCCGACCGGGTGCGGGTCAGCTACGACATGAACCGGCTGCAGCGGCTCGACGCCACCGAGACGTTCGTCGTCACCCTCGGCGGCGAGGACCGTGTCGACCCTGACCTGGTGCGCGCCCGCATGGTCTATGAACACCCCGTCTACACCCCGGAGTCGGTGTCCGCCCAGCAGCGGCTGCCCGAACTGGCCGGCCCCGTCACGGCGTTCGCGGGCGCCTACCACGGCTGGGGTTTCCACGAGGACGGCTGCCGCTCCGGGGTGGCGGCCGCCGCGGCACTGGGGGTGCGCTGGTGACGACTCCCGCACTCGTACCCGTACCGGTGTCAGCCCCCGCCCTCTACCGCTGCGTGATCGCCCACGTGCGCACCGCGCCCCTGCGGTACGCGCTGCGCCACCGCACCTACATGTGGCTCGTCGACCCCGACCGGCTTCCCCAACTCACGTACGCACTGCGCCCGTTGGCGCGTTTCGAGCCGCGCGACCACTTCTCCGGCGAGCACCCCTCCATCCGCGCGGGACTGGACGCCTTCCTGGCCGGCCACGGGGTGGACCTGGACGGCGGCGCGGTCGTGATGCTCACGCACGCGCGGGTGTTCGGATACGTCTTCAACCCGCTCACCGTCTACTGGTGCCACGGCCCCGACGGCACCGTGCGCTGTGTGGTCGCCGAGGTCCACAACACCTACGGCGAACGCCACTGCTATCTGCTGCGGCCCGACGCCTCGGGGACGGCGGAGGTGGGCAAGGAGTTCTACGTCTCGCCGTTCTTCCCCGTCGACGGCCGCTACCGCATGCGCCTGCCCGCTCCCGGGGAGCGGCTCGACCTCACCGTGCACCTGGAGCGGGAGGGCGGCAGGCCGTTCACCGCGACCGTGCGCGGGGCGCGTCACGACGTCCGTGCGGGAACGCTGCTGCGGCTGGCCCTGCGCCGGCCCTGGTCCACGCTCGCCGTGTCCGCGGCCATCCGTCTGCACGGCATCCGTCTGTATCTGCGCGGGCTGCCCGTCCGGCCCCGGCCCGACCATCAGAACAGGGAGAACTCCGCATGACGACAGCCGAGCTCCGACCCGGCGGCACGGGGCGGACCGCGACCGCCGCGCCCCCCGTGGCCGTGGACGCGGCCCGCTGGCCCGACGTGGCCCGGCCGCCCAAGGCCTCCCGGGCACGGACCGCGATCACGGCAGCCGTCGTACGCCATGCCCTGCGGGACCTGCCGCTGCACGTCCGTTTCCCCGACGGCACCTCGCTCGGGAAGGGCGGCCCCGCGCTGGACCTCCACGACCCGCGGGCGTTCCACGCCCGTGTGGGCAGCCAGGGCCTGGTCGGCTTCGGCGAGTCGTACATGGCCGGGGAGTGGGACGCGCCCGACCTGGTCGCCGCCCTCACCGTGCTCGCGGCGGACCTGGCCGAGCTGGTTCCCGCACCGCTGCAGCGGCTGCGCGGACTCTGGGCGCCGCGCCGGCCGGACGCCCAGCGCAACACCGCCGGCGGCTCGCGCACCAACATCAGCCGCCACTACGACCTGTCCAACGACCTGTTCGCGCTGTTCCTCGACGACACCCTCAGCTACTCCTCGGCCCTCTTCCGCGGCTTCCCCGCCGGCTGGGAGCTGCTCGCCGCCGCCCAGCACCGCAAGATCGACCGGCTGCTGGATCTCGCCGAGGTGCGGGAGGGCACCCGGGTGCTGGAGATCGGCACCGGGTGGGGCGAACTGGCCATCCGCGCCGCCGCGCGCGGCGCGCACGTCACCTCGCTGACGCTCTCCCGGGAACAGGCCGCCCTGGCCCGCGAGCGCGTCGCGGCGGCCGGTCTCGCCGAGCGGGTCTCGGTGGAGCTGTGCGACTACCGCGAGGCACGCGGCACCTACGACGCCGTCCTGAGCGTGGAGATGGTCGAGGCGGTGGGCGCGGAGTTCTGGCCCGTCTACTTCCGCGGCCTCGACGAACGGCTGGCCCCGGGCGGACGCGCCGCACTCCAGGCCATCACCATGCCCCACGAGCGGATGCTCGCCAGCCGGGACACCTTCACCTGGATCTCCAAGTACGTCTTCCCCGGCGGCGTGATCCCCTCCGTCGAGGCCGTCGCCGAGACCGTCCGCGACCACACCCGGCTGAGCGTCACCCGCCGCGACGCCTACGGCGCCCACTACGCCGAGACCCTGCGCCTGTGGCGCGAACGCTTCGCCGGGCGCGCGGACGAGGTCGCCGCCCTTGGCTTCGACGAGACGTTCCAACGCCTGTGGACGTTCTATCTCGCCTACTCCGAGGCCGGATTCCGCTCCGGCTACCTGGACGTGCAGCAGTACCTGCTCACCAAGGAGGCCACGCCCCGATGACTACCGCAGATGGGCTGGACCGGCCGTGAACGGCTTCGCCTGGGCCTCCTTCGCGGCCGGCCTCGCCTGGTCGGCGGGGGCCGCTCTCGCCGTGATGCTGGTGACCTTCGCCGTCGCCGTGCGCAAGGGCCTGCACCGGATCGTCGACGTGGCCTGGGGGCTCGGTTTCACCGCCGTCGCCGCCGTGACCTTCGCGGCGTCGGCGGGCACCGGCGACCCGGGGCGGCGGATCCTGGTCACCGTGCTGACGGCGGTGTGGGGGCTGCGCCTGGCCCGGCACATCGCCCGGCGCGGGCGCGGACACGGCGAGGACCCGCGCTACGAGGAGATGCTGGCCAAGGCGCCCGGCAGCCGGAACCTGTACGCCCTGCGGATCGTGTATCTGCTCCAGGGCGCGCTGGTGTGGCTGGTGTCGCTGCCGGTCCAGGCCGCGCAGTACATCACCGGGCCGATGACGGCGTGGGCCGCTGCGGGCGCCTGTCTGTGGGCGGCCGGCATGTTCTTCGAGGCGGTCGGGGACGCCCAGCTCGCCCGGTTCAAGTCGGATCCGGAGAACAAGGGCCGGATCATGGACCGGGGGCTGTGGCGCTACACCCGCCACCCCAACTACTTCGGGGACTTCTGCGTGTGGTGGGGCCTGTTCCTGATCGCCTGCGACGCGCCCGCCGCGGCGGCGGCCGTTCTGGTGTCGCCGGTGGTGATGAGCCTGCTGCTGACCAAGGGCAGCGGGAAGCGGCTGCTGGAGCGGCACATGGCCGAGCGGCCGGGATATGCCGCGTACGCGGCCCGGACCAGCGGCTTCTTCCCGCTGCCACCCAGGTGAGCGTCGGGCGGGGAAGGCCTGGCGGCTACCGGCGCCGAGGTGGGCCGCTCGGACCCGACCGCCGGCCGGCTACGGATGACCCTTGAAGGGAACTCCCCGGAAGGAGACATGTGAGGAGCGCGGATGACGGTTCACGAGCAGGAGGGCACCCCCGGGGCGCCCGGCGCCACGGCCGCGCTGGTGCCGCGCCGCACCCCTGCCACGACGCGGGCGGCCGTGCTGTTCCTGCACGGCGGCAGATCCGAGGGCCGGGCCCCGTCGCGGCCCTGGCATCTGGCGGCCCTGCGGATGAGGCCATTCGTGCGAGCCGTCGCCGCGGCGCTGCCGGACGACGGGATCTTCCTGGGAGAGGTGCGCTACCGCGTGCGCGGCTGGAACGGCGACGAGGGCGACGCCCTGCGGGACGTCCGGCGGGCGCTCGACGAGCTCGCCCGCCGCGCCGGTGACGTCCCGGTGGTCCTCGTGGGCCACTCGATGGGAGGTCGGGCGGCCCTGCGCGCCGCGGACGCGCCGCAGGTCCGGGCGGTGCTGGCGCTGGCCCCCTGGTGCCCGGACGGCGAGCCGGTGGCCCAGCTGCGGGACAAGGACGTCGTCGTGATCCACGGGGACCGGGACCGCGTCACCGACCCGAGCGCGTCGGTGTCGTTCGTGCGGCGGGCCCGCGCGGCCGGGGCCCGGGCGGACGTCCACCTCGTGCCCGGCGGTGACCACGCGATGCTCCGGGGCGACGCCGACTGGCACCGCCTCGCGGCCTCGACCGCCGTGGGCATGCTCCCGCCCTGACAGATCGCCTCCCCCGAAGGGTGAACGGCCCCGGGCCCCCTCAGGGCCGTCGCCCGGCCTCGCCCCGCTGCTCGTGCCGTCCGAAGCCGTGGATCAGGGCCACCGCCAGCGCGCTGATCAGCAGCAGCGCGCTCATGTACAGGACCACCGGCCAGGGTTCTCCCCCGGCCGCCTCCAGCAGCGCGGCCGCGACGAGGGGTGCGGTGCCGCCCGCCAGCGCCGCCGCCACCTCGCGGCTGAGGGCGACCCCGCTGAACCGGGTCCTGGTCGTGAACAGGTCCGCCAGGAAGCCCGCCTGGGCGCCGAGCTGGGCCCCCAGCAGCAGCCCGCTCAGGCCGAACGCGAACCACACGTACCCGGACTCCTCGGTGTCCAGCAGCCAGAAGAAGGGGAACGCGAACGCCGCCGCGGCCACCATGGCCCAGCCGAGCACGACCCGGCGGCCGACCGCGTCGCCCAGCGCCCCGGCCACCGGCGTCACCGCCGCGCTGCACGCGAAGTAGATCAGCGCCCCGACGAGGGTGACCGTACGGGAGACTTCGAGCTGCTCGGTGAGATAGGCGAGCGCGAACACCACCGGGATGTACGCGGCGACGTTCGGCCCGATACTGCTGACCACCCCGAGGACGAGGGTCCGCGGAGCCCCGCGGGCCAGCTCCACGGCGGGTGCCCGTGCGACTCCCCGCTCCCGCTTGACCTGCTCGAACATCGGGCTCTCGGCCACGCTGACGCGGATGTAGAAGCCGGTCGCCGTGACGAGGAGGGTGACCAGGAAGGGGATGCGCCATCCCCAGTCGAGGAAGTCGTCCGGGGGCAGGGCCGCCACGGCGGCGACGGCCCCGGCCGAGAGCAGCGCGCCGACCGCCGCACCCGCCGGGGGGATGGCGGCGTACCGTCCGCGACGCTCCGGCGTGGCGAACTCGGCCAGGGTGAGGGAGGCGCCCGCGTACTCGGCGCCCGCGCCGAACCCCTGGATCACCCGCAGCACGACCAGCAGCGCGGGAGCCCACGCCCCGGCGGTCTCGTACGTCGGCAGCGCGCCCATCAGGGCGCTGGCCAGGCCGACCGTGACCAACGTGATCACCAGCATCCGCCGGCGGCCCAGCCGGTCCCCGTAGTGCCCGATGACCAGCGCGCCGAGCGGCCGGACGGCGAACCCGACCGCGAATGTGGCGAAGGACGCCAGGGTCGCCGCGACCGGGTCACCGGGCGGGAAGAACAGCCGGTTCAGGACGAGCGCGCTCATGGTGCTGAACAGGATGAAGCCGTACCACTCCAGCGCGGTGCCGATGGTCGTCGCCAGCACCACGCGCGTCAGCATGGACGGTCCTCCACCGGCCATACGCCGCATATACCGCATCCGGCCACTCTGGTCGAGGGTCTCCGCCTGCCCGCCGAACCTCGCCGGTACCGGCGACACACGACCGTCGGACGGACGCAGCGCCCGCTCCGGCCCTCAGGACGCCGTCCGCCCCGGGAGCGGGTCGAGGGTGATGTGCGGGGACAGGGCCCGGAGGAATTCGGGGGCGTCGAAGATCCGGCCGGCGGAGGCGACGCCGAGCGTGCGGGTCCGGCCGGTGAGGATGCGGTGCACCGCCTCCACCGCGAGCGGTGCGGTGACGGCGTAGATGTCCCGGCCGCGTGCCACGGCACGTCGTTCGGTGTCGCCGCGCCGTACGACCACGTCGACCAGGAAGGTCTGGCCGGAACGCCCGTTCTCGTCGGCCGCGGTGGGCGCCGGGGTGTCCGGGGCCGCGAGGTCGCCCGCCGCGTCGGTCGTCATATGGGTGCGCACCTCGGGCACGGAGAGGTGACTGGGGACGGTCACCACGTCGGCCATCGTGAACTCCCCGACGACCTCCCGGGTGCCCATCGGGTCGGGGAAGGGCCATGTGAGGAGGGTCGTCTCGTCGTCGTGGTACTCCAGCCGCCCGTCCGTGTAGCGGACCCGCCGGCCGGCCCGGCGCTCCCGGGAGACCGTGCCCGCGACGCGTGTCCCGGGGGTGGGGTGCCAACCGCTCAGCCCGTAGGCGATGTTCACCTCGTCGGCGGTCGTCCAGTCCCCCATCGCCGCGGTGGCCAGCAGGTCGCCGAGGCCGCCGTAGAACGCCATCGCGGGGACGATCACCGCTCCCGCCGCGCGGGCGCGGTCCGCGAAGTGCGTGAAGGTGTCGAGGTTGGCC
The DNA here is from genome assembly GCF_055594445.1 of Streptomyces sp. NPDC040589. Lineage (NCBI taxonomy): Bacteria > Bacillati > Actinomycetota > Actinomycetes > Kitasatosporales > Streptomycetaceae > Streptomyces > Streptomyces sp. NPDC040589. Next base: position 524,893 of record NZ_JBVIWP010000005.1, on the reverse strand, counting down.
TCGATCTCGGCCGCCACGTCGACGTACGGGATCCCGGCGCGCAGGGCCGCCTCGATCACGGGAGCGGCGGTCACGGCGAAGGGACCGGCGCAGTTGATCACGGCGTCCGCGCCGTCCAGGGCGCGGTCGAGCGAGCCGGGGTCGTCGACCGAGGCCGGACGGACCTCAAGGGCGCCGGGAATGGATGCTGCCAGCGCCCGCAGCTTGCCGGCGTCGCGGCCGGAGAGGACCGGGACGAATCCGCGTTCCCGCAGCTCGGCCACCACGAAGCGCCCGGTGTGCCCGTACGCGCCGAACACCGTCACCGTCTGCCCCGGTCTCATTGCCGACCCCATGACTTCTCCCCCTGCTCGAACGATCCGCCGGATCCGCTTGACCCGTCGCGACCATCCTGGCGAGAGCGGGCGCACCGCCGTGAGTGTCTGGAACGACGTGCCCCGTACAGTTTCGGACATGACCACTGTCGCGCTGGCCGTCACCGAGGGCATGCTGCACTTCGAACTGTCCCTGGCGTGCGAGGTGTTCGGCCCGCCCCCGGCGGGCGTGGACGTCCCCTGGTACGACGTCGAGGTCTGCGGGTCGGACGCCGTGCGCGTCGGCCGGTTCCGGCTGGAGCCCGACCAGGGGCTCGACCGGCTCCGGCATGCCGACACCGTGATCGTCCCCGGCTGGGCGGACGTCGACGTGGACCCGCCCGCCGAACTCGTCGACGCGGTACGCGCGGCCCACGAGGCGGGTGCGCGCGTGGCGTCCCTGTGCACGGGCGCGTTCGTGCTGGCGGCGGCCGGGCTGCTGGACGGCAGACGCGCGACCACGCACTGGGCCCACACCGAGGCCCTGGCCGGCCTCCACCCGCTCGTCGAGGTCGATCCGGACGTGCTCTACGTGGACAACGGCAGCGTGCTCACCTCCGCGGGCAAGGCCGCAGCGATGGATCTGTGCCTGCACCTCGTCCGCCTCGACCACGGCTCGTCCGTCGCCAACGCGGTGGCCCGCCGCCTGGTCGTGCCGCCGCACCGGGCCGGCGGCCAGGCCCAGTTCGTCGCCGCGCCGGTGCCCACCCGGGACGACCACCCGCTCGCCGCGCTGCTCCCCTGGGCGGTCGAGCGCCTCGACCAGCCGCTCACGGTGGAGGACCTGGCACGCCGGGCGGGGATGAGCTCGCGCAATCTGGCCCGCCACTTCCGGGCGGTGACCGGCACCACGCCCCTGCGATGGCTGCTGACCCAACGGATCCGCCGCGCGCAGGAGTTGCTGGAGAGCACCGACGACACGGTCGACGTCATCGCGACGGCCACCGGCATGGGCACCGCCACGACGCTGCGCCGGCACTTCAACCGGACGGTCGGCGTGCCGCCGGACTCCTACCGCCGGACGTTCCGCTCACGGCACGGCGAGACCCCCGCCCTGCCGCGGTGACGTCACGAATGGCCGGCGGAAAGCCCCGGGCTCCCGCGGCCGCGGGTAACGCGCCCCGGCCGCCCCGGCCGCCCCGGCCGGTCGACCACGGGCCGTGGTCGATGCCGGGTTCACTGTTCACCTGCGCTCCGGCCCACCGGGGGAGTCCGTCGGTGGAGTGCGGCCCGCCGCACACGCCGCCCCAACTGCGGCGAAGTCACTGACGGAGTTCCCGGCGCCCGAGCGACAACCGCCCTTTCAAAAGCAACGCACAGGCCCCCTTCCGCCTCTTGCACAGCGTCACCGTTCCTGAGGACCGAGCGGGAGTGAGTCCTGTTGCCCGTACTCGTGCTCGCCGAGCGCCCCGAACGGTGTCGGGCGTTCTGGTTGCCCGCGTTCGCTCCGCGTCCGGGCGGCACGCGTCGTGTGCGTGGTCCGGGGATGCGGGGGCGGGGTCCCTCACGCCCGGGTGTGCCCGCTCCGGCCTGGTCGGTCCGATGCCCACGACGATCGCTCCGGTCGTGGTGGGGCGGTGTCGCCCGTCGCCGGACCGGGTGCCCTCGGGCGCGCCGTCCGATCGCCACGGCGGCGGCCGCCCCACTTCGAGGTGGAGGCCGGGTCCACGGCGATGACCGCGATATCGGTCTGGTCGGCCATGGAGCTCAGGCGGGCGCGGAGCCGGCCGGTGGGCATGCCGGAGATGAGCCGTCAAAAGCGTCGTTTGCGGCCGTGCTTCTCCCGGGTCTTGTCCGCGGTGAAGCCGAGGTCTTCGACCGCGATCGCCTTGACGCCGCGGGACTTGGCCCAGTGCAGCAGGCGGGTGAGGGCGTGGCGGAGCTGGGCGTCGCGGTGGCCGGTGGTGCCAGCGCCGACCCCCGACCGGCCGAGCACCAAGACCCACTCATCCCTGCCAGAACACCCTCAGGGTCAGTCAAGCCCCAGCAGTTCCCAACCCCTCAATCGAGAGGACCGCACTGTGCGTTCACGTAGTTCCATACGTCCACGTCTGAATCCGGCCGGGTCGATGGTCCTGGCGCTCGCCGCGGCAGGCTCCGTGCTGGCCGGGCCGGCCGGCTCCGCTACCGCCGTCGAGACGGCCGGCCGGGCCGATCTGCGCGCGGATGTGAACCGCGACGGGCGGGTCGATGTCACCGGTGGCAGCGACAAGAACGGCGAGGACGGCTGGTCGGTCGGGCGGGGAGCGGTCTACCTGCCCAACATCGATGACGACACCAAGCGGTGTCCCGTCTCCGGACCGGGCGGCAGACCCCTGTCCGACGCCAAGCTGGCCGCGTGCAACGACGGCACCGACACGAAGGTCAACGGCAGCGCGGACGCCGCCGACCTCGCCCGGGTCCGTTCCGTTCCCATGCCCGGCCTGGCCTCGGACGCCAAGGGCAGCCTGAAGGTCACCACGGGAGGCAAGCACGCGCACCTCTTCCTCAAGCGGGACGGCAAGTGGGTCCTGGTGACGTCCGCGACCCGGCTGACCGCCGCCGAGCTGCGTTCCGGCGTGGAGTTCGGCATCGAGGCCACCGACATCGTCCGGGACACGGCGAAGTGGGACGGCCGCGCGGTGATCCGGCTGACGGTCAAGTCCGGGCAGAAGTCCACCTCCGACTCCGTGACCCTGCGCGTCGCACCGCTGCTGACCCAGCATCACCTGCAGAACACCCAGCAGGTGATGGTGACCGAGGTCCAGGGCGAGGGCGAGTACAGCCGCCTCCAGCAGAAGTTCGTCGCCGAACTCGGCAAGGAGGTCAAGAAGGCCGGGGTCACCACGCCGCTGGTCACCTTCAAGAAGTACGCCGACCCCTGGGCCCAGGACTTCGTCGAACCCGCCTACGTCAACATGACCGGGCCGGGCGGGCAGCCGCAGGTGATGCGCGTGATGCTGCGCTCCGCCCAGCCGGACCGGGACGCGGGCCGCGAGCTGTTCGAGAAGATCCGCGGCCGGGACATCGGCGTCGTGCAGGTGACCGACCCGGCGGAGCCCGACGACTGGTCGCTCAACTCCATGGGCAACCTGGAGACCATCCCGCCCTACGCGCACGGCGGGCGCTCGTTCCCGGCCGGGCGCATCATCATGGGCGAGCGCAAGGACAGCGGGGCACGTCCGTCGAAGGTGATGCGGACGATGCTGAAGTCGCAGGGCATGCAGGACCCACTGCTGCTGGACACCTCCTGGCTGGGCGTCGGGCACGTCGACGAGTTCGTGCAGTTCCTGCCCGCCGACACCCCGCGCGGCTGGCGCATCGGCGTCGCCGACCCGGAGGCGGGGCTGCGGCTGCTGCGCGACGCCAAGCGCGACGGCCACGGCGGGACGAAGATGTTCTCCGTCCCGGGCCGCAGCGACAGCCCCGCGCCCAAGGAGACCATCGCCCAGGCGCTCGCCTCCCGGCACCTGGTGTCCGACAACGCGATGGCGGCCCGGCGTATCGCGGCCAACCTGGAGATCCTCAAGCGTGAGACGGGTGTCACGGACGAGGAGATCGTGCGGGTGCCCGCGCTGTACACCCGTGAGTCGGAGGCCTTCTCCGCCGAGGGCCAGGACGTTCCCGTGCCGCGTCTGACGCGCATGGGCGCGGCATCCGACCTCGTGGACAGCCTCAGGGACCGCGGCCAGCAGAAGTGGCTCGCCGAGAACCCGGCGGCCCCGCGTGCGGCGGCCCCGGCGACGGTGGAGACCAGCGCGTACGTGCCCGGCGCGGTCAACGGCGTGCTCCTGGGCCGCGACCGCTACCTCGCCCCGCGCCAGTGGGGGCCCGTCATCGGCGGCAAGGACATCTTCACGGAGGCCGTCAACGCCGTCTACACACGGGTCGGCATGAAGGTGTCGTACATCGACGACTGGTACACGTACCACCTCGGCATGGGCGAGGTGCACTGCGGCACCAACACCCTGCGCGACGCCTCCGCCGCGTGGTGGCAGCTGCCGGCGCGGTAGCGGGTCAGTCCTCGACGCCGACGCGTCGCCAGGATCTCGCGTGTTCGCGGTCGCGGTGGGAGGGCGGGATGTCGGGGGCAGTGACAGGGCCCCCCACTTCCCCGCCGCGCAGGTCAGCGCGGTGTGACACTGGCCGTATGGCATCCGAGCAGAGCAGCGGCGGGGTCGGGGTCGGGACGGAGCTGGGGCAGTTCCTGCGCGCCCGTCGCACCCAGACCCTCCCCGAGCAGGTCGGCCTCACCGTCGGCCCCGGTCTGCGTCGCACCCCCGGCCTGCGCCGTGAGGAGCTGGCGACGCTCGCCGGGATGAGCATCGACTACTACGTCCGTCTGGAACGCGGCAAGGAGACCCGCCCCAGCCCCGCCGTGCTCGACGCCCTCGCCCGTGCCCTGCGACTCGACGACGCCGAGCACCAGCATCTGCGCGATCTCGCCGCCAGGGCCGCCCGGTACGCCCCCGAGCCCCCGCCGCCGCCCAGCCGGACCGTGCGCCCGCACCTGAAGCTGATCCTGGAGACGCTCCGCCCGAGCCCCGCGTACGTCATCAGCCGGAGCATGGACCTGCTCGCCTGGAACCCCGGCGGACTCGCCCTGTACGCGGGCATCGCCGACTGGCCCACGGGGCAGCGCAACCTCGCCCGCTATCTCTTCCTCCACCCCACCGCGCGCGACCTCTTCCCCGACTGGGACGAGCAGGTGCGCGGCTGTGTGGCCCGGCTCCGCAGCCTGGCCGGCACCGCCCCGGACGCGCCCGACCTCACCCAGCTGGTCGGCGAACTCGTCCTCAAGAGCCCGGACTTCGCCAGGCTGTGGGAGCGCTACGACGTCGTCGGGCGCAAGAACCTCCAGAAGACCTTCCACCACCCCGAGGTCGGCGTCCTCACCCTCGCCGGCCAGAGCATGCAGCTCGAAGGCACCCCCGGCCAGCGCCTCGGCGTCTACACCGCCGATCCCGGCACCCCCGACCACGACGCCATGCTCCTCCTCGACCTGACCGCCCCCGAACCGGCCGGGGCTCCGCAGACGAAGGCCGGGCGGCAACGGCGTACGCGGCCCTGACGGGCCTCGCGACCCGATCGGCTGTCAGCCGTACTTCGCCTGCTCACGGTCGCGGCGCCTGGGACGGAGTCGCCCGCGTGCCTTGCGCCGGGCCGACGGAGCCGGTCCCTGGACCGGCATCCCGGAGCGGCCGTAGTGGACGGCGGCCATGCGGTCTCCGTGCTGTGAGTTCAGCAGACGGATGAGGAGGACCCCGACAACGATCATGCCCAGGATCGCGACCACGGTCACGAAGGTCTGCACGGTCCTCACCTTCCCGTCGGGATGGGTCGACGTGCGGTCAGGTCGCGGGCCTCATGCCCTCCTTCGGAGTCCCAGACCGCCTCCACGGCCCGGTCGGCGTCGCGCAGTGTCCGCAGACGCGCCGCCTCCTCCAGCAACCGGCTCGCGGTCAGCACGCCGTGTGGGTCACTCGCCGCGGCCATCAGCCAGGCGGCCGAGTCGGGCGTGGTCTGCGGCGGGACGACCAGGAGGTTCCAGCGGCCCACGTGGTAGGAGAGCAACAGCAGTTCGTGCGGGTCCTGCTCGGCCAGGAACCAGCCCACGTTCACCACGTGCCCGGCGACGGGCACCTTGCGTGGAACGACCGGCCACTGGGTGGGGTTCACGGTGACCCGGGTGATCCGCCCCCACAGCGGATCCAGTACGGCGGTCAGGGCCGGGAGTTCCGCCCCGAGATCGCGGGAGCGGGGCCACCATGCGCCGTCCAGCAGAGCCGGGGCGGAGCCGACGGGAGCCAGCGACAGACGCGGAGAGGACGAGGAGAGCCGGTCATCGGCTTCGGTCGTCGGCGGGTGGGAAATGGTCGCAGTCATGACGCGAACCCTGCCCCGGGCCGGTCACGACCGGCCCGGAATATTCAATCGCCGAAAACGACACGGGCCTGAGAGCCGGTGTTCGAAATATCCTCGGTCATTCCAGCGTACTCCTCGAACAGGCCCGACGGACCGTACGCAGGGCCCGGCCTATGCGCCGCCGGTGTCGAGGAGGATCCGTTCGGCCCGCGTCACGCTGCCGGCGCGGACGGCTTCGGCCATGGCGGCGCGCGCGGCGTCGGGCGTCGTGTGCGACGGGACCACGAGGAGGGAGAAGAGATCCTGCTCGCCCCGCGTGATCAGGACGGTGTCGTCACCTGCCGCGAAGGAGTCGATGTGGACGACACGGTCGTCGATGGTCATCCGCGTCGGCAGCCCTTCCCAGGCGCCGGCGTCCAGGCCGACACGTGTGATGGGCCCGAGGTACTCGGTCAGTGCGGAGATCAGGCCGGGCAACTCGGCGGCGATGTCGCGGGAGCGCGGCCACCACGCCCCGTCGAGCACGCTCTGCCGATCGTGCGTCGTCTCCAGCCGTACGACAGCCGTCCCGGGCCGCACGGCCCGGTGGACGGCGTCCGGCAGCAGTCTGCTCACACGCGGGGCGGAAGAAGAGTCGGCCATCGCACTCGCCTGCTTCCCTGTCGTCACTCCTGATCGCTCGCGGCTGCCGCCATCAGCGGTTCCGCCGCCGCCTCGGTCGTATCCGGAGGCACCACCAGCAGGTCCCAGCGTCCCCGTCCGGGGGCGAGCAGGACGGCGGTGTGCGGGGCGGACGCGGCGAGGCCTCTGTGCAGTCGTACGACCTGGTTGAAGACGAGCGTACGGCCGGGCACCGCGGACCACACCGCCCCGTTGACGGTGACGCTGGTGATCTGGCCCCACGCGCGCGGCAACCCCGCGAGCAGCGACGGGAGTTCCGCGAGCAGGTCGTACGAACGGGGCCACCATGCTCCGTCGATGGGCCGTGGCATGCCGCTGCGGGGTGCCAGGCGCATCCTCAGGACGGGCTGGGAGGGAATCTGGGGCTGCAGTGCGGTGGTCATGATGAACTCCTGCCAACTGCCGTAGGAGAGCGAATGGTCGAGGTCAGGCGCGCCGGGCGGCGACCCGCTCGGTGGTCGGCCGGCGCACGTCGTGCACCCGGCCGAGACGTTCGAGAAGGCGGATGAAGGCGGCGGAGGGGTCGATCTGGCCGCGGTCGACGCCGTGCCGGGCGCCGGTGGGGTCGGCGTGGTGGAGGTTGTGCCGGCTCTCGCCGAAGGAGAGCGGGGTGAGGGGCCGCAGGTTGGTGGCCCGGTCGTGGCGCCGGGTGCGGAACGGGCGCTCACCGATCAGGTGGCAGAGGGAGTTCACGCTCCAGGTGACGTGGTGGAGCAGCGCGATGCGCACCAGTCCCGCCCACAGCAGGGCGGTCACGCCGTACACCCATGTACCGCCGATGGCCCAGCCCAGTGCGAACGGCAGGACGACGGTCACCGCCGTCACCGCGACGTACAGCCGCTCACCGCCGTCGCGTGCGGGCGCCGGGGCATCCCGCGGGAAGGGGGACGTCCCGTCGTGGAGCTGGGGCGGCGGGGCCGGGTCCGACGGTGTGACCGTCGTGGGCGTGGCCGGAATGGACGGCATGCGTGGCTCCTCGGCCCTGGATGCGGATGGCGCGGCCGGGGTCACGGGCTGCCCCAGTGAGAACGGGTGAGGTGCTCTGGAGGGAGGGTGCTCGAATGGACTCGCCGGAGACGAGGCGACGGTCCGGGGCCGGTGGATTCCGGCATACGGAAGTGCTCGTGGTCTCCACCGTACTCCCGCCCGTGTAACAACCGAGACTGTCCGGAATCGGCATCGCGTTCACACGGGCGGACACCGCGCCCTTTCTGATGCGCCCGGCGTTCTTCGGTGAGAGGCTGCCTTGACTGAGGGGTGGCGTGGTGGAGGGTGCGGTGCCCGGTGTGGACGATGAGGGACGGCCGGGGCCGGCGGCCGAGCCGGGCCTCTGGCTGCGGGTCGTCGAGCAGCTCGGCACAGCCCTGATGGTGGTCGACCCGGCCGGACGGATCCGCGCCGTCAACCCGGCCGCCGAGCGGCTGCTGGGCCGTGCCGCCACCGCGATGCGCGGACAGGACGCGCACGAACTGCTGCACCGGGACGCGTCCGGCGGCACGCTCCGCCGGGAACGGTGCCCCCTGCTCCAGGCGCTGGCCGAGGGGGCCTCCGCGCGCGGGGGCGACCGCTATCTGCACGGTGACGGCCACCTGGTCACGATCTCCTGGTCCGCCTCCCCCCTGGCGGACGACAGCTCCGTCGAGGGCATGGCCGTGCTGTTCACCGACGCCACCGGCGACCAGGTGGTGCGCCGGGAACGTGCGGCCTACACCAGGGCCCTGGAGGACCGCGCCGAGCGGCTGACGCTGGTCGCGGAGATCACCGACGTCCTGGGACAGACCCTGGAGACCGACGAGGCCCTCGCCCGGCTGGGCCGTCTGCTGGTGCCCCGCCTCGCCGACTGGGCGGCGGTGGACCTCCTGGCCGCTCCCGGGCAGGTCCACCGGGTGGCGGTGACCGGTCCGGCGGGCCGGGAGGCCGGCCTGGAGGGCAGGCGGGAGCAGCTGCCCGAGGCCGGCGAGGCGGACGGCTCACCCCTGGTCCAGGTGCTGAACGGCGGTGATCCCGTACTGCGGAACGAGGCGGAGAGAGCCACACCACCCGGCTCTCCCCTGGCCACCGTCCACAGCGACTTCCTGCGGGCGGCGGGCGCGACATCCGCCCTCACGGTGCCGCTGGGCTCCGGGCAGCGGATCACCGGCGCCCTGACGGTGGTGCGCACCGACCCGGCGCACCCCTTCGACACCGAGGACCTGGCGGTGGTGAGCGACATCGGCCGGCGGGTCGGCCTGGTCATCGACAACGCACGGCGGTTCGGCCGCCAGCGGGCCGTCGCCGAGGCCATGCAGCGCAACCTGCTCGCCCCGCTGCCCCAGCCCGGCCGGCTGCGGCTGGCCGCCCGCTACCAGCCCGCTCCGGCGGGCTCCCAGGTCGGCGGCGACTGGTACGACGCGTTCGAGCTGAAGGACGGCACGCTCGCGCTGGTCATCGGCGACGTCGTGGGCCACGACCTGACCGCGGCGGCCGGTATGGCCCAACTGCACGGTGTCCTGCGCTCATTGGCCTGGGACCACACCGGACCGCCCGGCGCCGTCATCGACCGGCTCGACGACGCCATGCCCGCGATCACCACCGTCCCCCTGGCCACGCTCGTCCTCGCCCGGGTCGAAGGCGATCCGCACACCGGCCCGTGGACGCTGCGGTGGACCAGCGCCGGCCATCCGCCGCCGCTCCTCCTCGCCCCCGGCGAAGACGCGCGGTACCTCGACGCCGGGCAGGGTCTCGTCCTCGGCGCTCCCGTGGACCACGACGCGCGCCGGCCGAACGCCACCCAGGCGCTGCCGCCGGGTTCCACCCTGCTGCTCTACACCGACGGCCTGATCGAGATCCCCGGCAGCGACCTCGACACCGGCCTGCGCCGGCTGCGCCGCCACGCCCTCGCGCTCGCCGACGCACCGCTGGACATGCTGTGCGACCAGCTGCTCGCCCGGATGCCGCCCGGGAGCACCGACGACGTGGCCCTCCTGGCCCTGCGGCTTCCGGTGCCGTGACGGCGGTGACGGGCGGCGTGCTGCTCAGGTCCCGAGGACCAGGACGCGGAACGGGCCCGGCGGCGTGGTGCCCGAGGTGTCGCCGTCGAGGCACCGCCACCCCCAGGACCGCAGGGCCTCGACGGTCCTGGCGTCGGAGTGGTTCACCAGGGTGACGCCGACGGTGGCGCCGTGGTCGGTGAGCAGCCGTCTCTGGAGGCGCCGGGCGAGGTTCCAGGCGCGGTCCTGGTTCTGTCGGCGTACCCAGGGCTGGACGAGGATCACGGAGACCATGAAGAGGCGCCCGGAGCCCGCGAGACGGAGCAGGCTTCCCGGGAGGTATCCGTCGAAGCCCTCCCACCCGGGCCCGTCGCCGCGTACGGGGAAGCCGTAGGCGCAGCCTGTCAGGGCGGTGGTCTCGGCGATCAGCAGCGAGAACCCCGGTCGCCTCGCGTCGGCCGCCAGCCGGCGCAGGAAGGCGCCGCGGGCCTCGTTCCACGCCCACGGGCCGCCGCCGGAGGTGTCCGCGTACAGATCGCCCAGCTCCCCCAGCCGGTCCTCGACCTGACGCCGGGTCAGCTCGCGGACGCGGGCGCCCTCACGGGGCGAGGAGCCACGCTCCGGCCTCGGCGGACGCGGCCTCCGCGTGCCGCGCCGGTCCGGGACGGCCTGCCGCCCGGGAAGCTCTGCGGTCGTCGGCGCGACCGGAACGTGCACCGTCATGAGGCAAGCCCTGCTCCGGGCACAGGAGGACCCGACCCGGGGTCGTCGGTCGCCGAGGGCGGCACCGGTGTCGGGGCCGGTGCGCGAAGGGCTCTCGGTACCTCCACGGTACTCCCGGCCGGGCACCCGTCCGCCGGGGCCACGGCCAGGAAACCCGGGGTGTGCGGCTACCTGGAGGCGGCGGTGGCGAGGCCGTCCAGCCAGGCCTGGTGCCCGTTGAGCATCGGGTTGGGGCGCTCGGCCAGGGCCGCGGCGGGCCGGCCGATCCGCGTCCAGCGGGTCAGGATCCGCACCCGGCCGCAGGGCAGGTCCTCGACCCCGGCGCCGCCGCCGATCTGCCCGGCCTGCTCTACCGCATGGGCTGGGACGACCCGGCCTCCCTCGACCTGCGCGGCCTCGGCCCCGGTACGCACATCACCAGGCGTGCGGCACGTCCAGCCGCTCCTCCGGCGTTGCTGTCCCGCTGCGCGGTCCAGGACAGGGCGCCGGGGACGCCCTCGGCCGGGCCCCGGAACTCCACGCCCCGGGCGTCCAGCGGCGGGAAGCCGAAGGTGCCGAAGCGGAACGCGAGGTCGTCCTTCAGCCGGGGGCCGTCGCCGTTCGGGGATGTCCTTCTCGTCAGTGCGGCATCAGGGGAGCTTCTTGAGCAGCTCGGCGGCGAGCGGGGCGGAGGAGGCCGGGTTCTGGCCGGTGACGACGTTGCGGTCGACCCGGACGTGCGGCGCCCACGGCTCCCCGGTCTCGACCGTCAGTCCGGCCTCGGTCAGCCGGTCCTCCAGCAGCCACTTCGCCTTGTCGGCGCTGCCGGCGAGCTGCTCCTCGGTGTTGGTGAAGGCGGTGATCCGGTAGCCGGCGTAGGCGTTCGTGCCGTCCTCCTTCACCGCGGCCAGCAGCGCGGCCGGGCCGTGGCAGACCACGCCTACCGGCAGCCCGGACTCCACCGCCCGGGCGAGGAGAGCGCCGGAGTCGGTGTCGACGGCCAGGTCCTCCATCGGGCCGTGGCCGCCGGGGACGTACACCGCGTCGAAGTCGTCGAGGCGTACGTCCGTCAGCGTCAGCGGGGTGCGGAACTCCGGGGCGCCCTCCACCACGGCCTTGATCTTCGCGGCGTTCTCCGCGCCGCCCGCGGCCTCCGGGGCCAGGCTGCCCGGGTCGACCGGCGGGACGACGCCGCCCGGGGTGGCCACGGTGATCTCGTGGCCGGCGGCCTTGAACGCCTCGTAGGGGGCGACCGCCTCTTCGGCCCAGAAGCCGGTGGGGTGCTTGCTGCCGTCGGCCAGCGTCCAGTGGTCGGCGCCGGTCATCAGGAAAAGGATCTTCGCCATGGGGTGCTCCTACGGGTTCGGGGGGTGGGTCCGCACGGTCCGGCCGCGTCGTCGCTACGACGCCAGAGCTCCGACGTGATGGAGAACCGGACGTCCGAGGCCGCCGTTACCGGCAGGCGGCTACCCGCCCACGCCGACCTGAACCTGCTGCGCGCCTTCCTGGCCGTCCACCGCGCCGGTACGTTCACCGCCGCCGCCCCCGCGCTCGGGCTGTCCCAGCCGACCGTGACCGCGCAGATCCGCGCCCTGGAGCGGCAGACCGGCCGCGAGCTGTTCACCCGGCTGCCGCGCGGCGTGGAACCCACGCCCGTCGCCCACGAGCCGGCCGCGCGGACCGAGGGCCCGCTCGACACCCTCGCCACCCTGGAAAGCGGCCGGGAGGGCGGCCCGACCCTGCCCGTTCATCTCGCCGGACCATCGGAACCGCTGTGCGTACGCGTCCTGCCCGCCCTGGTCCCCCTCGTCGCCGACGGCGTCCAACCGCGCGTCACCCAGGGGCTGCCCGAACCCCTGCTGGAGGAGACGCGGTCGGGCCGCCACGACCTCGTCATCACGACCCGGCGCCCTCGCGGCCGGGCCCCGGAGTCCGTCCCGCTCGCCGACGAGGAGTACCCGCTCGTGGCCTCCCCCGCCCGGCGCATCGCCGCGGATCCTCGGGCCGACGGCGACCTGTGCGCCGCTACTGGCGGACCGTCTTCGGCCGGCAGCTCACCACCCGGGCCGCGGTCACCGTGCCCAACCTGTACGCCGTCCTGTCCGCGGTCGGCGCCGGGCCCTGGCCTTCTGGACCCGGCTGCACGGCGTCCTGTCCCTGGAACTCGCGGGCCACTTCAGGGGGATGGGGATCGACCCCGCGCAGCTCTTCGCCGCGGAACTGGACGAACTCTCGCGCCCGGACTAGGAGTCGTACGGCCCGTCGCCGTGCCCGCCGTCGTAGCGGGTGCTCCTGGGGGTGAGGCGGCGGTAGGCGGCGCGGGCGTGGGTCAGGCGGGCCAGGGCCGTGCCCAGGAGAGCGGCGCCGAACAGGCAGGCCAGCCATGTGGTGTCGCGGTGTCCGGCCCAGGTGAGGGTGCCGGCCGGCGGGATGACGAAGCCGTTGAGGAACAGCCAGCAGAGCAGGGCGGTTCCGGGGGCGGCCGTGAAGCGGGCGCACAGGCCGAGCACGGCGGCCAGCACGGACAGCGCGGGCAGGGCCAGTTCCGGACGGTCGGGCCCCACCACGGTGTTGAGACACGCCACCAGCGCCGGCGCCCCCGCGAAGGCCCCCGCCCAGACCAGCGGGGTCGCCACCGGCTGAGGGACGGGCCTGGCTCCGGTGCCCAGGGGCATCCACTTGATCATGCTGCCGCTTCCGCTCTGCCGGCCGGTTCCGAAGTGCTCGTCAGGGTGCCATCAACGCCGCTCCGGAGAAACACCGAATCCGGACAGCCGGACAGGGGGAGTCGAGGGCGCGGCACCGGATATGGGCTCGCCCGGCGTCCCCGGGGTGCGTACGGTCTCGTCGCAGACGTCGCGAGGGTGGGGGGATCGTGGCCAGGAGACGTCACGTTGCCAGGGGTGTGCCCGGGGGCTATCGCATCTAGGACAACCGGGGGCAGCGCTGGTGGGGCGACCTCTACGAGCTGTGCCCCGACGATCTTCGACCGAGCTCAACGGGCGGGCGGACCAGGCCCGGATCACCGCGCTGATGAAGCGCTACGGGGCGCGGAAGCGCTAGGCGCGCCGCCTGAGGGTCGGTACGGACGGCGCAGTCCCGCAGGGCACGCCGCGTATGAGTTCGTACGCCGGCAGCCTGAGCCAGAAATCCCCTCCCCTCAGGGAGGGGAGGATTCGACCCGCCGGGGACGCGTCAGGCGTCCTCGATGGTGATGAAGGGGTCCCACTGGAAGTACCCCTTCAACTGGCGGTGGCGGTCCAGGATCTGGAAGTAGAAGTGGTAGGTGACCTTGCCGGACCTCTTGACGGTCGTCCGCCAGTAGTGGTCCTGGTACCGCTGGGTGTCGAACTCCGGCCGTCCCTCACTGCCCTCCTTCGGCAGGGGGTAGATACCGTCGACCACCTCTATCTCCGGTGTGCGGATGAGCTGGTGCTGGCTGTCGCTGCTGACGTAGCGGTAGAGCAGGGCCTTGTAGTCGCTGCCCAGGGAGACGGTCGTCTCGCGCCACTTGACGGTGTCCCCGGGTTCGGCGCGGAGGTTCAGCTCGGCGCCCGACGTGCCGACGATGTGGTCGTGGCGGGTCGTCATGTAGATCAGGCTCTGGTCGACCTGGGTCGGCGCGTCGGGGTTGCGGGAGGCGTTGGGGTTCCGTTCGACGATCGTGGCCGCGTCGAACGCGATCAGGACGTTGAGATCTGCCATTCTCTTCTCTCCCTCTATGAGTGCGGAACCTTGTAGGCCATCGCCCGCGGGTAGTCGTGCCGGTGCAGCCGGACGCGCACCAGGAGCGGTCCGGCGTTGAGCGGGTCGGCCTGGTCGGTGAGGCGGGCCAGGAGGTCGTCCAGGTCCGCGGTGTGCGTGACGCTGACGCCGTTCGCCGGGGTCTTCCCGCCGGCGAAGACGGCCGCGAGGCGGTCGTAGTGCCAGGGGTGCAGGACGTTGTAGAAGTCGGCGTCCGCGGCGTCCTGGTCCGCGTAGAACTCCGGGTGCACCAGCATCTGTTCGATGCCGTAGAAGTGGCCGTTGTCCATGACGAACACCACCGAGCGGAGTCCGAGCCTGGTGTGGGTGGAGAGCTCCTGGCAGGTCTCCTGGAAGGCGCCGTCGCCGACGAACACCATCGGGCGGGCGTCCGCCCGCTCGGGGGCGAGCGCGGCACCGGTGGCCGCGCCGACCGACCAGCCGATGGACAGCCAGCTGACCTGCGAGAGGAATCCGCCCTCCGGCAGGGACAGGTTCATCGAGCCGATGAGGGAGAACGCGGCGTCCGAGACGACTGTCCAGTCCTCGCCGGTGTCGTGGTTCAGGAAGTGGTTGATCCGGTCGAAGACGCCGTCGTAGGTGAGGCGTTGCCCGTCCGGGTGGCGGGATCGCGCGGCGCCGGCGCGGAGGGAGGCGCGGTGCTGTTCGAGGGCCGCGGGGCGGTCGCCCGGCGAGCCGTGGTGGTCGTAGGACTCGGCGTAGTAGTCGGCGGTCAGGCCCCCGGAGCCGTAGGCCTTCACCAGCGCGTCCTGGAGGGCGGGCAGCAGATGACGGAGCTGGACGTCGGGGAAGTAGGAGGTGCCGACGCTGACGCCGCCGAGCGCGGCCATCACCCAGTCGCCGCCGACGGACTGCTCGCCGCCGAGGTTCTTCGACGTGGACCAGGCGCCGAGCCCGATGCGGCAGGTGGCCCAGTCCTTGAAGACGGCGTGCACGTCGGGGTGGCTGGCCGGGCCGTTGTAGACGCCGTGGAACTGCGGCAGGTCCTCGTCGACGACGGCCTTGGCGCCGACGGTGGTGCAGAACGGCACGCCGGTGGCCTCCACCAGGCCGGTGAGCTGCTCGCCGAGGCGGAACCGGTCGATCTCCTCGCCGGCCCACACGATCGGGCGGGGCCTGCCGTCCGGGCCGGGGTGCTCCTCGACCAGGGTCATGATCGCCTGCACGGCGTGGTCCAGCAGCTGCTGGTTGCGCGCGCTGAACGGCCGCTCACGGGGGACGATCGGTATCTCGGGCGCGGGGCAGGGCTCGTCCCAGAGGTCCTCCATGATCTCCAGGTAGACCGGGCGGCGCTCGGAGAGGCACGCGGTGAGCGCGGCGTCGATCTGGCCCGGGGCGAGGCCCGGGTGGGAGATGACCTGCGCGTCAACGGTGACCTGCCGGTAGACGTCCAGGTTGCTCTCAGCGCGGGGGCTCATGTGCGAGGTGAGCAGGCCGACGGCTCGGTAGTTCTGCCACTGCTCGTAGGGCGGGGAGGCGTTGACGGCGACCAGCGGGACCTGTTCGACGTAGGCGCCTCCGCAGGCGTTGAGCAGGTTGAACGCGCCCACGCTGTAGGTGACGGCGACCGCTCCCACGCCGTGGATGCGGGCGTAGGCGTCGGCGGCCTGGCCGGCGCCGCCCTCGGTGGGGGTGCCGACCCACTCGATGTCGTCCTCGTCCCGCAGGGTGGTCAGGAACGGGCCGAGGTGGTTGCCGGGGACGCCGAACAGATGCGTGATACCCAACTCGGCCAGCCGCAGGGCGAGATAGCGGGCGACCGTGCACCCGCGGTCGATCGCGGTCATGCCCCCTCCCCCGGGACGGTGACCGGCGGGGCCTGGTGGACGGCGAGCGCGGCCCGCACGGCGCTCTCGAGAGCACCCTCGATCCAGGCGTGCTTGAGGGAGGTGTGCTCTCCGGCGAAGTGCACCGGGCCCTCGGGCCGGGAGACGTCCAGGTGGAAGCTGGTCATCTGGTGCGCGGTGTAGATGGCGGCCTCGCCGAAGGCGTACGGGTCACGGGCCCAGCTCTTCGTGGCGCCCCGCCCGGTGAAGAACACCTCGATACGGCGGCCGTGCAGGGCCTGGAGATTGCGCAGGGCGTAGACGTAGCGCTCGGCGCTCCGCATGGAGTCCCAGCGCGCGGCGTCGTCGGACCAGCAGTAGGAGGCGAGGACGACGCCGCCGGTGCTGCCCTCGACCCGGTGCGAGGGGTAGTACATGAACCGGTTGGGGTTGTCGGCGGCGGAGCCCCCGCCGAAGCAGTGGGTGGCGGGGCGGACGGCGGGTCCGCGCAGCGGCAGGGCGCTGTCGAGCTGCCGCATCTCCTCGGTGACGGCGCTGTCCTTGACGGCGGCGCCGAGCAGCCCGGCGAAGGTGAGGCTGGGCCCGGAGTCCGTGGAGACGACGGTGAGAGCGGTGTCCGCGTCCGCGCCCTGCCGGTAGTGCTCGTACAGCCCCGGCGAGATGCGGTCCAGTTCCTCGCGCCAGTCGTCCTCGGTGAACTCCCACCACCGGTGGCTGAACTCCAGCAGCACCTTGGTGGCCTGGTCGTAGTGGGTCTCGATGATCGCGCGACGCTTCTTGTACGACATCGAGGGGACGATCTCCACGAAGCGCAGGGCGGAGAACGGGACGGTGACGATCGCGAGGTCGGCCGTCCACAGGCGGGGCGGGCCCTGTGGATCGTCCTCGGCGACGGTCTGCACGGCCACGCCCCAGCCGTCGGGTCCGACGGCGCCGGTGCCCTCGGGGTCGGTGTCGCGGCTGGGGTCGTGGTACTCGAGGCGGATCATGCGGTGGCCGAGCCGCACCTCGTCGCGCAGGCCCTGGTGGAGGGCGTGCGGCAGGCGCCAACTGCCGCCGGGTATCTCCCAGTAGCGGACGCCGGGGTTGATGTCGCTGCGGCTCAGGAAGCTGTGGAAGAAGGAGAGATGCAGCCGCGAGGACATGTTCTCCAGGGTTCCGACGGCCTCGATCGCCTCGTCGCTGAGCCCGGCGTGATCGCGCAGGAACCCGCCCATCGAGTAGCCGTCGAAGTCGCGGATCACCCGCGCCCAGCCCTCGACCCACTCCTCGAACGGCTTGTTGACGCGCCGGCCGTCGACGAGGTCGGAGTAGTAGTCGCGCACGGCCTCCAGCGCGTCGTCGACCATCTTCACGACGGGGGCGCGGACTTCGTCGCCGGTGAGGTGGAAGCCCTCGTTGACGCGTTCCGGCCCGGCGGCGTAGTCGGATCGCCGCACCTGGACGCGGTTGACGCGGATCCAGGAGTTGCCGCGCTTGTCGGGCTCGCGGAAGTCGGGGCTGTCGTCGCCGTAGGTCCAGGTCCTGCCGGTGAAGGAGGAGTACGTCACCGGGGGCACGGGGACGTCGGGGCCGCTTCCCGTGCCGGGGTCCACGTCCACGTTGTAGAACTGGCGGCGGCCGAGCCCGAGTTTGTCGACCAGGGCGAGGACGAGCGGGTGGAAGTCGGGCAGCCGCATGGCACCGGCCTCGGCGTACTGGGCCGGGTCGTCGAAGGGCTGGTGGTGCTTGGTGGCCCGGAACGTCTTGACGCGCCCGCCGACCCGGCTGGCATTGGCCTCCAGAATGGTGACCTCGTGGCCGGCGTCCTTGAGTAATCGCCCGGCGACGAGGCCGGTGATTCCGGCTCCGATGACGAGGATCTTCTTGCGCGGGTGGCGGGTGGGGCCGAGGCGGCCCGTGTCTATCAGCGTGTGCAGATAGTCGAGTTTGAGGTCCTTGCCGTCCGGCCCGACGAGCAGAAGTTCGCGGGCGAGCTGGAGACAGGTCTGCCAGCGCGCACGGGTGGCGGAGCTGTCCCGAGAAGTGTCGGTCATAGCTTGCGATCGTAGATATGGCGAAACGATTTCGCGTTTTCACCGGCGGATAAAGTCCTGAAAGCGCCGATCGCCTTTATTGACGGGAATGCATCTTGCTCGAATTCCCTTTCGAGGACGGGAGATTCTCCAGAGACGCAAGAGAAAGGGGGCTCGAAATTCCATCGATAATTCACTTACGGAATGCGTAGGTACCGGCTCGGGACCCCCTGCCGTGGCCGGACAGGACGACCGAACCGCCGATGACGGCAAGGCCCATCAGGACCGTTCCGAAGACGGTCGCCCCGGTGGGCAGGCCCACGGCATCCATGAGGTAGCCCGTGGACACCGGCAGCAGTCCGGCCGGGAGGTAACCGCCCACGTTCAGCGCGGCGTTGGCCTCGGCGAGCCGCTGCGGCGGGACGCTGGAGTTGAGCAGCGACAGACCGCCGAGCTGGCCCATGCCCTGGCCGGCCCCGGCGAGCAGCGCGGAGGCGACGAGCGGGGCGACCGACGAGGTGTGCACGGCGACGATCAGCGCGGCCATGCCGAGGGCGGTACTGATCGCACCGGCGGTCAGGATGGTGCGCCGGGGCAGCTCCCGCACGGCGAACTGGACGCCGGTGGCCGCGAGGAACATCACGAACGCCATGGCTCCGGCGACGATCCGGCTGGTGGTGCCGAGCAGTTCGGTCAACAGGGTGGGGCCGAGCGACAGCACGAAGGACGTGGCGGTGATGCCGGGTGCGAACACCGCGATGCCCAGGGCGAGATGGATGCCGTTGCCGTGCGGCACGCCGGGCACGCGCACCCAGGCGCCCTTCCCGCGTGCGGCGGGACGGCGTACGGGCATGCGCAGCACGGCGAGGACGGCGGTGACCAGCAGGACCGCCTCGACGGCGAAGACGGTCACGGTGGGCGCCGGCAGCGTCTCGGAGAGCAGACCGGCGAGCAGCGGGCCAAGCCCGGCACCGAAGACCATCGCGCAGGAGGCCAGCAGCGCGGCCAGCCGCTTGCGCTCCGGGCCCGCGACATCCGTCACGGCGGCCATGCCGGCGGAGACGACGGCGCCGACGGCGATGCCGGTGAACAGCCGGGCGATGATCAGCGCGGTCACGGTCGTGGCGGTCGCGAAGATCGCGCAGGCGGCGAACGCCAGGGCGAGGGCGGGCAGCAGCACGGGCTTGCGGCCCAGCCGGTCGGAGACCACGCCCGAGACGAGCAGCGAGCCGAGCAGCCCGACGATGTAGAACGCGAAGACGACGGTCAGGGTCCCCCTGGAGAACCCGATGTCGCGCTGCCACAGCACATACAGCGGGGTCGCCGCGTTGGACAGCACGAAGACGGCGGTGACCGGCCACGCCGCCAGCCACACCCACCAGGTGGGGGTACGGGGTGCGGCCTGACTCTCGGACATGGTTGATCCCTCCGGCAAGCTCAGTACGAGTTTTCTCGAACTTAGCATGCAGTACGATGAAACTCGTACAAGCGATTCGGATGCCAGGGAGCTGCCCATGTCCGCGACGGCTCACGACGTGCCGGTCATCAAGGTGGTGCCGGAGCCGGAAGGGCTGCCGGAGCCGCTGCCGGAGCCGGCGGTGGAGGAGCTGCGTCTGGAGACGGTGCTGGGCGCGCTGAGCGACCCGCTGCGTCTGACGATCGTGCGCAAACTGCTCCTGGAGTCGGAGGCGTTCGACCACTCGTGCGGCTGGTTCGGCCTGGACCGCCCCAAGTCCTCCCTCACCCACCACTTCAAGGCCCTGCGCGAGGCCGGCGTCACCCGCCAGCGCCAGTACGGCCTGGAACGCCGCAGCCACGTCCGCGTCACCGACCTCGAAGCCCGCTTCCCAGGGCTGCTGGACCTGGTGGCGGCGTGGACCCCCGAGGCGCCGTGAGCCGTGCCGGAGCAGGACGCCGCCGTCGGCGCCGGTACTGGCGAGGGTGCGGCCGTCGCGGCTGAAGGCCACCTCCCACCCGGCCTCGGTGTGGCCGGTCAGCGGCTCCCCGAGTCGCTGCGGGTAGGCGGGGTTGGCGACGTTCCACAGGATGGGCGCGTCGTCCTCGCCCGCGCTCGCCAGGGTCTCTCCGTCGGGGCTGAACGCGACCAACGGGACGGGCGCGGTGTGCGCGGTGAGCGGTTCGCCCAGGGAATCGAGGCGACCCGGGTCGGACGCGTCCCACAGGCGTACGGTCTCGTCGAAGCCGGCGGTGGCCGGCGTGCGGCCGTCGGGCGCGTACGCCCCGGAGCTGCCGACCCCCGTCGTGCCCGGGCAGCCGGGTGGGCAGGCCCCGGCCCGCGTCCGAGGCCGGCCGGGTCCTGAGGTCCGGGGTGGAGCGCATGCGGTCGGCGGCGACATCGAGCCGGGCCGCCGGCCCGGCGTGGGTCTCGCGGACCCGGTCGGCCTCGGCGGTGAGCCGCCCGAAGACGGCCTCGTCCCGTTCGGCCCGCGCGGTGGCGCGGGCCTGGAGGGCGACGACGGCGGTGTCGGTGGCCAGCAGGGCGAGCGCGGCGAGTACGGCCTCGGAGGCGGCCACCTCATGACCGGCCCGACGTACGCACCACCGCGATCCAAGGCCGCCCCCGCCGACCCGCTCCACCTGGACCGGCTCACGCCCAGGGAACGCGAGGTCCTCGCCCTCATGGCCGAGGGCCGCTCCAACGCGGCGATCGCCCGCCGCCTCGTCGTCACGGACGCCGCCGTCGCGAAGCACATCGCGAGCATCCTCCAGAAGCTCGACCTTCCCCCGTCGGCCCCCGACGACCACCGCCGTGTGCTGGCGGTACTGGCCTATCTCCGGGCCTGAACCGTATGGCGCCAACGGGTGAATGCGGGCGTTCCGCGTAGCAGCCGACGCGGCCCCGGGAAGGCATGCCCCATGCCGAAGTTCCTCATCCAGGCCACGTACACGCCCGAAGGCACCAAGGGGCTGCTCAAGGAAGGTGCCAGTGGGCGGCGGGCTGTCGTCGATCAGGTGGTCTCCGGTCTCGGTGGGGAGGTCGAGGCCATGTACTTCGCCTTCGGGGCCGACGACCTCGTGATGATCGTGGACTTTCCCGACACCGTCTCCATGGCCGCCGTCAGCCTCACCGTCAAGGCCAGCGGTGCCGTGCGGTCCCGGGCGACCCCGCTCCTCACCCTCGACGAGATCGACGAGGCCACCCGCCGGCAGGTCGCCTTTCGCGCACCTGGAGCGTAAGCACCCGTCAGGGCGCATTACCTTGGGGAGGCATGGGGGGCTTACGCGGAGATCCGCGAGGGTGGTGGGAGCGGGGGCGGGCGCTGTCGGCGGCCAATCCGCTCGTCGTCGACATCGGCATCGCGCTGCTCGTGCAAGGCGCGATGACCATGCCGTTCGTCGTGCCGCGTGCGGCCGGGCTGCCGCCCGCGACCTGGGCCGCGTACGGGCTGAGCACACTCACCGCGCTGCCCCTGGTCTGGCGGCGGCGCGCTCCCCTCGCCGTGCTGTTCGCGGTGCTGGCCGCGGGCGCGCTGTACGGGCTGGCCGTGGACGGGCCCGGGCAGCCGCTGCCGTACACCGGGCTCGTGGTCGTCTACACGATTGCCGCCCTGTCGCCCGCGCGGAAGCGGCTCGTCACCGGGGCTGTGCTGCTGGTCGCCGTGCCGGTGGGGGTGTGGCTCAACACGCGGTCCGCGCGTGAACTGACCTTCTCCCTCATCGTGTTCACGGCGGCCTATGTCTTCGGGCGGCTCACCGACGCCCGTCAGCGGGCGCACCGCGTCGAGGCCGAGCAGGCCGCCGCCCGCGAACGGGCCCGGATCGCACGGGAGATGCACGACATCCTCTCCCACGCGGTGAGCCTGATGATCGTGCAGGCGGAGGCCGGACCGGTGGCGGTGCGTGCCGCGCCCGAGCGGGCGGAGGCCGCCTTCGACGCGATCTCCGCGACCGGGCGGGACGCCATGACGCAGCTGCGCCGGATGCTGGGCGTCTTGCGGGAGGGGGACGACGACAGCGCCGCCCCGCGCGAGCCCCAGCCGGGGCTCGCGGAGCTGCCCGCACTCCTCGACCGGGTGCGGGCCGGGGGCCTCGACGTCACGTACGGGACGGCGGGAGACGTCCGGCCCGTGCCGGAGGCGGTCGCCGCCACCGTCTTCCGGATCGTCCAGGAGTCCCTGACCAATACCGTCCGGCACGCCGGAGCACGTACCGTCGCGGTACAACTCACTTACGGACGCGGCGACTTGGATGTCAGGGTGACCGATGACGGGCACGGGCCGCGACCCGGCCGCGGCGGGCGCGGGCACGGGCTCGCCGGGATACGGGAGCGGGCCGCCGCACACGGAGGGAGCGCGGTGACCGGGCGGGGAGCGGACGGGCGGGGGTTCGAGGTGCGCGTGACGATCCCCGTACCGGCCGCCGCGGAGGTGGGGCCGTGACGATCCGGGTCGTGGTGGCCGATGACCAGGAGCTGGTGCGCAGCGGCTTCGCGATGATCCTGGACGTCCAGCCGGACATCGAGGTCGTCGCCGAGGCGGGTGACGGGGCCGAGGCGGTCGAGGCGGTGCGGCGGCACGCGCCCGATGTGGTGCTGCTCGACATCAGGATGCCGCGCATGGACGGGATCGGGGCCTGCCGCGCGATCAGCGCCCTGGGCGACTGCCGGACCGTGATGCTCACGACGTTCGACTCCGACGAGTACGTCTACGAGGCGCTGCACGCCGGCGCGAGCGGCTTCCTGCTCAAGGACGTACGCCGGGACGATCTCGTGCACGCCGTACGGGTCGTCGCCCGGGGCGACTCGCTGCTCGCGCCGTCCGTGGCCCGGCGTCTGGTCGAGCAGTACACACGGCCCGGCGCCGCCCGGCCCCGTCGGCCCGATCCCCGTCTGGACGTGCTGACCGGGCGGGAGCGGGAGACGCTGCTGCTGCTCGCGCGGGGCCTGTCGAACGCCGAGATCGCCACCGAGCTGGTGGTCAGCGACCACACGGTGAAGACGCATGTCGGCAACGTGCTGGCGAAGCTGGGGCTGCGGGACCGGATCCAGGCCGTGATCTGCGCGTACGAGACGGGGCTGATCGCGGCCGGTGATCCCCCGCCAGGGGGAGGCGGCCGCGACGGTTCCTCCCCCGCGTCGGCGAGGAACTGACTCCCCGGGACCGCCCGCGGGGGCGATCCGCCGGGCGCCTCGGGTCCGGAGGATGGAACCGTCCAGAACACCGGTTCCGATCAACGGAGTTGACCATGACCCGTACCCGTTTACTGGCCGCAGTGCTCGTCGCGGGGGTGGTCGTGGCGGGGCCGTCGGTCGTCCCGGCCGCCGCGTCCGGCCCGGCCGCCCCGACCGCCGTGGTGTCCGCGCAGTCCCCCGACACCGCCCTGGAGACCGCCATCGCCGGCCTGCCCACGGCCGACGCGACCGCCGCGCTCGTGCGCGTCGGCGGCGCCGAGGGTGTCTGGCGCGGCAGTTCGGGCGTGCACGATCTGGAGACGAACCGCCCGGCCGATCCGGCGGCCCGGTTCCGCGCCGGTTCCGTGACCAAGGTCTTCACCGCGGCGGTCGCCCTGCAACTGGCCTCCGAGGGCCGGCTGGACCTGGACCGCGGTGCCCGCTCGTATCTGCCGGAGCTGATCCCGGCGTCGTACGCGGGCGTCACGGTCCGCCAGCTCCTGAACCACACGCACGGCATCCCGGCCCCCGATTTCCCCGGCACCACGGTCGAGGAGGCGTACGCGAACCGCTTCCAGATCCACGACCCCCGGGACATGGTCCGCTCGGCGACGTCGAAGGCACCGGAGTTCGCGCCGGGCGAGCGGCAGCACTACCTCAACATCGGCTACACGATCGCCGGTCTGATCATCGAGCGGGTCACCGATGACTCCTACGAGCGTCAGGTCGCCCGGCGGGTGCTCAAGCCGCTGGGGCTGTGTGACACCTACTTCCCGGGGGCGAACCCGCGGATCGTCGGGCCGCACAACCACGGCTACCAGAGGATGCGGCTGGACGACGGCACGGTCGGGCTCCGCGACGTGTCCGTGTGGGGCTCGACGGACGGGTGGGCGGCCGGGGACATCGTGTCGACCACGGCGGACCTGGAGCGCTTCACCCAGGCCCTGTTCCAGGGCCTGGTCGTGCGCGGGCCGCTGCTGGACGAGATGTTCACCCTGCCGAAGGTGACCGACTCCAAGACCGGGGAGCCGGCCGCGTACTCCGTCGGCCTTTCGATGAAGGTGCTGGGCGGCCGCGAGGTGTGGGGCAAGACGGGCGGGCGCTGGGGGTACAACGCGGCCATCGCCGGCACCCGCGGTGGCTCCCGCACCCTCGTCTACAGCGTCAACTCCACCGACGCCAAGGGCCAGGACATGAACAAGGTGGCCGAGAACATCATGGTGGCGACGTACGGCAGGCCGTAGCCCTCCCCTCCTACGTCGCAGGCGGCGTCGCCCGTACCAGGCCCGTCTGGTAGGCGATGACGACCAGTTGCGCGCGGTCGCGGGCGCCCAGTTTGGTCATGGCCCGGTGGATGTGGGTGCGCACGGTCAGCGGGCTGACCGTGAGGTCCTCGGCGATCTCGCTGTTGGACCGGCCGTCCGCGGCCAGGGCCATCACCTCGCGTTCGCGGACCGTGAGGTCGGCGAGGCGTTCCGGCGGTGCCAGATGGGTGCCGGGGGCGGGGGCCAGCAGGAAGCGGGTGATGAGGGAGCGGGTGGCGGCCGGTGAGAGGAGGGACTCGCCGGAGGCCACCGTGCGCAGGCCGGTCAGCAGGGTGTCGGCGGTGACGTCCTTGCCGAGGAAGCCGCTGGCACCGGCGCGCAGGGCCTCGGCGACGTAGTCCTCGGTCTCGAAGGTGGTCAGGATGAGGACGCGGGTGGCGGACAGCTCCGGGTCGGCGCAGACGGTCGCGGTGGCGGTGAGGCCGTCGGTGCCGGGCATGCGGATGTCCATCAGGACGATGTCGGGGCGGTGGGCGCGGGTCAGCTCCACCGCCTCCGCGCCGTCGGAGGCCTCGGCGACGACCTCCATGTCCGCGCAGGAGTCGATGAGGATCCGGAACGTGGCCCGCAGCAGGGCCTGGTCGTCGGCGAGCAGCACCCTGATGCTCATGGCGTGGTTCCTTCCGCGAGGTCGGGGGAGGGTTGCAGCGGCAGGGCGGTGGTGACCTCGAAACCGCCCTGCGGGCGGGGGCCGGCGCACAGCTCGCCGCCGATGGAGTGGGCGCGTTCGCGCATGCCCACGACGCCGAAGCCGCGGCCCTGGGCGGCCTCCGGCTTGCTGGGGCCGTCGTTGACGACCGCGATCAGCAGACGGGAGTGGGTGTAGGCGAGGCGGACGTGGGCGGCCTCGGCGGCGGCGTGCTTGGCGACGTTGGTGAGGGCCTCCTGCACGATCCGGTAGGCCGTCAGATCCACCCCCGGTGAGAGCTGCTGCGGCTCCCCCTCCGTCGTGACGGTGACCTGAAGGCCCGCCGACTCGCACGCCGCGACCAGCTCGGGCAGCCGGGCCAGGCCCGGGGACGGTTCCAGCCTCGGGGAGCCGGGGTCGTCGTCGTTGTCACGCAGCAGGCCGAGCGTGGCCTTCAGCTCCCGCAGCGCGGAGGACGTGGTGCCGGTGAGGTCGGTGAGGATCCTCTTGGTCTGCTCGGGGCTGGTGAGGGCGAGGTGTGCGGCCGTGCCGGCCTGGGCGTTGGCCAGGGCCATGTGGTGGGCGACCACGTCATGGAGCTCCCGGGCGATGCGCATCCGCTCCTCGGTGACGCGCAGGCGGGCCTCCTCCTCCCGGGTGCGCTCGGCGTGTTCGGCGCGGGCCTGCACCGACTGGAGGTAGGCGCGCCGCAGCTGGGTCGTCTTGCCTGCGGCGAGCGGCAGCATCAGCCAGAAGACCGGGCCGATCGTCCTGAGCACCAGCGAGACATGGTTCATGGAGTCGGAGAACACGGCCGCGAGCGTCAACGCCACCAGGGTGGTGAGGCCGTAGACGCGGATGGACCTGCGGTCGGTGAGCGTGGCCAGCCAGTAGAGCGCCGCCATGACCGGGGCCAGCAACAGAGGCGTGACCAGGTAGCCCAGCGCGACCGCGGCCACCGTGGAGACCCCGGCCACGACGACGGCGGTGCGCGGGTGCGTGCGGTGCTTGAGCAGGACGAGGCAGGCCACTCCCATGAGGACGGTGGCGGTCTTGTCCTGGTCCGGCGGGGCGGCGCCGGGCATGGTGAGCGAACCGCCGAGGGCCGCGCAGCCCATCAGCGCCAGGCCCATCGCCAGATCGACGAGGAACGTGTGGCGTGCCGAGAACTCCTCGAGGCGATCCGCGTAGCGCCGCTCCAGGCTGATACTCATCGGGCTCTCCGGTCGGTGGGGCTGGGACCATCGTGGTCGACTCCGGGCGGGAACGCCCGGGGGGCCGCCCGTGTCCTTCGCCACGGGCGGCCCTGGTGGGGGGAGGGTGCGTCAGGTGCGCGCCGGTTCCAGCTCGGGGGCGGTGTCCGGGGCCGGATCCGTCCCGGGCCGGCGGCTGAGCGCCTCGCCCTCCACGTCCACGCGGGGCAGCGCCCGGTCGAGCCACTTCGGCAGCCACCACGCCTTGCCGCCGAGCAGGGCCAGCACCGCCGGCACGATCGCCATCCGTACGACGAAGGCGTCGAAGAGGACGGCGGAGGCGAGCCCGAAGCCGATCATCTTGATCATGGAGTCGCTCTCGCCGATGAATCCGGCGAAGACCGCGATCATGATCAGGGCCGCCGCCACGACCACGCGGGCGCTGTGCCGGAAGCCGGACGTGACCGCCTGCGCGGGCGACTCGCCGTGAACGTACGCCTCCCGCATCCGTGAGACGAGGAACACCTCGTAGTCCATCGCGAGACCGAAGACGATGCCCACCAGGAAGATCGGCATCAGGCTCATGATCGGGCCGGTCTGCTCCACACCGAGGAGCTCCGCGCCGTGGCCCTGCTGGAAGACCACGACGACCGCGCCGAGCGAGGCCAGAACCGACAGCAGGAAGCCGAGGGCCGCCTTGAGCGGGACGAGCAGCGACCGGAAGACCACCAGCAACAGGACGATCGCCAGACCGACGACCACGATCAGATACGGGACCAGCGCGGCCTGCACCTTCTCCGCGATGTCGATGTTCATCGCGGTGCTGCCGGTCACCTCGTAGCTCGCGCCGGTGCCGGACTCGATGCCGGGCCGCTCGTCCCGGATGGTCGTCACCAGGGTCTTGGTCTTCTCGTCGGTCGGCGCGGTGGAGGGCACGACGGAGAAGACGGCGGTGTCGCCTGCGTCGTTGAAGCGCGCCGGGGAGACGGACACGACGCCCTTGGTGGCGCCGATCTCCTGGGCGATCGAGTCCGCGGCCCCCTTGGGGTCGGCGGCGCCCTTGCCGTCCACGACGATGGTCAGCGGCCCGTTGAAGCCAGGACCGAAGCCCTCGGCGAGCGCGTCGTAGGCCCGGCGCTCGGTGGTGGAGGTGGGCTTGGCCTCGTCCCCGGGCATGCCCAGCTGGAGGTCGGCCGCGGGCAGCGCGAGGGCGCCGAGGCCGACGACGCCGAGGAGCAGGACGGGTATCGGGCGGCGCAGGACGAACCGGGCCCAGCGGGCGCCGCCGTTGGTCTCGGTGCTCTCCACGATCCGGCCGCTCTTGCGGGCCCGGCGCGGCAGCACCGCGTTCGGCCAGAAGCCGAGGAACGCCGGGACGAGGGTCAGCGCGATCAGTACGGCGACGACGACCGCGCCCGCCGCTGCCAGGCCCATCTTCGTGAGCATCGGGATGCCGACCACGGTGAGCCCGGCCAGCGCGATGACGACGGTGAGCCCGGCGAAGACCACCGCGGATCCGGCCGTGCCGACGGCCATGCCGACCGCCTCCTGCGGCGTACTGCCCTTGGCGCGCTCCTCCCGGTAGCGGGACACCACGAACAGGGCGTAGTCGATGCCGACGGCGAGGCCCAGCATCATCGCCAGGGTGCCGGTGGTGGTGGACAGGCCGAGGGCGCTCGCCAGGGCGAGGATCGTGGCCATGCTGACGCCGACGCCGATGACGGCGGTCAGCAGGGGCAGCCCGGCGGCGGCCAGCGAGCCGAAGGTGACGAGGAGCACGACGGCGGCGATCGCGACGCCGATCACCTCGGCCATGCCGCCCGGCCCGCCCTCGGCGGCCAGCGCGGTGCCGCCCGCCTCGACGGTCAGCCCGGCGTCCCGGGCTGACTCGATGGTGTGCTCCAGCTGGGTCCGGCCGGCGTCGGTGAGGTCGGTGGACTTGACCTTGTAGGTGACGGTCGCGAAGGCGGTCGTGCCGTCCTTGCTGATCGTCTTCGCCTGGAACGGGTCGACGGCGCTCGCGACCTGCGTGCCGTCGCCGAGGCCGGTCACGGCCTTCTCGATGGCCTCCTTGTTCTCGGCGGCGGTCACCTTCTCGCCGCCCGGCGCGATGAAGACGACCCGGGCGGTCGCCCCGTCGGCCGTGGCGCCGGGGAAGCGCTGTTCCATGAGGTCGAACGCCTTCTGGGACTCGATGCCGGGCATCGAGAACTCCTCGTCGACGGCCCCCGGCGCCTTGAGGGCGCCGAGCCCCACGGCGGCCAGCACGGCCGCCCAGACCAGGGCGACGTACCAGCGTCGCCGGAAGGCCAGACGGCCCACTCGATACAGGAAAGTTGCCACGGCAGCAGGTCTCCACATCCGGTGTCGATCGTCCGCCCAGCGTGTCCGTGACAAGGCCCCCGCGTCGTCGTGCGGCTGCCGACAATCCGGGCTACTGAGAACGCAGTACGACCGGCCCCCGTGTCCACCTCGGGTACGACATTCCCCGACCCTCCGAGACGACCTGTGCTACCTTGGCTGGTGTTGCAGTTTTGGTTCCCAGAGACTTCGAGTGCTCTATCGACCTTTGTCGACGAGCACTCTTTTTAGTTTCCGAGGATTTTCGGATCTCTCCGAGGGTGATCATTGCGGCGACTCCGAGTCCGTAAAGTGCGGATCTCGGGTATTTGCCCCTCAAGGGAGATTCACTATGGCAACTGGCACCGTGAAGTGGTTCAACGCGGAAAAGGGCTTCGGCTTCATCGAGCAGGAGGGTGGCGGCCCGGACGTCTTCGCCCACTACTCGAACATCGCCACCTCCGGCTTCCGCGAGCTTCAGGAAGGCCAGAAGGTCACCTTCGACGTCACGCAGGGCCAGAAGGGCCCGCAGGCCGAGAACATCGTTCCCGCCTGACGCTGACGCGTTCGACGTGATCGGGGCCCGCACCCATGTGGTGCGGGCCCCCGCACGTTTCATTCCCTACCCGGCTCAGTCTTGCGAATCCTGGTGCGGCCCCCTAGAGGCCGTCTGACCTCCGGGAATTCCCCGATACGTGCCGCATCGAGGAAGGATCCCCTTGGATCGCACCGCTCGCAAGAACAACGGCTCGCCCCACTCCCGCAGGACGGGGGGCCGGAACAACTCCTCCCGTACGGCCGGCGCGGGACGCGGCGGCCCCCGGCGCCGTACGGCGCCCGGCGGCGAATTCGCGCCGCCCGCCACCCTCACCCCGGCCCTGCCCGCCGTCGAGGCGTTCGCCGACCTCGACCTGCCCGAGCGGCTGCTGACCGCGCTGCAGGGCGAGGGCGTGGTGGAGCCCTTCCCGATCCAGGCGGCTACGCTGCCGAACTCGCTGGCCGGGCGGGACGTCCTGGGCCGCGGACGCACGGGGTCGGGCAAGACCCTCGCCTTCGGCCTCGCCGTGCTGGCCCGTATCGACGGGCAGCGGGCCGAGCCCAAGCAGCCGGTGGCCCTCGTCCTCGTGCCCACCAGGGAACTGGCCCAGCAGGTCACCGACGCGCTCACCCCCTACGCACGCGCGCTGCGGCTGCGGCTCGCCACGGTGGTCGGCGGGATGTCGATCGGCCGTCAGGCGAGCGCGCTGCGCGCCGGTGCCGAGGTCGTCGTCGCGACGCCCGGCCGGCTCAAGGACCTCATAGACCGTGGCGACTGCCGGCTGGACCGGGTCTCGGTCACCGTCCTCGACGAGGCCGACCAGATGACCGACATGGGCTTCATGCCGCAGGTGACGGCCCTGCTCGACCAGGTGCGCCCCGATGGCCAGCGGCTGCTGTTCTCGGCCACGCTGGACCGCAACGTCGACCGCCTGGTCCGCGGCTACCTCCACGACCCCGTGGTCCACTCGGTCGATCCGTCGGCGAACACGGTCACCACGATGGAGCATCACCTGCTGCACGTGGAGGACGACGACAAGCACGCCACCACGACGGAGATCGCCGCCCGCGACGGACGCGTGATCATGTTCCTGGACACCAAGCACGCCGCCGACCGGCTGGCCAAGAAGCTGCTGGCCGTCGGGGTCCGCGCCTCGGCCCTGCACGGCGGGAAGTCCCAGTCCCAGCGGACCCGGACCCTGGCCCGGTTCAAGGACGGCGAGGTCACGGTCCTGGTGGCCACCAACGTCGCCGCCCGCGGCATCCACGTCGACAACCTCGACCTCGTCGTCAACGTGGACCCGCCCGGCGACCACAAGGACTATCTGCACCGGGGCGGCCGTACCGCCCGGGCCGGTGAGTCGGGCACCGTCGTCACGCTGGTCCTGCCGCACCAGCGGCGCGAGACGGCCCGTCTGATGGCGGACGCCGGCATCACGCCGCGGATCACCCGGGTCCGCTCGGGCGAGGCCGAACTGAACCGCATCACCGGCGCACAGGCACCCTCGGGCGTGCCCGTCGTCCTCACCCCGCCGCCCGCCGAGAACCGCCCCGCCCGCACGGGCACCGCCCCGCGCGCACGGCGCGGCAGGCCCTCCCGGGGCCGCCGCCGCTGAACCGCCGAACGGGGCGGCACGGAGCGCGATCCGCGCTCCGTGCCGCCCCGTTCGTGTCGCCACGTGTCGCTACGGGTCGCTCCGCGCCGGAGAGCCGCGGTCGGGCCCGCGAACCCATGGGCCAGGCACCCTCGGACATGACCGTCCTCCCCACCCCCGCCGCGCGACAGCCCCTACGTGCCGCCCCGCGCCGGAGACAACCGCACCACCGTGCCCTCCCCGTTCGCGGACAGCAGCAGAGAACCATCCGGAGCCGCAGTGAGGCCCGCGAACCCATGGGCCAGGCACCCTCGGACATGACCGTCCTCCCCACCCCGCCGCGCGACAGCCCCTACCTGTCGCCCCGCGCCGGAGACAACCGCACCACCGTGCCCTCCCCGTTCGCGGACAGCAGCAGAGAACCGTCCGGGGCCGCGGTGAGGCCCGCGAACCGGTGGGCCAGGCCGGGGACCTGGTGGGTGAACAGGGCAGGGGCCGGGCGGGGGTCGGTGCCCGGCGGGATGCCGACCGCCAGCGATTCGGCCTCGACGCGGGCGGCGCCCGTCGTCAGGGAGACCGACCACAGCCGTCGGTGTTCGGTGTCCACGGTGAAGAGTTCGTCGCCGTGGGCGGCGAGACCCTGCGGGGCGCCGAGTCCCTCCGCGACCGGCACCGCCTCGCCGTCGTCGACGCGCAGGATCGCTCCGCGCCGGTCGTCGCTGACGTAACAGCGCTGCTCGGCGTCGAAGGCCACGTCCACGGGGTGGTCGAGGCCCTCGGCGAGGACGGTCACCGTGTCGGTCCCGTCGATGGCGACGACGCGGCCCGCGCCTGTCTCGGCGACGACCAGGGCACCGTCGGCCCGGGTCGCGATGCCCAGGGGCTGGTTCAGGCCGTTCGCCCTGAGCCGGGTCGTGCCGGCGGCGGGGTCGTAGGTCTGGACGGTGCCGAACTGCGAGGTGGTGTGCAGGAGTTCGCCGTCGGCCGTGATGCCGTGGAAGAAGGGCTGGAGGATCTCCGTCGCGACGTCGCCCGAGCCGCCCTCGTCGGGGTGCTCCGGGCGGACGAGCCGGTAGTGGTCGGCCGCGTAGACCGTGCCGCCGAGGTCGATCGTCACGCCGTAGGGGCCGTCCAGGCCGCGGGGCACGACCGGGCGGGTGCGGCCGTCGGGACGCAGTTCCGTGATGCCGCCGCTGGCGAAGCTGGAGACGAACATGCGGTTCTCCGCGTCGAACGCGGCGTTGTCCAGGCCCGTGACCCCGCTGGTGACCAGGGAGCGCGCGCCCGTGCCGTGCAGGTCGACGCGGGTGACGATGCCCTCGGGGCCGCGCGACAGGACGTGGAGGAGACCGCCCAGGTCGAAGCGGACCGCGACCGGGTCGTGCACGTCCTCGGCGACCACCTCGGGCACCCCGCCGTCCGGGGGGACGCGCCAGACCTGCCTGCTGATCATGTGCGGGTAGTAGAGGCAGCCGTCCGGGCCCAGCTGCATCGCGTTGCCGAAGGCAAGCCCGTCGGTGAGGACGACCGGGTCGCCGCCCTCGGGGAAGAGTTCCAGCAGACGGCCGTTCATCTTCATCTCGTTGACGAAGAGCCGGTCGCCGACGCAGGTGATGCCGTTGGGCACCTGCACCTCGGCGGAGACCAGGGTGTACTCGCCCTCGGGGCTGCGGCGCCACACCCGGCCGGGGACCAGGTCGGCGATGTACATCGAGCCGTCCGCCCCGAAGGCCAGGTCGTCGGGCGACTCGACGGGGCTGTCCATCGGGACGACGACCTCGACGTCCCCGGTCGCCGGGTCCACGGCGCTGATCTTCCCGGCGAGGAACTGGGCGACGTACAGCCGCCCGTCCGGGCCGAACGCCACGCCGTTGGAACCCCACAGCGGGTTCGGTGAGTTGAGACGCCTGGCCTGCCGGCCGGGACTGCGCATCTCACGCGCGTCGTACCTGCTCGAACCGCCCGTCACGATCCCAGCACCTCGTCCATGCCGCCCTCCGCGCGCCAGCGTCTGATCAGCTCGTAGAACGCGACCGGGCCGTCGCCGTAGGACTCGCTGCGGGGCCTGGGCATGCCCTCGCCGTTGTAGTAGCCGGGGGTGCACTCCGACTGGAACGTGTACAGGTCCACCGACTTCTCACGGATCGTGGCCCCCCAGGCCTCCTCCGCCTCGGCGGTCGGCTCCACGCACGGGGCCTGGCGCCGATGTGCCTCGGCGATCACCTCGGCGACATGGGTGGCCTGTTCGTCCAGGACGTGCACGTAGTTCACGGAGCTGGCGCTCTGTACGGAGCCGAGCATGAACAGGTTGGGGAAGCCCCGGCTGTAGAAGCCGTGCAGGGTCCTCGGGCCGGTCTTCCGCCAGGACTCCAGCAGGGCGGTGCCCTCCCTGCCGTACGCGGGGAGCTGCCCGGACAGCAGCCCGGAGACGCCGACCTCGAAGCCGGTGCCGAAGACGACGCAGTCGACCTCGTACTCCACCCCGCCCACGACGACGGCGTGCTCGGTGACGCGCTCGACGCCCCCGTGGTCGGCGGTGTCCACGAGAGTGACGTTCGGCCGGTTGAAGGTCTCCAGGTACAGGTCGCTGAAGGTGGGCCGCTTGCACATGTAGCGGTACCAGGGCTTGAGCTTCTCGGCCGTCGCCGGGTCCTCGACGATTCTCTCCACCCGGGCCCGCAGCTCGTTCATCTTCTGGAAGTCGGCGATCTCCTCCAGGCGTTCGCGCTCCTCGGGCGTGAGGGCGTCGTAGCTGTTGGTCGGGATGAGCTTCCGCTGGAGGCGGGCGCTGCTGGTCCAGCCGTCGGCGACCAGGTCCTGATCGGCGCGGCCGCCCGTGACGACCGTGAGGAAGTTGTCCCTGCGCTCCCGCGCCCAGCCGGGCTTCAGCGAGCCGGCCCACTCGGGGTCCGTGGGGCGCTGTCCGCGCACGTCCACGGAGGACGGGGTGCGCTGGAACACATACAGGTGCCGGGCGTCCCGGCCGAGGTGCGGGACGACCTGGATGGCCGTGGCGCCCGTGCCGATGAGGGCCACGCGCTTGTCGGCGAGCCCCGTCAGACCGCCGTTCGCGTCGCCGCCGGTGTAGTCGTAGTCCCAGCGGCTGGTGTGGAACATGTGCCCCTTGAAGGTCTCGATGCCTTCGATCCCGGGCAGCTTGGGCTGGCTGAGCAGGCCCGTCGCCACGACGACGTGCCGGGCGGTCATCCGGTCGCCGCGGTCGGTGCCGATGACCCACACGGACTCGGCCTCGTCCCAGCGCAGTTCGCTCACCTGTGTCCGGAGGCAGGCGTCGCGGTAGAGGTCGAAGTGCCGCGCGATCGCCTCGGCGTGCTCCCTGATCTCCTCGCCCGGCGCGTACTTCCACTTCGGGACGTAGCCGAGCTCCTCCAGCAGGGGCAGGTAGACGTACGACTCGATGTCGCAGTGGATCCCCGGGTACCGGTTCCAGTACCAGGTGCCGCCGAAGTCGGCGCCCTTCTCGATGATCCGGATGTCCCGCAGGCCCGCCTGGCGCAGCCGGGCGGCGGCGAGCAGGCCGCCGAACCCGCCGCCGACGACCGCCACCTCGACGTGGTCGTGCAGGGGCTCCCGGGTGAAGCCGGGCTCGGCGTGCGGGTCCTCGTCGAAGTGGCCGAACTCGCCCGCGGTACGGCGGTACTGACGGTTGCCGTCCGGACGGATCCGCCGGTCGCGCTCGGCCCGGTACCGCTCGCGCAGGGCGTCCGGGTCGAATCCCAGGGCTGACACGGGGGTGTGGGGGGTGGACATGGGTGTCCTCTTCCTCTCGCGGTGTGCCGTAGGTGAGGGGTCGGGTGGGGTCAGACGGCGGCCCAGGCGTTGTCCACCGGCAGGATGACGCCGTTGACGCCGCTCGCCGCGTCGGAGGCGAGATAGACGATGGCGGCGGCCTGCTCCTCCGGTGCGCAGATGCGGCCCATGTTGACGAAGTGCCTGCCGACGACGGTCGGTCCGTGGGCCTCCCGGTCGATGTGGACATCGGCCGTGATGTCGGTGGTCGTGCCGCCCGGGGCTATGGCGTTGGTGCGGATGCCCTGGTCCCGGTACATCACCGCGAGGGACCGGGTGAGGCCGAGGACCCCGTGCTTGGAGACGGTGTACGCCGTCCCGGCCGCGCTGCCCCGCAGTGACGCCTCGGACGCGGTGTTGACGATGGCGCCGCCGCCCGCGGCGATCATGTGCGGCAGGGCGGCACGCGCCAGCAGGAAGGGTGCCGTGAGGTTGACCCGCAGCACCCGCTCCCACTCGGCGTCGGTGACGTCGGCGGCGGCGGACATGCTGTCCATGACACCCGCGTTGTTGACCAGGACGTCGATGCCGCCGAAGGTGCCGACCGCGGCGGCCACGACCGCGTCAACCACCGCGCCGTCGCTCAGATCGCCGGTGACGGCGACGGCCGTTCCGCCCTCGGACTCGATGGCCGCGACGACGCTCTTGGCGCCCTCCTCGTTCAGGTCGGCGACCACGACCTTCGCTCCCTCCTCGGCGAACCGCAGGGCGGTGGCGCGGCCGATGCCGGAGGCGGCTCCGGTGACGATGACGCTCTTGCCCGACAGACCCGTGGCTCCCATGGCGCTCCTCTGCTCGTCGCGTCGCGCGGCGCGATGTGGTGTGGCGTCAGGCACGGTACTGGTTTTTGTCTCAGTGCGACATAAAGACGCGATGTGCCAACAGGTCGTTTCACGCCAGTCAGACGTGACGCGACGTAAAATAGAGTGAGCACGGCAAGTCGAGGAGGGCGCATGGCCGGACGAGCAGGTGGGGCCACGGGGCGGCCACCGCTGACGGAGCGGCGGCGTGCCGAGACGCGTATGGAGATCGCCGAGGAGGCGGTGCGGCTCTTCGCCGCCAAGGGCGTGGCGGCGGTGACCGCGGAGGACATCGCCTCGGCGTCGGGGGTGTCGACGCGCACGCTGTGGCGGTACTTCCGCTCCAAGGAGGAGTGCGTACGCCCCCTGCTCACCACGGGCCTCGAACTGCTGACGGAGCATCTGCGGGAGGGCCGGGACGAGCACGGCTCACTCGCCGAGGCGATCCTGAGCGTCCGGTACGACGACGACGCCACACCCCGTCTGCGGACCCTGGGCGACCTGCTGCTGCTGTGCCGCGACGAGCCGGGGCTGCGCGCGGTGTGGCTGGAGGCGCACTACGACGCGGAGGCGACATTCGCCGCGATGATCGCCGAGCGCACGGGCCGGCCCGTCGGCGATCTGGCGGTCCGGGTGGAGGCGGGCGTGCTGAACACCGCGATGCGCATCGCGGTGGAGGACTGGGCGCTGCGGTCCGACCCGGCGGCCGGGCCGTCCCTGGCGGAGACCGTCCGGCGCGCGTTGCGGATGGTCGACGCCGTCGAGAAGCGCTGACGGGGGTGGTCTTCGGGGCCGTCTCGGGGGTCCGGGCGCCCCTGGCCCTCAGCCCACCCCCAGCAAGGACGTCAGGTGCTCGTGGGCCCCGGCCCACCCCCATTGCTCCCGCACCCATTCCCGGCCCTCGCGGCCCATGTCCCGGGCCAGTTCCGGATCGCCCAGCAGCAGCGTGAGCCGGTCGGCGAGTGCCCGGACGTCGTGGCCGTCGGCCAGGAAGCCGGTCTCCCCGTCGCGGACCGTGTCCGGCGCCCCGCCCGAGTCGCCGACGACGACGGGCAGTCCGGCCGCCGCCGCCTCCAGGAACACGATCCCGAGACCCTCCACCTCCAGGCCCGCCCGGCGGGTCCGGCACGGCATGGCGAACACCTGCGCGGCGGCGTAGAACCCGGGCATGTCCTCGTGCGGGTGGCCCCCCGCGAAGACCACCGCCCCGGCCAGCCCCTCCTCGGCGGCCAGCCGGTGCAGGGCGCGTACGTGCGGGCCGTCCCCGACCAGCAGCAGCATCGCGTCGGGCACGCTGCGGCGCACCAGGCGTAACGCCCGTATGAGCGTGTCCTGCCCCTTGCGCGGGACGAGCCGCGCCGCGCACAGCACGACCGGCCGGTCGCCCAGTCCGTACCGTTCCCGCACCCGGGCCGCCGCGGCCCCGGAGCCCTGGAAGACCTCGGCGTCGACGCCCGGCGCCAGCCGCCGCATGCGCGCCGCGGCCTCCGGCCCGACGGCGGCGGCGATCCGGGCCCGGGTGTAGGAACCGAGGTACGTGACGCTGTCCACCCCGGCGCCGACGCGGCGCAGCAGCGCGCGGGCGCCGGGCGTGCGCGCCCACCACACCTCGTGCCCGTGCGTGGTGGCGACCAGCCGCTCGACGTCCGTACGGCGGCGCAGTTCGCCGGCCATCAGCCCGAGCGGGGCGGCGGCCCCGAACCAGACGCTGTCGCAGTCGAAGCGGCAGGCCAGCTCCACCGCACGGGCGGTCACCCGCCGGGTCGGCAGCAGCATGTGGGTGCGGTCGCGCACCACGGGGAACGGCAGCCGGGCGTCGTAGGCCCGGTCGCCCGGTGTGCTGGAGGTGTAGACGGCGACCCGGTCGGGCGGGAAGCGGACCGTCATGGCGTGGACGAAGGTCTCTATGCCGCCCTGGCGGGGCGGGAAGTCGTTGGTGACGACGAGCGTGCGCGGCATGGCCGGTCAGTCCTCCAGCGGCTTCACGGTGAACAGGTGGGCGCGGGGCGCACGCGGCGGCTGAGCGCGCACAGCGCGAAGTACGCCGAGCGCATGGGACGGCATTTCTCCTGGCCGGGCCGGACGGCGGGCGGCCGGCACGAGCCGGAACCAGCCGAGCAGCACGAGCGGGTAGACGACGTATCCGAAGCGGGTGGCGGGGATCAGGCACATGGCGATCCCGAGGCCCAGCGCGAGCCGGTCGGCGGCGGCGACGGTGCTGCGCGGCGGGCGCGTCACGAGGAACACGGCCAGGGCGAGCGCGCTCAGCGCCAGCGCGGCCACCGCGAGGGCGAAGCCCCCCGGCACGTACGTCGCCAGGAGGTGGCCCGGGAGCGGGCTGGTCGCCGGGGACCCGGTGGCCCCCTCGCCGAGCGGGAAGAGCAGCACGTGCTCGGCGAACGCCCCCGGGTCGGCGAGCGCGACCGGCAGCACGGCCAGTACGGCGAGTCCGACGGCCGTGGCACCGGCCCGTACAGCGGCCCGGCGGCCGGCGGTCACGGCGAGCAGCGCGAGCCCGACGGGCAGCAGCGGCCAGGCGGTCCACTTCAGCGCCGCGGCGGCGCCGAGCGCGAGCCCGGCGGCGCCGGAGACGCCCCGGCCCGCGAGGGCGAGCGCGAGACACATCAGGGCGATGACCGGGAGGTCGACCCCACCGACGGCGAGGGGGAGGGCGACTGCGGGGGTCGCGGCGAGCCAGAGGAGAGACCGCACGGGGCCACGTCGAGCCGACCGGTCGCCCGCGGACAGCTCGGCTGCTGACAGCTCGCCCGCGGACAGCGGGACAGTGCCGCGCCGAGTCGGTCGGTCGCCCGCGGACAGCTCACCTGCGGACAGCGGGACAGTGCCGCGCCGGGTCGATCGGTCGCCCGCGGACAGCAAGGCGGAGACCCGCCGGGACGGCTGGTCGCCCGAGGACAGCAGGGCGGTGCCGCGCCGGAACGACCGGGAGGCCGCCCACCACGGGAGGGAGCCGGGCCGGGACGGCCGGGACCCCCCGCACAACAGCGCCGCGAGTCCCATCGCCCCGAGCGACACCAGCGCGAACCAGAGCCTGGCGTCCGCCAGCGGGACGTCACCGAGGACGGCCCGGGGCAGCCCGAAGAGGGCCATGCCGGGCAAGTACGGGTTGTAGTCGCGCAGTTCGGCCGGGTCGGATACGTACGGGGTGCCGGAGTTCAGCAGCAGCGTGCCGGACCGCTCCACGACCGTGACCTCCAGCTGCCGGGCCCCGTCGGCGACCAGGAACGCCAGCGGCACCAGCACCGACCCGACGGCTGCCACCGCCGCGCTCGCCCGGCCCCAGGGCCGCGCGGAGAAGTGGGCGACGAGCGCGGCGAGTCCGTATCCGGCGGCGGCGCAGGCGCCCCACACCTGGTGCGGGGTGAGGGTCGTGCGTAGAGAGAGCAGCAGCGCGAACACCGCGCAGGCGGTCCAACAGAGCGTCTCCCAGGGGCGGGCGGTCCCCACGGCTACCGCCGACGGCACCGG
Organism: Streptomyces sp. NPDC040589; assembly: GCF_055594445.1. NCBI lineage: Bacteria > Bacillati > Actinomycetota > Actinomycetes > Kitasatosporales > Streptomycetaceae > Streptomyces > Streptomyces sp. NPDC040589. The sequence goes on along the minus strand of NZ_JBVIWP010000005.1, from coordinate 485,929 downwards.
CGAGTCGAACAGCCCTCTCGAAGCGCCCCGCATCCCGCTCCCCCTGTCCCCTGCCTGCCGGTGTCGGTCCACTGCCGGCAAGTCTTCGCAAGGGGCGGTCGAGAAGCGTCACACCGGATTCCGATCCTGGGCGTCAACCCGTGGTACTCGCCCGGCACCCGGGTCAACCCGTACGGTGACGCGAGCCGGAGGGCCTCTGGCCGACAATGTGGGGATGCGTCAGAAGCCGTCCCTGCGCCCCACCGCCTGGCCGCGCTCCCCCCGCTACCCGTACGTCACCGGCGTCCTGCTGATCCTCCTGGCCGCGGCCGAGGTCCTGCACGCGCGCATCACCTCGACGACGGTGCTGGCGACCCTGCCCTTCGTGGTGCTCCCGCTGCTGTGGCGGCAGCGCGAACCCCGGCTCGGACTCCTGGTGGTACCGGCGGCACTGCTGAACTTCCTCTTCCGGCCCGAGCTGCTGATGGCGGTCGCGGTGGCCGGGGTCATGGGCCTCTACACCCTCGCGCGCCATCGCGTCCTGCATCCGGCGCTGCTCAGCGCCGCCGCGATCACGGGCTCGCTCCTCGTCAACGCGGGCCATGTGGCGACGGGCGTGTACGACCTCGGCGGCCGGTCGCCCGCCCTGGGCGCCGACGGCTCGCTGTCGTACTTCACGGAGTCGTTCGTCCTGGCCGTGGGCGTCGTGGCGACGGTCGGCATCGCGGACGCCTTCCGCAGCCGGGAGGAGTCCCGGCAGGCGCGGGAGACGGCCCAGCGGGAGCTGATCGCCATGGAGCGCAGGCATGCCGCCGCCCAGGAACGAGCGGCCATAGCACGGGAGTTGCACGACATCGTGGCGCACTCGGTGTCGGTGATCGCGGTCCAGGCGGAGAGCGCCACGTACACCACGCCCGACCTGTCCCCGCCCGCGCGCGACGGCTTCCAGCAGATCGCCTCGTCCGCCCGCTCGGCCCTCACCGAACTGCGCCAGCTCCTCAGCGTGCTGCACGCGGACGACGGCTCCGAGGACCCGGCCCCGGTGCTGCCGCAGCCCACGCTCGACTCCCTGGACGCCCTGCTGGAGGCCCACCGGTCGGCCGGCGGAGTGGTCACCCTGCACACCGAGGGCACCCGGCCCCCCGTGCTCCCGCCGTCCCTCGAACTCACGGCCTACCGGATCGTCCAGGAGGCCCTGACGAACGCCCGCCGCCACGCGAGAGGCGCCGCGGTCGACATACTCCTCACCTACGAGGAGGACGAGCTGCGGGTCCGTATCGCCGACGACGGCCCGGGCCCTCAGAAGGGCCAACTTGACTCGGGCGGCCATGGGTTGAGCGGCATGCGGGAGCGTGCGACGCTACTCGGCGGACGTCTGGCCTGCGGGCCGGCCGGCCCCGGGGGCGGCTTCCTGGTCGAGGCCGGACTCCCGGTGCGGGCGGGCGCGAAGAGCTTCGCGGAGGGTGTGTACGAGTGACGGCGGGGGAACCGATCCGCGCGATCGTGGCCGACGACCAGGCAGTCGTGAGAACCGGCTTCGTGAACCTGCTGTCCACCCAGGACGACATCGACGTAGTCGGCGAGGCGGAGGACGGCGAACAGGCCGTCGCCCTCGCGCTGGCCCACCGGCCCGACGTGGCCCTGCTGGATATCAGGATGCCCAGGCTGGACGGCATCCAGGCGGCGCGCACGATCCTCCGGGAGACCGAGGGGGCCACGAAGGCGCTGATGCTCACCACCTTCGACCTCGACCAGTACGTCTTCGACGCCCTCGCGGCCGGAGCCAGCGGCTTCCTCCTCAAGGACGCCACCTTCCCCGAACTCCTGCACGCCGTAAGGGTGGTGGCCGCGGGTGACGCCATGCTCGCCCCCGGCATCACCCGCCGCCTCATCTCCGAGTTCGCCCCCCGCCGCCCGGTCACCACCCCGGGGCCCCTCCTGGACCGCCTCACGGCCCGCGAGATCGAGGTCCTCCTCCTCATCGCCCAGGGCCACTCCAACGCGGACATCGCCGACCACCTCACCATCACCGACCACACGGTCAAGACCCACATCAACCGCCTCTTCACCAAGCTGGAAGTCCGCGACCGGGCGCAGGCGGTGATCGTGGCGTACGAGGCGGGACTGGTGACGCCGGGGGAAGGCGGCTGACGCCAGAGGAGGCCGGGTGAGGCAGCACGACGCCATGGGGCCACGGGCCCGGACACTGCGCGATCTCGTCCGGCAGTGCCGGGACGAGCCGGGGCTGCGGGCCGTCCGGCCGGCGGCACACCACGACGCGGAGGCCGCGTTCGCCGCGCTGATCGCCGACCGCACGGACCGGCCCGCCGGCGACCTCGCGGTCCGTATGGAGGCGGGCATGCCGAACACCGCGCTGCGCGTCGGCGTGGAGGACTGGGCCCTGCGCTCCGGCCCGGCCGAGGCCCTCCCTGGCGAGGACCATCACCTGCGTGCCGCGCATGGCCGCCCACGTCATCGAGACGGAGCCCCCGCTGCCGGCCGGGACCGGGCGCGGCACCGGGCACTGAAGCGCCGGCCGCCCCGGGCGGGTTCGGCGGCTAGGCGCCCCCCGCGCCGTAGGGGCACGTCGAGCCCCCGGTGGGTGACGCGGTGGTGGCGTCGGACGTCACCGGGGTCACGGTGTGCGGCTTGTGCTCGCGTGAGCGCAGACGGACCGTCACGTCCCGCAGGGGCCGCAGGGAGATGACGGGAGAGCCGTAGCCCAGGGCGGCGCCGGGCACGAGGTTGAGCTTGAAGCGCTGGTTGATCATCGCCACGATGATCCGCAGTTCGAGCAGCGCCATGGCGTTGCCGACGCACTGCCGCGGGCCCGCCCCGAAGGGGAAGTACGCCATGCGCGGGCGCTCCCGCACGGCCTGCGGGGTGAAGCGGTAGGGGTCGAAGGCCACCGGGTTGTCCCAGTGGCGCGGGTTGTGGTGCGAGGCGAGCGGCGAGAGCAGGATCGACGAGCCGGCCTCGATGTCGTACCCGTCGAGGGTGTCGGCTCCGACGGCCGCGCGCGGGAAGATCCAGATCGGCGGGTACATCCGCAGGCTCTCGTCCACCACCATCCGCGTGTACGTCAGCCCGGCCGCGCTGTCCGCGTCGGGGGTGGCGCCGCCCAGCTCGCGGCCGATCTCCTCGTCCAGCTCCTCCTGCACCTGCGGATGGTTGGCGATCGACAGCAGCGTCCAGCACAGGGAGACGGCCGTGGTCTCGTGGCCCGCCAGATAGATGGTGAGCAGTTCGTCCCGCAGCTGCCGGTCGGTCCACGGCTCCCCGGTCGCCGGGTCCTCGGCCTGCTCCATCAGGGCGATCAGCGGGCCCTCGCCGGTCCGCGCGTAGTTCTCCCGGACGTCCGCGACGACCTTGTCGAAGATCTGGTGGATGTTCGCGATCTTGCGGTTGCGTGCGGTCGGCAGCCAGGACGGCAGCATCTCGGACGGAGTGCCCCGCCGGAACATCACCTCCACCACGTCGTCGACGATCCGCTTCAGCGCGGGCGCGTCGGGCTTGATGTCGTAGGCGAACAGCGATCGGCTGAGGGTGACCAGGGTGAGCCGCAGCATCTCGGCCATCAGGTCCACCGGCTCGTCGCGCGCGGCCCTCGCCTCCCACTCGTCGAGCATCTCGGTCGTCGCCTCGACGATGTTGGGGACGATGTCGGTGACCGCGTTCTTCAGGAACACCGGCTGCACCGCCCGGCGGTGCCCGCGCCAGAACTCGCCGTCCGTGGTCAGCAGGCCCTTGCCCATGACCACGCCGAACTGCTCGTACAGCGGCCCGCGCACATAGTTGGCGTTGTTCTCCACCAGCACCCTGCGGACCGCGTCGGGGCTGGTGGCCTGGTGGACCGTCATCGGCCCGAGCCGCATCCGGACCAGCTCGCCGTGGTCGCGCTGCAGGCCGAGCAGGAACTCGGCGGTGTTGCGGCGCCACGGGCCGAGGCTGCCGAGGACGGGAGCGCCCTTCGGGCCGGGGGCGGTACGGGGGGCCGTGGGGGCGGGGGTGGCGGTGAGGGTGTTCATCGAAAGTCCTTACCTGCGGGAGCGGTTCGGGTCAGGGGCGCCGTCCGCCGGGGGCCGCCACGCGGCACCGGGAACGCGCGCCGTACGAAGAGGTGGTCGAAGACCACGTCCGGGGCCAGGCGGCGCAGCGCGATGGTGCTCCGGGCGAGGAAGCCGACGGTGTAGCGGGCGCGGGGACGCCGGGTGCGGGCCGCGCGGGTCACGACGCGGGCGACGTCGTCGGCCTGGACGGCGAAGGTGCCCGCCAGGGTGCGGCGGCTGCCGGTGTAGATGGCCTCGAAGTACTCGGCGGTGCGCTGCCGGAACTCGTCGTACACCGCGCTGACGGAGGGGAGGTTGTCCACGTACGTCGCGCCGAAGTTGGTGGTGCGCACCGGCCCCGGCTCGATGACGACCACCTTGACGCCGAAGCCGGCCGTCTCCAGCCGCAACGCGTCGCTCAGCGCCTCGACGGCGTGCTTGGACGCCTGGTAGAAGCCGCCGCCGGGGACCGCGTAGCGGCCGAAGATCGAGGAGATGTTGACGACGGTGCCCCGCCCGGCGGCCCGCATCCCGGGCAGGACCAGCTGGCTGAGACGGGCCAGCCCGAACACGTTCGTCTCGAACTGCCGCCGCATCTCTGACAGTCCGATCTCCTCCACGACTCCGGAGGCGGCGAACCCCGCGCTGTTCACGAGCGTGCCCACCGACCCGTGCTCGGCCTCGACGGCGTCGACGGCCGCGCGCATGCTGTCCTCGTCGGTGACGTCGAGCCGCAGGGTGCGGATGCCCTCGTCGGCCAGTCGGGAGAGGGTCTCGGGCCTGCGTGCGGTGGCGTACACGGTCATTCCCGCGCGGTGCATCCTGAGCGCGCAGGCACGGCCGATTCCGGATGAGCAGCCCGTGATCAGTACCGGGCTCGGTTCGGTGGGCAAGGTCTCGGTGGGCAAGGTCTCGGTGGGCAAGGTCTCCCTCATCTTCCGTTTCGGGCGGGGCATTTCGGAAAGGAGGCGGATATGTATCACCGGATCGTGGCAGCGAAGCTGCGCAAGGCGTTTTCCGACATCAACTCCGGCAATTGGCAGTCCATGGTGGACACGCTCGCACCGGAATTCACTTATGTTTTCTACGGGGAGCACGCGCTCTCCGGTGAGCGGCATACCGTCGAATCCATGAGCCTGTGGTGGCAGCGGGTCTTCCGCCTCATTCCCGACGCGGAGTTCGAGCCACTGGAGATCATCATTTCCGGCGGCCCCTGGCTGACGAAGGTCGCCACCCGCGTCCGGATCGGCGGCCCGCTGCCGGACGGCTCCCGCTACGACAACGTGATGACGCAGTTCATGTATCTCAAGTGGGGGCGCATCACCGAGATCCACACCTTGGAGGACACCGTCGTCCTGCAGCGTGCCCTGGACCGCATCGCCGCCTCCGGCAACGCCGAGGCCCATGCCGAGCCCATCACGGACGCGTCCGCGCGGGCGGCCCGTACCGCGTGACGACGGCCCCGGCCGGCCCCCGGCGCCCCTCGCCCGGGGCGCCGGGGGCCGCCGCCGTGGTCAGCCGAAGGCGCCCAGCTGCTTCGCGAGGTCGAACGCGTCGAGCGAGAACCAGCTCTCCACGATCACCCCGTCCCGGAACGCGTCGATGACGATTCCCGGAACGGCGAATTCACGCCCCTGCGCCGGAATCCCCTCGTACGGCTCCCCGGTATGGGTTCCCCGCGCGGTGAACCGGCTGACGACCTTGTCGCCCTCCAGGATCCAGTCGTCCACCGTGACATGCAGATCGGGGAAGGAAGCGCGCTGGATCCGCACCCATTCCTTCAGGTGCTCCACGCCCTCCTCGCTGTTCGGGGCGGTGCCGTGACTGATGTGGTCGGGGGCCGCGCCCTCGTAGATGACGTCGAGGTTCCCCTTGTTGAGGCACTCCTCGTAGTAGCGCTCCAGAACGGCCTTGTTCTTCAGGGTGTCGGACATTTTCTCGCGCTCCTTTTCTGCGGGAATTCAGCCGGCCGGGACCGGGCCCTCGAATCCGGTCAGCGTCATGACACGGGCACCGGTCGAGGCGTTCTTCACTTTCCAGGTGCCGAGGACGGGGTCCCCCTCGATGAGGGAGTCGCCGTCCTCGGGGTCGTGCGGGGTGACGCGGCCGACGGTCAGCGGGTCCACCGCGACCGAGAGCCCCGGCCCCTGCCGCGCGCACAGCCGCACCACGTTCTCCAGCGCGGACACCGCGAGGGCGGTGCGCGGGGCGGCGGGTGTCGCCCACAGGTCGCCGGGCGCGCAGGGGCGTACCCGGCCCTCCCAGCGGCCCCGCTCGCCCCTGGTCCAGCGCGCGCGGGGCACCACCGAGGACCGCCAGCGCAACCGCGCGGGCCCCGAACGCCAGGTCGTCATCGGGGTGATGCCGCTGCGCGGCGGGGCGGGCGAGCGGGTCTCCCCGGGCCCGGGCGTGTAGCGGAGGCGGACCCTCGCCTCGGCGCCCGGGGCTTCCGGTTCGCCCGGCCGCCGGAAGCGGACCTCCACGGTCCAGGAACGCCCTTCGTAGACGCCCCGGACCTCACGCTCCAGGACCGTCGCCGGGCCGTGGAGTTTCAGCAGGTCGAGAGGGACGACGATGTCCTCCAGACACTCGGCCTCCAGCTCCGGGAAGTCCGGGGGCACGATCCACTCCGCGCCCCGCAGCGCGTTCTCCAGGAGCAGGCTCACCGGGACCGCCTCCGCGCCGTCCACCAGGAAGTCCGTCAGGACCGGTGTGGTGTCCCGGTCGAACCGGACCCGCGACACCAGGCGGGTGTGCGGCTCCCAGGAGGTCACCTCCCCGAGGTGGTGGATCTTCGGATAGACCTCGGAGTGTCCCGGCAGATCGGGAACGACCGGGTAGCCGGTGGCCTGCCCGGGGTCGATCGCGTCGCCGAGCGGCCCGACGAAGGTGATCTCACCGGTGGAGCCGGCCAGCAGCTCGTCCTGCCACTTGGCGAGTCCGTCGGCCACGCCGAGCGGGGCCATGTAGCGGCGGGTCGCCGCGAAGTTGGCGATGAGGCCGATGCGGTCCCAGGTCGGCCAGGCGAGCGTCATCACCGGGAAGTCCGCGCGGCGCTCCGCCCACCGGCCGAGCCGGGCCAGGCCCTCGTTCGCCGCGGCGTACTCCAGCTGGCCGACCATGCCGCCAAGGCGCCCGGTGAGCGAGCCCACGTTGCAGAAGAACTTGAGCCTGCTGCCCTCGAGTTCGCCGAAGAGGTGGAGGAAACTGCCGATCTTCGTCCCCACCGTCCGCAGGATGTCGTCGTCGGACTTCTTGGGCAGCCGGGCCGCGTGGTCCACGCCCGCGTTGTGCACGACGCCGGTGAGGGCGTCGCCCTCCCGCCGCACCAGGTCCCGCACCTGCTCGGGGTCGGTGAAGTCGCAGCGCACGTACTCGATGCGCAGTCCGCGCTTCTGTGCGGCGGTGATGTTGCGGGCGAGTTCCCACAGGCGGCGGGTGCGGGCGATGTCGCGGCGGATCTCGGGCAGCGGGCGGCCCCGGCCGCTGCCCGACCACAGCCGCTTCTCGTACTCCTTCAGCTCCGCCTCGTCCACGCCGAACCAGGGTTCGCCCTCGGAGGGGAACGGCTCCCGGCCGGTCACCAGGACCCGCGTACCGTGCCGTTCGGCGAGCGTACGGGCCAGTTCCCAGCCGATGCCCCGGCCGCCGCCCGAGATCAGGACGCAGTCGCCCTCGCCCAGGTCCAGCGCGGGCGGGCCGACGGGCCGGGCGGCGGGCGACAGGGTCAGTCGCCGCCCCTCGCGGTGGCCGACCTCGATCTCCCCCGGCCGGCCCAGCTCGCTCGCGACGATGCCGGGCAGGTCGTCGACGGAGGACGGCCCGACGTCGACGACCCGGGCGTTGCAGTTGGGGAACTCCCGGTGCAGCGTCTTGGCCAGACCCGCCCAGATGCCGCCCAGCGGCTGCGCCAGGTCGTCGTCGGGGTGGTGGCCCATACCGCCCCCGAGACAGGTGACGGCCAGATAGAACAGCCGCCGGGCGGAGGTCTCGCCCGACCAGTCGTCGTACTGCCCCCGCAACGCGGCGACGGTCCGCAACAGGGGCTCACGCCAGACACGGTCCAGATCGGCCGCACCGTGCCTGTGCGAGACGCCGGTCACCGTGAGATCGACGATCGCGTCCACGGGCCCGTCACCGCCGGAGGCCGGTGCGGATGCGCCGGGGGCCGGTTCTGGCACGCCGGAAGCCTGTGCGGGCGCACGGGGGGCCGGATCGGGCACGCCGGAAACCTGTGCGGGCGCGCGGGGGTCCGGATCGGGCACGCCGGAAACCTGTGCGGGCGCACGGGGGTCCGGATCGGGCACGCCGGGAGGCCGTTCGGGTGCGCCCGGGGCCGGTGCGGGTGGGCCCGGGACCAGCGCGGGCGCACCGGGAGCCTGTGCGGATGCGCCGGGGGCCGGTTCTGGCACGCCGGAAGCCTGTGCGGGCGCGCGAGGGTCCGGATCGGGCACGCCGGGAGGCCGTACGGGTGCGCCCGGGGCCGGTACGGGCGGGCCGGGGACCGGTGTGCGGGTGGTGGGGGTGTGGCGGTGTACGTGGGCGCCGTGTGTGGTCAGTTCGTGTGCGACTCGGTCGGCGGTCGTGTCGTCGCAGGCGAGCAGGAGGACCCGCATGCCGGACAGGGCGGGTGCCACCCCGGTGAGGGGTGGCAGGGCGGCCGGGCGCCACACCATCCGGGTTGTCGGCTGTACCGACGGGTCCTCGGGCTCCGCCCCGGGCGGGGAGGTCTGCATGGGTGCGTGTTCCTTCCTGGTCGGGCCGGTCATGCCGGGTCGGCGTCGACGTAGCCGATCAGGGCCGCGCGCAGGTCCTTCATCTGCAGGACCATCCGGCCGTCCGGCCGGGCCGCGACGAACCGGTTCTCGACCCGCTCGGCGGCCAGGCCGAACCCGGGAGGTGTGGCGTACAGGCCGATGGGGTCGGGGCCGGTGGACAGGGTGTGGTCGTTCGCCTCCTCGTAGAGGTCGATACGGCGGATCGACAGGGGCGCGGCGACCGGCATCCGCCGGTCGTCCGGCAGGTCCAGCACCCCGACCCGGGCCAGTCCGTCCAGCAGGACGCACGGCACGGAGAACCCCTGCCAGTGCGGTTCGTCCGAGGGGAGGGAGAGGTCGTAGCGGGCCCTCTTGCCCCGGGGGTGGACGGCGGTGCCGCTCGTCGAGACGAACGGTCCGCTCAGCCGGACCGGGGAGCCCGGCTGGTGGTACGGGTCGGGGACGGGAGTGTCGTCCGCGTGGTCCCAGGCGTCCCAGCGCGGGGCGTGCGGATACGCGTCCGCCATGAGCACACGGGCCGTGAAGTGCGGCCTGTCCTTGACGAGTACGACGCCACTGGGCGCCACCACGTCCTCCAGGACCCGGACCTGGACGACCGTGGTCTCGCCCCCCTCGCGCCCCTCGTCCTCGACGACCTCGGCCGTGATGCGCTTCGGTGCCGTGGGGACGTCGCGGTACACCCGCAGGAAGTGCTCGAACGTCACGTCCTCGAAGGCCACCACCCGCCGGCCCGGCACGAGGCGACGGGCCGCCTCGGCCGCCAGCTCGGTCACGAACGTGCCGGGCAGCGTGGGTTCGCCGCGCACGGTGTGGTGTTCCAGATAGCCGTCCGTGCGCAGGTCGAAGAGGCACTCGAACTCCGCCGACCGGCCGTCCGAGGACACCTCGCGCCGCAGGAAGAACCCCCCGGGCTCCCCGGGCCGCTCCGCCGGCGCCTGCGCGAGATAGCCGGGGTAGAACTTCTCCACCGTGGCCTTTTCCGCTTCGCCGAGGTGCACGACCGAGGGGCGCCGGACGGGCGCGTGCAGTTCCTGCACGAAGTGGTGGACGCCCTCGGGCACCGGCATGCTGCTGTAGGAGCCGGCCCGTTCGTAGTACGCCTTCGTCAACTCCCCGGCGCCCATGCCGACGCCCGCCCACAGCGTCCAGCCGATGGTGACCTCCGGGTGGTCCGAGGTGGCCGTCGCATGACCGGCCGCCGTGCCCAGGAAGTCGTTGGCGGCGGCGTAGTCCGCCTCGCCGAGCTGCCCGAACCAGCCCAGCAGCGAACCGAAGTTGCACCACAGCCGCGGCGGGGCGTCGCGCAGCGCGTACTTCAGGTTCCGGTACGACGCCACCTTCAGATCCCGGATGGCGGTGAACTCCGCGAAGTCCTTGTCCTTGATGAGCGCCGATCGCTGGAGCCCGGCGGCGTTGACGAGCAGGTCGACCCGTCCCTCCGTCCGGAGGATCTCGCCGAGGGCCTTCTCGACCTCGGCTCCATCGCGCATGTCGCAGGCGCGGTAGGTGACGCGCTCGGTGCCGCTGTGCTCCGCCATCTCGCGCAGATTCGCGCGGGACTCGCGGGCGTTGAGCATCCGGTCGAAGTCCTTGGTGATGCTCGCGACGCTACGGCCGCCGCCCTTGCCGAGTTCGGCGGTGATGTACTTCGCCCGGCCGGCGGCGAACTCCTCGTCGGTGCCCTCGAAGACGGACGCCGGGTAGGCGTCGAGGTCGTTGCTGCCGAGGACGTGGATGCGCGGGCCGAACTCCCTGGCGAGGGACTTGGCCACCTCCGCGGTGATGCCCCGGGTCCCCCCGGCCACCACGATCACGGAGTCCCGGTCCAGCGCGGCCGGCGTCGCCTCCTCCAGCTCGACCGGTTCCTCGCGCAGCCGCGGGGTAAGGCGTGCTCCGCCGCTCTCCACGACCACGGGGAAGTCCCGCTCGGCCCGGCTCTCCTCCTCGACGCCGTGGACCGCCGCCGTCACGTCCGTCCCGGAGGTGAGGAACGCGAGGCTGCCGCCCTCGGCCAGCTCCAGGCCCGCGCTCTTCAGCAGGCCGGTGAACAGGCCCGAGCAGGGGTGCGGGGTGCCGTCCCGTACGGCGCCCAGCAGCAGCATCGTCAGATCGGCACCGGGCCGGGCCAGATCGTCGTAGGTCTGCTGGACGGCCAGGTACACGGCGTCGTGCAGGGCCGTCAGGGGCGGTGCGGTGTCCGAGGCGAGGGCGTCCGCGTCCGGCGGTACGGCGCGGGCGAGGTCGCTCAGCACCCGCAGGTGCGTGACCGGCCCGGGCGCGCTTCCCGAGAGTGCCTCGCGGACCGTTTCCGGAGTGACCCGGGGCAGATGGTGCCAGCCGGGGCGGCCCCGGTCGTCGAGCGGCGTGGTGGACAGCACCCTGAGCCGGGTCTCCGGACCGGCGGCCCGGGCCACCAGATCGGGGGCGTCGGTGACGACCACGGCCCCGTCCGGCAGGAACGGCACCTTCTCACGCACCGGCTTCGCGGGCGTCTCCTCCAGCACCGGCACGAAGCGGCGGACGCACAGCGGGTCGCCGGCCTCGGTGTGGGTGGTGGAGCGGAAGGGCGCGCGCAGGAGGGCGGACGGAGTGCCGGGGGTGACGTCCGTCGGGCCCGGGATCGTCAGGTGGACGCTCGCTCCCGGCCTGCCGGCGTCGCCGCCGCCGGACACGGTCGCCCGGCCCGCCGGTCCGTGCAGGGCACGCAGGACGGCCAGGCCGCCGGACGCGCCCAGGTAGCGGGCGTTCTCCGGGGCGTCGGGGCCGCACAGGACGGGTTCACGCGCGGGCGTCTCCCGTACGGTCTCGTCGACGGTCTCGTCGACGTAGGCGAGCACGGTCAGGCCCGCGCTCCGGGCCCGCTCCTCGGTCGTCAGGGCGAACAGGAAGGCACCCTCGGCGAGTTCCGCCCGGTCGTCCGGGAGCAGGTCGCCGATGAGGGAGCGGTACTCGGGGAGGCTGTTGCCGTTGATGCCGCCGGCCAGGGCGAAGTCCAGCTCCCCGGTGCGCAGATAGCGGCTCGCCAGGGTGAGGGACGACAGGGCCGAGGCGAAGCCCGAGTCCACGGTCATGTTCGCGCCGTTGAGGTCGAAGTAGTTCGCGACCCGGGCGGAGATGATGTTGGGCATCTGGCCGGGGAAGGAGTCCTCGTTGGACTCCGGGATCATCGACCGCACCTGCTCGCGCAGCCGGTCCAGCACGCGCGGAACCTCGGCGGACCCGGCCGGGGGCGAGGCGGCGAGGGCCTCCCCGACGTCGTCCAGGTAGCAGCGGTTGGCGTAGTGCATCGCCGCCCTCGTCGGCCCCATGTGCCCGACGAACACCCCGGTCTTCGCGGCCTGTCCGCTCCAGAAGTCCGGCATCCGGTCGCGCAGTTCGTGCGCGCACTCCAGGATCATCAGCTGGCACCGGTCCAGCGCGCGGATCGTCTTCGGGGGCAGCCGGACCCGGTTGAACGGCGGTACCGGATAGTCCGCCCCGAAGCTGTCGAGCGGCCCGTCGCCGCCCTCCAGCCAGCGCGTCACGTCCTCCCGTCCCTCCAGTCCGGGCAGATGCGCCGACCAGCCCACGAGGGCCACCCGGCTGTCGGCCGCCGGTGCCTTGGTCGTGGGGGGCCGCACCTGTTCCGGTTCGGCGCCGCGGTCCTCGGAGACGATGAGATGGGCGTTCGTACCGCCGAAACCGAACCCGGACACCGCCGCCAGCCGGGGCCGCTCCCCGTCGGCCGTCCAGGGCCTCGGCCGCGAGGTGACCTCCAGGCCGGTGTCGTCCAGCCGGAAGTCGGCCCGGGGCGTGTCGAGGCGGTACTGCCCCGGAATGGTGTCGTGCTCCAGGCCCTTCAGGTTCTCGATGAGCGAGACGACGCCCGCGGCCCAGCCGGTGTGGCCGAGCAGCGACTTGTTGGAGGTGACGGCCGTCGGCGTGGAGGTGCCGAAGTGCTCCCGCAGCGTGGTGAACTCCTCCAGGTCACCGGCGGGCGTACCGGTCGCGTGCGCGTTGATCCACCGCACGTCGGCGCTGTCGACCTCGCCGCCCTCCAGGGCCCGCTGCACGGCGAGGCCCTGCCCGGCGGCGTTCGGGGCGTAGATCGCCTTGCCCTTGCCGTCGGAGGAGGAGCCGAAGGCCCGCAGCACCCCGAGCACCCGGTCGCCGTCCTTGCGGGCCCTGCTCAGTCGCTTGAGGACGACCAGGGCCGCACCGTCCGCGAAGATCACGCCGTCGGCGCTCTCGTCGAGGGCGTGGACGGTGCCCCGCTTCGACAGGCCCTGGAGCTTGGAGAACAGCACCGTGCCGCGCGGCGCCAGCGCGAACGCCCCGCCGCACACGGCGATGTCCTGCTTGCCCATGAGCAGGCCCTTGGCCGCGATGTCGACGGCGTACAGGGACGAGGAGCACGCGGTGTCGACCATGTGAAGCTCGGTGGACGCCGGCAGGACACCGTCCATGGCCACCTCGCCGACCCGGTGGGGCAGGAAGCGGGACGGGGAGCCGGCGCCGCGCCGGTACCGCTCGGCGAGGGTCCGGTCGATGCCGTCGCGCAGCTTGTCCCGCTCCTCGTCGGGCAGGCCGAGGTCGTCGACGATGCCGTGCGTCAGGCGGGTCGCGCTCTGCAGGACGCCGGCCTCTTCCAGGTGCTGGCTGCCGTCCGGGGTGTAACCGATCACGAAGGAGCACCGGTCGTCGTCCCGGCGGCTGACGCCGTCGAGCGCCTGCACCAGGCTGTGGCGCAGCCACTGGGTGGTCAGTTCCTGCTCACCGGGGCCGCCGGGCATGCCCGCGAGGGCGCCGTCGGCGGCCTCGAAGTCCGTGATGAACACGCACTGTTCGGCGTACGCCTTGTCCTCGGCGGACAGGTCCGCCGAGTGGAAGCTGTCGTGCCGCCAGCGGTCCCGGGGGACCTTGACGAACAGCTCGTCCCCGGTCGTACGCAGTTTCCAGAACTCGTCGGGGCTGTTGGCACCGGCGACGGCCATGCCCATGCCGACGACGGCGATGGCGTCGTCCCCGGACTCGGCGGATTCCTCCGGCTCTACGGATTCCACGGGCTCCGCGGATTCCACGGGCTCCGCGGGTGCCTCGGACCCCGCGCGTGCCCCGGACCCCGCGCGTGCCCCGGACCCCGCCAGCGCCTCGGACCCCGCGGGTACCCCGGACCCCGCCAGCGCCACGGACCCCGCCAGCGCCTCGGACCCCGCGGGTACCCCGGACCCCGCCAGCACCTCGGACTCCGCGCGTGCCCCGGACTCCGCCATGGGCTGCTCCGCGGGTTGCCGCGGCGGCGAGAGCAGCGCCGCGCCCAGTGTGAGGCCGCCGTCCGCCAGGACGACCTGCCCCGTGATCCAGCGGGCGTCGTCGGAGGCCAGGAAGGAGACGAGCGCGGCGAACTCCTCGGGGCTGCCGAGCCGCCCCCAGGGCGTGGCCCGTTCGATGACGTCCTGCATCGGTCCGGCGTCGGGGAACTTGTCCGCCACCTCGCTGCTCAGCATGGCGGCGGAGGCGATGTTGACGCGGATGCCCAACGGCGCCAGCTCCACGGCGAGATACCGGGAGGCGGCCTCCGCGGCGGCCTTCGCCGGGGCGCACGCCGAGTAGTTGGCCATCACCATCTGGGAGCCGCCGAGCGCGGAGACGGTGACGATGGAGCCGCCGCCGCCACGCGCCATGAGCGGCGCGGCGGCCCGGGCACAGCGCAGCCCGCCCTTGTAGTTGGTCTCGATCGCCTTGTCCAGGTGCGTCTCGGTGACCTCGTCCGGCGGCAGCAGGGCGCCGTTCGCCGCGTTGTTGACGAGGATGTCGAGCCGTCCGTGCAGCTCGTCGATCTCCTGGAACATCCGGTCGACCTGTTCCTGCCGGGCCACCGAGGCCCGTACGAGGTCGACCCGGGCGCCTTCGGCGACGAGCTCGTCGCGGGTCTGCTTGGCCTGGTCGTGCGAGTGGAAGTAGTTGAGGACGATGTCGGCGCCGCGCGCGGCGAGATCCCGCGCGATGGCTTTTCCGATCCCCCTCGACCCGCCGGTTACCAGCGCCACCTTGCCGGTGAGGTCGCTCATGAAATACGTGTCCTTCTTCCAGAGGTGCGTCAGGCGGTGACCGGGACCGTCGCCGGTCCGGTTCAGCCGACCGGCTGGGGCTCGGCGAGCCGGTCCAGCTCCGCGATCACGAAGTCGGCGATGGTGTCGAGCGTGTTGTAGGGGTCCAGGCGGAAGTCGGCCTCGCGCGGCGGCAGCCCGTAGCGCTGCGACACCCGCGACAGCAGCTCCACCTGCTTGACGGAGTCGACGCCGAGTTCCGCCTCCAGCTGCACCCCGGCCTCGAAGACCTCCTCCGGGTACTCCAGCGCCTGCGCGTACAGGGTCCGCAGCTCGGCGAACACCTCGTCCCGGTCGAGAGCGGCGTTCGCAGGCGCGGAGGACGCCGGGGCCGGGGCCCGCTCGGGCTCGGGCTCGGGCTTCCCGGCCTGCTCCGTCTCCCGCTGCGGCTCCGGCTTCTCCTGCCCGTCCCCGAAGGCCCGCAGATCCATCCGGATCCGCTCCCTGACCTCGTGCCCGTGCGCCTTCCAGTACGCGTCGAAGAGCTCGGACGGCACGGACGGGGCGAGCAGTTCGGCGAGGCCCGAGCCCCCCGGGCCCGGGTCGGCCAGGCCCGCCGCGCGCAGTTCGCGGAGCGTGGTGTCCAGTGCGAGCCGATCGCCGTCGTCGAGGGCGAGGGTCGCCAGGGAGCGGACGTCCGAGCCGCGCGTCAGCCGGGTCACCAGCTTGGACAGCGCGGGGCGTCCGCCCGCCTCGACGAACGTGGTGACACCGTCGCCGTGCAGCCGGCGCACCGCCGCCGCGAACCGCACGGGCTGGACGAAGTGGTCCGCGAGCCGGCCCGCGAGCGGTTCGCCGGGCTCGTAGTGGCGCTGGAGGATCGGCGAGTACACGCGCCCGCGCAGCGGGTGCTGCTCCAGCGTGCGGACATACGCCTCGAACTCGGGCGCGGCGGGGGCGAGGGCCGGGGTGTGGAAGGGGAAGGGCGCGTCGATCTCGATGGCGCCGATGCCGAGCTGCGCGGCGATGGCCGTCACCTGGTCCAGGGCGGCGTCGGGTCCGCTGACCACGGTCTGCTCGTCGTGGTTCTCGGTGGCGACCGCCAGCAGCGGTTCGTCCAGCAGTCCCAGCAGCATCCGCACCCGGTCCGCCCCGGCGGACAGGGCCACCATGCGGCCGTCGATCCCGTCGTGGCGTTCGATGACCGCGACGCGCTGCGCGACGATCCGCACCCCGTCCTCCACCGAGAAGGCACCTGCCGCGACGAGGGCGGTGATCTCGCCGAGGCTGTGTCCGGCGAGCACGTCCGGGCGGACGCCGTGGTCGGTGAGGATCTCGTGGGCGGCGAGGCCGGCGCCGTAGATGGCGACCTGGGACATCCAGGAGTCGCGGGCGAGCAGGTCGCGCAGACCGGCCTCGCCCGGGGCGAGGACGAGGTCGCTGATACGGCGGGAGAACAGCTTCTCGGTCTCGGCGTCGAGGCGTTCGAAGACCCGCCGGACCTGGGGGTGGGTGGCGTCGGCCCGGCGCAGCGCGGCGCCGTCGAAGCCGCCCTGGCCGGGCAGGAGGAAGGCGGTGGAGGTGTTTTCGGGCATGGCGGAACTTCCCTTTCTCGCGGGTGTGTCGAAGGTCGTGGCCGGTCGGCCGCCACGGGCCCGCTATACGGGCGCGGGCCCGGCCGGCCGATGCCGGGTGCTGTCCAGCAGGTACTGGCCCATGGAGCCCAGGTTCCCGGCGATCAGCCGGTCGCCGGCCCGGCGGGCCGGGGGGATGTGCCGTGGTGCTCCGCGCACCAGCCAGCGCACCATGCGCACCTTCCAGCTGGTGTCCGGGCCAGGGGCCACGTGGTCCAGCAGGGCGTGCATGTTGGCTGCGGAGTAGAACCGCGCGGGGTCCACGATGGTGGCGAAGACACCGACCATGTCGCGGCCGTGTGTGGCGCTGCGGCTCATCGCCTCGATGAACTCGACCTCCTCGGGGCTGTGATCGGCGATGGCCGCGTGGTCGCAGGTGTACCGGTAGTGGCCCCTGACCAGGTCGTCCCGCCGCCTGCCGTAGCGGGCGAGCGCCTCGGGCAGTCCGGCGCCGCCCTGCCGCGACCACGCGGTGTCGACGGCGTCCGCCAGGAGTTCGGCGCTGCGCAGGCTGTCGCTGATGCCGGCGGCGGTGATGGGGTCGCGGGTGTAGCCGGCGTCGCCGACCAGGGCCCAGCCCGGGCCGTGGGAGCGGCGCAGGAAGTTGGGCACGGATCCGGTCATCCAGCGGCCGGTGCGCCGGGTGTCGCGCAGGGCGGCGGCCCACTCGGGGTCGACGGCCTCGAAGGCGTCGATGACCGTCCGGTCGCGTTCCTCCTGGGCGCCGGCCTTGAAGTCCCCGGTGGGCTGGGCGACTCCGACGATCGTCAGGCCGTCGTGGGTGGGCCAGGTGAAGGTGTGCTTGCGGGCGTGCCGGTGGGTGCGGACCCGGCCGTCGTGCGGCAGGCCCTCCCAGTACGCCCAGTGGCTCTTGTTGAGGACGGGCCGGGCGCCGTACTTCTCGGCGCCGGTCAGGCGGGCGACGGTGGAGTTGGAGCCGTCGCCGCCCACCACGAGCCGGGCGTGCTCGGTCACCGCGGTGCCGTCCTCGGTCTCTCCCCGGACGCCGGTGACGGTGCCGGCCTCGTCGGTGCACAGGTCCCGCACGGAGAAGCCCTCGCGGAACTCCGCGCCGGACGCGATCGCGGCATCCAGCAGGATCCGGTCCAGGGCGGTCCGGTCCGGGGAGTACGCCTCGTCGACCTCGTCGGCCGCGGGCAGCGGGGCCATCAGCCGGGCCCGGCCGCTCTGCAGGCCGTACTCGCGGATCGGCGGGCAGCCCGTGGCCTTCAGCTGCTCCAAGAGCCCCCAGCGCTTGAGCCGGAGGATGCCGGGCGGGTGCACCAGGTTGGTCGCGGCGGCCTTCCCGCCGGGGAAGACGGCGCGGTCGAGGAGGAGGACCTTGTGTCCGGCCCTCGACAGGAGCATGGCCGTGGCGGCACCGCTGATGCGTGCCCCGACCACGATGACGTCGTACATCTCAGGTCCCCCAGTCGCCGTGTCGTCCGATTCGCTCGTACGTCATCGCCGCCGCGCGGCGCTGCCGGCCCCGCTCTTCTCCCGCTCGGCCGACCCGCCGGCCTCGGGAGACGCGCTCGCGTCGGTTTCGCGGGCGGAGGAGCCCCGGGCCGTCTCGACCGTCCGGCTCTGCTTGGAGCGGCGCGGCGCGGTGAGCATCGCCAGCACGCCGAGCGCGGCGAATCCGGCCCCGGCCCAGGTGGCGGGCACCAGCCCGTCGACGAACTGCTGCGGGGTGCCGTAGCCGCCGTAGGAGGTGAAGATCGAGGTGAGGACCGCGACGCCGAGGACACCGCCGAGTTCGCGGAAGGTGTTGTTGGCGCCGGAGGCGATGCCCTGCTCGCGCGGCTTGACGACGTTCATCGCCATCTCGGCGGTCGGCGCGAAGAACAGTCCGAGCCCGATGCCGCCCAGCACCAGGCCGGGCACCTGGTCGGTGTACTCGGTGTGCACCTCGGTCACCGAGGCGAGCCAGCCGAGCGCGACGGCCTCGGCCAGCAGCCCCAGCGCCACCACGAGCCGGTTGCCGATCCAGGCGGTCAGGAAGGACGCGAGCGGGGCGATCACCACGGGCATCGCCGTCCACGCGAGCATCCGCACACCCGCCTCCAGCGGCGAGAAGCCCTGGATGTTCTGCATGAACTGGGTGAGCAGGAAGACCAGTCCGAACATGGCCGCGAACATCAGCATGCTGGTGACGTTGACGGCGCTGAAGGCCCGGTTGGCGAACAGCCGCATCGGCAGCATCGGCGTCCGGGCACGCAGTTCCCACAGCACGAACGCCACCAGCAGCACGAGCCCGGCGATCAGGGAGCCGAGCACCTTGCCGCTGGTCCAGCCGTCGTTGGTGGTGCTCACCAGCGCGAAGACCACACCGAGCATGCCGAGGCTGACCAGGACGGTGCCGACGATGTCGAGCCGGGCTCCGGCCTGCTTGCTCTCGGCGAGCTGCCACACGCCGAGCAGCAGCACGGCGGCGCCGATCGGCACATTGACCCAGAAGATCCACTCCCAGGAGATCTTCTCCACGACGGCCCCGCCGATCAGCGGGCCGAGCGCCACGGCCAGTCCGCTGAGCGCGCCCCACACTCCGAGGGCGATGCCGCGCCGCCGCTCGGAGACCGCCTCGGTCAGCAGCGTCAGGGTCAGCGGCATGACGATGGCCGCGCCGAAGCCCTGCACGGCCCGGGCGGCGATCAGCTCCCCGGGCGAGCCGGCCAGCGCACAGCCCGCCGACGCGGCCGTGAACACCGTGAGACCGATCAGGAACATCCGCCGGCGTCCGAAGCGGTCGCCCGCGGCGGAGCCGCCCATCAGGAAGACGGCGAAGGACAGGGTGTAGGCGTTCACCGTCCATTCCAGTTCCTGGAGATCGGTTCCCAGGGACTTCTGGATGGCGGGCAGCGCGGTGATCACCACGAGGTTGTCCAACGCGGCCATGAACACCGCGAGGGCGCTCACGATCAGCGTCGAGACTGCGTTTCCACGGGAAGGGGGCCAACCGAGCACAGGAGATCCTTCGTCGGGCGTACGGGACTGAATTTCGGGGGACGGGGGGCCGGTCAGGCGGAGACGGACAGGGTGTCCAGCGCCTCGCGCCACAGGCCGGCCAGCCGCCGTGCGTCGGGCAGGGCGCGGTCGTACAGGAAGCCGACCCGGACCCGCTGCCCGTAGGAGAGCAGCGTCACGGACAGTGCGTTGCCCGGCAGCAGGACGCCGATCGGGGTCGCGTCGACGGCGGGGGCGCCGCCGAAGGACAGCGCCGTGGGCAGGCTGAAGTTGGAGGCGTACAGCGGTGAGGCGTGCGGGCTGAGCAGCCGCCGTACCGTCCACCGGGTCACCGGCGCGGGCAGGACCCCGACCAGGACCCTGCTGGCCGGCCGCAGGCCGTGGGCGCGCATCCGCCGGGTCCGCTCGGCGAGTTGCCCGAAGGCCACGTCGAACGGCGTGCCCCTCTCGGGCAGGTTGACGACCGCGGTGGTGAGGTGGTTGCCGACGAGGGCGTCCTCGCCGGGCACACGGGTGCTGAGCGGCATCCGGACCGGAACCGGTGCCGTGCGAAAGCGCGCCCGGATCTCCTCGTCGCCGTCGGCCGCCCAGTCGTCGACGGCCTTCCACAGGGTCATCAGGAACGCGTCGTTGAGGGTGGCGCCGAACCGGTGGCTCAGCTCTCGCAGTTCGTTCCAGGTCGCACCGGCCGTGGCCACGCCGAGGCGTTCGGCGCAGGGCCTTGGCACCCTCGGCCAGGGCTGGGCGGGCAGCAGGGCGCGGGCGAGTCCGGTGCCCACGCTCACCGTGCCCCGGGCCAGTTCGCCGGCGGAACCGCTGACGAGCGGCCGCACACCCGACGAACGCCGTTTGCCGTCCTCCAGGCCGGGGTCGCCGAACAGCGAGGAGACGATGTGGGAGGCTCCCATGCCGTCCTCGGCGCTGTGGTGGACCCGGAAGCAGACCGCGAACTCGTCGTCGGCCCAGCCGTGCACGAGGTGCATCGACCACAGCGGGGCGCTGTCCGGCAGCGGCTCACGGGCCAGGGCGGTCAGGACGGTGTCGAGGGGCGTCCCCGGCGGGAACTCCTCCTCGCGCAGATGCGCCGCCGGATCGAAGCCCGGGTCCGGCTCGCGCCGGGGGCGTCCGGGGCCCGGTGTCATGCGGTGGGTCAGTCCCGGGAGCGCGGGCAACCGCTGCTTCAGGAGGTCGTACAGGTCGCTCAGGGGCGGCGGGCTCCCCCGGAACCGGAGGAACTGTCCGTGGGTCAGGCCGGCTTCCCGCGCCACGGATCCCCGGGATCCCCTGGATCCCATGGCGAGGAAGACCTCGTCGATCGGGTTGAGTCGGTGATTCATGCGCTCGGCTCCCCTGCCGGTCGCGGCGTACATCGTCCCCGGGCGGCTGGTCAGGTGGGTGGGTTGCCGTGCTTGCGGGACGGCAGGTCGGCGTGTTTGGCCCGCAGCGCGCGCAGCGTCTCGATCAGCGTGGCGCGGGTCTCCGCCGGGTCGATGACGTCGTCGACGAGGCCCCGCTCGGCGGCGTGGTAGGGATGCATCAGCTCGGCCTTGTACTCCTTGACGAGCCGCTCGCGGGTCGCCTCGGGATCGTCGGACGCGGCGATCTCCCGCCGGAAGACGACACCCGCGGCGCCCTCCGCGCCCATCACCGCGATCTCGTTGGTGGGCCAGGCGTAGGCGGCGTCGGCGCCGATGGACCGGGAGTCCATGACGATGTACGCGCCCCCGTACGCCTTGCGCAGCACCACCGAGACCCTCGGCACGGTGGCGTTGCAGTACGCGTACAGCAGCTTGGCGCCGTGCCGGATGATGCCGCCGTGCTCCTGGTCGACCCCCGGCAGGAAACCCGGCACGTCGACCAGGGTGACCAGGGGGATGCTGAAGGCGTCGCAGACGGAGATGAAGCGGGCGGCCTTCTCGGAGGCATGGATGTCCAGCACGCCCGCGAGGCTGGTCGGCTGGCTGGCGACGACGCCGACGGTCTGCCCGTCCAGCCGGGCCAGTCCGCACAGCACGCTGGTCGCCCAGCCCGCGTGCGTCTCCAGCCAGTCGCCCTCGTCGACCACCTCCTCGATCACCGCGCGCATGTCGTAGGGGCGGTTGCCGTCGGCCGGCACCAGGTCGGCGAGCGCCTCGCCGGCGCGTCCGGCGGGGTCGGCGCAGTCGTAGGACGGCGGCGTCTCACGGTTGTTGGACGGCAGCAGGGAGAGCAGGTGGCGGACCTCCTCCAGACACTCGGTCTCGTCGTCGTGGACGAAGCCGGCGACGCCGGACACCGCGCCGTGGACATCGGCGCCGCCCAGTCCCTCGTGGGAGATCTCCTCGCCCGTCACCGACTGCACCACATCGGGACCGGTGATGAACATCTGGGAGGTGCCGCGCACCATGAAGACGAAGTCGTTGAGAGCCGGAGAATAGGCGGCCCCGCCCGCGCATGGGCCGAGCATCACCGCGATCTGCGGTATCACCCCGGACGCTTTGGTATTGCGCTGGAATATGCCCCCGTATCCGGCGAGCGCCGATACTCCCTCCTGGATACGGGCGCCCGCGCCGTCGTTGAGGGAGACCAGGGGTGCTCCCGCCGAAAGGGCCATGTCCATGATCTTGTGGATCTTGGCGGCGTGCGCCTCGCCCAGGGACCCGCCGAAGATGCGGAAGTCATGGGCGTAGGCGAAGACGGTGCGGCCGTGCACGGTGCCCCAGCCGGTGACGACGCCGTCGGTGTGGGGCCTGCGGTGCTCCAGTCCGAAGCCGGTGGCCCGGTGCCGCCGCAGCCGCTCCACCTCGTGGAAGGAGCCGTCGTCGAAGAGCAGGTCAAGCCGTTCCCGCGCGGTCAGTTTGCCGCGGGCGTGCTGTTGTTCGGTGGCGCGCTCGCTCGGCCCTTGCTCCGCTTCGCGCCGGGTGGCGTGCAGGAGGGCGACGCTGTCGCGCAGGGCGGAGTGGTTGTCGGTGGGGGTGTCGGCGTGGGTTGCTAAGCCTGATGCCGGGGCGGGGCTCTCGACCGGAGCCGCGGATCGGACCGTCATCCTCGGGTCTCTCTCCGTCTGTTGGAGGCGGGCTCCTCTCCTTTGAGGCTCCCCCTTTCACTTCGATTATTCGAGGGTCGCCGTACCGCATGTCAAGCGAAATCGGGACTCTCCCGCAGGGCGGGATATTCGGGAATCCAGGAATCCCGTCTCGCGAGAAGCGGGAGATCCGGTGAATGCGACTGCTCCGCGCGGGCACTTTCAATTAACCGCGAACTCACCGCGAACTCACCGGTAACTCACCGGTAACTCACCGGTAACTCGCCGGTAATCAGTCGGACCCGGAATTGCCGTGGAAGGCGGCGGCCGGCGCGTGCGCGCCGAAGCCCCCCGGCCGGGAACGGCCGGGGGGCTTCGGCATCCTTCGGCAGCGCTCAGTACGACCCAGGGGCCTCCTCGGACCACGGGCCGTGATCATCGTCGCCGGGCGTGAAGCAGGACGCCGCCCGCCGTACCGCCCGCACCGCGGACACCGAGCAGGCCGACATGTCGTGACCGGGCTTCAGCACCGCCACGGACCCCATGATCAGCCCGTCCCAGCGCACGGGCGCCGCGCAGCCGACCCAGCCCTCCGCCCACTCCTCGACGTCGAGCGCGAGCCCTTCCTTGCGGACGGATTCCAGGGAGGCGAGCAGCCGTGCGTCGTCGCGGAACGCCCCCGGCCCGGCGCCGTCGGGCACGGGCTCGGCCAGCACACCGTCCTGGATCACCTTCGGCAGGAACGCGAGGATGGCCCGCCCCGCCGCCCCCGTCCGCAGCGACCGGCACAGCTCCACCAGCGCCCGGGGGGAGACGCCGAGCTCGGACAGGTCCGACGCGCCGACAGCCATGTCCAGGCACTGCTTCCCGGCACCCCCGAAGGGCGCCAGGGCGAAGAGGAACGCCAGTCCGCCGTCGGTCGCCGTGTGCAGATCCTCCAGAACGGCGTGCGCGACACGGGCGTTGGGCGCGTGGGCGAGGGATTTCAGCCCCAGCCGCGCGGCCCCCGCCCCCAGCCGGTACAGACCATGCCCTTCCCGGGCGAAAATGCCGTCGTACACACCGGACTGGAGGATCCGGTGCACGGTCGAGTCGTCCAGCCCTGTCGCCTCGGCCAACTCGCCGGGCCCGTGCATCTGGCCTTCGACCTCGGTGAAGGCCCGCTGGACCCGGAAGACCCGGTCGGCGTGCGCACTGCCGCCGAGAGTGCTGCGCTTGCTCATTGCCTGCTCCCCGTTGCTCCCCGTTGCTCCCCGTTCGGGTGGCGCCCCGCCCGGGGCGTGACAGCCTGTCCCTTACCCACCACGGTAGTTGCCCCTACCAACCGTGACTGGACGGGCACACGGCGAGGGAGAGGGCCGTGGCAGGCTCGTAGGAGTTGCAGTGGTGCGGTTGGGCCGGTTCCGCGACGTACGGCCTGCCCGTATCCGGCAACAGCCCGCCCGGCCGCTCCACAACCGCTGGGGGCGGTCTGCTGAAGGCTCCGCCCCTGGCACGACGCCCCCGACCCGGCCACCAGGACGGTGGCGGCGGGCGGGGGCGTCGTGGGCGGATGTGCGAGGCGGGGCTAGTCGGTCGTCACATCCGTCAGCTTCCAGCGCTGGTTCGACCCGGAGTTCGGCTGCCACACGCCGACGGACGCGCCGTCGTTGGTGGACTGGCCGGAGACGTCCGGGAGTTGACCCGTAGCGGCGTTGACGAGGGTCCACGTGCCGTCGCCGGTGGTGGACATGATCCACTCGGTGGCCTTGTCACGGCGGCCCTCGTCCGGCTCGGCGACCAGCTTGCCGTCGCGGATGGCCAGACGCTTGTCAGCGGACGTCTCGGTGAGGACGTACCGCTTGCGGTTGTCGCTCCCGCGGATCTGCTCCACCTTCCACTCCTGACCGCTCGGGTCGGAAGCGTTCGCGCTCCGGATGACCAGGCCCGTGCCGTTGTCGGCGATCGTGAGGTCCTTGCCGCTCTGGGCGCCGGTCAGACGGTAGGTGTGGCCCTTCCGAAGCTCCGCCGCGTCCTTGGCGGTACCGGAGACGCCCTTGACGAGGAAGGACGTCACGGACTGGGCGGGCACGGTGAGCGTGGCCTGCTTGCCGTTGACCCGGACGGCCTTCTGCTTGTCGAGCTTGCCGTCGGCGCTGGTCACCACGGGCGTGACGGTGGCGCGGGAGGAGACCCGGCCGAACTTGGACAGGTCGAGGGTGACCTCACGGGCCTCGGCCGTGCTGTTGACGTGGACGACCGTCGCCGCGTCGCCCTTGCGGGAGACCGCCGCCGTGCTGGACGTGTCGTTCGTCTTGATCAGCCGGTCGCCGGGCTTGATGTAGTGCGTGAAGTTACGGGCCGTGTCGAACTTGGTGTTCGTGTAGATCGGGCAGGACTCCAGCGTGTCCTTCGAGGTGCAGCTGAACGGGAGCTGGATCTCGCCCCAGTTGCCGCCCTTCGCGGACTCGCCGCCCGGCTTCATGTTGTCGTAGTCCTCGACCGGCTGCCAGAACACCCAGGCCTTGGGCTCCAGTTCGCGCAGATCGTCGACCATGCGCTGGGCAAGACCCAGCCCGGGCCGCATGTCCGTGAAGCTCTGGCCGTCGCCCCAGTCGCCTTCGACCTCGCTCATCCACAGCGGTTTGTCGGCGGCCTTGGCCAGGTCGCGGACGGTCGTACGCTGCCCGGTCCCGTAGGTGTGCACGTTCATCTGGTCGACGAGGTCGCGCACCTCCTGGGGGTAGGAGTTCCAGTTGGTGGCGAAGGTGCCCGGGTTGGTCTCGTCCATCGCGGAGATCTTCGCGTCCGACTTGGACTTCTGCAGCACGGGTCCCAGCGCCCGCAGCACCTTCTGCTGCATCTCGGGGCCTATGTGGGCGCCCTCCTGGCGTCCGCCGGTCGGCTCGCCGTCCGGGCCGAGCTTGGTACCCCAGTAGTCGGTGTTCGGCTCGTTGAACGCGTCGAGCGTGTCGACCTTGATGCCGTGCGCCTTCTCCAGCCGCTCGGTCGCGCCCACCAGGTACTTGGCGAAGTCCTCCACGGACTCCGGCTTGAGCTGGTCCTTGCCCGCGTCGAAGTTGCCGGAGACGTAGCCGCTCTCGGTCATGAACCAGGGCGGGGAGTTGCTGAAGGTCTCCCAGTGGGTGATGTCCTTCTTGATGCGGTCGACCCACCAGCGCTGCGTCTTGTCGGCGTTCTTGTTCCAGTCGCCGGAGTCCTCGGCGTCCCACCAGTCGACGTCCTCGCGGGTCGTGCCCGCCGGCGCCTTCCACCAGCCCTCGACGGCCCCGCCGGCCCGCAGGTAGTCCTTGACGTCCGGGGCGTTGCCGCCGCCGATGTTGTAGCGGGCGATGTTCAGCGCGAGGCCCTCGTCGCCGAAGAGGAGCTTGTAGAGCTTCTCGCGTATCGCGGGCGGGTAGTCGCCGGTGGCGTTGGCGAACCAGACCAGGCTGGTGCCCCAGCCCTCGAACTTCTCCCCCGAGTAGGAGGGGTCGGGCCGGACGGTGACCCCGGCCGCGGCGGTCTGAGACGCCGTCTCGGCGTGCGCGGCGGGCAGGGTGGTCGTGGCCAGGACGGTTCCGGTCGCCAGGGCGGTGACGCCGATGGCGCCGAGGAGCCTTCTCTTACGGGTGCGGTGTGCCATCTCGAGTACTCCAGGGCTCTGGTGCGGTGTGGCGCCTTCTCGTACGTTTTCCGCTGATTTCTGCTAGGCAATGTTTACGTAAACATCCACTGGCGGGATGTCTACACTGTCCGAATCTCAGGGGTCAAGGAGTCGTTCCGGACCTAATTTTTCGCGCCGGGTGCGCGGCGAGGGCAGCGAGGGGCAGGTGGGCACAGTGGACGGCGAGAGCGAACCCGGGAGCACCGGCGGCACGAGCCGTACGAGAAGGCGTACGGCCCGCCCCCGCCAGGGCGCGTCCATGGCCGACGTCGCCCAGCTCGCCGGCGTCTCCTCCCAGACCGTCTCCCGCGTCTCCAACGGCTTCCCCGGCGTCACCGAGGACACCCGCCGCCAGGTCCTGGCCGCCATGCGGGAGCTGGGCTACCGCCCCAACAGCGCGGCCCGGGCGCTGCGCCGGGGCGAGTTCCGCACCCTCGGCGTGATCACCTTCTCCCTCTCCACCATGGGCAACATCCGCACCCTGGAGGCCATCGCCACCTCCGCGGCCCAGCACGGCTACGCCGTCACACTGCTGCCCGTCGCCGTCCCCACCCAGGACGAGGTGAACGGCGCCTTCTCCCGGCTGGGCGAACTCGCCGTGGACGCCGTCATCGTCATCATGGAGATCCACCTGCTGGACGCGGCGACGGTCTCGCTCCCGCCCGGTGTGCAGGTCGTGGTGGCCGACTCGGACGCCGGCGACCGCTACACCGTCGTCGACACCGACCAGGCGGGCGGCGCGCGTGACGCCGTACGGCACCTCCTGGACCTCGGCCACGACACGGTGTGGCACCTGGCAGGACCCGAGGGCTCCTTCGCCGCCCAGCGCCGCGCCAACGCCTGGCGCGACACGCTGAAGGCCGCGGGCCGGGCGACGCCGCCCCCGGTCCGCGGCGACTGGTCGGCCGAGTCCGGCTACCGGGCCGGTCTGCGAGTGGCCGACGAGCCGGACTGCACGGCGGTGTTCGCGGCCAACGACCAGATGGCCCTGGGCCTGCTGCGCGCCCTGCACGAACGCGGCCGCCGGGTCCCCGACGACATCAGCGTCATCGGCTTCGACGACATCCCCGAGTCCGCGTCCTTCCTCCCGCCCCTCACCACCATCCACCAGGACTTCGCCCAGGTGGGACGGCTGTGTGTGGAGGGGGTGCTGGACAAGATGCGGCGGGACGGGGCGGAGCACGGGACGACGTTGGTGCCTACGCGGTTGGTGCGGCGGGAGAGTACGGGGGTGCGGCGGCGGTAGGGCCGTGAGGTCGACTCCGGTAGCCGGGGGCGTCTTCAGCGGGTCGGAGGGGTGAACTCGGGCAGCCTGGGGACGCGTTCAGCCGGTCGGCGGGTGGAACTCGGGCAGCCCGCAGGCGCGTTCAGCCGGTCGGCGGGGTGAACTCGGGCTGGTCGAGGACGCGCAGCCAGCTGCCGTCGGGCTGGCGCCGGACCACCTGCGCGCGGGCACCCGCCCCGTCGTTCGGCGGGGTCGACGTCAGGGCGATGTCGCCGCTGACCAACGTCGGCAGGGGCGCTTCCGGCTCGAAGCGGGGACGGTCGGCCAGCACCTTCTCCCACAGCGCGCGGATCGCCTCCCGCCCTACCGTCCGCTCACCGGGCGGATAGGCCAGGACCGCGTCCTCCTCGTAGAGCACGGCGACCCCGGCCGCGTCACCGGCGTTGGACCGCTCGACGAACAAGCGGGTGAGGTCCTCGGGCCGCAGGGCCTTGTCGTACTCCGGCATGGCGGGTCTCCTGAACGTCGTCGAGGTCGATGCCTCCATCCAGCGTGCTCACCCTGTGACCAGAAGTCCAACAGATGGATCTACTGGAAACTAGAATCCACAGTCATGGAACTGAGGCAGCTCGAATACTTCGTCGCGGTCGCCGAGGAACAGAACTTCACGCGGGCCGCCGAGCGGGTGCACATCAGCCAGTCGGGCGTCAGCGCACAGATCCGCCACTTGGAGCGGGAACTCGGTGCCGAGCTGTTCGACCGCTCGGGGCGCACCGCCACCCTCACCACGGCGGGCAGGGCGGCGCTCGACCACGCCCGCGCGACACTCGCGGCGGCCGGGGCGGTGGGCCAGGCGGTCGACGAGGTCACCGACCTGATTCGCGGTCAGCTCGTGGTTGGGATGGTCATCGGCTGCACCCTCACACCGCTGTTCGACGCGCTCTCCGCGTTCCACCGCGCGCATCCGGGAGTCGAGATCTCCTTGCTGGAGGACAACTCCGACCGCCTCGTCGAAGCGGTGCGCGCCGGCACCGTCGACCTGGCACTCGCCGGAACCGCGACGGCCGCCCCCGAGGGGCTGGAGGCGCTGACGCTCATCAGCGAGCGGCTGGTCGTAGCGGTGGCGGCCGGGCATCCTCTGGCGGAGCAGCGGCGGGTCGTTCTACGCGATCTGGTCGCCCACCCGATCATCTGCATGCCCCCGGGCACCGGCCTGCGCACGCTCTTCGACCGCGCGTGCACCGCTCAGGACCTCCACCCCACGATCGCCCTGCAGGCCAGCGCAGCCGACGCCATCGCGGACCTCGCGACCCGCGGCCTCGGCGTCGCGGTCCTCAGCGAGTCGATGGCCACGAGCTATGGCGACCGGGTCGTCGCCCGCCTCATCGACGACGTGACGGCACCGGCCCTGCTGGCACTGATCTGGAAGCGGACGCACGGGCCTGCGGTGCGTGAGCTGCTGGGGCATTGCGGGCGGGCGTTCGCGTGAGCCGGCTCCGGGTTCGTGAAGGACCCGCGCGCTACTGCCAGGTCGCGGTGTCGGGATCGATGCCGTGGGCGCGTGCGCTCGCGTCGACGACGCGGCGGAACCACGTGGCGAGGCCGGGGCGGATGCCGTCGTAGTGGGCGGCGAATCCCGGATCGGCCTCGTACATGCGGCCGAGACAGACCTGCATCTGCCTGGTGAGGGGAAAGTACGAGGCGAAGACTTCGCGGTGCCGCTCGACGAGTCGATTCGCTTCCGGGCTGCCAGGGGCGACGCCCGCGTCCAGCGCTTCCCCGAGGGCGCGTTCGAAGCCGGCGACGGCGTCGGCGATGTCCTGCCATTCCTCCGGACCGCGAGCGGCCGAGCGTTCGGCGTACTGCCGCCACTGCGTCGTGTCTCCGTAGCGCTCACGGGCCTGGGCGGGCCCGTCCGGGTCCCACTGCGGGCCGAAGATCGCGGCCTGCTGCTCGACGGTCAGCAGCAGGCCGCACTCGTGGGCCTCGATCATCCGGTCCAGTCCGGCACTGAGCCGCTGGAGGCGGTCGATGCGTTCCGCGACCTGGGTGCGCTGCGCGCGCAGCGCGCCGGGCACGTCCGCGTTCGTGTCGTCCAGGACGGCCCCGATCCTGTCCAGGCCGAGGCCGAGCTCGCGGTAGACGACGATGCGGTGCAGGCGTTCCAGATCACCAGCGGTGTAGAGCCGGTATCCGGCAGCCGTGCGCAGCGAGGGTCGCGCCAGACCGATCTCGTCCCAGTGGTGCAGCGCGCGGACCGTCACGCCCAGACGCGCCGAGACCTGACCGACGGTCAGGCCATCGGCGTCAGCGGTTTCAGGCATGCCGCTCATTGTCGTCACGACCGACGCCGGGTGGGGTGATCTCGACGGCTGCGAGGTTCCGTGCCTCCTGACTGTCCGGATCGAAGGGCTTCGCCGCGGTGAAGACGATCCGTGCGTTCTCGGGGGTGATCACCGCGATATCGCGGGTGTTCCAGGGAGTGTCCCGTGGACCGTCGACCGAGTCCGGGCGCACCGCACGGCAGGCCTCGACGAGGGAATCGACCTGGCCGAGCACGCACGCGAAACTGACGCTCATCGCCGGTGCCTCCTCCGGAACGCTCGCCGCCGGGACGAGGAGTACGTCCTGGAACGCCCACCGGCGCAGATGCACCACCTGGCCGGGGATGCCGAACAGCTCGAAGAACCCGAGCCCACGAGTCCAGAAGTCCACCGACGCCGCCAGATCGCTGGTGGGGATCGTCACGAAGGCGGGCATCCCGTAGATGCCACGGAACGGCTCCGGCGGAACCGCGTCCGGGCCGGGAGCGGGCACGGGGCTCATCTCGAACGCGTCGTAGTAGTCGCTCATGCACACCACCCTTCAGCCTCACGCGACGTGAGGGTCAAGCCGGACGAAAACCGGTGGAGCAGCGCCGCTGTGCGGGCGCTGAGCCCTCTCCGGGGACGGGGGCCTGTCCGGCAAGAGCCGCCGGACAGGCCCACGCCCCGTAGTCCCCCGTGTCAGTCGATGCGGGCGCACAGGTCGTCCGCATTCCCCCGGACGAGATGGACGGCCTTGTATCCGGTGGCGCTGATGTCCATCGTGTAGACGCCGTCGACGATGTACAGGCCGCGCGGCAGGGTGCCCTGGCCCTCCCCGACGCCGACGAACACCGGCCCGTGCACGGCCCAGAGCTGTGAGCCGTCGCGGCGGTACTCGACGACGGCCGAGCCGCTCGCGTCGGCGTCGTACGCGGCGCCGGTGTCGGTGTTCGTGACGCGGATGACCAGGTCACCCTTGTAGGCGACCCGGCGCGCGGAACCGTCGGGGTGAGTGCTCAGGACGAGCCGCACCACCTCGTCGACGACGGGCTCGCCGTGCACGGGGAAGTCGCAGCGCACGCCGGCGGCGACGTCCCACGGTGTGGAGGGTGCCGGTTCCCAGCCGGCTTCCGTAGTGGCCGTCGCGGCCGTAGCGGGCTGCGTCCCCAGGAGCGCGGCGGCGAGTGTGAGCATCGCGAGGGCGGTTCGGCGCATGGTTCTCCCTGGTCGGAGGGGTGGAAGGAGGGCTCGCCGCAAGGGCGTGCGCCAGTCTGGCCCCGGCCTCTGACCAAAGCCTCACCATCCTCGGCGTGGACACGGGGACTCCTTCCGCGTCCTGGGCGACACTGGTCGGGTGATTGTCGAACGTGCGTACGCCCACCTCTCCTCGTACGACGAGGACACCTGGCCCTGGTCGGTGCCCTGTGTCCGGCAGCTGCTCGACGAGGGGCTGCGCTTCACCGCACCGGTGACCTTTCTGGTCGGTGAGAACGGCTCGGGGAAGTCGACGCTGGTCGAGGCGCTGGCGGAGGGGTTCGGCCTTGACTCCTACGGCGGCTCCCACGACTGGCGCTACGCATCCCCGCGCGGCAAGTCGGTGCTCGGCGAGCGGATCAAGTTCGACGCGGCCTCGCGCGGGCGCCGCATGGTCACGAGCTGGTCGGCTCGCAAGGGCTTCTTCCTCCGGGCCGAGACCGCGCTGGACGCGCTGAACAGGGAGGGCTTCTCACCGGACTCGGTCAGCCACGGCGAGGGCTTTCTCGCGGCGTTCCGCGGGAAGTTCCTGCACGCCGGGCTCTACGTTCTCGACGAGCCGGAGGCGGCACTCTCCTTCTCCTCCTGCCTCGAACTGATCGGGCACATCGACCGGTTGGCCAAGGAGGGCGGCCAGGTCATCTGCGCCACGCACTCCCCGATCCTGACCGCCCTGCCGGGCGCGGACATCGTCGAGGTCGGCGAGCACGGCCTGCGCAGAGTCGCCTGGCGGGAGCTCGGCGTCGTGGATCACTGGCGTCGCTACCTCGCCGACCCGCACGCCTATCTGCGGCACATCACGGATTAGCGGCCAGCACTGCCGCGAGGCCCTCTCGCAGATCCTTGACGAAATACTCGGGAACCTCCAGCGACGGGAAATGCCCCCCGCTTTCGGGCGTCCTCCATCGGACGATGTGCCGGTACCGCTCCTGCGCCCAGGGGCGCGGACACTTCTCGACGTCGCGGGGATACATGGTGATCGCCGACGGGACGTCGACCCGGAGTTCGGGGTCCAGCGAGTTGTGGCTTTCGTAGTAGATGCGGGCCGCCGACGCGCCGGTCCGCGTCAGCCAGTACAGGGTGACGTCGTCGAGCACGCGGTCCATGGAAATCGTCTCGAACGGGCTGTCTTCGGTGTCCGACCACTCGGCGAACTTGTCGAGGATCCAGGCGAGAAGCCCGACCGGTGAGTCCACGAGCGAGTAGCCGATGGTCTGCGGCCGGGTCGCCTGCTGCTTCGCGTACGCCGCGCGGTGGCGCCAGAAATCGCGGGTCTCCTCGGCCCACTCGCGCTCGACCGCCGTCAGCCCGTGCGTCGACAACCCGGGCGGTCCCTCCGCGAACGTGGTGTGGATGCCGAGAACGTGCGCCGGGAACCTGCCGCCGAGAACCGTGGTGATATTGCCGCCCCAGTCTCCGCCATGGGCTACGAACTCGCTGTAGCCGAGCCTTCCCATCAGTTCCACCCATGCGGCCGCGATCTTTTCGGTTCCCCACCCGGTGGTGGCCGGCTTGTCGCTGTAGCCGAAGCCCGGCAGCGACGGGACCACGACGTGGAACGCCGGCGCGTCCGCGTCTTTCGGATCTGCCAGCTCGTCCACTGCGTCGATGAACCGGGCAATGCTGTCCGGCCAGCCGTGCGTCAAGAGCAGAGGAGTGGCATCCGCGCGCGCGGACCGGCGGTGCAGGAAGTGGATTCCCAGATCGTCAATGGTCGTGCGGAACTGACCGATCCGGTTGAGGCGCTCTTCGAACGACCGCCAGTCGTACCCGGTGCGCCAGTAGTTCACGACGTCGACGAGGTCGGCGAGCGGAACGCCCTGTTCCCATCGGCGAGGGCCGGGCGCGGCGCGATGGACCGTCTCGGCCTCCGGCAGTCGCGCCGCGGCCAGTCGAGCGCGCAGCTCGTCGAGGTCGGCGTCAGGTGCATGGGCTTCAAAGGCTTGCACGTCGCTGGTGGGAAGGGGCATGAGTCCTCCTGGCCATCGCGGAACCGGCTAAGACGGTTCTAACAGGCTCCCGAGCCGCGCTGCAACCCTCTAAGGTGGTTCCATGCCTGCTGGATTCCCTGACTTCCGCCTCGGCAGCGTGCTGGCGACCAGCTTCACGGGGACTCTCTCGGAGCGTCATGGCGACGCCGTGGAGCGCATTCCCACGCCGCGGCGACTCGTCGACTGGCTGGCGGTGTACGGCCTCGCCGTGGACTCCTGCACCCCTGCCCAGCTCGAACTCGCCCGGGAACTGAGGGAGTCGATCCACGCCGCCGCGACAGCGGCCGCGCTACGGGACGCTCTCCCCACGCCCGCTGTCCAGGTCATCAATGACCGCAGCGTCCAGGGCCGGGCCGCGGCGGTCCTGACGCCCGAGGGAGAGCGGCGATGGCGGCTCAGCTCGGCTTCCCGCGTGGAGGACGCCCTCGGCGTGATCGCCGCCGACGCGATCAGCATCATCGCGGGCGAACGAGACGGAAAACTGGCCTTGTGCGCGTCACCGACCTGCCAAGCCGCCTTCTTCGACACCAGCCAGAGCCGCACCCGCAAATGGTGTGACATGAACACGTGTGGGAATCGCCAGAAGAAGGCGCGCTTCCATGCCAAGCAGGCTGCCCGGTAGCCATGGATTTCCAGCTGCTCGGTCCGTTCGCCGTCCGTCACGAGGGACGGACGGTGCCGGTGGGCGGCCGCCGCCAGGAGCGGTGTCTGCTGGCGGTCCTGCTGCTGCACGCGGGCCGTGCCGTCGCGACCGAACGCCTCATCGACCTGCTGTGGGACGGCGCCCCGCCCGCCTCCGCGCGCGCCACCGTCCACACCTACGTCGGCCGGCTGCGCGCCGCGCTCAGACCGTACGGGGTGGCCGTCGAGAGCCGCCACGACGGCTACGCCGTAGAGCAGGGCCAACACCGCGTCGACGCACAGGAGTTCACGGCCCTCGTCGGACAGGCGGCCGCCGCCGGGGGCCCGGCCGAGCGGATCCGCCTCTACGACGATGCCCTCGGGCTGTGGCGGGGCGAGCCGCTCGCGGACGTGGCCGACGAGCGGCTGCGGACGCGGCTGGGCGGCAGGCTCGCCGAACTGCGGCTGTCCGCCCTGGAACAGCGGGCCGAGGCCCAGCTCGCCATGGGGCAGCACGACCGGGTCGCGGCGGACCTGACACCGCTGCTCGACGAGCACCCGACGCGTGAACGGCTGGTCGCCGCCCGGATGACCGCCCTGTACCGGGCCGGCCGCCAGGCCGACGCTCTGCGGCTGTACGACAGCACCCGCACCCTGCTGGCGACCGAACTCGGCGTCGACCCCCACCGTGAACTGCGCACCCTGCACGAGCGCATGCTGAGCGGCGACCCCCGGCTGGACCGGCCCCCCGGGCCCGTCTACGCGGTACGGGTCGGCGACCAGTGGCTGCCGTGGAGTACGAGCGGACACCCCGCGCTGGAGTTCTGCAACACCTACGCCGGGTGGGGCGGGGACCCGCTGCCCGGGTCGGACTGGCTGCGGGGCTATGCCGCGCTCGCCGTATGGGCCGGGCATCTGGACCTGATCGAGGAGCGGACGGTCGCCCGGCTGCGGGAACAGGCCGTACGGGAGCCCGCCGAGGCCGACGCCGCGCTCGACGAGGCCCGGCGGTTCCGTACCGACCTGTACGCCTGCCTGACCGATCCGCAGGACGGCCGGGCCTTCCAGGCGGTGGCCGGGGTGGTGGAGGACGCCGCGCGGCTCTCGGTCTTCACCCGGGGCGAGGACGGCCTGGGACGCTGGCGGCCGTCCCCCTCCGCCGGTCTGCGCCTGCCCCTCCTGGCGGTGGCGCGCAGCGCGGCCGAACTGCTTACCGACACCCGCCGCTTCACCGTCCGCGCCTGCTCCAGCCCGGACTGCGGCTGGCTGTTCCTCGACGAGAGCGGGCGGCGGAGGTGGTGCAGTCTGGCGACGTGCGGGGCCCAGCGGGTCTCGGGAGCCCGGTGACAACGGCCGGCATCAGACGCGGTGTGTGTTCCCGAGGGGCCGCCGGAACCGGTCCGTAGCCGCCACCACGGCATCCGTCGTGGCGTCCCCGGACAGCCCGTGCCCCTCCCCGCCGATCAGCACGAGCTCCGCGTCCGGCCACACCCGCGCCAGCTGCCACGCGATGTCCGAAGGCCCGCTGATGTCCATCCGCCCGTGGACCATCACACCCGGGATGCCGGCCAGCTTCCCGGCGTCGCGCAGCAGGGCCCCGTCCTCCAGGAAGCCCGCGTGCCGCCAGTAGTGCGTGACGAGGCGGGCGAAGCGCATCCTGAAGTGCGGGTCCTCGTAACGGGGATCGGGCTTGTGCCCGGGGTGCGTGGACACGTGCACGTCCTCCCAACGGCACCACTCCCGCGCGGCCCGCTCCCGTACGGCCGGATCGGGGTCGGCGAGCATCCGGGCGTACGCCTCCACCAGGCTGCCGTCGCGCTCCCCCTCGGGTATGGCGTCCCTGAACCGGGCCCACTCCTCGGGGAAGATCCGCCCCATGTCCCGCGTGACCCACTCCACCTCGCGGCGGCTGGTGTTCGTGACGCTGAACAGGACCAGCTCCGACACGGATCCCGGGTGCTGCTCGGCGTAGGCCAGCGCGAGGGTCACACCCCAGGAGCCGCCGAGGACCAGCCACTCCTCGATGCCGAGGTGCCGCCGCAGCTGCTCGACGTCCGCGATCAGATGCTGGGTGGTGTTGGCGGCGAGCGAGGTCCGCGGATCGGCGGCGTCGGGGGTGCTCCGCCCGCACCCGCGCTGGTCGAGGAGCACGATGCGGTACGCCGCCGGGTCGAACAGCCGCCGCCAGAACGGCCCCACTCCGGATCCCGGCCCGCCGTGCAGGACGAGAGCGGGCTTGCCCGCGGGATTCCCGCAGGTCTCCCAGTAGACGCGGTTGCCTTCGCCGACGTCGAGCATGCCGTGCTCGTACGGTTCGATGGGGGGATGGAGCTCGGTCATGCGGGACACACCCTCCCGATATGTAACAGCGCTGTTAGATTAGCAGGATGAGAGACGCCCCGGATCCGGCCGCCGTAGGAACACTGCTCCGCCACGTCCTGGAGCTGCTCGACGGCGACGTGGCCAAGATCTACGAGGAACAGGGCCTCCCCGAGTACCGACCCCGCTTCTCCCCGGCCGTACGGGCCCTGCTGGCCGAAGGCCCGCTGTCCGTGGGCGACTTGGCGGCAGCGATCGGCGTCACACACTCGGCCGCGAGCCAGACCGCGTCCCAGATGGCCCGCGCGGGCCTCGTCACCCACACCCCCGACCCCCTGGACGCCCGCCGCCGCCTGATCGACCTGACCCCGAAGGCCCACGCCCTGCTCCCACGGATCGAGGCGGAGTGGGAGGCCACGGCGGCGGCGATGGCGGAACTGGACACGGAGCTGTCGATGCCGCTGGCGGAGTTGCTGGGGGAGGTGGCGGACGCGGTGGGGCGGCGGCCGTTTCGGGAGCGGGTGGGGGGCGGTGTATCGGGGTCTGGGGGTGAGGGTCCTTCGTGAGCCGCGGGAATGATCGGCAGACGGCGTCTACCGGCCCTGTCCACACGGTGGTTATTCCCCGAGAAGGCTTCAGTGGCGCGTATCCCCCGCCAGGATGGTGCCGATGATCAGGGAGGCATGCGATGCCGCCGAACGTGCCGCCGCCCGCGTTCACTGACCTGCTCGCCGGCGAGCTGGTGCGCTGGCTTCCCCGGCGGTGAGGTCTCCGAGGACCCGGCGGCGGTGAAGCTGTGCGCCGAGGCCTTCGAGGCCGTGTGGTCACGCGCCGTCCCGCATGACCAGTACGAGATCCACTGACCCGCCCGGAGGGCAGGGACGCGGCGTACGGTGACTGCGTGGCAAACGAAGACCTGGGACGAACCTTGCGCCGCTTGCGTCGTCTGGCCTCTTTGACGCAAGAAGAGCTGGCCGAACGCTCCGGCGTATCCGTCGACGTGATCCGTCAGCTCGAACAGGGACGGAAGCACTCGGCACGCCTACCCACACTGCACGCCTTGGCCAACGGCCTGGGCGTGGAGCTGACCACGCTGCTGGGAGATCCGCCTGCGGTCTCCTCCACAGGTGAGAACGACGGGCCGCGCTTCGTCGCCGTGCGCCGCGCCATCATGCCCGTGCTCTGGGGGCCGGAGCCGGAACCACCAGGTCCCGGCTTCTCGCTGGAGCGGCTGCGCGAGCAGATCGCGGACGGCTGGACGCAGTACCACGCAGCCGAGTTCGACACGGTGATGAAGGCATTGCCGGACCTGATCTCGGACGCGCGTACCGTCACCGCTTCGGACCGCGACGACGATCGCAAGGCCGGTTTCGCGGCCCTGGGCAAGGCACTTCAGCTCGCCGGACACGTCGCCGTGCGGATGGGCAAGACGGACCTCGCCCTGACGAGCCTGGAGCGGGCCATAGAGGCCGCGGGGCAGTCCTCCGATCCACTGCTCGTGCCGATGATCGTCAACTCCACGGCGTGGACCTACCAACGGCAAGGGCGCCTTGAAGACGCGTTGAGTATCGCGCTCCGTGCCGCTGACGATGTGGCGGATGCCGGGCTGGCCGAGACGACCGACGGGCTGAAGGTGTGGGGCGCGCTGACCATGAGCGCCGCCACGTCCGCCGCGCGCAGCGGCGACTACAAGCGCGCGGCGGCGATGATGGAGACGGCGGAGAAGGAAGCCGGACGGGTCTCGAAGCTGCCCGACGGCGGCGACAACCGCATGATCAGTGTCTTCAGCCCGTCTTCGGTCCGCATCGAGCGTGTGCGTCTGGCCGTTCAGTACGGACACCCGCACGATGCCCTGGCGCTGGCCAAGGGGATGCGGCTGAGCAAGGACACCCCACCGTCCTGGCGGACGTGGCTGTTGCTGGACGTAGCCCGCGCCCACACGGACATCGGGGACGCGGCCGGAGCGGTGAAGACCCTGGAGTCCCTGCGCCGGGTGGCGCCGACGTGGATGCAGCACCACACGCTGGCCGTGGCCATCGTGCGTGACCTGTGGGCGCTTCCCAAGCACCCTGCGGGACTGCGTCCGTTGGCGGAGTTTCTGGGGGTCGTCGCCTAACGTGGTGAAAGTGGGACGTTACACCCCTGTCAGCGTCCCCGGCATGTCGCTTACATGAGCGGACAGCGCCCCGGCGACCGCGCGAACGGTCCCGGGGCTCAGCCGATCCGAGAAAGCAGACCGACATGCCGCAACCTACAACGCGGGCGCGTCCTACCGGCTGCCCCGGGTACTGCGAGACGCTGCCGCGCAGGCCCGAGAGCGTGGGCACGGCTCGGCGCCTGGTGCGCGTCGCACTGGCCGCCTGGAGTCTGGACGACCTTGCCGACGACGGCGTACTGATCGTTTCCGAGTTGGTGTCCAACGCGGTCCAGCACGCCCGAAGCCGTTCCATCCGTGTCACCGTCACCCGGCCCGAGACCGTGCGGGTGCGCATCGGCGTCGTGGACAAGTCCAAGCGGTTACCGGAGGTCAGGGAGCCACGCCAAGGAGACGAGAACGGGCGCGGCCTCGCGCTCGTGGGAGCGCTGGCGAAGGACTGGGGCACCGATCGACTGCCGTGGGGCAAGCGGGTGTGGGCAGAGCTGCACGGGGAGGAACACGCATGACCCGCGAGCGAAAGGCCTGGGTGGGCGACCTGATCCACGACCAGGTCGCCGACCGGCGCGGCGTCGTCACGGATGTACGCGGCGGCACTGTCTGGGTGCTGCGGCCGGAGTGCGGACCGGGGCAGTGGACTTCCCGGCAGCCGGAGCGCCTGGTCGTAGTGAAACCCCGCGAAGAGAGGGGGCCGCAGCCCCGTGCGCGTGGAGGAGCGGACCAGCCTCGGAAACGCACGGACGCCCCAGGCCGAAGCGGATGAGCCACTCGGAGACGGTCACTCGCTCCCGGGCTCCAGGCGCATGTCGAGATGCTTGTCGATGAAGCCGTTCATGAACTCCACCCCGAAGGCATGGGTCTCCGGAGAGACGTCAGAGGGCGGCTCGCCGAACCACAGGACGGTCTCCGGACTGCGCTCAGCCTCAGCGAGCCACGAACGAAGCCTGTCGACACGGCCTCCGCTCAGCCGGACCAAGGCCTGATGAACCCGTTCACGTTCCGCGCCCTCGTACAGATCAAGGAGTTCCAGCGCACTCGCAGTCTCGTCGCGCGAGAACGTGGCGTCGCACAGCTGCCGTGTTGCCAGGGACACCGCCATGCCCGTCATCCTGCCTATCGCGGACATCGGCAACAACG
This sequence comes from Streptomyces sp. NPDC040589, assembly GCF_055594445.1. Classification (NCBI taxonomy): domain Bacteria; kingdom Bacillati; phylum Actinomycetota; class Actinomycetes; order Kitasatosporales; family Streptomycetaceae; genus Streptomyces; species Streptomyces sp. NPDC040589. Next base: position 446,835 of record NZ_JBVIWP010000005.1, on the reverse strand, counting down.
GTCAGGATCGGCCGAACAGCCAGGACCGGCGACACGGAGGGGCAGCAGCGCCAGGTGATGGATCCCTCACGGACCCTTCGCGCAAAGCCCTGGCCCCACCACCCCGCCCGCCCCGATCGTGGGCACCATGGACGATCACGGTGAAGAGCGCGACGAGGTCCGCCGTTTCTGGGGCCGCCTCGGGCTCCCCGGCCTCGTCGACGTGCACACGCACTTCATGCCCGAGCGGGTCCTGCGCAAGGTCTGGGAGTACTTCGACGGGCTCGGGCCGCTCACCGGTGGGATGGAGTGGCCGATCACCTACCGCGAGGAAGAGGCGGAACGAGCCCGGATACTGCGGGAGTTCGGCGTACGGGCCTTCACTGCGATGCTCTATCCGCACAAGCCCGGCATGGCCCCCTGGCTGAACGGCTGGGCGGTGGACTTCGCGCGTCGTACGCCCGACTGCCTGCACACCGCGACCCTCTTCCCCGAGCCGGGGGTCGACGCGTATGTCCGGGAGGCCGTGGAGGCGGGGGCGCGGGTGTTCAAGGCGCATGTGCAGGTGGGGGCGTACGACCCGGCCGACGAACTGCTGCGGCCGGCCTGGGGAGTGCTGGCCGAGGCCGGGATCCCCGTGGTGATCCACTGCGGGTCCGGGCCCGCGCCCGGCGAGCACACCGGGCCCGAGCCGATCGCCCGGGTACTGGCACAGCACCCCCGGCTGCGGCTGATCGTCGCGCACATGGGGATGCCCGAGTACGAGGAGTTCCTCGACCTCGCCGAGCGGTACGAGGAGGTGCGGCTGGACACGACGATGGCGTTCACCGACTTCAGCGAGCGGCTCGCGCCGTTCCCCGGCCGTGCCCTGACCCGGCTGGCCGGGCTCGGCGACCGGATCCTGCTCGGCTCCGACTTTCCCAACATCCCCTATCCGTACGTGCACCAGCTCCAGGCTCTGGAGCGGCTGGGACTCGGGGAGGACTGGCTGCGGGCCGTGTGCCACGACAACGGGGCGAAGCTCTTCAACCTGTGAGGCCCGGATCTCGGGTGAACAACGCCGCAACAACCGCTGGGTATTGGAGAGATCGCGTAAGAGAACACCCACAAGGGGGCCCGCGAGGTCACTCCCGCTCCCTTTCCCCTCCCGAGTGAGCTAGAAACTTCAACGAACCGGGCCGCACCACACCAAGGGGTGCGCCACGGCACTCGCGCCCTAGGGGAACACACAGTGACCACACCAGCTCACGGATCCGGCCGGTCCGGCTCCGGCACCGGCTCCCGGGCACGCAGACGCCTCCCGCGCCTGAGGATCGCCATCGCCGCCGCCGTCTCCTTCGCCGTCGCCGGAACCGCCGCCCAGGTGATGGCGGCCCAGCCGGACGAGACCGGCAAGCAGCCGGCCGTGCCGTCCCTCGCCTGGTCCGACTGCCAGGACGGCTTCGAGTGCGCGAACGCCGACGTGCCGCTGGACTACCGCGCCCCGCAGGGCAGGACCATCACCCTGGCGGTCATCCGCAAGAAGGCCGCGGACCAGGCCAAGAAGAAGGGCACCCTCTTCCTCCAGCCCGGCGGGCCCGGCAACTCCGGCGTGGACTTCGTGCGCGGGAACTACGCCGAACTGCCGGCCTCCCTGCGCGACTCCTTCGACGTCTTCGGGTACGACGTACGCGGCGTCGGGCGCAGTTCACAGGTCCAGTGCTGGGACGACCCGACGTACACCCGGGCCATCACCGCGGCCAAGGGCGTCCCCGGCCCGGACGCCTACGAGCCCGCCGTGCGCCAGGCCGCCGAGTTCGACCAGGCCTGCCAGGACAACGCCGGCGACCTGCTGCCGTACGTCGGCACGGAGTACGTCGCCCGGGACATCGACCTGCTGCGCCAGGCCCTCGGCGAGAACCGACTGACCTACTACGGGCGGTCGTTCGGCTCCTACATAGGCACCGTCTACGCCGCCCTGTTCCCCGACCGGGTGCGTGCCCTCGCGCTCGACGGCGCCTACGACCCCGAGCACTACGCGAACCAGCCGTACGCCTACGACCGGCCCCAGTACCTGGCCCTGGACGGCGCGATGAGCCGCTTCCTCGACTGGTGCAAGGCGGACCAGGCCACGTGCGGGTTCGGCGACGGCGACCCCCGGGCCGCGTTCGAGAAGCTCAAGGCCGACCTCGACGCCGACCCCGTACCGACCGCGAACGGCGGGCAGGCGAACGGCTACACCCTCGTCTACCGCATCCTGTTCAACATCAACGAGGGCAAGGTCATCTGGCCCTCGCTCGGCGAGGCGCTGCGCAAGGCCCAGCAGCGCGACAACACCTCGTTCCTGCTCCGGCCGCCGTCCGCGGCCAGCTACGACTTCCTCAACCCGAACGTCGTCGTCGAGTGCACCGACAAGGCCTACCCGCGTGACGCGGCCCTGCTGAAGCGGAAGGTGACCGACTTCGCCAACGCGGCGCCCCTGCTCGGCCCGGCCCTCGCCTACGGCCCGCCGCTCTACGACCACCAGCACGCCACCGCCTGTGCCCAGTGGAAGGGCGAACAGGTCAGCCGCTACGACGGTTCCTTCCGCGCGAAGGGCTCCGCTCCGATCCTGGTCGTCGGCAACACCGGCGACCCGGACACCCCGTACCAGGACGCGGTGGCCCTGTCCCGGGAGCTGGACAACGGCCGGCTGCTCACCTTCAAGGCCGAGGGGCACACCGCCTTCGGGCGCAGCGCCTGCGCGACGGACGCCGTCACGAGCTACCTGGTGGACCTGAAGGTCCCGGCGCGCGGCACGACCTGCGCGGACGAGACCCAGCCGCCGTCCTCCACGCCGAAGGTGGCCCCGCCCGGCACGACCCTCGGCGAACTCCGCAACGGCGTCAACGAGCGGCTCGACCGCCTCGGCGTCCTGCGCTGACCGACTCCGCACGACGGCACCCCGGGTGCCGGGCCGCACCACGCCCGGCACCCGGGGTGTTCGCGTATCCCGGTGACTCCGACCTCTTGACCCGCCTTCATGGCGGCGCGTACAACTGCACTCGCCACCGGAAGAAAACGGTTACTACCACTTACTGCCGCGCACCACTTACCGCAAGGGAAAGGTCCCTCACGATGAGAGCTTCGGGAGAACGGGCCCGCCGGGAGGTGCTCAAGGGCGCGGCCGCCGGTGCCGGGCTGGCCGCGGCGGGCATCGTCACCGCGCGACCCGCGTACGCCGCCGACAGCCGACCGGACCGACCGGACCGACCGGACCGACCGGACCGACCGGAGAGCGTGACCGCCCGCAGGGGCGGCACCTCCATCACGCTGTCCGTCACCCACGGGACGCTCCGCTGGTCCGCCCGGCGGGACGGCCGGACGGTGATCGGCACCTCCGCCCTCGGTATCCGGCTCGCCGACGGCACCGTCCTCGGCAGCGACGTCCGGGTGACCGGAAGGCGGCACCGCACCCGCCGCTCCACCTGGACGCCGGTCTACGGGCGCAACGCGACCGTCACCGACCACTACCAGGAGCAGCGCTGGGACCTGAAGGACAAGGGCACGGGCATCCGCTTCGCCGTCGAGGTCCGTGCCTACCGGACCGGCGTCGCCCTGCGCTACGTCCTCCTCGACGCCGACGACGCGACCACCGCCACCATCACCGACGAGCTGACGACCTTCGCCTTCCCGGACGGCACCACCGTCTACAGCGCCCGCGACGAGAACGCCTACGAGCCGGTGGCCCCGGGCTCCATACCCGTCACCGGCACCGCCACCACGGACAACGGCCCGCTCACCGACCTCCCCCTGGCCGCCACGCTCCCGGACGGCCTCATCGCCTGTGTCTGCGAGTCCGCGCGCGTCGACTACCCCCGCCTGATGCTCGGTTCGGTCGACGACGAGCCGAACACCCTCTCCGCCTTCCTCATGGAGCACACCGCCCGGGGCACCGGCCCGGTGGAGACGGCCTGCACTGTCGACACGCCCTTCGCCACACCGTGGCGGGCCGTCGTCATCGGCGCCACCCACGCCGAACTCGTCGACAACGCCGAACTGGTGCTGAACCTGGCCCCGCCGAACGCCCTCCCCGACGCCTCCTGGATCAAGCCCGGCAAGGTCTTCCGCTGCGAGCTCACCACCGCGGCCGGACTGACGGGCGTCGACTTCGCCGTGGCCCGCGGGCTGGAGTACATCGAGTACGACGCCGGCTGGTACGGCCCGGAGTTCACGACGCCCGACGCGACCGGCCCGATCGCCGCGATCGACCTGCCGTCGGTCATCTCGTACGCCACGAGCAAGGGCATCGGTGTCTTCCTCTACGTCAACCGGCTGGCGCTGACCGACGCGGACTCCCTCTTCGGCCTCTACAAGAGCTGGGGCGTGCGGGGCATCAAGCTCGGGTTCATCAACGACGGCACCCAGTCGATGACCGGCAAGATCATCGACTGGGCGAAGACGGCGGCCAAGTACGAGCTGCTGATCGACATGCACGACGACGTCCGGCCGTTCGGCTACGAGCGGACCTTCCCGAACTGGATCAGCCTGGAGGGCGTGCGCGGCAACGAGCAGTTCCCGACCGCCACGCACAACGTGACGCTGCCGTTCGCCCGCAACATCGGCGGCCCGATGGACTACACGATCTGCTACGGCCAGTCCCGCGACAAGACGACCAACGCCCACCAGATGGCCATGGCCGCCGTGTACTACCAGCCCCTCAACTTCCTTTTCTGGTACGACAAGCCGTCCAAGTACGGCAACCCGGCCAACTGGCCCGGCCTGCCCTGGTTCAACGCCGTTCCCACGACCTGGGACGAGAGCCGTACCCTGGCCGGCTCGATCGGCGAGTACGTCGCGGTCGCCCGGCGCAGCGGGTCCGTCTGGTACCTCGGCGCCATGACCGACGAGTCGTCCAGGACGCTCACCCTCCCGCTGTCGTTCCTCGGGCGCGGTACGTACACGGCGACGGTCTACGCCGACGGCACCCCGGGCGCGAGCCCGTACCAGACCCCGGTGGTGGTCAGCACCCGGACCGTGACCCGGGCCGACACCCTCGACGTGGCGATGGCTCCGGCGGGCGGACAGGCGGTCGTGCTGAAGCCCGGCTGAGGCTGAGGAGCGTGGGGTTTTCCCCAGGGTCGCCGTCCACCGACCGGTGGACGGCAGGTTCAACCGAGTGCCTCTGTCCGTCAACTGCCCTGCTCAGCAACCCTTTTGGGCATGAAATCATTGACTGTGCGCGTGGCGCGCTGGAGCGCGCGGCACCCCTGGCGGGCGATCGTCGGCTGGCTGGTGTTCGTGGTGTTGTGTCTGGGCGTCGGCGGTGCCGTCGGCACGAACAGTGCGAAGACGGCGGACTACCGGGTCGGTGAGGCCGGGCGGGCCGAGGCCCTCGCCGCCGAGGCCCATCTGGAGCGGAGGTCCGCCGAGCAGGTGCTGATCTCCTCCCGTTCGGGCCGTGCTCTCGACCAGGGCGCCGCCCGGGCCGCGGCGAAGGATCTCACCGAGCGGATGCGGCGACTGCCGGAAGTGGCGGGCGTGGCCGACCCGTTGTGGTCCGAGGACCGGCGGATCCTGATGGTCGAGGTGTCACTGAAGGGCGAGGAGCGGGACGCCAAGGACAAGGTCGACGCGCTCGTGGCGCAGACCGCGGCGGTGCAGAAGGGGCACCCCGGGCTGCTGCTGGAGGAGACCGGGAGCCCGTCCGTCAGCAAGGGGGTCGACCAGCAGCGCAGTGACGATCTGGCGCTGTCCGAGGCGATCACCCTGCCCGTCACCCTGCTCACACTGCTGGTCGTGTTCGGGTCGGTGACCATGGCCGGGGTGCCGTTGCTGCTGGCGCTGTCGTCGATCGCGGCGGCGGTCGGCCTCTCGATGGTCGTCTCGCATGTGTCGCCCGACGCCGGGGTCGGCACGAACGTCATCCTGATGATCGGCCTCGCGGTCGGCGTCGACTACACGCTCTTCCATCTCAAGCGCGAGCGGGAGGAACGGGCCCGCTCCGGCGGGCGGCTGTCCTCCGAGGCACTGGTGGAGCTGGCCGCCGCGACCTCGGGCCGGGCGGTCGTGGTCTCCGGGATGGCGGTGGTCGCCTCGACGGCGACGCTGTATCTCGCCTCCGACGTGATCTTCTCGTCCCTCGCGACCGGCACGATCGTGGTCGTCCTGGTGGCGGTGGCGAGTTCGCTGACGGCCCTGCCCGCGCTGCTCGTCAAGCTCGGGCAGCGGGCGGAACGCCGGGCGCGGCGCCGGGCCGAGCGCGGGAGGCCCGTACGCCGGGTGCGGGGTGAGCGGGGCGGCGGCCGGGTGTGGAGTGCCCTGCTGCGGCCCGCCGCCCGGCACCCCCTGGCCACCCTGTGCGTCTCGGTCCTCGCCCTGCTCGCCCTCGCCGTCCCGCTGGCCGGGCTGAAGATCACCGAGATGAGCCGGGACACCCACTCCCGTGACATCCCGGCGATGCGGGTGTACGACCGGCTCAACGAGGCGTTCCCTGAGCAGCGGGTGACCCACCAGGTGGTCGTGCGTGCGGATGCCTCGCGGTCGGCGGAGGTCGTCGCCGCGCTGAAGGAAGTGGCCGGGCGGGCGGAGGACGACCGGCTGTTCACCGGGGCGTCGCGGATCCGGACCTCGACCGACGACCGCACCAGCACCCTCGAACTGAAGGTGCCGTACCTCGGCAACTCCGACGAGGCCTACGACTCCCTCGACCGGCTCCGGGACGACTTCCTGCCCGCGACCGTGGGCCGGATCAGCGGCGCCGAGTACGGCGTGAGCGGCGACGTCGCCCGCTACGCCGACTATCCCGCCCACCAGAACGGCAAACTGCCCCTGGTGCTGGGCGCGTTGCTGCTGGTGACGTTCGCGATGACCGTGTACGCGTTCCGCTCGGTCGTGCTCGGACTGCTCGGCGTCGTCCTGAACCTGCTGTCCGCGGCGGCGGCGCTCGGGCTGCTGGTGCTGGTCTTCCAGGGGACGTGGGCGGAAGGCGTGCTGGACTTCGACTCCACCGGGTCGATCGGGTCGCGGGTGCCGCTGTTCCTCTTCGTGATCCTCTTCGGACTGTCGATGGACTACCAGGTGTTCGTGGTCAGCCGGATCAGGGAGGCGGCGCTCGCGGGCGTGCCGACGCGGCAGGCGGTGCTGGACGGGATCAGGTCCTCGGCGAGCGTGGTGACCAGCGCGGCGGTGGTGATGACGACGGTGTTCGCCAGTTTCGTCTTCCTCCACATCATCGAGATGAAGCAGATCGGCTTCGTCCTGGCGGCGGCCGTGCTGATCGACGCGTTCGTGGTCCGGGTGATGGTCCTGCCTGCGGCGATGCTGCTGCTGGGCGAGGCGAGCTGGTGGCCCTCGCGCGCGGTGCGGCGGGCGCTCGCCGTCCCGGGATTCGTCCCGGAGGATGTCCCGGGGAAAAGGCCCGCCTCCCGTCCGGAGGCCGACGTACGTTGATCGGCATGACCGCATCCGCCGGCTCCACCGCCGACGCCTTCTGGACCACGTCGCTGCGCCGCTGGAACGCGGTGTGCTGGCTGCTGTTCGCCGTGATGGCCGTCGGGCTGGCCGCCATCGACCGGCCCGACGGGAGCAAGTACGTCGCACTGGCCCTGCTGGGCGGGGTGGTGGTGTCCTACGCGGTCCTGTACCGCTTCCCGGCCAACCCCGTCATACGGCCGCATGTGTATCTGTCGGTGCTGGTGGTCGCGCTGGGCGGGCTGGCGTATCTGCGGGGCAACTACGCGGGGCTGTTCATGGTGACGCTGCCGCACTACTGGCTGTTCGGGCGGACGCCGAGGACCTCGGTGGTGTTCCTGGGGCTGGCCACGGCCGCGACCCTGGTCGCGAGCGTGCTGCGGCAGGACGGCTGGACGGTGGAGTTCTTCACCGAGACGCTCGTCTCCACGGTGCTCGTCGTCGGCGTGGGGGTGCTGATCGGGCTGTGGGCTCACTCGGTGGTCGGGCAGAGCGCCGAGCGGGCCCGGCTCATCACCGAACTGGAGGAGACCCAGGCCCGGTTGTCCGAGGCGCATCAGCGGCAGGGCGCGGCGGACGAGCGGGAGCGGCTGGCGCGGGAGATCCACGACACCCTCGCCCAGGGCTTCGCCTCGATCATCGTGCTCGCCGAGGCGGCCCGGGCCGGGCTCGACTCCGAACCGGCCCGCAGCGCCCAGCAGTTGCGGTCGATCGAGTCCACCGCCCGGGAGAACCTCGCCGAGGCGCGGGAACTGGTCGGCTCGCCCCAGCGCGCCGGCCAGGCGGCGGCGGGTTCGGTGGCCCAGACCCTGCGCCGCACCCTGGACCGTTTCGCCGAGGACACCGGCCTCACCGTCGACGCCGAGCTGGCGGACCTGGAGTGCGACCAGCAGACCCGGATCGCGCTGCTGCGCTGCACCCAGGAGTCGTTGGCCAACGTACGCAAGCACGCCCGTGCCTCCACGGTCGGCGTGGTCCTGGCCCGGCAGCCGGACGGCGTGGAGCTCGAGATCACCGATGACGGGACCGGGTTCGTGGTGGCGGAGTCGTCGGGCTTCGGCCTGGACGGCATGCGCAAGCGGCTGGCGGAGCTGGGCGGGAGGCTGACGGTGACGAGTTCGCTGGGGGACGGGACGCGGGTGCTGGCGCTGATACCCCTGACGGCCGAAGCGAGGGAGGCCTCCGCATGAGCGACGGACCGCTGCGCGTCATCGTGGTCGACGACCACACCGTCATGCGGGCCGGAGTGGTGGCCCTGCTCGCCTCCGAGTCCGGCATCGAGATCGTCGGCGAGGCGGGCGACGGCCGCGCGGCTCTCGCCCTCGTCGAGCGCCACGCACCGGATGTCGCCCTGGTCGACCTGCGGATGCCCGTACTGGACGGGGTGGCGACCACGAACGAGATCGTGACGCGCTTCCCGCGCACCCGGGTGCTGATCCTGACGACGTACGACACGGACGCGGAGATCGAGCGCGCGGTGGAGGCCGGGGCCATCGGCTATCTCCTCAAGGACACCACCCGTGAGCAGCTGGCCGACGCCATCCACGCGGCGGCGCGCGGCGAGACGGTACTCGCGCCCCGGGTCGCCGAACGCCTCGTCGCCCGTATGCGCCAGCCCGCCCAGATCCCGCTCACGGCCCGCGAGGCGGACGTCCTGAACGCGGTCGCGGACGGGCTGACCAACGCCGAGATCGGCCGCCGCCTCGTCATCGCCGAGGCCACGGTGAAGACCCATCTGCTGCGGCTGTTCGCCAAGCTCGACGTCAACGACCGTACGCGGGCGGTGGTGGTGGCGATGGAACGAGGGCTGCTGCACCGGCCCTGAGCCGTCACGACCCGATGTCCACGACCCGGGCCCACTCCGGTGGCGAGTCCGGGACGTACTCGGGGTCGGACTCGTCGTAGGCGTGATCCTCGTGGCGGCGTGGGAAGAGGCCCACGACCGTGCGGCACGGAGGCCGGGCGCTCGGCCAGGGCGTCTGGCCGTCGGTGAGGGCCACGATGACGTCCGGGGCCGGGCGGGAGCGCAGCGCGCGGGTGAAGCCGGCGCGGAGGTCCGTGCCGCCGCCGCCCGTCAGCGGTATGCCCTCGGCGCGGCAGAGGCGGCGGGCGAGACCGGCCGAGGCGTCGCAGGGCACCACGGTGACGAGGTCGCGGCGTCCGCCGACGGCCCGGGCGATCTCGGCGACCTCCAGGAGCGCGCTGCCGAGTTCGGCGTCGCTGACGGATCCGGAGGTGTCGATGATGACGGAGACACGGGGCGGGCGGCGGCGCAGGCTCGGCAGGACGATGCCGGGGATCGCGGTCGAGCGCCGGGCGGGCCGGCCGTAAGTGTAGTCCTCTCCCGCGCCGGGGCCGGACGTGGCCGAGCGGACCGCCGCGCCCAGCAACTCCCGCCAGGGCTGGGGCGGGTGGAAGGCTTCCTCGGCCCAGCGCCGCCAGCCCTGCGGGGCGCTGCCCGGGCGGCCGGTGATGCCCTGCGCCACCCGGAAGCGGACCGCGTCACGCTCCTGCTCGCTCAGGCCGTGCGCGCCGTCCGGGCCGAACTCCCACTCCCGGCCCCGGCCGTCGGCGCCGCTGCCGCAGTCCAGCCAGGCCAGGTCCTGCATGCGCGGACCGATGCTGAACTGCCGGAGGTACTCCTCCATCAACTCGCCCTCCGCCAGCCCCAGATCACCCGGCTCGACGACTCCCTCGGGGCGGGCGAGGCCTTCGCCGTAGACGTCGTCGTTGATCTCGAAGTCCGCGGCGATGTTCATCCGCAGCCGCTCCCCCGGTCCGCTCAGCCCCCGCTCCCGGGCGACCCGGTCGCTGCGGCCGTGGTGGTCGCGCAGCAGGTGCGACACCTCGTGCACCCACACCCCGGCCAGTTCCTCGACCGGCGTACGGTCCACGAACACCGGCGAGACGTAGCACCGCCAGTGGCGGTCGACGCCCATCGTCGGCACCCGGCGCGACTCCACGACATGCAGGGCGAACAGGGCCGTCGCGAGGTAGGGGCGGACCCGGGCGGCGTGCAGGCGGGCGGCGAAGAGCTTGTCCCGGTCGAGGGTTCCGGTCTCCGTGGTCGTCATCGGCCCGCCTTCGACACGGCCCTTTCCGCAGCCGCCGTCCGGGCCGCCGCGCGGTCCGCCCGGCCGGACAGGGACACGACCCCGGCGAGGCGCTCGATCGACCCCGGTACGTCCCAGTCCTCCCGGCGCAGCGCGGCGAGCGTGGTCGCGGGGACGACCACCACGTCCGGGGGCCCGCTCTCCACCGCCTTGACCAGCAGGGCCCACGCCGCGTCCCAGCGGTGCCGCTCCGGGCGGCTGCGGACAGCGGCCACGACAGCGTCCAGCGCGGCCTGGCGCAGATCGCCCCGCTCGGGCAGGACCGCCCCGGCCGGGTCGGCCAGCAGGGTCTCGGGGTCCGGGAGGTCCATCCGGTCCAGGCTCGCCAGCAGTTCGAGACCCGGCCCGTCCCCGACGGTGCCCCGGACCAGCAGGGAGAGCACGTCACGGGAGGAGCCGGCCGCGGTGGCGAAGGCGATCAGGTGCAGCGTCATCTCCCAGCTGCGGGGCGACGGCCAGGCCCCGCCCCGGCGGGTCTCTCCGCTGGGCAACCGGTGCACGAGTCCGGGGCGCGCCGTGAGCAGCTCGCACACGGCACGGCGGGCGAAGGCCACGGCCTCCGGCAGCTTCCCGGGGTCGAGCCGGGGCAGGGTCGCCCGGGGCCAGGTCCCGCCGAGGCCCCGGACGACGACGTCGGTGTCGTGCGCCCACTGGAGGTGGACGAAGCGGTTGGCGAGCGGCGGGCTCAGTTCCCAGCCGTCGGCGGCCGAGGAGCGCGGGTTGGCGGCGGCCACGATCCGCACACCGGGCGGCAGTCGCAGCGCGCCGATCCGCCGCTCCAGCACGAGCCGGAGCAGGGCGGCCTGGACGGCGGGCGGCGCGGTGGAGAGTTCGTCGAGGAACAGCAGTCCCCGGCCGGCCCGCACCAGGCGTACGGCCCAGTCCGGCGGGGCCAGGGGCACGCCCTGTTCGGCGGGGTCGTCGCCGACGATCGGCAGCCCCGAGAAGTCGGACGGCTCGTGCACGCTCGCGATCACCGTGGTCAGCGGCAGGTCCAGGGCTGCGGCGAGCTGGTTCAGGGCGGCCGTCTTGCCGATGCCCGGCTCTCCCCACAGCAGCACGGGCAGGTCCGCGGCCACGGCGAGCGTCAGGGCTTCCAGTTGGGTGTCGGGGCGGGGTTCGGTGGTGGTGTCGCGCAGGAGGGTCAGCAGGTCGGCGGCGACGTCGAGCCGGGCGGTGGTGTCGGCCAGGGGCGTGCTGCGTGTGGGCATGTGTGATCACCTGTGGGTCTGGGAGGAGTGAAGGTGCGGGGCAGAGGGGCTCTGGGTCACATGTGGCGGGGGTGCGGGCCGTGGCCCCGGGAGCGGCGGAGGTCCCAGGGGCGCAGGCTGCCGGGCGAGGGCCCCTCCAGGCCCGCCCGGAACAGTCCGTGGGCGATCCGCCGCCGCGCGGCCGTCTCCAGCGCGTCCCGCAGCGGGCCGTCGCGCAGCACCGCCTCGGGGCCCAGCAGGCTCTCCACGGCGGCCAGCGCCCCGGTGACGTCGCCGTGCCGGAGGCGTTCCCGCACGCCGGTGAGGCAGTCGGGGCGGCGGTGTGCCCGGTCGATGGCCTGGAGGCAGGGCAGGGGTGGCCCGCCCAGGGCGGCCAGCAGTTCCTCGCGCCGGATCTCGTCCGGGGCGTGGTCCAGCGCGGCCAGGGCGCCGTCGACGAGGCCGATGGTGTGGCGGGCGCCCCTGCACTCCACCTGCCGTGGATCACCCGTCTCGTCCGGCGCCCCGGAGGTGCGGGTCCGCTCCGCCCCCAGCGCCGAGGCGACCAGGGGATGCAGCCGCCCGGGGTCGATCGCCCCGGCCCGGAGCAGCTCCAGGTCGGGCAGCACCCAGGTCGCCGCGTCGGGCAGGACGGGCAGTGCGGGGTCGGGGGCGTGCGACGTCACCACCGGGGTGCCGTCGGACACGTCCAGGACCAGCCGGTTGCGCGCCCCGAGCCGGACACCGACCCTGCCGGTCGACCGGCCCTCGGCACGCAGCAGGATCTCCGCCTCGGCCGCCCACCGGTCGACGGCGCAGCGATGGCCGTACGGCAGCGGCCCGGGCGCCGAACGGCCGTCCGCCGCGGGAAGATCCGCCCCCGCCCGCATCCGCAGCTCCCCCGCCCGGCGCGCGTCCCACAGATGCCGGTGCAGGTCGAGACGGAACCGTCTGCTGGGGCGGGGATGCGGATGGCGCCGGTCTGCCGCGTCCGACGCGTCCCACAGGGCGAGGCTGAGCCGCTGACCGGCGTCGGCCCAGGCCGGTGGTGTCCGCACCACGAGCTGCGGCGGTGCGGGGCCTGTCGTGTCGTACCGGGCCAGGCCGATCGTCAGCCCCGGCCGCAGCAGCCCGTCGGGGGCGATCCTCGGCAGGTGCCAGCGCAGCAGGTCGGGCGCCAGGTGCCGCAGATCGGCCCGGAGCCGGGCGGCGAGTTCCCTGCCGTGCGCCCGGGCCACGGCGCGTGGCTGGAGGTCTACGTCGATGCCGGCGGCGGCGCACGCACCCGCCCAGTCGCCGGCCTGCCGCCGGGCGGTCGCGGTCTCGATCATGGAGGGCGGCACGGCGAACTCGCGCACGCGCGGCCAGAAGGAAGTCGGGGTGTCCCCGTTCGCGGTGTGGGTGAGCATCAGCACTCACCTGGCGCGGACGGGACCCCCAATCTGTCAAGGGAGGAGGTCGTCATCGCGGCGATGCTAACGGCCCCCGCGCCCTCGCGCAGCCGAATATCCGGAGGCTCAGACGACATGCGACTCGGGCCGGAACTCCGCCCCCGCCCGGAAGCGGTCGGCGCTGAGCGGGCCGATGTCGACGCAGGGTGCCCGGTCCAGGTACAGGTCGCGGACGATTTCCCCGACCGCCGGGGCCTGGAGGAAGCCGTGGCCCGAGAAGCCGGTGGCGTAAAGGAAGTTGACGATCTCTCCCGAGCGGCCGATGAGGGCGTTGTGGTCGGGGGTGACCTCGTAGAGGCCGGCCCAGCCGCCCGCCGTCTCCATGTCGGCGAGGTCGGGGGCGCGGTGGCGTACGACCTCGCGGAAGAGTTCCAGCCACTCGGGGGTCCAGGTGGTGTCGAAGCCGTCGGGCTCGGCGGGGTCGGCCAGGCCGAACAGGAGCCCGTCGTCGCTGTTGTGGAAGTACGCCGAGGACGAGAAGTCGATGGTGAAGGGGATCCGCGGGGCGGGAGGGACGAGCGGGGCGGTGAAGGCCAGTTGGCGGCGGACCGGCCGTACGGGGAGGGGGACGCCGGCCAGGTCGCCGATCCGTGCCGACCAGGCGCCGGCGGCGCAGACGACCGTGGCGCAGTCGATCCGGCCGCGGTCGGTGTGGACGGCGGTGACCCGGTCGCCGCTTGTGTCGAGGCCGGTGACGGTGGTGTGGGTCGCGAGGACGGCCCCGGCCCGGGCGGCCGCACGCGCGTAGCCCTGGACGACCAGGGCGGGCCGGGCGTGGCCGTCGGCGGGCGAGTGAGCGGCGGCCACCAGCCCGTCGGTGCTGACGTAGGGGCAGAGGCGGCGGGCTTCGGCCGGGTCGGTCATACGGCTGGGGACGCCGAGGGAGTTCTGCAGCCGGACGGCGGCCTCGAAGTCCGCGGCCTGCCGCTCGGTGGTGAGCAGGAAGAGATAGCCGACGGTGTCGAGGCGGATGTCGGCGCCGGGGCGGTCCGGGAAGTCCCGGAAGGCACGCAGACTGCGGTCGCCCAGTTCGATGTTGAGCGGGTCGGAGAAGTGCGCCCGTACGCCGCCGATCGGTTTGCCGGAGCTGCCGCGGCCCAGCTCGCCGCGTTCCACGACGACGATGTTCCGCACCCCGGCCTCGGCCAGGTGGAAGGCGATGCTCGTGCCCATCACACCGCCGCCGATGATCACGACGTCGGCGGTGCGGGGGACGGTGGGGAAGACGGGTGAGGAGGTCAACGGGCCATCCCTTCACAGTGCTTCACAGTGCTCTGCATGACTGCCCGCCTCCACAGCACGAGGTGCCAGTCCTGGTCGTTGGCGAGGGGGCCGGCGGTGTCGGCGGCCCTGCCGTCGACGGTCGAGGGCAGGACGAAGGCGCAGGTGGCGGAGCCGTCCTCGCGGTAGTTGGCCGGGGTGGCGCAGGGTCGTCGCCGTCCACGAATCGAGGGGGCGCGGCCCGATCACAAACGGCGCCATTGAACCGGGTGGTGGGGGTGCTGCCAAGAGGGCCGGGGGTGCCAAGAGGGCCGGGGTCAAGAGGGCTTGGGCGCACGCCCTCATCGGACTTTGCCATCTCTTTACAACCTGCCCGGCGGCCGCCTCGTCTCTCCGCACGACCCGTCACCCACCCCGCCGACCGACCATCGGGCGGGACCGACGAAGGAGAGCGATTCCATGCGCCGAACCGTCCTGAGCGCCCTGGCCCTCGCGGGCACCGCCGTACTGCTGGGCACCGGGCCCGCGTTCGCCGACGGGGGCAAGACCCCGAGCCCGGTCCCGTCGTCCACCCCGGCGAGCACCCCCCGGCCGGAGGCCAGTGCCGAACCGACCCGGGCACCGGCTGCGACGGACAGCACCCGCACCGCCCCGAAGCCCGAGCCGACCCGGGCACCGGCCGAGGACCAGGTCTCCGTCCGGCCGAGCGGCGCGCCCGACACCGGTGTGACGCCGGCGTCCTCGTCCTCCGGGAGCGACGGCACGGCGATCGGCGCGGGCGCCGCCGCGGCGTTCGCGCTGGGCGGCGGGACGGTCTTCGTCGTACGCCGCCGCCGGGCGACCGGGGCATGACCGCGTTCTCCAGGCGCGCGTTCACGACCGCGGCACTGGCGTCCCTGCTGACGGCGTGCGGGGGCCACGGGACCACCACCGAACGGCAGCCGAAGCCCCGGTCGGTTCCGGCCAAGGGGGCGCGTCCCCTGGCCCGTTCCGCTCCGGTCCGGCTGCTCGTCCCGGCCATCGGCGTCGACACGCCGGTCATCCGGCTGGGCCTGGCACCGGACGGCACGGTGGAGGTGCCGCCGGTCACGGCGGACGACCGGGCGGGCTGGTACCGGCACTCGCCGACCCCCGGCCGGACCGGGCCGTCGGTGATCCTCGGTCATGTCACGGTCGGGACGTACGGCGACGGCGTCTTCCGTCATCTCGACCGGCTGCGCCGGGGCGAGAGGATCGTGGCGCGCCTGGAGAACGGCACGGCGGCGGAGTTCGCCGTCACGGCCGTACGGACCACCCCGAAAACCGACTTCCCGGCGGACGACGTCTACGGGAACGTGGACCGCCCGGAGCTGCGGCTGATCACGTGCGGCGGCGCGCGTACCGGCGACGGATACGCGGACAACGTGATCGTCTTCGCCGCGCTGAGCGGTGCCGAGTCCCCCACCCCTGGAGAGCGTTGAAACGGTCCCGCGAGAAGGCCGCGTCCGAACTGTTCGCCGCCCTCTACCCGCGCCTCGCCGGCTGGTGCCGCCGGCTCGTCGACGACGACGGGACGGCCCACGAGATCGCCTCGGAGGCGTTCACCCGGCTCTGGGCCCGCTGGACGTCCGTGGAGGAGCCCCGAGGCTTCCTCTACGTCACCGCGGCCAACCTCGTCCGGGACCACTGGCGCAAACTGGAGCGCGAGCGCCGGGCCATGCACCGCGCCACCACGGAAGCCGCCGTACGGCCCCACCCCGAGCAGGCCGACCCCTCGGTGCGTCTGCTCGTCCAGTCGCTCCCGGAGCGACTGCGCGTGCCGATCCTCCTCCACTACTACGCTGACATACCGATCCGGGAGGTGTCCGCACTGACCGGGCGCAAGGAAGGAACCGTCAAGGCCGACCTGCACGCGGCCCGGGAACTGCTCCGCGTCCACCTGAGGAGAAGCCTTGACCACACGCCTTGACGACGACCCGGGTGAGCCGGGCGAGGCGGGGTTCGGCCCCGGCGACCCCCTCACCGTGATCCTGCGCCCTTCCTCCCCCGACTATCTGAGCGCGCCACCCGGCCAGTACGACGCCGTCCGTCGCAGGGCGAGTCGCCGGCGCCTCCTGCGCACCGCGGCCGGAGCCGGCGTGTGCTGTGCCGTGGCCGCCCTCATCGCGCTCCCCCTGCGTTTCGCTGCGCCCGACCGCCCTGCCACCCCGACGATCCCGATGGCCCCGCCCCCCGCGACCACGCCCCTGCCCACCCCGCCCTCTTCGCGCTCCCCTTCCCCTTCTCCCTCCGCCTCGTCCTCAGAACCGTCCACCGCGCCGTCCTCCGCGACCGACGCCCCGGCCCCCGCCACGCCCCGCCAGCGCACGGACAACCCCCGCGACACCACGCGCCCGACGGCCACGCCCCGCACTCCGTCGGCCCGGCCCAGCACGGTCCGGGAGTCGGCCGTCGACAGCCGGTGACCCACGTCAGTCACCCACCCCGCCCCTGCCGCCGCACCCGCGCCGCCACCTCGCTCTCCTCGGTCTCCCACCAGGGCCGGACCAGCCCGGAAGACGTCCCCGGAACGGGGGGTTCACCGGCGAGGCGGCGGTCCAGTACGACCGTCCGGACGCGCTCCGCGCGGACCCACTGGGCGAGGACCGCCAGCAGGAAGGGAACGGCGACCAGTTCGGCGATGCCCAGCATGGCGCCGCCGCCGAGCTGCTGGTCGTGGTGGACGTCGGGGGACCAGGGCGGCGCGTGGTGCAGGTACCACGCGCCCGCGATCAGGGTGCCGTGCGTCATGACCGCCAGCCCCGGGAGCGCGTCGACGACACCGTCGAGGAAGACCAGGGCCGCCCGGACGGGGTGGGTGCACCAGGCGGGCAGGGCCTGTTCGCGGGTGAGCACCGGCAGGACGAAAAGGCAGCCGGCCGTCAGCAGATGCAGATACATCAGCTCGTGCAGCCAGCCCACGCGCAGCGCGGTGGCGAAGTACGGCGTGAAGTAGACGGTCAGTTCCGTGGCCAGCACCAGGACCGTGCTGACGAGGGGGAACGTCAGCGTCCGCACCAGCCGTCCGGTCAGGACCCGCCGCACCCGGCCCGCACCGCCCTCCGGCAGCGCCTCGACCGCGAGCCGCAGCGGATCGCCGAGGGCGAGGCCCAGCGGCGCGAGCAGATCGAGCCCGGCGTTCTGCACGGCGGCCGGCCAGAACAGCTCATGGTCGTAGACGGCCAGCCCGGACATCGTGGACACGACGATCGCCCCCAGCCCGAGGACCACGAAGGCGAGCAGCCGCGGGAGCGACCAGGCCCCACCGCGCCTCCGCACCCGCACGACACCCCAGCCGTACAGCCCGCCCAGGACCCCGACCAGCAGCAGCGCGGGAACGTCCGGCTGCCACGACTCCAGCAGCCGCCCGAGGGTCGGCTCCGGCAGATATCCGGCCGCCAGTCCACGCATCGCGTCACCCACCGTGCAGTCCCCTTCCCACGCAGACCAGGCAGCGGACGGTAGCCGCCGAAGTTAAGAAAGGGATCGTCGCGCTGGCCGGGTGCGTCGGCCGGCCGGAGCGGGTGAACAACCCGCAGCACCGTCTGCGCATCACGAAGGCCCCGAAGCTGCTGATGATGCACTCCTGCCACGACCCGGCCAACCCCCTCTCCTGGGCTACCGAGGTGCGCCGGCAGACCCGCGGTACGGCCGTCCTGCTGACGCACGAGGGCGCGGGACACCGCGTCTACGACCGGAGCGACTGCACCCGCGACGCGATGGACGGCTACCTCGTGGCCCTGAAGGTCCCGCGCGACGGCGGCACGTGCGCCGCGGACGACCCGGCCACCGGGGACTAGGAGTTGGCCGGCGCGACCTCGTCGATGCGCTCCTGCTGCGCCGCGGTGAGGGTGCGGACCATGAGGGCGGCGGTCCCGGCCGCGGCCACGATCACCAGGTCGGCGGCGAGCAGGGGCCAGACCTCGGTGTAGGCGCGGGCGATGACCTCGTCGGTGGAGCCGGCGTAGATCAGGCCGACTCCGCCGGCCAGGCCGGCCAGCCACAGGCCCCACCACCAGTTCACGACGGCGGGCAGCCGCCGGTCGGGGAAGACCGACCGGTGGACGTCCGCGACCATGCCCCGGGGTATCCACAGGTTCACGACGGGCACGATCCAGCCCAGGAAGAGCCAGAGGTATTGGTAGCGCGGCTCCGCGCCCGAGAGGGCCCGGGCGTTGTCCCGTACGCGGTCCAGCCAGAGCAGGAAGACGAGCGCGCAGACCGCCGTGACGGCGCCGCCCGCGGAGTCGACCAAGTGGTAGGAGTTCTCCAGGGCGTTCAGGGGACGGTGTACGCCGTCGCCCTGGTCGGGCGGGCCGGACGCCGGCTGGCCGGCCATGGCGAGCCGGATGTGCCAGAGCGCCCGGGCCGCCCAGGCGACTCCGGCGAGGGCGAGAGCGACGACGGCGAGGCGGGCCGCGCCCCGGACCGGGCGCGGGGCGGAGGCCGGGACGGGGAGAGGGGAATTCTTTTCGTTCACCTGATCATCTTGTCGTACTCGTTCACCCGGTCATCCGGTCGCACTCAGTCCCGCCGGCTCAGCCCCGCCGCCCGGCCCTCCTCGTCCCACCGCACCTCGAGGACGTGGTCGACGGCGTCCCGGTCGAGCGGGCCGAACACGTGCGGGAACAGGACGTCTTCGGCCACTCCGGGCGGCGGGGCGGGAGCCGCCGCCTCGAAGGCGACCCGCGCGGTGAGGCGCGCCTCGTCGAGGGCGAGCACCAGCAGGGGCCTGGGCGCGCCCCGGTAGAAGGCGTTGACGACGGCCAGCGTCGTCGGCTCGTCCGGGGAGCAGTGCACGAAGCCCTCCTCGGCGAGGGAGTCGGGCGCGTACGTCGGGCCGGGGGCGGTGTTCCAGACGGTGAGCGGGACGGCGTGATAGATCATGGCCCCGTTATAGCCCCCGTCACGGTTTCAGGGCGGCGACGGTCCTCCGGGTCGCCTCGGCGATCAGGGCGTCCGAGGGCTCGGACTCGTAGCCGGGCCGGTCGGTCATGACGGCCAGGACGAACGGCTCGGTGCGGGGCGGACGGACCACGGCGATGTCGTTGGCCCTGCCGTAGTTGCCCGTACCGGTCTTGTCGGCCACCTGCCAGCCCTTGGGGAGCCCGGCCCGGATGCGCCGGGCGCCGACCGCGGTGGCGTTGCGCGAGAGCCAGCCCGTGAGCAGGGCGCGTTCGCCGGCGGGCAGGGCGGTGCCCAGGAGCAGTGCGCGGAAGTCGGTGGCGATCGCCCGGGGGGTGGTGGTGTCGCTGGGGTCGTCGGGTCGTACATCGTGCAGTTCGGGCTCGTAGTGGTCCATGCGGCTGACCTTGTCGCCGAGTTCGCGCAGATAGGCGGTGAGTTTCGCCGGGCCGCCGAGGTCGCGCGTCAGCAGGTTCCCGGCCGTGCCGTCGCTGTACCGGACGGCGGCGTCGCAGAGTTGGCGGAGGGTCATGCCGGTCGCTACGTGCTTCCCGGTGATCGGCGACGTGGACTTGAGGTCGGCCCGTGTGTAGGTGATGCGCCGGTCCAGGCCCCTCAGGGAGCTGCGGTGCAGGACCGCCGCCGCGGCCAGTGCCTTGAAGGTCGAGCAGAAGGCGAAGCGCTCGTCGGCGCGGTGGATCACGGTGGCGCCGGTGCCGGTGGCGAGGGCGTAGACGCCGACGCGGGCGCCGTACTCGCGCTCCAGGTCCGCCAGGCGGGCGCGACGGACGGGAGGCACGGGGGCGGGCGGGCTGGTCGTGGGGGTGCTGCCTGCCCGGCCGGTGTCGGTGTCGGTGTCCCGGTCGTCGTCCGTGCCGCATCCGGCGAGGGGGAGGAGGACCGCGGCGGCCAGCAAGGCGCGGCGGGACGACGAAGGGGGCCCGTCGACGGACATGCGGGGTACTCCTGTCACTCGGGGTCGCCGGACGCGGCGGCCAGCAGACTGTGGACGATCGGCCCGGCGGAGCCGCCGCCGGTGACGCCCTCCTCGACGACGCAGGCCACGGCGACGTTGCCGCGGTGGGCGACGAGCCAGCCGTTGTTGTCCTGCGCGTCGGAGACCTCGGCGGTGCCGGTCTTGGCGCCGATCTCGCCGGGCAGATCGGAGAGGACGTCCGCGGTGCCGCCGGTGACGGTGGCCCGCAGCATCGCGCGCAGCTGGGTGACGACGTCCCGCGGGAGCGGGGTCGTGGTGGTCCTGTCCTCGTTGCCGTCGGTGAGCGAGGGCTGGTGGAAGGTGCCGGACACGGCCGTCGCGGTCACGGACGCCATGAGCAGCGGGTTGGCCTGCACCCGGCCCTGCCCGATCATCGAGGCGGCCTTCTCCGTCTCGTCCTTCGGCGCCGGCACCGAGCCGTCGTACGTGGGAGCCCCGACGTGCCATTCCTGGCCCACGCCGAAGTACTTACGGGCCACATCCCCGAGTTCCCCGTCGTAGAGCCGGTCGCGCAGGCTGATGAAGGCGGTGTTGCACGACTCGGTGAAGTCCTTGCGGAAGGTGGCGCCCGGGTGTTCGGAGAGCTCCACGTTCTGGAACCGCTTCCCCACCATGAGGTACTTGGGGCAATCCACCACGTCGTCCGGCTTGACGGCGTCCTTGAGCAGCAGGGCGCTGCTGGTGACGATCTTCCAGGTGGAGCCGGGCGCGTAGGTGCCGGAGAGGGCGCGGTTGAAGCCGGAGGCCGGGGAGTTCGCGACGGCCAGGATCTCGCCGTCGTCGATACGCAGGGCGACGAGCGCGGCGTTCTTGCCCTCGGCCTGGGTGGCGAGGGCCTGCTCGGCGGCGGACTGCCAGCCGGCGTGCAGGGTCGTGCGGACGGGGCCCTTGTCCCGGACCGTCCGCGCGCCGAACCTGGCCTCCGTGCGCTCGACGTCCCCGGTGGCCCGGTCGACCAGGTGGATCGCCCCGCGCGCACCGGAGTCCGTGCCGTTCCCGCCGAGCCGGGCCATCAGGGGCGCGAGGGAGGGGAGTTCGTCGCCGGACAGGGCCGTACCCTGCCGGTCGATGACCTCGGGGGGCTTCGTCTCCTCCCGTTCGAGGCGGAACTTCTCGGTGCCGCTCAGGCGCGGGTGGACGACGGACAGCGCCCAGTCCACCTTCCAGGTGCCGCCGCTCTGCCGACGCAGCGGCAGCTTCGACTCGTAGGTCCAGGCGCCCAGGCCGGTGACGGGCATCCGGGCGGTGAACGGGACGGTGACCGTGCCGTCCTCCGCCTCGGTCGCGGCCTCGGCCTTGAGCGCGGGCTTCGTGATCTCGAGCCCGGCGGTGAAGCTGTCCAGCACGCGTTGTGCCGCCTCGGGGCTGGTCGTACGGCCGGCCGCGCTCGGCAGCCGGCCGGCCGCCCAGTCGGCGAGGAACGCGCGGGCCTGATTCACGGCGGCGGGGTCGGGACCGGTGTCCCGCGCGAAGGGCCCGAGACCGGCCGCGTACGCCCCGCCCGCGGCGACGGCCAGCACCACCGCTCCCGCGGTGACGGCCCGCACGGCGGTCCGGCGCGGTCTGCGGTTCCGGCCGAATCCGGAGTATTCGGAAAAGGAGTCCATGCGCCGAGAACAGCAGCGGCGTGGGCGGCCTGTCCAAGACCCCGGTCGGTCGCGCACCGATCCGTACCGGATGTGGTGACGGTTCCTCATCGGTACGGCGGCCCCGCGGGACCGCCGTACCGATGAGCCGGTTCGCCCATCGGGCGGGTCAGAGCTGGAACTCGGCGGGAGACACCCCAAGCGCCGCGCAGGCCTCGCGCAGGACCGTCGCCTCGGCCTGGGAGAAGTGGCCGTCGGCCCCGGCGATGACCATGCCGGTCTGGATCACGGCCCTGGCCTCGGTGGGCTTCTTGGCGGCCTTGGCGATCTCCTGCATCGCCTCGGTCTTGCCGTGCTGGAAGTTCATCGTCAGCTGGTCCACATGCTTGTTGAAGCGCTGTCGCAGCTGCTCCGGCGGGAAGTTCTGCAGCACGTCGTTGCTCAGGATCATCGACTCGACCTGCTGCCGCTCGGACGGATCCACCTGCCCGTCGGCCGCCGCGACCAGGGCACACATCGCCATGCTCGCGTCCCGGTAGGCACCGCTCTTCAGCTCGTTCTTCAGCGACCCGAGCTGTGTCTTGAACAGGCCGACCAGCTGGGCCTTGCCGCCACCGCCGGACCGCGAACCCGAGCCGTGCCCGCCGGTCGCGCCGTGCCCGCCGGTCGCGCCGTGGCCACCGGACGTGCCGTGCCCGCTCTGCCCCTGCTGGAAGGCCTTGGCCTGGTCCTTGAGCTTGTCCCACACTGCCATTGAGTCACCTCGGTATTAGTCGGAGTCATCTCACGAACCCGCTCCCGCGCGCTCAACGGATCAACGCCCGACCCGCAGGCAAAGGTTCCGCAAAACGCGCCCCTCTCTCATCTGCCACTTCTCTCACGGCCGAAACGGCGACTGCCCGCACCCGTGATCGGGTGCGGGCAGTCGTGACGGCCCGGTGTCGGGCTCAGTCGCGCGAGCGGAGCCTCAGGCGCGGTGCGAGGCGGAACGCCGCGAAGCCCACCGTGGCCAGGGCCGCGGCCGCCGCGAGCAGGAGGCCCATGCCGCCCGCCCCGGTCGAGGCGAGGCTGCCGCCGTCGAGGTTCGTCGACGTGCCGCCGCCCGTGGTCGTACCGCTGCCGCCGGTCGTCCCGGACTCACTCGCGCTGGGCGAGGGGCTCGGGTCGGCCGAGGGGCTCGGGTCGGTCGTGGGGCTCGGGGAGGGCGAGGCGGATGCGTCATCACCGGCGACGACCTCGACCGCGAACTGGGCCATGGCGTCACCGACGGATGCGGCCACGGTGTACGTGCCGATGCCCTCGCCGGCGGTCAGGGTCGGGGCCGTCGCCTTGCCCGCCGCGTCGGTCTTGACGCGGACGACCTGCTCGCCGTCCTCGAAGCGGGGCGCGTCGTCGCTGTCGTCCTCGACCCGGAACTCCACCTCCGTACCGGCCGGTGCCGACGCACCCGACTTGACCACGCGGGCCTGGAGGGCGTCCGCGAAGGCCTTGCCCTGTTCGGCCTGCTGGTCGTCGCCGCCCACGACGGACACGACGTAGGCGGACTTCTTCACCTTGACCGTGAAGACCGTCGACACACCGTCGGCCGCGGCGCGGACCGTGAACTCGCCTTCCTTGCCGCCCACCTCGAGCGGTGCGGTCTCCGCGCGTCCCCGTGCGTCGGTCGGCACGGCCAGCTTCGTGGTGTCGGCGCCGTTCTTGATGGAGAAGAAGGCTCCCAGCTTGTCCGGGTCCTCGATCGTGAAGGTCACGGAGGCGTTCTCGACCGGCTTGCCGTCCTTGTCCCGGGCCACCACGGCCATCGGGTCGGCGCCGGCGCCCGGCTGGGTGGTCTGGCCGGCTCCGGAGACCTGGGCCAGTTCCGCGATCGCGGACGTCCTCCACTGGAACACGATCCGCCCGTTGCCGGAGCGGTCGGTGTTGACGCCGCCCTCGGCGATGCCGCCGCGCACCGGCTCGTCGGAGTCCTGCCAGAAGGGGTCGCTCTTCGCGGGGGGCACCGTGCGGGTGCCGCTGAGCAGACGGGCGTCGCTCACGCGGGCCGCGTCGACGTAGCTGCTGCCGCCGGCGCCGCTGCCGATCCCGCTCTGGCCCTCGTCCACACCGCCGCCACCGCCGCCGCCCGCGTGACCGGCGCCGCCGCCACCGCCTTCGCCGCCCGAACCGGGGCCGCCCGCACCGCCCTTGCCGCCCGCGGACGCGTCGGCGCCCGGGGAACCGTTGCCGCCGCCCGCGCCGCCGGTGGCACCGGCCGCGCCCTTGCCGCCGCGCTCCGACTCGGTGTCGTCCTGGCCGCGCTCACCGCCACCGGGGCCACCCTGGCCGGCATTGACGTCGCCGTGCCCACCGCCGCCGCCACCGGCCGCGATGAGCAGCGGCTTCCCGTCGGCGGTGCGAACGCCGCTGCTGTTGCCGCCGGCCGCGGAGTACTCGCCGCCCGCGCCGCCGAGCGCGTCACCGAAGCGCTGGACGCCGACCGCGAGCGACAGCCGCTCCCCGGGCGTGACGCGGAGCGTGCCCGCGGTGTAGCCACCCGCGCCGCCGTCGGCGAAGGAAGTGCCCTCGCCGCCCTGGCCCCATGCCCGCACGTCCAGCGCCGTGACACCGGCCGGGACCTGGAACTCCTCGCGGACGCCGGTCGGATCGAACAGACGACACCCGGAGAACCCCTCCGTCGGCGCGCACGCCTTCCCGGCGGGCACGGCGGCGCCGGCGGCCGAGGCCCCCGTCAGAGCCGTTCCGCCGGTCACCGCCAGCAGGGTCAACGCGGCCGCGGGGGGGGGGGGGGGGGGGGGGGGGGGGGGGGGGGGGGGGGGGGGGGGGGGGGGGGGGGGGGGGGGGGGGGGGGGGGGGGGAAAAGGGGGGGGGAGGGGGGGGGGGGGGGGGGAAC
>NZ_JBVIWP010000005.1:279376-422046 GCF_055594445.1 Streptomyces sp. NPDC040589 | reverse complement strand
ACGTTCGTCCGTTGGGAGAGAGGAAGGAGGCCCATGTAGAGCCTAAAAAAGGCGTCCCTACCACAACCCCCAAAAAAAACCCACCCCCCCCCCCCCCCCCCACCCCCCCCCCCCCCCCCCCGCCACAACGGCATCGTGATGCGTCAAGGGAACTCCCCCACTTGTCACAAGCTCCCCCCCAGGGAGCCCGAAAACGCTCGATCAGAATCGAACAAGACTGGTGGGACAGCTGATCAAACCTAAGGCTGTTGGTCAACCGAGAATGGTTGATTCCGGACAGTCGGCGGGGGCCGCGATGCGCAGGGCCTCCACCAGCTCCCGGTACAGCGTGTCCGTGGCGAGCAGTTCCCCGTGGCTCCCCCGGGCACGGACCCGGCCCGCCTCCATCACCACGATGGTGTCCGCGTCGATCACGGTCGACAGCCGGTGGGCGATCGTGACCACGGCACCGGTGGCCGCGCGGGCGCGGACGCAGCTCTGCACGGCTGCCTCGGTCAGCCCGTCCAGCTGGGCCGTCGCCTCGTCCAGAAGCAGTATGTCCGGCGTGCGCAACAGGGCCCGGGCCAGGGCGATGCGCTGCCGCTCGCCGCCCGACACGACCGCGCCGGACAGGGGCGTGTCCAGTCCGTCGTCCAGGGCGTCGACCTTCTCGGCCAGCCGTACCTCGTCCAGGACCCGGCGCAGTTCCGCGTCCGTCGCGTCCGGGCGGGACAGCAGCAGGTTCTCGCGGATCGTCCCGGGCACGACCGGGGTGTCCTGCTCGACGTACGCCAGGCGCGACCGGATCGCGTCGTGACTGTGCTCCCGGTAGGGACGGCCGTCCAGGAGCAGTTCGCCGCCGGTCGGCTCCAGGAAGCGCAGCACCAGGGAGAACAGGGTCGTCTTGCCCGCGCCCGAGGGTCCGACGATCGCGGTGTGCCCGTGCCGCGGGACGACCAGGTCGACACCGC
Organism: Streptomyces sp. NPDC040589; assembly: GCF_055594445.1. Lineage (NCBI taxonomy): Bacteria > Bacillati > Actinomycetota > Actinomycetes > Kitasatosporales > Streptomycetaceae > Streptomyces > Streptomyces sp. NPDC040589. The sequence goes on along the minus strand of NZ_JBVIWP010000005.1, from coordinate 421,096 downwards.
GCACCGCCGGTTTCGCGTCGGGGCCGTAGGCCGCGGTGACGTCCCTCAGTTCCAGTACGGGGGTGTCCGGTACGGACGTCTTCTCCACGACGACGGCCTCCTGGACCGGACCCTCGCGCACCGCCCCCTCCTCCGAGTCCAGGTCGTCCGTCTCCCGGATCCGCTCCGCCGCCGCGATCCCGGACTGGAGCGTGGTGATGTTCTGGCTGAGTTCACTGATCGGGTCCATCAGCCCGAACGCGTAGAGCAGGAACGCGATGAGGCTGGAGACCTCGAGGTCCCCCTCGGCGACCCGCCAGGCACCCACGCCCAGGACCAGGATGATCGCCAGCTGGATGCCGGCCAGCGCGATCGTCCAGGCCAGGGCCTCGCGGCGGTTCGCGCGGACGCCGTGCTCGGCGGATATGCGCGCGTCGGCCACGATGCGCTCGGCCGTACGGTCCTCGGCCCGGCCGGCCTTCACCGTGCGGATCGCGCGCAGCGCGCCCTCCAGATTGCCGCCGAGCCGTCCGAGGTGGTCCTGGGCGCGCTGCTGCGCGGTCGCGATCCCGGGCATGAGGACGCCGAACAGGACGGCGACCACCGCCACCGCCACGGCGACCGTGCCCAGCAGCACCAGGTCGAGGACGCCCATGAGGACCAGGGTCCCGAGGAGCATGACCACCGCGTTGATCAGGCCGACCGGGGCGCCGGTGGCGGCCTGGTGCAGCAGGACCGTGTCGGAGGTGACGCGGGTGACGAGTTCGCCGGGCGGGCGCCGGGTGACGGCGGGGACGGTGGCCCGCAGGAAACGCCGCACCATCGACTCACGGGCCCGGAGCACCACACGCTCGCCCAGCGCGCCGAGCAGCGTCCACTGCCAGTACATGACGACACTGCCGACCACCAGCAGGACGAGCAGGGCCAGCAGCGGCCCCCGCAGTGAGTCGGAGCCGCCGAGGGCGTCGAGCACGCCCTTGGTGACCATCGGGGTGGCCAGCCCCATCCCGGACCCCACCAGGGCGAGGACGAGGGCCAGGGCCAGGGAGCGCCGGTGCGGCCGGGCGAACGACCAGAGGATCCGCAGCCGCGGAACGGACACTTTGGGAGACGTGCCATCCGGAACAGTCATGCCGCTGAGTGGAACATCGATGTTCCATAATGGTCAAGGAATTTTCATCATGGAGGACGCGCTACCGTATGCGCATGGTTGAGGAGCGCAGCGGGGCGGCCGGGAGCGGGACACGGGCACGCACGCGGCGCGCCATCATCGACGCCGCCATCGGCCTGCTGGCCGGTGACCCGACCGCTTCACTCGGCGATGTCGCCGCGGCGGCGGGTGTGGGGCGTACGACCGTCCACCGCTACTTCCCCGAGCGCTCCGACCTCCTCACTGCCATCGGCACGGACATCCTGGAGAAGGTCGAGGCGGCGACCGGGCGCGCCCGGCTCGACGACGGCCCGGCCGCCAAGGCCCTGGAGCGGCTCTGCCAGGAGTACTTCGAACTCGGCGACGGCCTCACGCTGATGTTCGAGACGCCGCAGCTGGCGACCTGGTCCGGCTGGGACGAGGAGACCACGGCCGACCAGCACTTCCTGAGCACGGTCCGGCGCGGGCACACGGACGGCAGCATCGACTCCGAGCTGGACGACGAGTGGGTCCGCAACCTGGTCTGGTCCCTGCTGTACTCGGCCTGGGCGCACACCCGCACCGCCGGCGCCTCGAAGCACTCCGCCATGACGCTGTGCCTGCACACCCTGCGGAAGGCCATCGCCCCGTAGATCCCGCCGCGTTGGGGATTTCCTCGTCGCGTCCGACTCATTGACGGCACACGACTCCCGGCCCTACCGTCTGGCCGAATTGCCGAACTTCGTTCGCAATCTCGAACGCGAACATGCTGCACTCCGTACCCCCCGACGGAAGGCCGAGCCGCCATGACCTCCCCCCGCAGACCCTCCCGCCGCCATGTCCTCGGCATGGCCGCGACCCTGCCGCTCGCTCTGACCACCGACCTGGCCCTGGGCGCCGGCGGGGCGGGCGCGGCGACGGGCCCGGCGTATGTGATGGCCTCGTTCACCGAGTCCCCGAACGGGCTCGGCACTGGCTACGGCCTGCATCTCGCCGTCAGCCTCGACGGCCTGGAGTGGACGCCGCTGAACCAGAACAGGCCGGTGGTCACGCCCACCCAGGGCGCCGGCGGCCTGCGCGACCCGTTCGTCCTGCGCAAGCAGGACGGCACGTTCGTCGTGCTGGCCACCGATCTGAAGGGCACCGACTGGAGCCGCAACAGCCAGTACATCCACGTCTGGGACTCCGCCGACCTGCGCTCCCTCACCGGCTACCGCCTGCTGAAGCTGCACGACATGACCACGCACAGCTGGGCACCGGAGGCCTTCTGGGACGCCTCGCGCGGGCAGTACGGGGTCGTCTACTCGTCGGTCAACGCGAGCGGCCACAACGTGCTGATGGTCAACTACACGACCGACTTCCGTACGGTGTCCGCGCCCCAGGTCTTCTTCGACCCGGGCTACGACGTGATCGACGGCAGCTTCGCCCTGGGCGTCGGCGGCACGAACTACATGTACTTCAAGGACAGTTCGAAGCAGACCCTGGTCGGCGCCCGGTCCGCGACCCTCGCCCCGGGCAGCTGGCAGGTCTTCAGCACGCCCGTGGCCCACGGCGGCACCGAGGCGCCGATCCTGGTGCGGTCGCAGTCGACCGGCACCTGGTACCTCTGGGGCGACACCTACACGCCCAACGGCGTCTTCTACGCCTGGCAGACCACCGACCTGGCCTCCGGCACCTGGACCCCGGTCGACCAGCGCCGCTACACCCAGCCGGTGAACTCCAAGCACGGCAGCGTCGCGCCGCTCACGGGCACGCAGTACGACAACCTCCTCGCGCACTGGGGAGCCCCGGCCTGGAACCGGCTGAAGTCGTACAACCACCCGGACCGCTACGTCCGCCACGCCGGGTTCGCGGGCCGGATCGACCCCTACCCCTTCGACCCGTACACCGACGCACAGTGGAAGCTCGTCCCCGGCCTCGCCGACGCGTCGGGGGTGTCCTTCCAGTCGGTCAACTACCCGCAGCGGTACCTGCGGCACTACAACTACGCACTGCGGCTCGACGTCAACGACGGCACCTCGGCGTTCGCCGGGGACGCCACGTTCCACAAGGTCGCGGGGCTCGCGGACGCCTCGTGGACGTCGTTCCGCTCGTACAACAACCCGACGCGCTACCTCCGCCACGCCGACTACGCCCTGCGCATCGACCCCGTCTCCACCGCCACGGACCGGGCGGACGCGACGTTCCGTATCGGCTACTGACCCGCGGTCGAGCGGGGAAGGCGGGAAGGCCGGGCCGGGCTCCCGAGCGGCACACGCGGGGACGCGTCGGCCCGGACCGGCCTTCCACTGCCCGCAATCTGCCACCCGGCACCGCCCGCCGCCTCCCGGGGAGGCCCGAACGAGGACGGCGGAGCGAGGACGGCGGCGAGGACGGTGGAGCGAGGCTGGTCGGGCGAGGACGGCGGAGCGCGCCTGGGATGATGCGTGCATGACGATCCTCGCCACCCTCGCGGTGCTGGCTCTCGCCGTCCTCCACGCCTACATCCTGGTGCTGGAGATGTTCCTGTGGACCACTCCACGCGCCCGCGCCGCCTTCGGCACCACCGCCGAGTTCGCGGCCGAGACGAAGGCCCTGGCCGCGAATCAGGGCCTCTACAACGGCTTCCTCGCGGCCGGCCTGCTGTGGGGCGCGGTGGCGTCCGACCCGGTGGGCTTCCAGGTCTCGGTGTTCTTCCTGGTGTGCGTGGCGGTCGCGGGGGTCTACGGCGCGGCCACCGCCAGCCGGAAGATCCTCTTCGTGCAGACCGTCCCGGCGCTGGTCGCCCTCGCTCTGGTACTGCTGGCGCACTGAGTGGCGGGGCCGGGCGTCACGCGCCCCGGCCTCACGCGCCCTGCGTGACGGCCCGCTCCATGAGCCGCTCCGCCTCCGCCCGGGCCGTCGCGGGCGGCACCACCAGCAGGTCGTAGCGGCCCCGGCCTGGCGCGAGCAGGCAGACGGTGTGGGGGGCGGTGGGCGAGTCGGTGTGACCGACGTGCACCGTCTGCCCGGCGATGACCATCTGCTCCGGGCAGTCCGGCCAGGTGTCGCCGTGGACCAGGACGCTGCTGATGCGCCCCCAGGCACGCGGCAGCACGCCCAGCAGCCCGGCCAGCTCCTCCGCCAGGTCGTCAGAGCGGGGCCACCACGCCCCGTCGATCCGGCGTGCCGTGCGGCCGAAGCGCGAGGGCTCGGCGAGCCGCAGCCGGACCTCCCGCGGTGCGGGGAGCGGCGGCGGGGACGAGGAGGCGGACGTCATCGGGGCTCCTGCTGGGAATGGGGGACGTGGCCAGGAGACCGTTCAGCCACCGGTGGTTGCGACATACCCCCGGTCTCTCCACCGTACGCCGCAGAGCGGTGCGGGAGCCGGGGACCACCCGCACCGCCCACCGGGTGCCGGTCAGAGGCCGTAGCGGTTCTTCAGATGGCGCCAGAAGTCACGCGCCATCCACTTGTCGAACTCGGTGATCTGCGCGGCGCTGCCCGCCTTCATCAGGAAGCAGCACTGGCCGGTCGGCGACCAGTCGTAGAAGTCGTCGAGGCCGAAGGTGTGGCCGACCTCGTGCAGGTAGATGTGGATGTTCTCCTGGTTGAGGGCGCCGGTGAAGTACTCCTGGCCCATGCGCTGGCCCCAGTCGCCGCCCGCGCCGCCGCCGAAGCCCTTGGTCAGCCACAGTGACTGGTCGTAGTGGCGGGCGGCACCGCCCGGACACTTCGAGTAGTTGCCGTCCTGGTGGAAGAAGCGGCCGCAGTCCGGGGCGCACTGCGGGGCGCCGCCGCCGTCGAGATTGCCGGTGTAGATGTCGACGGAGTTGTCGGTCCACTGGAGGGTGGAGCGGTTCTTGACGGCCCAGCCGACGATGTTGACCGGGACGTTGGTGTACGGCCAGGCGTTGTGCCCCTTGCCGTTCTCGGTCATGGCGGTCATCCACTTGCCGAACTGCTTCTTCAGCGCCGCGTGGATCCGGTCACGCAGGGCGGCGCTGACCGGGGCGTCGGACTCCCAGCGGACGCAGTAGTTGACGCTGCCCCGGTTGGCCATGACCTGGTCCCAGCCGTAGTTCCGGAAGCCGTACAGGTTCGGGTAGGTCGTCTCGACGTGCCGCCAGACCTCGTTCAGGGGCTGGACGAGGTTCGCGGGCGGGTTCCACTCGTCGGCGGCCTGCGCCTTGCCGTTCGCCATGCCGGGCGTGGCGAAGACCGCGGCTAACACGGCGAACACGGTGATCAGTCGCGCGAGATGTCTGCGCATGGTGATCTCCCTCGTGTGGGGGACGGGGTATCACCGTGAGGTCGTCGCCGGCGCGGCATAGGTTGCCCCGATTCCCGCCGTCGGACATTCCGGGCGCTTTATGGCAATCCGTCGGCGATAATCGGAGTATGAAAACGGCCACGTATGAACTGCTGGCGGCGTCGTCGGATCACGCGATCGCCGTGGCCATCGCCTTCGTCTGCGGGCTGATCGTGGCCTGCGCGCTGATCTGGGGCGTACGGGTCGGGATGCGGGTCATGGACAAGGACACCCACCACCCCGGCCTGGAGGAACAACCACACGTCCCGGACGGCGGGCCGGTCCACGAGATGCGCGAGAGGCGCGAGCCCGACGAGATGCCGATCACGACGAAGGACGGCGACCGGATCCTGCCCCACGACCTCCACCACGCGAGCACCAGGACGGGCAAGGACCAGAATCCGCGCCGCTGGTCGCCCGGATCCAGCGGATCCTTCGGCGGCGGCGGCCTCGGACGCACGTGACGCCGTAGGCCGGGCCCTGCGGGCCGACGGCTCCCCCCGGGAGGCTTTATGGCTGTCCGCCACCGGACGCGCTGGGCGACGGGCGGGGCGGCGGTGGCGCTCGCCCTGGCCGCCGCGCTCACCGGCTGCAGCGGCGACGGCAGTCCCGCCGACACCGCGAGCAAGGCGGAGTCGGCGGTCGGGTCGATCGCCTCGGGGGCCTCCGAGGCGATCGAGTCGGCCACGGCGGAGGCCCAGCGCCGGCTCGACGACATCCAGGACGGCATCGACGTCAAAGGCGACGTGAAGGCCGCCCCGCCCACCATCGGCTCCGACGGCCGGGCCCGGTCCGAGGTCACCGTCGACAACACCGACGACGCGGCCCGGTCCTTCGCCGTCCAGATCAACTTCACCGACGCCGGGAACCAGCTGATCGACACCGTCATCGTCACGGTGAACAACGTGCAGGCGGGCCACTCCGCCACAGCCACCGCCCGCGGCACACACGACGTCTCCGGCGACGTCCGGGCGGAGGTGGCCCGAGCCGTTCGCTACTGACCGGCACCGGACTCCCGCACCGCGACCGACCAGGCTCACGCACGGCCCCCACCAAGGCCAGGGCACACGCCCACATCCCGCCGCGGTCCGAGCAGAAGTAACCCAGACACCGCGCGCCACCAACCGGCACCGGACTCCCGCACCGCGATGTCGATCTGCTCGCTCATGGCGCTCACCCCGTTCAGGGTGGCGACCGCCTGGAGGCGATTGGCCCCGGCCGACAGGGCAGGCCCCGGGGTGCACGCCCAGGTGCCGTCGTGGGCGGCCGTCGTCGCGCAGGCCTCGCGGTCGTCCTTGTCACGGACGGTGACCTGGGCGCCCGGGTGCGCCTGGCCGGCGATCTCCGGCCGGGCGTGCAGCGGTACGCCGGACAGCGGACGGGTCAGCGTCGGCCCGGCCAGGCCCACGGTGACGGCACACCGGCCGGCTGCCCGCCGCACGCCGCGCGCGTCGGTGATCCGCAGTTCACAGCCCCGCAGCCGGGTGCCGGGCACGGCGCCCGCGGGCACCGCCAGCACGAACGGGAACGTACGGCCCCGCCAGGACGGTCCGGTCGCGGCGCCGGTGACCCTGTACGTCCCGCTGCGGCCGTCGGCGGCGACCGAGCCGCGGTAGCCGGACGCGTCGAGCGGGGTGTCCGTCACCCGGGCCCCACGGGGCGCGGTCAGCGTCAGCGTGGCCCCCGCGCCCGGCGCCGACCCCGGGTACCCGGCGACCTCGACGATGCCCTCCCGCCCGGGCGCGATGACCGCCGCACCCCACAGCCCGCCCCCCTCGGCGACCGCGGGCGCCCCCGGAACCGCGAACACCCCCACGACCACAACCCCCGCCACGGCTGCTGTCCTGCTGTACCTGTTCATCGGGCGGGACTCCCTGTGCGGACGTCGACGGCACTCCGCCACCCATCCTCCCGGCCACCCCAGCAGCCAACCCGCGCTGATCCGCCGCCCGGGTGGCCCACGCCCCGAAAGGGGCGCGGGGAACTGCGCGACCAGCCACGACGCCGCCGCACACAAAAGACGACCCACCCGCACCACCCGCGGAGCGCTCAGCGCCCCAGCCACACCGTCGTGTCCGGCCCGAGCCGCCCGTCCTCCAGCGGCGCGCTGCTCAGCAGCACCTCACCGGCCGGCAGCGGCACGGCCGTACCGGACAGGTTCGTCACGCACCGCCACCCCTCATCGCGGTCGAACCCGAGCACCCCGTCCGGGGCGTCCGAGGCCCACGTCAGCTCCTCTCCGGCGAGGAGTTTGCGGCGCAGCCTGAGGGCCGTGCGGTACAGCTCCAGGGTGGAACCCTCGGCCCCGTCCTGGGCCGAGACGGCGTACGCGGCGAAGCCGGACGGCTGCGGCAGCCAGGCACCGCCGGCCCCGAAGCCGTACGACGGTCCGGCCGCCGTCCACGGCAGCGGCACCCGGCAGCCGTCACGCCCCTTGCGGACATGGCCCGTCTGCTCCCAGATCGGGTCCTGGAGCACCTCGGTGGGCAGGTCGGCGACCTCGGGCAGGCCGAGTTCCTCGCCCTGGTAGAGGTACGCCGAGCCGGGCAGCGCCAGCATCAGCAGGGTGGCCGCCCGGGCCCGGCGCAGACCGGCCGCCGGGTCGACGGCCGGGGCATGGCCGCCGGAGAGGAGCCAGGCGTTGAGGTCGGTGCCGGGCGGCAGCATCAGCCGGGAGGCGTGGCGTACGACGTCGTGGTTGGACAGCACCCAGGTGGCCGAGGCGCCGGCGGCCCGGGCGGTGGCGAGCGAGTCGGTGATGACCTGCCTCAGCTCGCCGGCGTCCCAGCCGGCCTCCAGATACTCGAAGTTGAAGGCCTGCCCCAGCTCGTCCGGACGGGCGTAGAGCGCACGCCGGGCACCCGGCACCCAGGCCTCGGCGACGGCCATGCGCGGCGGACGGTAGGCGTCGAGGATCTTGCGCCAGTCGCGGTAGATCTCGTGCACGTCGTCACGGTCGTAGAGGGGGTGTGTGCCCGGCGGCAGACCGGCGAGCGCCTCCTCACCGCCCGACGCGTGCGTGCCGAGGTCGCGCAGCGGTTCGCTCAGGTCCTTGACCAGGGCGTGGGCGACGTCGATGCGGAAGCCGTCGACCCCGCGGTCGGACCAGAAGCGCAGGGTGGTGCGGTAGTCGGCGCGGACCTCCTGGTTCTCCCAGTTGAGGTCGGGCTGCTCGGGGGCGAACAGGTGCAGGTACCACTGCCCGTCGGCGACGCGCTTCCAGGCGCTGCCGCCGAAGACGGACTGCCAGTCGGTGGGCGGGAGTTCGCCGTGCTCGCCGCGGCCGTCGCGGAAGACGTACCGGTCGCGGGCCGCCGAGCCGGGGTCGGCGGTGAGGGCCTCCTGGAACCAGACGTGCTGGTGCGAGGAGTGGTTGGGCACGATGTCGACGATGACCTTCAGACCGAGGCGGTGGGCCTCGGCGGCCAGGGCGTCGAAGTCGTCGAGGGTGCCCAGGCGCGGGTCGACGTCCCTGGGGTCGGCGACGTCGTAGCCGCCGTCGGCGAGCTCGGACGGGTAGAAGGGGCTCATCCACAGGGCGTCCACGCCCAGGGCGGCGAGGTGGGTGAGGCGGCGGGTGATGCCGCGCAGATCTCCGAGTCCGTCGCCGTCGGCGTCGGCGAAGCTGCGGGGATAGACCTGGTAGACGACGGCCTGCCGCCACCAGTCGGGATCCCGGGACGACAGGTCGAGAGTGGAGCGATCGGTCACGCGGTCTCCTTCGCGGGGCAAACGGGCGACAGCATTGAATCTGTCCAGAATGCCGGAAAAAGGAAACATCGGGGAGGTCGGAGTGATCCATTCCTGCTGTGATGAAAGTGTGATGGAGGAGTAACTCCCTTTGCATACCCGCAGGTTGACAGCGTGCTGCGGCGCCGCCACGATGAGGTCACACTGTGGCGCATGTGACCAATGAGCCCAGTGTTTCTCACACCACTCACCCCGGTACGGCCGGCCGCCTCGCGCTGCCCTGCTGCCGTCACCCGGGTTCCGGCACACGCCAAGAAATGGGATCGCATGTCCATAGCGAGACGTGTCACCGCGCGACGCCTGCTGGGGACGGGCGCCGCGGCCCTCGCCCTCTGCGCCGCCTCCGCCACCACCGCCTTCGCGCAGGGTACGCCGGGTGGCGACGGCTGGTCGTCCGGCGGCAGCTACAAGCCCGGGACGGGCGCGGGGACGGAGACCGGCACCGACCGCTGCCAGTTCTCACTCGACGGCACGAACTTCCACGACTCGGTGAAGGTCGACGACCAGAACCTGAAGCCGACCGAGGACGGCAAGGTCCACATCAAGGTCCGCACCGCCGGTGACGCGGCGACCTGCACGGCCTCCCTCGCCTCCTACCTCGCCCACGGCGCGACCTTCGGGACCTCGGGCGAGCAGGTGTTCGTCGACTTCGACACGGTGACGGTCAAGCCGGGCGGCACCGACTCGCTCGACATCGCCATCCCGGACAAGGGCTGCTTCGGGCAGATCGACCTCTACCGGGGTGCGGTGAAGTTCGACGGCAAGCTGGACGCGAAGGACGGCTTCGAGCACGGCGAGCTGCCCAAGGGCCCGGACCGCCCGGTCATCAAGGACAAGCTGATCGCGGCCTGGAACGGCGGCACGGAAGACTGCACGAAGACGCCTCCGCCTGCGGAGACGCCGCCCCCGTCCAGCCCGCCCGCCAGCCCCTCGGAGCCGCCGGCCGAGCAGACGACGCCGCCGGCCCCGTCGGAGCCGTCCGAGCCCTCGTCCCCGCCGGCGACGGACACGGACACGCCCACCCCGTCCGAGTCCGAGTCCTCGACGCCCCCGGCCCCCAAGCCGAACGGCGGTGGCGGCGACCTCGCCGAGACCGGCGCCAACAGCAGCACCGGCCCGATCGCCTTCGGCGCGGCGGCCCTGCTGGCGGGCGGCGCGGCCATGATGATCGTCACCCGCCGCCGCACGGCCAAGCGAAACGCCTCGGGCGCCTGAGCGAGGCGGCTCCAGTGAAGCCCTGCCCCGCCACCACGGCAGGGCAGGGCAGGGCCACCGACTCTGAGCCAGGCCCCCCTGCCCCCCGCCCTGCCGTCACCCCTCCAAGCCTGCGGCAGGGCGGGGTTCGTCGTCGTCAGACGACCTCGGCCATCTCGCTCTGCAGACTGGTCGCCTTGCGCAGCAGACTCCGCATGACGACCATCAGCATCGCGAAGGCCGCCCCCACGGCGACTCCCGCCGTCGCGGCGACCAGGGCGCTCTCGGCGTCCACGCCGTCGCCGGGAGAGGGGATCTCGGCGACGGTCAGATGCCCGGCGACCCCGAGCACCAGGTCGGCCGCCGCCGTCGGTACGACCACGAACTGCCCGAAGAGCCCGACCAGGACGGCGAAGGCGATACCGGCTCGGAGTGCGGCGATGCGGAAGCCATTCGCCTACCGATTCTCGATCGATATCGATCGAAAGTCAATCGATTCGTCTGCTGCTTCCCGCGCTACAGAGTCTCCAGGTACAGGTTGACGTACCGCTCCACGTCCACGTCCAACGCCACGTCCACCAAAGGCTGTTCGCGCGTGCCCTCGTGGATCTCGGACTCGCCGGGGCGCGGGCGGCGGTCGACGATCGTCTGGCCGCGGGCCGGGCCGGGGGCGAGGACGACCTCGACCGGCAGGGCCTCGGTGGTGATGCCCTTCGGGTCGACGACCGCGCAGATCGCGCCCGCGTCGCCGAGACCACCCATCGGCGTGGGGTCGCCGGAGGTCGCCGGGTCGCGGTGGGCGAGCAGCTCACCGGCCAGCCGCAGGCTCGGTTCCGCGCTCGTCCGCAGCCGCTGCACCTCCCCGGCGGGCACCAGGACCCGCTTGAACACGTCCAGGCCGTACATCGTGATCGGCACCCCCGCCGTGAGCAGCACCGCGGCGGCCTCCGGGTCGTGCCACACGTTGAACTCCGCGACCGGCGTGGCGTTCCCGGTCGCCACCGCGCCGCCCATGAACACGATCCGCTCGATGTTGCGGGTCACCTCGGGGTGCGTCCGCAGCAGCAGCGCGATGTTCGTCAGGGGCGCGGTGGGAATGAGCGTGACCGGCCTCGGCGAGGCGAGGATCTCGCGGCGCAGCAGCGTCACCGCGTCCACGTCGACCGGCACCCGGGTCGGCGCGGGCAGCCCCAGATCCCCCATGCCGTCCTCCCCGTGCACATGCCGCGCCGTCCGCACGGGCTCGATCAGCGGCCGCTCGGCGCCCCGGGCCACGGGGATGTCACCGGCACCGGCCACCTCCAGCACGGTCAGCGTGTTGCGGACGACCCCGTCCACGTCCGTGTTCCCGGCCACGCAGGTGATCGCGCGCACGTCGAGCGCGGGGTGCCGTACGGCGAACAGCAGGGCGAGGGCGTCGTCGACGCCGGTGTCACAGTCGATGATCACCGGGATGGGCTGACCGTCCGTCACGGCGAGGGCTCCTTCCACTGGTCCCGGGCTGGGCTCCGTACGAGCGACCTTACGCGCCCCTCGAACGGGCGAACCGACGCCGGGGCACACACGGGAAGGACGTAGGAAGACCACCGGGAGTACGACAGCAGAGACGGCAGAGACGACAGGAGAGACGCCATGCCGGCACCAGGTCCCGCGCAGCAGCCCACCACCGAGCTCGACCCCCGCTACAGCTCCGCCCTCAACCCCCGCCCGGGCGCCTCGGGCGTCACCGCCACCGAGTGGGACGAGGCGCAGCGGCGGCTGGCGGCCGCCGAGATCTTCTGGGTGTCCACGGTCCGTCCCGACGGCAGGCTGCACGTCACGCCCGTCATCGCCGCCTGGCACGACGGGGTGCTGTACTTCTCCACCGGCCGGCAGGAGCAGAAGGCGAAGAACCTCGCGCGGGACGCCCACTGCGCGCTGACCACCGGGGCCGACTCCCTCACCGAGGGCTTCGACCTCGTGGTCGAGGGCAGAGCGCGGCCGGTCACCGACCCGGCGCTGCTGGAGGAGGTCATCGCGGCGTACGAGGAGCAGTACGGGCCGCACATCACCTCCCCCGAGGGCACCTTCCACGGCATCGGCGACGCGTTCCGCCGGGGCGACGACGTCGTGTACGCGGTGGCCCCGGACACGGCGTACGGCTTCGGGCGGGACAACGGGGTCTACTCCCATACGCGTTGGTCGTTCTGAGCCCGCCCTACGATCCGTCCGGCTCGTCCCACAGGTCGGTGCCCCGGGACGCCACCCGCTCGGCGATCCGCCGCAGCAGTTCGGCGGTGGGGAGGGCGGAGGGCTGGTGGCCGTCCCGCAGACGCGGGGACGCGAGGTCCGCCGCCGCCTCCCGTTGTCCGATCACCGCCTGGTACGGGACCAGCCGGGCGGCTCGGACGCGGGCGCCGAGGGTGCCCTGTTCGGGGCCCGACACCTCGGCGCGCAGGCCGAGTTCACGGGCCCGGCGGGCCAGGGCGTGGGCGGCGTCCGCCTGGTCCTCCGCGACCGGCAGGACGACCAGCTGCACCGGCGCCAGCCACGCCGGGAACGCGCCGCCGTGGGTCTCCAGGAGATGTGCCACCGCGCGTTCCACACTGCCGATGATGCTGCGGTGCACCATGACCGGGCGGTGCTTCGCCCCGTCCGCGCCGATGTAGTGCAGGTCGAAGCGTTCGGGCTGGTGGAAGTCGATCTGGACGGTGGACAGGGTGGTCTCGCGGCCGGCCGGGTCGGTGATCTGCACGTCGATCTTGGGGCCGTAGAAGGCCGCCTCGCCCTCGGCGGCCTCGTAGGGGATGCCGGAGCCGTCCAGGACCTCCCTGAGCAGGGCGGTGGCCCGCCGCCACAGGTCCGGGTCGGCCACGTACTTGCCGCCCTCTCCGGGCAGCGAGAGACGGTGGCGGGACGCGCGGATGCCCAGGTCGGCGTAGGCGCGGCCGATCAGCTCCAGCGCGGCTCGCGCCTCCTCGACGGCCTGTTCCAGGGTGCAGAAGATGTGCGCGTCGTTGAGAGTGATGGCCCGTACCCGGGTCAGCCCGCCGAGGACACCGGACAGCTCCGAGCGGTACATGCCTCCCAACTCGGCCATGCGGAGCGGGAGTTCGCGGTAACTGTGGGAGCGGGAACGGTAGATGAGGGCATGGTGGGGGCAGAGGCTGGGGCGCAGCAGGACCTGTTCCGCGCCCAGGTCCATCGGCGGGAACATGTCGTCGCCGTAGTGGTCCCAGTGCCCGGAGATCTCGTACAGCTCGCGTTTGCCGAGGGCGGGCGAGTACACGTGCCGGTAGCCGGCCCGCCGTTCCGCCTCGCGGATGTACTCCTCCAGGGTGTGCCGCACGATCGCCCCGTCGGGCAGCCAGTACGGCAGCCCGGCACCCATCAGCGGGTCGGTGTCGAAGAGGTTCAGTTCCCGGCCGAGCCGGCGGTGGTCGTGCATGGTGGTCTCCCTCGGGATCTTCGGGATCCGGGGCGAGCACCGCGCGACGAAGCCCCGGGGCACTCGCCCCGGGGCTTCGGACATCTGGGTCAGCTGTCAGCGCGCCGGGACACTCTCCGGCGTCGTCGTGAGAGACGGGAACGGCTGGGCGCGCTGCATGGGCGTGACAGTAACAGGGCGTCGGCGCCCGGGCGACGGACTTTCCGCCCCGGCATCCGGTCACCCTGTCCTCACCCGGCCTGCCCTCACCCGAACAGCCCGTCGCACTGGTGTGCCGCCCGTCGCGGTGGTGCCGTATGAGCACAGACGCGATCACAGATGCGATCTCAGAGCCGATCTCAGACCCGATCTCAGACCCGATCTCGGAGAGCCCGCCCGCCAGAAGGCGCCTCCATGACGAGCCCCGTGCAGGAGGCGCCCCCGATGACCCACCCTCCGGCCACCGCCCGTGTCCTCCTCGCCTCCGCGCTGTCCGTGACCGGACTGCTGACCATGGCAGCCTGTTCCGTCGAGGAGCCACGGCCCCGGTGGTTCTCCGCCTCCGCCCCCGCCTCGGCCGCCTCGCCCGCCGTCGAGCAGCCCGCCGGCTCCGGGGCCGCCCTCACCCAGGCCCAGGCCCAGGCCGCGCTGATCACCGAGGCCGACCTGGGCGAGCCGTGGGGGCCGACGCGAGGTGCCAGGACCTGGCGGGACGGGCTGCTCAAGGCGACCACGGAGAAGCCGGACTGCCAACGGCTGCTCGACGCCCTCTACGCCGAGGACCTCTTCGGCCCCCCGAAGGGCCCGCACGCGGTGTCCGCGCTCGACGACGCCGACACCGACGCCCAGTTGCGCTACCAGGTCGCCGCCCACCCCCCGGCGGACGTCGACCGCGCCCTCACCTGGATGAAGTCGCTGCCGGGCGAGTGCGGCCAGTTCATGGCCGCGACCACGCGCGGCGGCATCCAGACCGTCGAGGTCAGCAGGATGCCGCTGCCTCCGGTGGGGAACGCCCGCCAGGCCCTGCGGGTGACGCTGGCCGGCGAGACGGAGGAGGGGGAGCTGACGTACCTCACCATGGACCTCGCCGCCGCGCGCGTCGGTGAGGAGGCCATCACCGTCACCAACGCCGGTCTCGACGAGGTGCACGCGGAGGTCACGCAGCAGACCGTGCGGCTCGGGGTGCAGCGGCTGACCGATCTCAGGAAGCAGGGCCGGGCGCAGATCTGACCGCTCCCCTGGTCCTGTCGGTCCCGTCGGTCATCCCGTCGGTCCCGTCAGTCATCCCGTCGGTCCCGTCAGTCCCGTTCGAAGCGCGTGCGGTGGGCGAGCACGTCGTGTGCCACGTCGAGGGCCGTGCGCCCGCGAGCGAAGGCGTCCGCCCGCAGCCGCGCGAGCGCGTCGTCGGCGCCGACGCCGAGCTGGGCCATGATCATGCCGACGGCCTGATAGACCTCGTCGTGGTCCGCGGCCAGCCCGCTCAGCCAGGCCTCCCCGTCCCGCGCCTCGGGCTCGTCCGCGCGCGCCAGCGCCATGAGGGCCACCGTCATGACACCGGCCACGAGCCGGGCCACGTGCAGCTGGCGTGCGGTGAGCCCGCCCGGGCTGTCGCGGTACAGGTCGAGGGTGCCCACGTAGACCGTGTCGCTGCCCAGCGGAACCGCGTACACCGCGCGCACCCCGGCCGCCGTCGCCTCCTGGGCGAAGACCGGCCAGCGTCCGGCGTCACGGCCCGTCGCCAGGTCGCAGGCGAGCACGGGCGCGCCGTCCTCCAGCGCGCTCTGGCAGGGCCCGTCGCCCAGCGTCGCCTGGATCTGCGCCAGGTGCGCGGCCCGCGCGTTGCTGGCGCTGAGCTGCACGGGCATGCCGTCGCTGCGCAGCGACACGCTCGCGCCGACCACCGGCAGCAGCTCGACCGCGACCTCGCACAGCCGCGCCGGAACCTCACCGGGCTCGGCACCCCGCACGCCCTCGGCGATCACGTCGGCGGCCCGTGTCCCGTCCAGGTCCAGGTCACCACCGGGGTCACCGCCGCGGTCACCACCGGGGTCGTCCCTGGGCCGCACGCCAACCGCCTCCTTCGATCACCCCGGACGCCTGGCGACCGACACCCTCGCGCTCCGAAGACCTCCCGGAATCGTGCCCCGACTACCCGTCACAGATGGGGCGAAACGCCCCGCTCAGCGCTTCTCGTACGGGCTGTCCGGCTGCGGCACCCGCCGTACGGAGGTGACGTCGAGGACCGGCGGCCAGGCGGCGGCCGAGCCCACCCCGGGGGTGCCAGGTGCCGGTGACCGTGACCCAGGTGTCGACGGGCGGGGCGTCGGCGCCGCGCACCTCGGCCTTGCCGGTCGTGGCGTCGGCGGCGCGGCAGGAGACGAGGAGGCGGGTGACGTACCAGGTGCCGTCGTCGTCGCGGGTGACGAAGCCGGTGAGCCGGACCGTACGTCCCTTCAGCGAGCGGCTGCTGTCGTAGACCGCCCGGGAGCCGAACTCTGCGAGGGTGAGGTCGAGGGGGTTCCCGGACGGCAGCGCCGGGAAGCCGCCGCGGACTGCTCGGCGAGTGCCAGAAGCAGCCCGCGCTTGGATCCGAACCGCTGCATGAGCGTGCCGGGTACCAATCCCACCTCACGAGCCACGATAGCCAGGGTCAGCCCCACAGGACCCACCCGGCCGATGGGGCAGCCTTGCGAATCTGACCAGGTCAGTGGCCATCCGATCCTCACCGATCAGGGGGAGGCAGCTGCTCGAACGTCACCGTTGGACTCCTCGAAGTAGGCGGCGCTCTCTGCGTCCGCCGGGTAGTACGACTCGATCGCGACCTCGTCCAGCGTGATGTCCATCGGAGTGCCGAACGTGGTGATGGTCGAGAACAGCCGCAGCTCTCGTCCGTTGAAGCGAAGGATCATCGGGATCAGGACATCGGATTCGACCGATCGGCTCGATGCGTCCTCGGAGTTGGGCTCCAGCAGTTCCTCGTAGAGCGCGGTGAGCTCAGCGTCGGGAGCAACGGCGAGCTGACGCCTGATTCGGGAGCGGAACACCACACGCACGTCGGCCAGATTGACGACCAGAGGGGCGAACCCACGCGGGTCCAGCCCCAGCCGCACCAGGTTGATCGGCGGCTGTAGCAGGTCGGGGTCGACGTCCGCGAAGAACGGCTCGATCGCGCGATTGGTCATCACGATGTTCCACCGGCGATCGAAGGCCACCGCCGGGTACGGCTCATGCGCACGGAGCACCCTCTCGACCGCGTCCCGGGCCGCCGACAGCGCACCGTCATCGAGTGGCCGCTCGGCGTACCGGGGTGCGAAGCCGGCAGCGAGCAACAGCCGGTTGCGATCACGCAACGGCACATCGAGCTGGTCCGCGAGCCGGAGGACCATGTCGGCGCTCGGGTTGGACTTGCCCGTCTCGACCAGGCTGACGTGACGAGCCGAGACGTCGGCCGCGATCGCAAGATCGAGTTGGCTGAGTCGTCGGCGATGCCGCCACTGCCGCAAGAGCTCCCCAACCGTATGCATGGTCATCGAGAGTACTCATCGTGGAGCCGCACGCCATGAAATCCGACTTCATCGACAACCGTTGCGACCGCGGAAACACTGCGTCCATGACCACAGACAACAAGAGCGTCGTTCAACGGGCACTGGCGGAACTGATCGAGACGGGCAGCGTCGACGCGCTCGAACCGTTGCTGAGCGATGACTTCGTCCACCACAGGCCGGACTCGACTTCCTCGACCAAAGCGGAATGGCTCGCCGCCGTACAGGCGGCACTCACCCCGCTCGCCGATATGCGGGTCGAGGTCCACCACCTGCTGGCCGACGGTGATCACGTCGTGATGCACTCGCGGCGACAGCTCCCCGATGCCGGGCCGGAGATCGCGGTCGTCGATATCTGGCGGATCGACGAGGGGCTGATCGCCGAGGCTTGGGAGATCATCGAGCCGGTGGCCCAGGCGGCCGCCAATCTGGTGTGGTGGGAGCCCGCTGGGCGCTGACCAGTCGTATCGCTTCCGCTCTCGAACGACGAGCGGGTGAGGGTGCAATTCTCCCTAAGGGGTCCCTGCACTATGAGCGCCCGGGTCGCGCGGCCTGGCACCGCACCTCGCCGCGTTGCCGAAAAGCCCAGGCAGCTCCTCCCCCATCCAGGGCTCTCGGCGCCTTGCGATGCACGGCATCAGACCACGCGGCCTGATCGGGCGCGACCGAGCCCATGGGCGGGGGACGGCGGGCGCGGTGCGGGATCGGGACCGCCGCGACGTAGCGTTGCCGGACAGCCCACTCGTAGAACTGGTTGACCAGCGACACCTCCTGGTTCCAGGTTCCGCCCTCGACATGCGGCCCTGCCTCATCCCGACGGCGCCACTGGTGGAACGCCAGATGATCCGCCTCCGTGGCAGCCCGCCACGACTTCCCGCCGCGCGCGGTGTGCAGGAACGTGAAGAACCGGGCCAGTGCTCGGGCCCGGTTGGCGTTGCTGTTCCACGGCGCGGCCAGATTCGCCTGAAAGAAGCGGACCCCGGGTGGACCCGCCGAGGGTCGTCCGCCGTCGCAGGGGTCCTCGTTCGGGGCCCCGGGGTGTTACCTACCAGTTCTGACGGGTGGGGGAGACGACGAGGTCGTTGACGGTGACGTCGGCGGGCTGGTCAAGCGCGTAGACGACGGCATCGGCGATGGACTCGGGGCTGATGGCGATGGCGTTGAGCTCCTGGGCGGCCTTGCGTCCGGCGGGGTCGGTGACCTTGTCGGCCCAGCCGGTGTCGATGACGCCGGGGCTGATCGTGGACGCCTTGATGCCCTCGCGGACGCCTAGTTCCTTGCGCATGGACTCGGTCATGGCCTGCACGAAGAACTTCGTCGCGCTGTAGACACCGGCGCCGTCGCCGACCTGGTGCCCGGCCACCGAGTCCATGTTGAGGATGTGACCGGACTTCTGGCGGAGCATCACGGGCAGGACGGCGTGGACACCGTTGAGGTAGCCGCGGATGTTCACGTCGAGCATCCGGTTCCAGTCGTCGAGCGCGATGTCCTTCCAGTACGAGAAGAGCATCAGGCCGGCGTTGTTGACGAGGACGTCGATACGCCCGTAGGTGGCGATGGCGAAGTCGGCCAGCGCCTGCATGTCTGCGGCGTCGGTGACGTCGGTGAGCCGGGCGGCCGCGATGCCGTCGGCCTTCTCGATGTCGGCGACCAACTGGTCGAGGTCTTCCTGGCCGCGGGCGGCGGCGACGATCTTGGCGCCGCGGGCGGCGAGGACCTTGGCGCTGACGGCGCCGATGCCGGAAGAGGCGCCGGTGATGACGACGACCTTGTCCTGCAGGTGGTTCATGGGGATCTCCAAGCGCGGTGCTTCAGCGCGCCTTCCCTGGTTGGGGGCAGCACGGCGGAGGCTGTACGGGTGGGCAGGTCAGCGCTTGCGGCGCTTGACGACGTAGGCGTACTGGTCCGGCCAGGTCGGCTCGGTGTCGAGCGCGAGCGCGGCGTGCTGGGCCCAGTAAGGGTTGCGGAGCAGTTCGCGGCCGAGGAAGACGGCGTCGGCCTGCCCGCTGGTGATGATGTCCTCGGCCTGCTGCGGCTCGGTGATGATGCCGACGGCGGCAGTAGGGATACCAGCCTGGTTGCGGGCCTGGTCAGCGAAGGGAACCTGGTAATTCGGTCCGGCGACGATCTTGGCGTCGCGGACCATGCCGCCGGTGGATACGTCGAGCAGGTCGACGCCGCGGGCTTGCAGTTCCTTCGCGAGGCGCACGGTGTCGTCCCCGGTCCAGCCCTTGCGGGTGTCCTCGGGGTTCTCGGTCAGCCAGTCGGTGGCCGAGGTGCGGAAGAACACCGGCAGGTCCTCGGGCCACACGGCGCGGACGGCGTCGACGACTTCCAGGGCGAAGCGGATGCGGTTCTCGAAGCTGCCGCCGTAGGCGTCGGTGCGCTGATTGGAGGCAGGGGAGAGGAAGGAGTTGATCAGGTAGCCGTGGGCGCCGTGGATCTCGGCGACCTGGAAGCCGGCGGCCAGAGCGCGCCGGGCGGAGTCGACGAAGTCGCGTACGAGCTGCTGAATCTCCTCCACGGTCAGCTCGTGCGGGACGGCGAGTCCGTCGTACGCGACCGGGCTGGGGGCGACGGGCTGCCACCCGCCTTCGGACTCGCTCAGGTAGCGGTCGGACAGCCACGGCTTGTCGACGGACGCTTTGCGGCCGGCGTGGGCGAGCTGGATGGCCGGGACGGCGCCGTGGGCCTTGATGGCCGCGGTGATGCGGGTGAACGCTTCCTGCTGGCGGTCGTTCCACAGGCCCAGGTCCCAGGGGCTGATGCGCCCGTCGGGGCGTACGCCGGTAGCTTCGGCCATGACCAGACCGGCACCGCCGGCGGCGCGGGAGGCCAGGTGGGTGAGGTGGAAGTCGGTCGGCACACCGGTGTCCGGGCCTTCGGGGGCGGCGGAGTACATGCACATCGGGGACATCCAGACCCGGTTGGGTATCTGAAGCGAACGCAGGGTGAGGGGGGTGAACAGGGCGCTCATGCGGGTGGTGCTTCTTTCGTGATCGGTGGTCGATGACAGCGCGGGGGTCGGCGCCGTCCGATGTCAGGCGATGATCGTGTGGAGGCCCGCGACGGCCGGGGCGTAGGCCGCTTCGAGGACCGTGGCGGCTTCCTGGGCGGTGGTGCCCTCGGCCGGATCGAAGGCTGCGTGCCAGCTGAGGAAGGCACCGCCGGTGTCGGTGACGGGCTGGACGTGCAGCGTCGAGCGGTAACCGCGGACCGGCAGCGGTGCCTCGACAATCTCGTACGTCAGCTTCCGGGCGTCGTCGTCCAGCGCCACGAGCCGTTCCCGGTAGGTGCTGCCATCCGCCCCGGTGAGGAGGCGGACCGCACCGGGGGTGAGCCCGTCGCCACCCCCGATGATCTCGCTCGCCGAGATGGCCGGATGCCAGTCGGGCAGGCCGTTGAACCGCCGGACGACGGCCCATATCTGGTCTGCGGAGCTGGTGAAAACTGAGCTCCAGTACGCCTGTGCCATCAGGCGGGCAGACGGGTGTCGAGGACGAAGTTGGTCTCGATGAGCTGACCGGGGAAGAACAGCGAAGCCACTCCGATGGTGCTGCTGGTGGGGCGGTGGTCGCCGAAGTAGGACAGGTTGGCGGCCGCCATCGCGTTGTTGTACTTCGGCAGGTCCACGATGTACTGGGTCTCGGAGACGACCTGGTTGCGGGTGACGCCGTAGTGGGCGAGGACCTTCTCGAAGTTGGCGAAGACCTGGGCAGTCTGGGCCTCGAAGTCGCCCGGGTACAGGAAGTTGCCCTCGTCGTCGTGGGAGAGCTGGCCCGAGACGTAGATCGTGTGGTCGACCTTGATGGCCTGGGCGAAGCCGAACTCGCGCTCGCCGGAGACGCCGTGGCTGTAGGAATCGATCGCAGTCATAGTGGTTGTCCTTCTCTGGTGGTAGATGCAGGGGTGAGTGGGGGCGCCGGGCTCAGGTGGCCAGGCGGGCGACCGCGTCCGCAACGGCGGTGTCGCCAGAGGTCAGCTCGACGATGACGCGGCTCAGGCGCGGCTCGTGCAGGGCGGCGTCGATGAACGCGGCGACATCGTCGCGGTGCACGTCGCCGTACTCGACAGCGGGCCCGGCGGTGACCCGGCCGCTGCCGGGGGTGTCCAGCAGGGTTCCGGGACGGACGATCAGCCAGTCGAGATCCGCGCGCGTCAGGTACACGTCGGCACTCTTCTTGACCTTGATGTAATGCTCGAAGCCCTCACCGGCCTCGCCGCCGCGCAGCGCGTCGGGGAACACCGAGACCAGGACGAACCGCGACACCCCGGCGAGCACGGCCGCGTCGGCGGCCTTCTGAAGACCCTTGCCGTCGATCAGCGTCGTCTTGTCCATGCCGGTGCCGTGCGCGCCGGCCGAGAAGACCACCGCCTCATGGCCCCGCATCTTCTGCGCGAGGTCGTCAACCGTATCGGTGATGAGATCACCGATCACCGGTGTCCCGCCGGCTTCTCGCACGCTCTCGCCCTGAGCGGGCCCGCGATGCATGCCGGTCACCGAGTCCCCGCGAGCGGCGAGGAGTTGCGTGAGGCGGCGGCCGACTCCACCGGCCGCGCCGATCTGGAACACCTTCATGAGTTCATCCCGTCTTTCGAGTGGTGAGTAGAGGGGGTGCCGTGTCCGCCCGTCAGGCGGCGAACACCTGGGAGTCGTCGGCGAACGCCTTGAACTCCAGGGCGTTGCCGGCCGGGTCGAGGAGGAACATCGTGTGCTGTTCGCCCTGCTGGCCCTCGAAGCGGACGTAGGGCTCGATGACGAACTCGGTGCCCGCCGCACGCAGCCGGTCGGCGAGGACTTGGAACTCGGGGATCGAAAGGATCACCCCGAAGTGCGGCACCGGGACGTCGTGACCGTCGACCGGGTTGTGTACGCGATGCGCGCGCTCCGGTGCGAGATGCGTGACGAACTGGTGGCCGTGCAGATTCCAGTCCACCCAGGTGTCGGCACTGCGGCCCTGCTCCAGCCCCAGCACATCGCCGTAGAAGCGACGCGCAGCGGACAGGTCATCGACCGGCACGGCCAGGTGGAACCGGGGGATCGGGGAGTCGAGGACAGTCACGGTCCTGCCTTTCCGAGAGTGGGTCCAACGCTTCGTTGTCCTAATGTTAACAATGAGACAACTCGTTGATGTTAACATTAGGACGTAGCCTGAGGAGGTGCAAACCGGACATGAGTGATCACGGCAAGGTGTCCCCGGCCCGCCGCCGTGGCCTGTCGGACGAGGTCGCAGACCGGATCCGGGAGGCCATCTTCAGCGGGGTCTACGCCCCCGGCGCCCAGCTCCGAGAGGTGGAACTGTCCGCCACGATGGACGTCAGCCGCGGCCCGGTACGGGAAGCACTGCGCGTCCTGGAGCGCGAGGGGCTGGTGCACTGCGCGTGGCACCGCGGGACGACAGTGACGACGGTGTCTGCTGAGGATGTCGCGGAGCTCGACAGCCTGCGTGGCGCCCTGGAAGACCTGGCTGTCCGCCAAGTGATCACGCGCGCCTCGGACGAGGACCTCGCGTCCCTTGCCAAGGCAGCCGAGGTCATGAAGCACGCAACGGACGCCCACGAGATGGTCCGACTGGACATCGCCTTCCACGACGCCGTCTTCGCCGCCGCCGGCCACCAGCGCCTCGCCGACGCCTGGGACGGCATCCGGTGCCAGGTCCACTTGTTCCTGCTGACCCGGATCAACCTCAGCACCGACGGGTACCTCGGCTGCATCCCGCGCGAACACCACGGACTCGTGACCGCGCTGCGCTCCCGCGACACCGAAACCGCGCTCGCTCTCTTCGCCGCACACCGTCGCCACGCCGTCGACGTGGTGGCCGGGCACACCGACCCGAACTGAGTGCCTCGGGCCGGCCGCCCGCAGTCAGTCGGCCTCCGTCAGGCGCTCCTGATCCTCCTCGGTGCCCGCACGGAACCCGAAAGCCGTACGGATCTCGGTACGGTGCCGGGTGATCGCCCGGCCCTGCCAGGCGTACGCCGCCCACTCCTCGGCCGGTACCTTCGGTAACGGCAGCTTCACGAGTACAGGGCCGAGGAGGCTGTGAGGGGGCGCTCTCCTCACTGAGGAGGCTGTGCGGGCGCGGGTCCGAGGGTGGTCGTACCGGGGGCCGTACGGTGTCCGAGCCCGGTCCGGTACGCGTCCAGGGCCGCCTCGACCCGGCCCGTCCGCCGCAGCAGATCCCCCAGCAGCCGGCACAGGTCGGCCAGGTCCCCGGCCGCACCGGCCCGCTCCAGCAGGCTCAGGGCACGGACGTAGTGCTCCTCGGCGTCCTCGGTGCGGCGGGAGTCCTCGGCGATGATGCCGAGCAGCCGGTGCGCGGCGGCGGAGTGGACGGCGCCGCGCTCGGAGGAGAGGTCGTCGATCACCCCGTGCAGCAGCGCGGCGGCCTCCTCGGACTTGCCGCGCCGATGGAGCACATCGGCCAGCTCGACGGCGACCTGGCTGCTGTAGAGGGCGGCGCGCTTGGCCGACAGCATGCCGAGGGCCTCCCTCAACTCGCCTTCCGCACGCTCCAGTTGCCCGTCCTGGGCATACACATAGCCGCGCATCCAGTGGCAGTTGGCGAGTTCGGTGCGGATCTGCAGGCCGCGGTACAGCTCGGCGGCCTTGGCCAGCGAGGCATCGGCCTCGGCGAGGCGGCCCTCGGCGACCAGGGTGCGGGCGACGGACCGGTGCATCCGGGCGACCAGGGCCGGATCGCCGGACTGCGGGGCGAGCGCCAGGGCGAACTCGGCGGCCTGGGCGGCCCGCGCGTGCGCGCCCATGTCCATGTACGGCCCGATGACGCTGGCGTAGAGCAGCAGCAGGGCGTCGGGGTCGTGCAGGCCGCCGCGGTTCAGTTCGTCGAGGGCGGACTCCAGCAGGTAGACGGCGTACCGGAGCTCCCCGGCGAGGTAGTGCGCGACGGCCCGGCCGCGCAGGGCCGGAACCCGGGCGGGCAGCGGCGCCCCGGCCAGACAGGCCTCGGCCCGCTCGAAGTACTGCCGCCCGGCCACCAGCTCGCCCGTCTCCACCGCGCACTCACCGAGCCCGAGCAGCGCGGCAGCCTGCTCCCCCGGCAGTCCGTGGGCCTCGGCCTCGACGAGCAGCTCGGCGTACTGCTCCGCCGCCGGTTCGGCCTCGCCGACGGCGAAGGTCCGCTGGGCCTCGGTCAGCCGCAGCCGCAGCTCGGTCACGAGCCGCGCCGAACGCCCGGTGGCCAGCTCGTCGAAGGCGACGCCGAGCCGCTCGGCGAGATGCCGCAGAGCGTCGTCGGAGGGCCGCACCCGGCCCGACTCCAGGGTGGAGACATAGGCCGGTGTGTACACAGGTTCCGCCAATTGCCGCTGCGTCAGCCCGCGTTCGACACGCAACCGCTGCACCCGGCGCCCGATCGTCCCTGGATCGTCACGCTCCCCCATGCCAACTCCCCCTGCCCCTCTTGCCGTTCGCCGCGAACAGCCCCTAGGTTAAACGGAGTGTTAAGCCGAATTGTCGTACCCGCTTAATACGCTGCCGCCGTAGCCACCGCCACCGCCCCAGTTGCGAGGTCGCCGTGCTCGAACGCACACGCACCGCCGAGCGCTACACCAGAGGTCTCACCGCGGCCGTCGTCGCCGTCGCGACACTGCTGCTCGCGGCGAACGCGGGGCCGGCGAGAGCCGAGGAGCCACAACACGGCCCGCGGACCGTCGCCCACGCCAGGTGACGGCTTGCGTCTGAACAGGCGGGGCGGCAGCTAGTGCCGTGACCACGAACGTTCACGGTGTCGGCGGACCTGCCGTCGACGTGCCGGTGTGGCGGTGGGAGTTCAGCTGACCTCGTTGCGGACGGCGGTGTCGAGGTCGGTGGCGGTCAGGCCGAAGGTCTCGGCGGTCTCCGTCGCGTCCATGTGGAACGGCGCGTACCACTGGTAGTCCATCTCGGCCATCTCGCGGGCGATCGGCACGATCAGCCCGGCCGTACGCGTCACGGAGCGCGGTATCTGGATCAGTTTGACCGGTGGTCGGCCTGCCGCGACGGCGTAGCGCCGCGCCAGCTCGCGAATGGTGACGGCCGGCGCGGACGGCACGTGCCAGGGCCGGCCCCACGCGCGTTCTTCCGAGGCCAGCGTGATGAGGGCCTGTGCCATGTCGCCGTTGAAGGTGAAGGTGTGCGGCATGTCCAGGTGGCCGGTGATCCAGGCCGCTTTCCCCTTCTGCAGGGCCGACTTGATGAGCAGGGAGTAGATGCCGTTGGCGTCCTTGCCGATGTAGTCGGAGCCGCGGACCTCGACGGTGCGGATCCCCCCGGCGAGGGCCTGTTCCCACATGCGTCTGCGCAGGCGGCCCTTGTGCCCGGTGGCGGCCATGGGGGTGTGTTCGTTCATCCGGCCACCGGGCTGCGGACCGTAGGCGTAGAGGCTGCCGGTCAGCGCGAGGACGGCGTCGTTCGCCTTGGCGGCGGTGATGGCCGCCGTCTGCAGGGGCGGCAACAGGCTCTCCCACACCGTGTATGAGGGTGGATTGGCGCAGTGGTAGATCACTTCCGCACCGCGGGACAGCTCGGTCATGCGGGACGGGTCGGACGCGTCCGCGGCGACCCGGTCGACCAGCGGGTGCTCGGGGCCGGAGCCGCTGCGGGTGACGATCCGGACGCTCTCGCCGCGCTCGGCGAGCAGACGAGCGACGTTGGTACCGATGGAACCGGCACCGATGATGACGTGCTTGGCCATGACGGTTTCTCCTTCTCCGGGGTATCGGTCAGTCGTCCACGCCGGAGCCGGTATAGGTGGGCATCTCGGCGAGCATGCCGGCGATCTGCGGGTTGAGCTCGTTGCGGCGGCGGTGCAGTTCCTGGATCTTGGCGTTCAGGTCAGGGTCGTCGTCGTCACTGACGTCGAAGATCTCCAGCCGTTCGACCAGGTGCAGCCCGAGGTGGTCGGTCTGGTAGGTGGTCGGGTGCGTCAGGTAGGCGAGGAGCCCGTCGAGATGTTCGACGACGAACACCGCGCCGTACGTGTAGTCGCCGCCGTGGTCGCGGCCGACGACGAAGGACTTGACGGCGGGGTTCGACCGGCCCTGATTGCGCCAGCTCTCCAGCACCCCCTCGATCTGCTCAGGCGTCGCAGTGGCCTTCATCGTGACTCTGTTGATGTGGTAAATCATGACTTTCCACCCGTTCTTAACGCCGTTAGATTTTCTAACGGCGTTAACTATGGCGCGCGTCGTCGGCCCGGTCAAGGCGGTGACTAGTGTTCGAGGACACCATCGAAGCGAAGTGACGGACCATGTCGACCAGCACGAGACGGGCCCGCGAACGGGCGAACACCCGGGAGCGGATCATCGAGGCCGCGCTGCACGTCCTCGAGACCGAGGGCGTCGCGGCCCTGACGATCCGGCGCATCGCCACCGACGTCGAATATTCCGCGCCCGTCGTCTACCAGCACTTCGCCAACAAGGACGCGCTCGTACTGGAGCTGGTCGCGCACGGTCACCGCCTGATGCTGAGCGAGTTCCGCCGAGCCGCGCAGGAGCCCGATACGGACCGGCGCATGACGCGCATTGCGTCGCAGTACGTCCGGTTCGCCGGCGAGCACCCCCACCTCTTCCAGGTCATGAACGACCCGATGGTCGACGCGGACGAACGCCGGCGCGTCGCGGAACCGGTCATCGACGTCCTCAAGGAGCTGCTCACCACCTGGTCGGCTGCACACGACGTGGTCCTGGCCGATTTCGACCAGGCTTGCGAGATCCTCTGGGGCACGCTGTACGGCATCGCGTCGCTCAGTTACCTCGGCAGCGTCGGCAACGATCGCGCCCGCTACCTCGCCGAACAGGCACTTCGCACGATCCTCCTCGGCTGGCGAACCGAGACGCCGGCGAACGGTCGACCGGCGAGCAGCTAGGTGTATTGATCACGAGCGTTGTTGACACTGGCGGGTCTTGAACATGGCGAAGACCTCCGATGTGGTGGAGCTGTCTAGGAACACACCGCACGGAGGTCTTCGTGTCCCACCGTAATGCCCGGCTGACCATGTGGGATCCGCTGCCCGACCGGCCCGGGAAAACCGTCTGGTTCGAATGCGATGTGAAGCCGTAAGGCGATGAAGAAATTCGGTTAGTGCGAATTTCCGCGTGCGCGAATATAACGCCAGCCGAAGTAGAAAACTCCGAGAGCCCCTACGGCCGCTCCGACGGCACAGGTCGCCGTCGCCCACACGGCCATGTCCCGCGTAATCCACAGCAGACTCACCACGACCAGCGCTATGGAGAACAGCAGGCGTTCTCCATAGCCCGGGCCGCGGCGGCCGGTCAGTCCCCGGTCGCCGTGCACTTGTACGTCACGCCCTTCATCCTGATGTCGCGGTACCCCACCTTCACGGTCGGGTTGGTGGGAGCGACATCCGTTCCGCCGCCACCGCCGGTGTCCTTCTTGCGGCAGTAGTAGCCGAGTGCGTCGAGCTTCTTGATGTCACTCATGGCCTGGTACTTCTTGTAGGAGGCGATCATGGCCGCTCGCCTCTCCGCGGGTGTGGCCTCCTTCGCCTTCGTGTAGGCGTAGCACCCGATGCTGGCGCCGATCCCGACCCACGAGGCGCCCTTGGCCAGGGCCTTGGTGAGGCCCGCCGCGCCGCTGCCGATCCCCAGGACCGCGCAGATCTCGTCCGCTCCGGCGCGCAGTTCCGGCTGCGCCGGAGCCGCCTGTGCCGTCTGCGCTCCGACGGCACACAGCGCGCCGGTCATGGCGAAGGCGATTACGGAAGATATTCCCTTGCTTCGTACGCTCACGAAGTCCGTCCCCGTTTTCTTAAATTGTTGCATGGTCAGTGCGAAATTGAGGCTACCCACGGGGACACACGTACGCAATGGAGGAGTTGTGAACATCATTGGGAGGAGATTCAACCGGGTAAAACTTCTCTCAACGCCTCGTCAAGGTTTTTCGCTATCTCCGCGTCACCGGGCCCGCTTCCCCCCGGACCCCGCGGAGGAGGGTCGTACAGGGCGTCGAGTTCGGTGATGAGGGTGCGGTTCACCGCGCCGTACAGGGGCGTGACCGGGCGGTGCACGGCCTCTTTGAGGGCCGGGTACAGGATCTCGCTTGAGTAGCTGGTGCCGTCGGCGAAGCGGTCGGGGGGCGTACGGACCGTGCTCTCGCCGGTGGGGGACGCCGAGGGCGTCTCCGCGTACGCGGGGGCGTGCCGGCAGTCGGGTGCGGTGCCGGACTCCTCGTAGGCGGAGGCGCGGGTCGCGGCGAACCCGGCGCGCAGCAGGCAGCGTTCGCTGTCCGGGTCGGTCAGGAACGCGATGAGTTCCTCGGCCTTCGCGGCCCGTTTCCCGGACATGGACGAGGTGACGGCGAGGTTCTGGCCGCCGAGCACCGCCTTGCCGGGCAGCCGGGCCACGCCGAGCTTGCCCTTGAAGGTCTCGTAGAGGGTGGGATAGACGTACGGCCAGTGCCGCAGGAAGGTGGTGCGGCCTTCCGCGAAGGCGCTCAGCGACTCGGCCTCGCGGGACTCGGTGGCCTCCCTGAGCATGTAGGCCCTCGCCGTACGCGCACGCAGTTCCGTCACTCCCGCCGTCAGCTGTTCCCTGGTCGCCACGTACGTGCCGTCGCGGTCGGTCAGCCGGAAGCCGGGTACGGCCGAGGCGAACGCCTCGATCGCGTTGACGGTACGGCCCTCGTACGCGGCGAGCTGGGTGGTCCAGCCCCCGTTGTCGCCTGTGGGGTCGACGGCGTCGATCAGATCCCGCAGCTCCTCCCAGGTGACCCCGTCGCTGAGTTCGGTGCGGGAGGCACTGGCTGTGTGCAGGTGGTCCTTGCGGTAGTACAGCAGGCCCGCGTCGCTGTTGAAGGGGACCGCGTACCGCTCGCCGTCCCAGTACGACGTGCTGTTCACGGACGGGATGAGGTCCTTCGGGGACTCGACGGCCGCGTCCGTCAGCGGGCGGATCAGGCCGGACTCGGCGAACTCCGGGATCCAGGTCACGTCGAGGTTCACCACGTCGTAGTCGGCGCTGCCCGACTGGAGGGCGCCGAGCAGCTGGCTGCGCTGCTGGTCGGCTGAGCCGGGCAGTTCCACCAGGCGGGCCTGGTAGCCGTGGCTGCCCTCCTTGGTGTTCCAGGCGTCGATGAGCTGCTGGCGGATGCCGTTCTTGCCGGTGACGTCCTGGCCGCTGGCCACCACGATCCGGGTGGAGACGTCGGCGCCCTGCGGCTGTTTCTGCCGCTCGCCGCCGGTGCAGGAGGCGAGGGCGAGCAGCGACAGCAGGGACAGCGCGGCGGCGGGCAGGCGGCGGGCCATCATTCCTCTCCCGTTCCGATGCGGGCGACCTCGTCGTGCAGGGCGGGGACCAGGTCGTCCCGGGCGTCCAGGCAGCGGCCGCGGCCGGCGTCGGCGATGAGCGTGCCGGGGCGGCCGCTGTCGCAGGCGCCGCTGTTCAGGGTCGCCATCGCCACCGGCACGCCCGCGGCCCCGGCCCGGTCGAGCACCTGTTTCAGCCGGTCGCCGGTCAGGCGGGTGTCGTCCTCGCCGTCGGTGAGGTACACGATCAGCTGCGGCCTCTCGTCGTCGGTGCCGCGTTCCCGCATGAACTCCAGGGCGTCCAGCAGGGCGGCGGGCGGATCGGCCTCCGCGTCCCGCACCTTGCCGGTGTCGAGGGCCCCCTCGGCGTCCTTGCGGGGGTGGGTGCCGAAGGGCAGCAACTCGGTGTGCGTACGGCCCCTGAGGCCGTGCACGGCCCAGATCCCGTACTCGTCCTCCCCGCCGAGCCCGGGCAGGGTCTGCTTCAGGATGCCGGGGCCGCCGCTGGGGCCGTCCCACAGGCCGGCCATCGAGCCGGAGCTGTCGAGCAGGAAGAGGACCCGGCCGGGGCCGTGCGCGTTGCCGTACCGCTCCAGTGCCCTGTCCAGATCCGACGCGTCGGCGGACTCCCCCGGGCGGACGGTGTCGGTCAGACCGGCGGAATCCGCCGATCCGGCGTCGAGCAGAGGGTGGTCACCGCTCGCGGACCTGAAGCCCTGCTCGCCGAGCGCCGCCCTGCCTTCCGCACCGGTCAGCCAGGTGCGGAAGCGGTTCGCCTCGTCGTCGCGGGCGTCGGCGTCCAGGTCGCCGTGATCCCAGCGCACCCGCACGAACGTCGGTTCCAGGGCGGGTACGTCGTCGGGATAGGCGGCGGTGCGCGGCACGCGGGTGGCCGGGCGGCAGCCGACCCCGCTCCTGAGCAGGAACTCCGGGACCAGGGCCGCGCCGCGGTCGTCCACGGCGTCGTCGTCGGGCAGCGTGCACAGCAGTTTGACGGCCGAGGGCTCGGGCCGCTCGGGCCGGGTGAAGCGCAGCTCGGCACCGCGCGCGTCGTCCCCGTCGCCGTACAGGCCCGAGGTCGCCAGCAGCGCCGAGCCGGTCAGGGCGGGGTCGGGGCGGTGCACTTCGGCGGTTCCGGGTGCTGCTTCCAGGGCGTCGACCAGCTCCGACAGCGACCGCCCGGTGGGCTTCCCGAGAGTGTGGGCGAGGTCCTGCGGGACAGCCAGCACGACCGGCGAGTACGCGAACGGCCCGGCGTCCGGCTGCAGTCGGGCGAAGACCCGGTCCTCCTGCGCGGCGGTGACCCGGCCGACGTCGGCGCCGGTCGCGGGAATCCACACGTCCGGCTGCGGGCCGATGTCCCGCTGCGGGTTGTCGTCCTCGCGCGGCTGCTGCCAGGCGTCGGTCCGCTTGCCCAGCGCGCTCACCACGGCGGCGGCACCGGCGCTGTAGACGGTGACGCCGCCGCGCCGGCAGCCGTCGTCCTTGGTGTTCGCGTCCGAGGCGAAGTAGGCGTCCGCGGCGGCCTGCATCGCCGGCTCCAGGTCGGGGTCGGTCAGCACGCGCAGCTCCAGGGACGGCGCGCAGACCGCGGAATCGCCGATCAGGGCGAAGATCCCGTAGCCGCCGGCGCCGGTGGCGAGCAGGGCCAGCAGGAGGGTGAGCAGGGTCCGGCCGAGCCGGTCGGCGACGGAGCGGACGCTGTCGGCGGCGCGTCCGAACAGGCGTGACCGGCGAGGGCGGGACGGGAGGCCGGACGTCGGCGGCAGAGGGCCAGACGTCGGCGACGGAGGGCCAGACGTCGGCGACGAGGACGGATCCGGCACCGGCACCGGCACCGGCGCCGGATCCACCGGAGGCGTGGGGGCACGCGACGGCACCGGCCGCGCCGCCAGCAGAACGTCCGCGTCCGGGTCCCACGGAGGAGCCAGTGCCTGCGGTATCTGCGGGTCGTTCTCCTCCGCCCGGTAACCCGCCTCGTCCATCCGCTGCTTGAGCGTGGGATACAGCTCGGAGAGCCACACCTCCCCGCCCTCGTCGAGAACCTCCGCCAGCTCACGGGTGAAGGGCGTCGCGATGTCGGCGTCCCCGCCCAGGATGCAGCGGTTGGGCTGGACGCTCATCAGGAGGAGGACCTTCTCCTTGTTCCCCTCCGGATCGGCGAAGCGGTGCCAGATCCCCGCGGCGTGGCCCGCGTAGCAGCAGTCCAGGATCACCAGCACCTTCTCGGCGCGGCCCTCGGCGACGCAGATCTCGCCCAGCACCTGGGCGAAACTCACCGCTCCGGGCAACTCGCCGGCGACCACCCGCGCGGTGCGCATCTGCAGATGCAGCTCGCCGCCGGACGTGGACACGACGGCGTGCCCGGCGAAGTAGAGCAGCAGCAGGCCCTCGGCCTCGCGCACGGCGTGGCGCAGCGCGGCGGTGAAGTCCTCCTGGGACGGCGAGGCCAGCACCCTGATCTCGCCCGCGCCGAACACCCCGCCCCGGTGCAGGGCGTCGTCGAGTGTCTTCCGGTTGTGCCGCACGGCGGGGAGCAGGCCGGTCACGCCCTGCGGATCCGGCGCCGTGTGGTCGTATTCGGACACGCCGACGAGCAGCGCACGGTTGGCTCGGCCGCGCGGATCGAAGCGGCTCACCGGGCTACTCGCCGTCGGAGCCCAGCGGACGGATCTCCGAATCGGGTTCGCCGCCCTGGAGCCTGCGGCGGTTGTTCTTCCAGGTCTTCACCGCGCGGTTGGTGAACTCGGTCAGCGCCACGACCGTCGCGAGGTCACCGAGCAGTTGGAGGACGAGCTCGATGTCGGGCCCCAGCCGCCCCTTGGGCCCGTCCGTGCTGGTCCGCTCCTCGATGCGCAGCTGCCCGGCGGAGAGCAACTGCTCCAAGGGCTCGTCCCGCTCCAGCCACGCCCGCAGGGCTCTGACATCGTCCACGGTCGCGCCGTCACCCAGCCGGACGCGTACGCCTAAGACAGCCACTTCGTCCCCCTCTGTCATACCCGACATCATGACACCGGGTCAGGCCACGGGGCAGACCTTTGACGCGAACCGCGCAAGCGATCGCACGCCCTTTCACGCCACGCGCACCCGGCGCACGGGTGCTCAGCCCTGGGTCTGGAGCTGGCGCAGCTGCCGCTGGACGTGGTCCAGGGCCCCCTCGCGCCGCCCGGGCACCCGGCCGCGCAACTCGGCGAGTCCGAACCCCAGTTCACGTGCCTGGGCGGAGTCGGATATCTGTCCCCACTGGTGGTGGGCCCGATCGACGGCCGACTCGACGGCGGGCGCGTCCACCGCCTGCCCGGCGTTCAGCCGGGCGGTGGCCACCGAGAGCCAGGTGCGGCAGCTGCGGGCCGCGTCCCCGGCGAACATCGCCAGGTCGGCCCGGACCTCGGACCAGTGCAGGGCCTCTTCGGAGGCGGGTCCGTGCGCGGCCACGGCGGCCTGCTCGTGCCGGGCGGCGAGCGCGTCCGCCTCCTGGTGCCGGCCGGACTGGACGGCGGCGGTGATGGCGGTGTGCGGATCGCCGCTCACCGGCCCCCGCTCGCTGATCACGATGTCCCGCCCGGCGCTCTCCTGCGCGATCCGGGCCAGCGCCTGCTGGTGCAACTGCTCCGGCGGCGGGCGGAACCCGCTGCGCAGGATCGTCGCCACGGCCTTCATGTACGCCGGCGCCGCCACCGTGCGCCGGGACGGCGGTGGTGCGATGCGCCCGTGGACGGCGGTGCCGCGCCCCGAGTCCAGGGGGGTGCTCCGCAGCAGCTCCCAGGCCTCGGCGTCCGTGTGCAGGTCGAGCACGAGTGTGGTGGCCCCGGCGGGTCTGAGCCGCAGCTCCTCCCGGAACCAGTGCCAGGGGAAGGCCGTGTAGCGCACGGTCGGGGCGGTGGTGCGGGCCAGCGCGAGATGCGGCAGGCGCTGCTTGCGGTCGAGCTGGAGCTGTCCGGTGACGTACACCGTGAGCGGGCCGGGGGCCGTGGCGGCGGCGCGGAGCCGGGTCAGGACGGCCTGCGGCTCCAGCGGGTCGGCCAGTTCGACGACGTTCGCGGTGTCCGTGCCGGACAGCACGGCGGGCGGCACGGCGGCGAGGACGGGGAGCACGGAGGCGGCGTCCACCAGGCGCCCCTTGCCCAGCGGCGAGGCCGCCAGCAGCAGCACGGTTCCGGGCATCTCTTCCCCTCCCCCGGTCGATCACGTACGGCAGCACCGTAACCTCTGCGGCTGCAAAGGGGGGCGGCCAGGACCGCAAACGTCCGCCTTCGGGTGGTTCGCCCCCCGACTTGCCGGCAGACCCCCGCAGGTGTGCCCTGGTAGGCAGGGGCAGGGAGAGAGGAGCACTCTCATGGCTCATGCGGCACCCGCCTCACGCGAGGTGGCCCGGCAACTCACGCAGCGCCGTACACCCGATGTCCTCAGCCCGCGCGCCCACGCCCTGGCGAAGATCGCGGTGCCCGTCGCCGCCGGGCTCGTCTACGGCTACTGGGCCGCGGCCAACCGGCGCTACGGGGGGCCCATCACGGGCTGGAACCTGCTGTTCGGCTTCCTCACCGCGCTCGTGTTCGCCGTGCTGTTCGCCGCCGTGTGGCACTTCGGCCCGAGGCTGCGACGCGAACTGCACGCGGCGCTCTGGTTCGCCTTCACGGGCTGCGCGACCGGCTTCCTCATCAGCCAGTCCGGCGAGTCCGTGCTGTGGTCCATGTGGCTGGGCCTGGCGGCCGGGGCAGGCGTTTTCCTGACCATGTTCTACCGCTACTACACGCGCGAGGACGCCACCGGCCACCGCATCGACTGACCGGCTGACCGGCCCGACCCGTTCGGCTCGACCTGTGCGGCCGATTGCAGTCACTCCGCGCGCGGAGCGGGCCCGGGGCGGCTTGCCTGGGAGGGTGCCCGAGCGCGACCGGGCGCCCGTACCCGAGAAGGCGCCCCCACGACTACGGAACGCCCTGTCGGCCGTTCTGCTGGCCCTCGCGTGCCTGCTCGTGCCGTTCGGGGCGCTCGCGTCCTGGGCGGCGCACGGGCTGACCGACACCGGCCGCTACGTCGCTGCGATGGCGCCGCTCGCCGCCGACCCGGACGTGCAGCGGGCGGTCGCGGACGCCGTCGGGGACGGCATCATGCGGGAGGCCGGGCACGACCTCGACACCGGTTCCCTGCGCGGCGCGGTCGGGCCCTTCGTGCACGACGCGGCCCGCTCCTTCACCCGCACCGAGGCGTTCCGCGCCGCCTGGGACGCGGCGAACCAGGCCGTCCACGCCGCCGTGCTGCGCGCCCTGCGCGACGACGAGGCGCACGCGACCGCGGTCACCGTCGACCTCGCCCCGGTCGTCGCCCGGGTCAAACGCCAACTCGAAGACGACCACGTGTCGTTCGCCCACCGCATCCCGGTCGCACACGCCCGGGTCCCGGTGCTCCCGGCCGGGGACGTGGACCGACTGCGCAGGGGATACCACGTGCTGGACACCGCCGCCTTCTGGCTGCCGCTCTCCGCCGCCGTCCTGGCCGTCGCCGGGATCGCCGTCGCCGCCTGCCGCCGCCGCGCGGTCACCGCCCTCGGCCTCGGCACGGCCCTGGGCGGCGGGCTGCTGGTCCTCGCTGTCGCGATCGGCCGCCGCCTCACCCTGGCCGACCTGCCCGACGCCCTCCACCGCCCGGCCGTGGGCGCGGTCTACGACGCCCTCACGACCACCCTGCGCACGGTGTCCTGGCTGCTGCTCGTCCTCGGCCTGACGGTGGCGCTCGGCTCGTGGCTCACAGGCCGGTTCCTCGCCGCGCGGCAACACGGCCGAGCGTCCGCAGCGCCCGCCGCAGACCCCCCTCCGGAACCGACGCGAGCCCAAGCCTGACGCCGACGTTCCACTCGTGACTCACAGGCCGCCACCGCGCCGCGCGGCAACACGGCCGAGCATCCACAGCGCCCGCCGCAGACCCCCCTCCGAAACCGACGCGAGCCCAAGCCTGACGCCGACGTTCCACTCGTGACTCACAGGCCGCCACCGCGCCGCGCGGCAACACGGCCGAGCATCCACAGCGCCCGCCGCAGACCCCCCTCCGAAGCCGACGCGAGCCCAAGCCTGACGGCGTCGGGCGTGTGGCCGGGGGCGACGGCGAAGGCGGGGCCGGGCGTGACGGCGATGCCGTGCGCCGCGGCGGCGGCCGTGAAGGTGTCGGCGCGCCACGGGGACGGCAGCTCCCACCAGGCGAAATAGGCGCGCGGATCGGAGCGCACGGCGAAGCCGGCGAGTTCCTCGGCGAGGATCCGCTGCCGCCGCACCGCGTCCGCCCGCTTGGCCTCCACCAGCCGCGCCACCGTCCCCTCCGACGCCCAGCGCACGGCCGCCTCCAGCGCGAACCGGCCCGCGTTCCAGCCGCCCGACCGCACGGCGTCGGCCACGGCCGCGACCCGTTGCGGCGGCACGACGAGGAACCCGACGGTGAGCCCGGGGGCGACCCGCTTGGAGAGCCCGTCGACGACATGGGCGAGGGCCGGGGCATGGGCGGCGAGGGGATCACCGGCCCCGTGCCGCTCACCCGACCCGTGCAGGAAGGACCAGATGCGGTCCTCCACGATCGGAAGGCTCAAGTGGTGGATCAGCTGGGCGAGCTGCAGCCGCCGCGTCCGGCTCGTCGTCAGGGACGTCGGATTGTGCAGCGTCGGCTGCACGTACAGGGCGGACAGGGGTGCCGTGCGGTGCGCGGCCGCGACGGCCTCCGGGAGCAGCCCGGCCGGGTCGCCGGCCAACGGCACCAGGGTGATGCCCAGCCGGGCCGCGATCTCCTTGACCAGCGGATACGTCAGCTGCTCCACGCCGACCCGGCCGCCCGGCCGGACCAGGGAGGCCAGGACGGCGGCGATGGCCTGGCGGGCGTTGCCGGTGAACAGCAGCCGGTCCGGGGCAGGGCGCCAGCCGGGCGTGGTGAGGAGGGCGGCCGCGGCCTCCCGCGCTTCCGGGGTGCCGGTGGCGGCCGCCGGCAGCAGGGCCTCGGCCAGCACATCGGGGCGCAGCAGGGGCGCGAGGACGGGGGCGAGCAGCTCCGGCTGGCCGGGCGCGCTCGGGTAGTTGAGCTCCAGGTTGACGGGGACGTCGGCCGGGCCGGGCTCGGCGAGCGCCTGCCCCGCCGGTCCCGTCGGTCCGGCCCGTACGAAGGTGCCGCGCCCCACCTCGCCGACGACCAGCCCGCGCCGCACGAGTTCGCTGTACACCCGGCCGGCCGTAGACGGGGCGATCCCGCGCCGCCGCGCGAACGCCCGCTGCGGAGGCAGCCGTTGACCGGGCCGAATCCGTCCGGTGGCGATGTCGTCGGCGATCCTGTCGGCGATACGCCGGTAGTCACCCATCGGTCGGCCTCCCCTTGCATTGCACCGAGAGCAAAGATCTTATTGCACCGAGTAGTTGGGCGGCCTAGGGTCGTCCCCATGGCACCCTTCCTCGCATACGAGGACAAAGGACCCGACTCCTCCCGGCAGCCCCTTGTCCCCAAGGTCCCCCTCGTTCTCGTCCACGGCCACCCCTTCGACCGCACGATGTGGGCCCCGCAGATCGGGACGTTCTCGGCGGACCGCCGGGTCATCGCCCCCGACCTGCGCGGCTACGGCGCCTCTCCGGTCACCCCCGCCGTCACGGACTTCTCCGGATTCGCCCGGGACATCGAGGCCCTGCTGGACGAGCTGAAGGTGGAGTCGTTCGTCCTCGCGGGCCTGTCGATGGGCGGCCAGATCGCGATGGACTGCTACCGCCTGTTCCCCGAGCGGGTGAGCGGCCTGGTCCTCGCGGACACCTTCCCGTCGGCGGAGACCCCTCAGGGCGTCCGTACCCGCGACGCCATGGCGGACCGCCTCCTGGCGGAGGGCATGGGCGGCTACGCCGACGAGGTCCTGGAGCGGATGGTCGCCCCCTACGCCCCCGACGGGGTCAAGGCCCACGTCCACGGCATGATGACGGCCACCGCCCCCGAGGGCGCCGCCGCGGCCCTGCGCGCCCGCGCCCGGCGCCCCGGCTACGACGATCTGCTGGCCCGCGTCTCCGTCCCGGCCCTGGTCGTCGTGGGAGCGGACGACACCTTCACACCGGTCTCCGACGCCCTGGCCATGCACGCGGCCCTCCCGGACGCGGCGCTGCACATCATCGACGGCGCGGCCCACATGCCGAACCTGGAACGCCCGGACGTGTTCGACCAGGCGCTGGGGGAGTTCCTGGCCCGCGTCGACGCACGGCAACCTTCCTCCGCCCCACCCCGTCCTTGAGGGAGGATGCGGGCGAACCACCCCGCGAACGGAAGGCCGGCCTGTGAACACCGCCGCTGCCGAATGGACCGCCACGGACGACGGGCCGGAGCACCGCCCGCCCGGGCGGCGGTTCGGCGCGGGGTTCGCGTTCCTGCTGCTCGCGGGTGTGAGCGTGGTCGTGGGCTTCCGGACCGCCGACAGCGACGGCATCACACCCGTCCCGCAGCTCCTCGCCTTCCTCCCCTGGCTGCTCGCGCCCACCGGCCTGGCGCTGCTGCTCACCCTGCGCTCCCGCTGGTGGCTCGGAACGGTCTGGGGAGTCGCCGTGCTCGGCCTGCTGGCCTGGTTCATCGAGCCGTACGGCAAGGTCGACGACCCCGCGGGCCGCCCGGTCGCCGACCTGCGCGTGCTGACCTCGAACGTCGAGTTCGGGCAGGGCACCGGCTCCCTGGTCGCCGCCGTCCGCCGCGAGAAACCGGACATCGTCTTCGTGCAGGAGTGCGACTACGACTGTGACGCGCGGCTGAAGAAGGACCTCTCCCAGGGCTATCCGCACCGCAGCGCCGTCGAGGGCGGCGGCTCCGAGGGCTCCGTCATCCTCAGCCGCTTCGCGCTCCGGCCCACCGACGGGGTCCCCGGCACCATGGGCATGCCCGGGGCGGTCGCCGACGTGGACGGGCACGCCGTACGGCTCCAGCTCGCCCACCCCATGCCCCCGCTGCCCGGGCAGGTGGACCTCTGGAAGCGGGAACTCGGGGCCGTGCGCGCCGCGGCCGTCACCGACCGCGACACCCCGCTCGTCCTGGCCGGCGACTTCAACGCCTCCCAGGACCACGCCGCCTTCCGCCGCATCCTCGACACCGGCCTGCGCGACGCCGCCCGCCTGGACGGCGCCGACCGCACGGCCACCTGGCCGGCCCGGACCGCCCCGACGCTCGGCGCCCAGATCGACCATGTGCTGGTGTCGCGGGACCTCGCGGCCCGCGACACCCGCGTCCTGGACCTGGCCGACACGGACCACCGGTCGGTGATCACCGACCTGACGCTCCATCAGCGGCCTGAGGGCGAGTCCTGACGGCCGGACTTCTCCAGAGCCTTGTCCATCGCCGCCGCGAAGCCGTTGGCCCACAGCTGGTTCACCCGGGACCGCTCGTTGGCGTTCGGAATGGCGTTGGTGCAGGACGTGCCGGGCCCGCCACCGGACATCAGCTCGCTGCACGGACCCGTGTAGTGGTCGGGCAGACCGAGGACGTGACCGGTCTCGTGGGCGGTGACCCGCGTGGAGTCGTACTGCTGGTTCTGCCTGTAGTCGAGGAAGATGTAGCCGCTGCCGTGCCCGTCGGTGGAGGCGTACGAGCCACGGGAGTCATTGCCCTCCCGATAGCTGAAGTCGGCGGAGGACGCGGACCCCGACTGGAGTCTCACGTTCGACACCGAGCTGTTCCATATCTGGGTGCTGCGCGCTATCTGGGAGCTGAACGTCGGGGCGCGGGACGCGTCGTAGACGACGGTGACTGCGGCGGTGGCACTCGGGTTCGCGGCACGCTTCTCGGCGACGGACTTCAGGACGGCCTGGAAGAAGGCCTTGCTCGCGTCCGGTTCTGCGGACTTGGCGACGTACCCGGCGTGCGGGGCCGGGGCCGCCGCGGCGGGAACCGCCGTACCGAAGCCGACCGTCGCAAGGCCGAGACCGAGAACCGCCAGCGCGGACATGGACTTTCGCATCGAGACTCCTTGGTGGGGGATTGAGTCGTCACCGGTGAGTCTCGATGCCTGTGCGGCGCCTGTGATGATGGCAACCAGCGATAGGACAGAACTATTGGCTGCCCAATTCACATGCTTTAGCGGTGAATTATGTGGCTGGTTATAGGCGCGATTCCGCTTTAGCCTCACAGAGCATGGAGCTCGAGGTGAGGCACCTCCGCGCGCTGTGCGCCATAGCCGACACCGGCAGTCTGCACCGCGCCGCCCGGCACCTGGGCGTTGCCCAGCCATCGTTGAGCACACAACTGCGCCGTATCGAACAGGAACTGGGCGGCCCGCTGTTCCTGCGTGCCCACACCGGCTGCCGCCCCACCCCGCTGGGCCGCCTGGTCCTCAGCCGCGCCCGTCCGCTGCTGGGCGAGATGCACCTGCTGGTGGTCGAGGCCAGGGCGGCGGCGGCCGGCGGCACCGAGCTCCGTGTCGGCTCGACCGCGAGCAAGGCCCTGGCGGGCTGGCTGCGCCGACTGCGCGCCCACGGCCAGAATCCCACCCTCCATATGAACGTCTCCGCGAACGCCCTGCTCCGCATGGTCGTCGACGGCCAGCTCGACGTCGCCTTCGTGCACGAGGTGGAAGGCTGCCCGCTGCGTATCCCTCCGGAACTCCGGCTGCGCGTCCTGGTCGAACGCGAGCCGCAGTGCGTATCGCTGCCCGTCGACCATCCGGCCGCCGCGAAACCCGAGGTCGACCTGAGCGACCTGGCCGGCGACCGCTGGATGATCGACCCCACGGTCGACGGCGAATGGGACGCCGTCCAGCGGATGTTCCGCGCCGCCGACGTCAGCCCGCACGTGCTGCACGGCGACTACCACACGGCCGACGCGCTGGTCGCGACCGGCGAGGTGGTCACCGTGTGCCAGCCGACCCGCACCCCCCGCCCCGACATGGCCGTACGCCGCCTCAGAGGAGACCCGCTCGGCGTACGGCTGCTCGTCGCGGCTCGTACGGAGACGGCCCTGGCCGACGTCTACCCCGCGCTGGAGGAGGCGTACGGGGAGGTGGCGCGGCAGGCACCGGCGTACCGGGACTGGCTGGACCGAGCGCCTCATGGCACGGCGCGGCTCGGGGCACGGCCGGTACCCGACGGCCCGCACAGACCGCCGAGTCCGGCCCTGCCCTGATCCCGCTGAAGGCGCGGCCGCTCAGACGCCGATGTCGGAGCCGTCCGCGCGCCACACCGCCACGACCGCCGGCCGGACGTACTTCCCGGGCCCGTCGGGCCAGGTGCTGGCCGGCTTCTCCACGGACGCGCCGTCGATCTCGCCCGGGTGCTGCACGGCGACGAGGACGCGCCGGTCCTGGATGATCGGACCGCAGGTCTCGGCGCCCTTCGGCACGGTCAGGAACTGCTTGAGCTCACCGCGCCGCTCACCCCGGGTCGCCACGCCGAACAGGCCGTCGTGCGAGCCGAGCTGGGCGCCGTCGGTGGACATCCACAGGTTGCCGTAGGGGTCGAAGGCGACGTTGTCCGGGCAGGAGATCGGGCTGACGCCGTCCTTCGGGAACCCGGCGAAGTACGTCGCCGGGTCGTCCGGGTCACCGGCGACCAGGAACAGCGACCAGGCGAACTTCGTGCTCTCCGGCCGGTTCCAGCGCTCGGTGAGCTCCAGCACGTGCCCGTGCTTGTTGGCGTGGCGCGGGTTGGCCTCGTCCGCCTTGGCGTTGGAGCCGACACCGCGGTTGGTGTTGTTGGTCAGGGCGACGTACACCTTGCCGGTCACCGGGTTGGGCTCGATGTCCTCGGGCCGGTCCATCTTGGTGGCGCCCACCTTGTCACCGGCGAGCCGGGTGAAGACGAACACCTCCTCCGCGGTCATCCCGTCCACGTGCGAGACGGCACCCTTCGCGGTGGCGGTGGCCAGCGGAATCCACTGCCCGCTCCCGTCGAACTCCCCGTCCTTGGGCAGCTTGCCCGTGCCGTCGATCTCGATGGCGGGGGAGTCACCGGTGAGCTTGGCGACGTACAGCGTCCCCTCGTCGAGCAGCGAGAGGTTGTGCTCGCGCACGGCACGCGAGGACCCGTGGCGCATCCGCTTGCTGCCGACGAACTTGTAGAAGTAGTCGAACCGCTCGTCGTCGCCGGAGTAGACGACGGGCCGCCCGTCCTGCGTGAGCCGCACGGTCGCGGCCTCGTGCTTGAACCGCCCGAGCGCGGTGTGCTTGCGCGGGGTCGAGTCCGGGTCGTACGGATCGAACTCGACGACATACCCGAACCGGTGCACCTCGTTCGGCTCCTGGGCGACATCGAACCGTTTGTCGAACCGCTCCCACTTCCGCTCGGTCGCACCGGTCCCGACCCCGTACCGCTTGTCGGTGTCCCGGCTCGCGTTGCCGAAGTACTGGTTGAAGTTCTCCTCGCCGTGCAGGGTCGTGCCCCACGGGGTGACACCGCCCGAGCAGTTGTTGAGGGTGCCGAACACCTTGGTGCCGTTCGGGTCTGCGGAGGTCCGCACGAGCTTCGACCCGGCGACGGGCCCGGTCAGCCGGAACTCGGTGGTGACGGTGACGCGCCGGTTGAGCTGATGCCGGGAGACGGCGGTCAGCTTCCCCGTCTTCCGGTCCCCCTCCACGACAACGGCGGACAGCCCGTGCGCGGCCCAGGCGATCTCGGCCTGCTCACGGGTGGGGTTGGCGGCGTCGTACCCCCGGAACATCAGGATCTCGTCGGTGTACTCGTGATTGGCGACGAGCAGCTGCCTGCCCCGCTCACCCGGCAGCGGGAGAAGGGCGAGAAAGTCGCAGTTGTACCCGAACTGCCCGGCCTGCGCCTTGGCGGTCTGCTTCTCCGGGTCGAAGGCGGGCGCCCCGCGCAGGATGGGCTCGCCCCAGCGGATGACGACGTTCTGCCCGTACCCGTCCGGCACGGTCACGGCGTCGGTGGTGTTGGGCGCGACGGGCGCGAAGCGCAGCCCGCGCGCGCCCTTGTGTTTACGCCGGGCGGCCGTGGCGGCGGCGTCCGCCGCGGTCGCCGGTGCCGCACCGGCAGGCTGCGCCTGCCCGACGCCCACGGCCCCCGCACCCGCGGCGGCCACGGTCACCACGGCCGCGGCCCGCATCATCGACCGGCGACTGAGGGCGCCGGCGATCACATCACCGACGTACTCGTTGGAGCTGGTGTTGGGCACCTCGTGGAAGCAGGCGTCACCACACCGGAAACGACAGGTCATGGCGGACCGGCCGCCAGGGTGCGAACCGGACGGCGTTCCGATCAACGGCAGCAGCTTTCGCACTTTGCTCTCTCCTTGGATGCCCTTGGTGTCAGCGTGACCGTAGGAGCACATACGTGCGGGAGCCGGGCGCCTGGATGAACTACGGGTGAACCTGCGGCGTCCGTGCGGCAGTTGCTTCGATTCAGCAGGGCGACACCGTCGCAGGCCGGATGTCCCCTTGACAGTCTGTGCCTCGCACACCCGACCCTGCCCAAGATCACACAGGAGGGCCGCTAACCTTACGTGTCCGTCCTGGCCAGGGATTGACGGGCTTCAACTCACGCGAAGGGTTGCGCGCACATGGGCATTCTCACTCTCTTGCGGAACGCGTTCGGACGGTCACGCAAGTCACGGACCGCCGAGGCGGAGGGTGCGGCGCGGCCGACGACGACCACGGAGGAACCGACGGCAACGCCGCCGGCCGGCACATCGACGCCCCGGGCCCAGGTACCCGCCCAGGAGCCCCCGACCGCCTCCGGCGAACGCCAGACCCCCTCCCCCACGGCGAACGTCCCCGAACCCCGCACCTCCTCCCCCGACGAACACGACCTGGTCTCCGCGGCCTTCGACAACGTGGCGGGGGTTCCTCGGCCGACGCGGTCTGCGGAGACCGACGAGGTGGAGGCTCGGGCGGGGGAGACGCCTGAGGCGGCGGCTGTCGAGGAGCCGACGGCTGTCGACGAGTCGGCGGTCGCGGAGAAGGCTGCGGTTGTGGAGGAACCGGCGGTCGTTGAGAAGCCGACGGTCGTCGAGGAACCGGTGGGTGCGGAGGAGCCCGAGGGCGCCGAGGAGCCGGTGGGCGCGGAGGCCTCGGAGAAGGCGGCGGTCGTGGAGGAGCCGACGGCCGCCGAGGAGCCGACGGTCGTCGAGGAGCCCGAGGGCACCGAGAAGCCGGTGGCCGCGGAGCCCGCGGAGAAGGCGGCGGTCGTGGAGGAGCCGACGGCCGCCGAGAAACCGACGGTCGTCGAGGAGCCCGAGGGCACCGAGAAGCCGGTGGCCGCGGAGGCCTCGGAGAAGGCGGCGGTCGTGGAGGAGCCGACGGCCGCCGAGGAATCTGCCGTCGCCGAGAAGCCCGAGGGCACCGAGGAACCGGCGGTCGCGGAAGCCGCA
This sequence comes from Streptomyces sp. NPDC040589, assembly GCF_055594445.1. Classification (NCBI taxonomy): domain Bacteria; kingdom Bacillati; phylum Actinomycetota; class Actinomycetes; order Kitasatosporales; family Streptomycetaceae; genus Streptomyces; species Streptomyces sp. NPDC040589. Next base: position 377,256 of record NZ_JBVIWP010000005.1, on the reverse strand, counting down.
GAGAAGGCGGCGGCCACGGAGGAGCCGACGGTCGTCGAGGAGCCCGAGGGCACCGAGAAGCCGGTGGTCCCGGAGGCCGCGGAGGAGCCCGCCGCCGTCGAAGAGTCGGCAGTCGTCGAGGAGCAGCCGCCTGCTGCCGATGAGGCGGAAGCCGCAGCGCCGACCACTGCCGAGACGCCGGCGGCTGTCGAGCCCGAGTCAGCCCCGGAAGAAGCGAAGCCGGAGGCGAACCAGGAGGCCGAGGCGAAGCCGGAGGCCGAGCCCGACACCGACGCTGACACCCAGGCCGCCGTCGAGCCCGAGCCCGCCCCAGCACAGCCGGAGCCGGAAGCGACCCCGCAGCCGGAGGCTGAGGCACCCGCACCCGCCGACGGCGATTCCGCCCCACAGGGGCCACCCGCACCCGACAACGATGACCGCACGGGTGGTGCGGGTGGGAACGACTCGGCCGAAGGCGAAGCCGAGGCCGACACCGAACCCGAAGCCGACACCGAGGGCGACGCAACCCCCGCCCTCCCCCTCACCCGCGTAAAGTCCGCCGCCCCCGGCCTCACCACCGCCTACAAGGCCGCCACCACCACCCTCAAGCACCACAACCTCACCGGCACCCGAGCCAAGGTCTACCTCGTCCTCGACCGCTCCGCCTCCATGCGCCCGTACTACAAGGACGGCTCCGCCCAGGCCCTCGCCGAACAGACCCTCGCCCTCGCCGCCCACCTCGACCCCGAGGCCACGGTCCAGGTCGTCTTCTTCTCCACCGAACTCGACGGAACCGGCGAGATCACCCTCACCGACCACGAGAACAAGATCGACACCCTGCACGCGAGCCTCGGCCGCATGGGCCGCACCAGCTACCACGCGGCAGTGGAGGCAGTCCTCGCCCACCACAGCAAGGAAGCGGCGACCGACACCCCGGCCCTGGTGATCTTCCAGACGGACGGCGCCCCCGACGCCAAGACCCCCGCCACCCAGTCCCTCACGGACGCGGCCAAGTCCCACCCCGCCGTCTTCTTCTCCTTCGTCGCCTTCGGCGACCCGGAGAACAAGGCCTTCGACTACCTCCGCAAGCTCAAGACCCCCAACACGTCCCATTTCCTCGCCGGCGAAACCCCCCGCGAGCTCACGGACAAGGAGCTCTACGAGGGCGTACTGGCGAACTGGCGCCCGTAGCCCCTCCGCGCTCCACCGACGCCGCCCGCTTCTCACCCCGTAAAAGGGGAGGCGGGCGGCGTACCCATGTCAGCTACGATTTCAAGGTTCGTAGACGACCGAGACCACGAGATCGTCACCCCGCGTAGCGACTTGGGAGCAGCCCGCGATGGCTCGACACCTCATCACCAGCGCCCTTCCGTACATCAACGGGATCAAGCACCTGGGCAACATGGTGGGGTCCATGCTCCCGGCAGACGTCTACTCACGGTATCTGCGCCAGCGCGGCCACGAGGTCCTGTACATCTGCGCCACGGACGAGCACGGCACCCCGGCAGAGCTCGCCGCCAAGGAGCAGGGCATCCCCGTGGACGAGTTCTGCGCCCAGGCCCACGACCAGCAGAAGGCGATCTACGACGGCTTCAACCTGGCCTTCGACTACTTCGGCCGCAGCTCCTCGCCGCAGAACCACGAGATCACGCAGGAGATCGCCCGCGAGCTCAAGACCAACGGCTTCATCGAGGAACGCTCGATCCGCCAGGTCTACTCGAACGCCGACGGCCGTTTCCTGCCCGACCGCTACATCATCGGCACCTGCCCGCACTGCGGCTACGACAAGGCCCGCGGCGACCAGTGCGAGAACTGCACCCGCGTCCTGGACCCGACCGACCTGATCGACGCCCGCTCGGCGATCAGCGGCAGCAGCGACCTGGAGGTCCGCGAGACCAAGCACCTCTTCCTCCTCCAGTCGGTGCTGGCCGGCGAGGTCGAGGCATGGGTCGACGAGCGCGCCGACAACTGGCCGGTGCTGGCCTCCTCCATCGCCCGCAAGTGGCTCACCGAGGGCCTGCACGACCGCGCGATCACGCGTGACCTGGACTGGGGCGTCCCGGTCCCGGCCGACACCTGGCCCGACCTGGCGGCCGAGGGCAAGGTCTTCTACGTCTGGTTCGACGCCCCGATCGAGTACATCGGCTCCACGAAGGAGTGGGCGGACCAGGACCCGGAGAACCGTGACTGGCGCTCCTGGTGGTGGGAGTCGGACGCGGACGTCCACTACACGCAGTTCATGGGCAAGGACAACGTCCCCTTCCACAGCGTGATGTTCCCCGCGACCCTGCTGGGCACCCGCTCCCCGTGGAAGAAGGTCGACGTCATCAAGGCCTTCAACTGGCTGAACTACTACGGCGGCAAGTTCTCGACGTCGCAGCGCCGAGGCGTCTTCACACACGACGCCCTCGAAATCCTGCCCGCCGACTACTGGCGCTACTTCATGATGGCGAACGCCCCCGAGTCGGACGACTCGTCCTTCACCTGGGAGCACTTCACGGCCACGGTGAACAAGGACCTGGCCGACACCCTCGGCAACTTCGTCAACCGCGTCCTGTCCTTCTCCAAGAAGCGCTTCGGCGAAGAGGTCCCGGCAGGCGCCGAGCCGGGCGAGGCGGAGGCGAAGCTGGGCGAGGAGGTCGCCCGCCTGCTCGCGGAGTACGAGGCCCAGATGGAGGCCATCCAGTTCCGCAAGGCCGCGGCCGCGCTGCGCGCCCTGTGGTCAGCGGGCAACTCCTACCTGGAGGAGAAGGCCCCCTGGCTGGAGATCAAGACCAACCCGGAGGGCGCCGCCCTCACCCTCCGTACGGCGATGAACCTGATCCACCTCTACTCCGTGGTCTCCGAGCCGTTCATCCCGACCTCGGCGAAGACGATGCGCGAGGCGTTCTCCCTGGAGAACGACACCGCGACCTGGGTCACCCGGGACGAGGCGAAGTCCCTGTCCTCGGTCCCCGCCGGCACCCCGTTCACCATCCCGCCGGTCCTCTTCGCCAAGCTCACGGACGAGGACCTGGAGTCGTACAAGGAGCGCTTCGGCGGCGAGCCCGAATAGGCCCGGGCGTACTGGTTGATCTCTCGCAGTGCAGACTGACCAGCCCGCTCGCCGGATCCTCTTCCCTCGCCTGGAGGAGAAGCCGACCGCGTAACCCGCGACCCATACGGCAACGCGCCCTGCCCCCGGTTCTCACCGCGGGCAGGGCGCGAACGTTTCTCCGGCCCTCGAAAGAGTGAACGCCTTCCGTCCGCCGGAAACACGGCCTTCCACCCACTTACATAGCCCACATGGTCACATCAGCCCATGAAGGCATGCACCGGATCTTCCAGGAGCGGCCTGAGATCCTTTCCCCGGTCTTCGGGGTGCTGGGCATCGCGTTCCCCGAGAAGGCGGCCGTCTACGCCATCGGCACCGACGTGACGGAAGCCAGACCCCTGGCGCGCCACATCGACACCGTGCTGCGCATCGGCCCGTCCGACGGGGAGGACTTCCTGCTCGCCGTCGAGGCGCAGGAGAGACGGGACACCAAGAAGGAATCGAGCTGGCCGTACTACGTCTCCTACCTCCAGGCAAAGTACGGCCTGCCAGTTCTCCTGCTCGTCGTCTGCCGCGACCGGGCCACGACCAAATGGGCGACCGGTCCCTTCTCCTGTGGCACGCGTGGGTGGACCGCCCAGATGACGTACCCCTTGGTCGTCGGACCGGACAACCTCCCAGTGATCACCGATCCGAGAACCGCGGCGGAGAAGCCGGCGATGGCCGTGTTCTCCGCTCTGGCTCACGCCAACAGCCCCCACATCGACGCCATACTGGACGCACTGGGCCGTGCCCTCGCAGGGATGGACTGGAACGCCGCCAGCTACTTCTTTCAGTTTCTCGACTCGGCTTTGGGGGACACCCCCGCCGGAGACAAATGGAGGGACATCGTGACGTTCGTCAACTACTTCCCCGGCCGGGGCACGGTGATGGAGAAGGCCTACCTCGAGGGCGAAGCCAAGGGCGAGGCCAAGGGCGAGGCCAGAGGCGAAGCCAAGGCCATCCTCCGCTTCCTCGGAGCACGGGGCGTCTCCGTCCCCCAGGAGGCCCGGGACCGCATCGCCGGCTGCACCGACCTCGACCTCCTCAACCGCTGGCTGGACCGGACGCCCCACGTGGAGAGCGTCGACGAGCTCTTCGCCGAGGACGCGGGGCCCGCCGCGGACCGGACCGAGACCTGACCACGGGGCGATCATGATCGACGATCCGGGCACCACACCCGAACTACACGACTTGCTCCGGTTCGCCCTGACGTCCATGGGCTTGGGCATTCCGCCGGAGCGAGTGGTCGGCGACTTCCGTTCCGGGCTGGAGAAACTGAGACAACAAGGCTCCCTCTCTCTCCAGGACATGGCCCGCATCCGGGCCAAGGTGGACAAGCGGCCCGATGACGAACACGAGGACGAGGAATGGGTCAGGGGGTACACCGCCGGATACACAGCAGCGTGGGCCGGAGCGGTCCTACGGCTCTTGGAGATGCGTGACATAGAGGTACCCAAGGAGGTCTTCCGCCCCCTCCACTTGTGTCCGGACCCGGACACCCTCACTCGCTGTCTCGACCGCGCCATCACGGTGGACACACCGGAGGAACTGTTCACCCCGGAGCCCGACCACACCCAGCCGACCGCCCCCTGAGCGGCACACGAGGGAGAGAACGATGGCACTGTTCGGCAACGCACACACCGTGGACCCGCAGTCCGCCCAGCAGGACTACGCCCGCCTCCTCGGCCACGGCGAGCAGGTCCACGCCGCGTTCCTGCTGATCCGCGACACCATCCTCTTCACCGACCGCCGCCTGATCCTGATCGACAAGCAGGGCATCACCGGCAAGAAGGTCGAGTACCACTCGGTCCCCTACCGCAGCATCACCCACTTCGCGGTGGAGACGGCCGGCACGTTCGACCTGGACGCCGAACTGAAGATCTGGATCTCCGGCACTCCGGCCCCCATCGAGAAGACCTTCACCAAGGGCGTCGACATCTACGAGGTCCAGGCAATCCTGACCCAGTTCGTGGCGCGCTAACGGCCTTCCACGACGTAGGGCACGAAGTCCGCCCAGGCGCCGGGCGCGATCGAGAGACGGGGTCCATCGAGGACCTTGGAGTCGCGGACGTGCACGGTGCCAGGGGCGACGGCGAGCTCCACACAGGAGTTGCCGTCGTTGCCACCGCTGTAGCTGCTCTTGAACCACGCCAGCTCGGAGGCGCCCCCGCCAGTGCTCTTGCGGATCTTGTCTCTCCCAGCAGTTGCTCGATGAAGGCCAGCGACTCCCGCGGAGAGAGCGCCTGAGCCCGGATGGTGCCATACCGCAACTCAAGGACGCGCAGGTGTTTGAGTTCGGAAATCGGCCGACCACGGACGCCTCCCCGGACGCGACTTCCGTCTCGTGCTACTGAGCGACCCCGCGCCCCTCCGCATCGAGGTCATGGACACCCGCGCTGACGACCTGCCCCGCCACCGCCCACCAACCCCCGACGCCGAGTCAGGACAAGGCCTCCTCCTCGTCGAGGCCCTCGCCGACCGCTTCCCCGAGGGCACCACCCGCATCGCCGCCGCCCTGCGCGAGCTGGAGACCCACGGCTACCTGCACCGCACCCGCGAACGCACGCCGACCGGCCGGATCATCACCCGCACCGTCTCCCGCAACCAGCCCGGCCGCCACCGTCACCGCGACGCTCCCGGAGCGGCCCCGCCCAAGCCCCCCCCCGCTCGCCCGGCGGCCCCCACCCCGCACCCGAAACCCACCCGCCCCCGGGCCCTCCCCGCCGTACCGAAGCCCGCGTACAGCTCCCCTGCCCTCCTCCAGACAGCCACCGAAGTCCTCGCCGACCTCCGCCGCACGGACCTCCGCCTGCATCTCTCCGCCACCGACGCCGAACACCTCGCGCCGGGTGTCGCCGCTTGGCTGGAACGGGACCTCACCCCCACCGCCGTACGCCACGCCCTGACCAGCGACCTGCCACCGGAGCCCCTGCGCCGCCCGGCCGCCCTCCTGGCCCACCGCCTCACCGCCCAGCTCCCACCCCTGCCACCGTTCCGCACGCCCGAGCAGCCACCGGCCGCCCGGTATCCCCTCCAGAACTGCGACGGCTGCGACCGGGCCTTCCGCGCTCCGACCCCCGGCCGCTGCGGCGACTGCCTGACGACCACCACGGCGCCCCAAAAGCACGGGCCCGCCCCGGCAAGGGGACGGGCCCTGGATCCGCTCAGGTCAGCGTGCCTCCCCCGCAACCGGCTCCGCCGCCACCGCCTTACCACCAGGCCCCGCCTGAGTCCCCCGGTTCGTATGCCGCACGAACGCCACCCCCACCACCGCCAGAATCGACGCCGCCGACAGCGTGTACAGCCCCCCGTTCGTGCTGCCCGTCGTGTCCTTCAGGTAGCCGAAGAGCGTGGGGGACACGAAACCGCCCAGGTTTCCGATCGAGTTGACCAACGCCAGACCCGGCGCCGCGATCTTCAGGTCGAGGCCCGACTGGGCCATCGGCCAGAACAGGGTGGCCGCGCACTTGCCGCCGACCGCGGCCAGCGTGAGGGCGATGAGGCCGAACCAGGGCGAGCCGAGGGTGGCGAGGAAGGTGCCGATGGCGGAGAGGACCAGGGCGATCGCGAGGTAGGGGCGGCGGTCCGGGGCGCGGTCGGTGAAGTGGCTCATCGTGTACATCGCGATGACGGCACAGACCCACGGGATCGCCGACAACAGGCCGATCTGGAAGGGCGACAGTCCGCCGATCTCCTCCACCAGGCTCGGCAGCCAGAAGGTGATCGCGTAGCCGGTGAGGGCCATCGCGAAGAAGACGGCGGTCAGGACGGCGACCTGCGGGTGGAAGATCAGTTTCATACGTGACACCGAGGGGGCACGGTCCCGCGCCTCCTTGTCCCGGGCCACCGCATCGCTCAGCGCGTCCTTCTCCTCCTGCGTGAGCCACTTGGCGTCCTGGATCCGGGAGACGAGGAAGAACCCGGCGATGAAGCCGACCAGGATGGAGAAGGCTCCTTCGAGGGCGAACATCCAGCGCCAGCCGGCGATGCCGCCCGCGCCGTGCAGTTCGAGCAGCGCGCCCGTGATCGGGCCCGTCACGATGTACGCCGTCGCCGAGCCGCCCAGGAAGATCGCACTGGCCCGGCCCCGGCTGGAGTCCGGCAGCCACTGGGTGAAGTACAGGAGCACGCCGGGGAAGAAGCCGGCCTCCGCGACACCGAGCAGGAAGCGCAGCGAGTAGAACATCCACACGTTGTGGATGAAGCACATCGCCACGATCACCGCGCCCCAGGTGATCATGATCCGGGTCAGCCAGACCCGGGCGCCGAGCCGCTCCAGGAGCATGTTGCTCGGCACTTCGAACAGGGCGTATCCGATGAAGAACAGGCCCGCTCCGAGGCCGTAGGCGGTGGCGCTGACTCCGACGTCGGCCCGCAGTTCGTTCTGGACGAAGCCCACGTTCGTCCGGTCCATCTGGTTGACCAGCAGCATCAGGACCAGGATCGGCAGCATGCGGCGCAGGAACTTGCTCACCGCTCGTTGCTCGGCCTCGGGTATGGCGGTCGCGGCTTCTGACATCGTTGTCTCCCTCGATGTGCACATACGTGAACAGCAATCACGTACGCGTTCTCGAAGGGACCTTATGGAGGCCCGCCTTCCGGGTCAACGGATTGAGCAGAAGTACATGTATGTGAATGTGGGGCGGACGTCTCGCAGGCGTCCGCCCCAACGCACCCCAGTCCGTCAGCTACGTCAGCTCGCGGAAGCCGACGCAGACGCCGACGCCGACGCGCCCGGCTGGACCGCGTCATCCGTGCCGTCGTGCGTCGCCTCGGGGTCGACGCCCAGGGTGAGGGTGCCGACGACGCCCTTGACGATGGCGTTCTTCCGGTACTTGAGCTCCAGCAGCCCGCCCTCGGTCCCGTTGCCGGGGTAGATGGTGTCCTCGTCGAGGGTGGTGCGGGTCGTGGTGTTGGTGGAGTACGGCTCGGTCTCGGCGGAGGCCAGCACGGACTCCTCGTCGAAGAAGAGCTGGCCGGTGTGGCAGGTGGTGCCGCCCTCGTAACCGGCGTCGGTCCAGGTGCCGTTGACGTGCACCTTGGTGTGGATGTGCACACACCGACCCTGGTACCAGCCGGGGAAGACCGTACGGAACTCGACGAAACCCCGCTTGTCCGTCCGCCAGGTGCCGCGCAGATAGCGCTCGTCGTCGGTCGGCTCCTGATGGCCCCCGCCTCCGCCGCCACCCCCGTCCGGCGGCGGCCCCGTGGGCGTCCCGGTCGGCGCACCGGAGGGCGGCGTACCGCCGCCACCGCTGCCCATGTCCTCGTAACCCGAGTACACGCCCAGCGCGTTGCAGTGCCAGATGTCGACGGCCGCGTTCGCGAGGGGCTTGCAGGTCTCGGAGTCGATCACCTTGAGGCGCAGGGTGAGCGGGATGCCCTCCTGGTCCTCGGTGACGTCCCGGCGGAGCTTGTCCGCGTCGATGTAGTAGGGGCCCTCGGTGGTCTCGGAGGTCAGCTTGTAGCAGGCCTCGCCCGAGCCGGCGGCGGCCGTTCCCTTGGCGGCCCTCGGCTCCTCCCCGGCGAACGCGCCCGCCGCGAACGTACCGCCGACGCCCGCCGCCACCACCGCACCGGCGCCCGCGGCGACGACCTTACGGCGTGTCAGATCCCGTTTGTGTTTCGGCCCTTGGGCCGTTTCCTGTCCCGTCATGGGAAGGGAAGCTAGGGAGCGCGTCTGTCAGGAACCTGGGCAAGAGCTGGGTAAATGCCCTGGGTACGAAAGTGGCTCGGAACCGACGCCGGTTCCGAGCCACCCCCCTGCTGTACCGAAGGCCTACTTCGGCTGCGGCTTGCGCACCGACAGGTGCAGCTCCCTCAGCCGCGCCTCCTCCAGCTCCGTCGGCGCGCCCATCATCAGGTCCTGGGCGTTGCCGTTGAGCGGGAAGGAGATGGTCTCGCGGATGTTGGGCTCGTCGGCGAGCAGCATGACGATGCGGTCGACGCCCGGGGCGATGCCGCCGTGCGGCGGGGCGCCGAAGCGGAAGGCGCGCAGCATGCCGGCGAACTTCTCCTCGACCGTCTCGCGGTCGTACCCGGCGATCTCGAAGGCCTTGAGCATGATCTCCGGCTCGTGGTTCCGGATCGCGCCGGAGGACAGCTCGACGCCGTTGCAGACGATGTCGTACTGCCAGCCCAGGATGTCCAGCGGGTCCTGGGTCTCCAGGGCCTCAAGACCGCCCTGCGGCATGGAGAAGGGGTTGTGCGAGAAGTCGATCGCGCCGGTCTCCTCGTCCTTCTCGTACATCGGGAAGTCGACGATCCAGCAGAAGCGGAAGACGTTCTCCTCGAAGTGCCCGGCACGCTTGGCGGCCTCGACCCGCACCGCGCCCATGATCTTCGAGACCTCGTCGAACTCGCCCGCGCCGAAGAACACGGCGTGACCGGCGGCCAGGGACAGGCGCTTGGTCAGCTCGGCGACGTTCTCCTCGGTGAGGAACTTCGCGATCGGGCCGGACAGCGAGCCGTCCTCGGCGACGCGGACCCAGGCCAGGCCCTTGGCGCCCTGCGTGACGGCGTAGTCACCGAGCTGGTCGAAGAACTTGCGGGGCTGCGCCGAGACGTCCGGCACCGCCAGGGCACGCACGTGCTTGCCGGCGAACGCCTTGAACTCCGAGCCCTCGAAGACGTCGGTGATGTCGACGAGTTCGAGCTGGGCGCGCAGGTCCGGCTTGTCGGAGCCGTACTTCAGCATCGCCTCGCGGAACGGGATCCGCGGGAACGGCGAGGTGACGTGGCGTCCGCCGCCGAACTCCTCGAACAGCTCGGTCATCAGCTTCTCGACCGGCTGGAAGACGTCCTCCTGCTCGACGAAGCTCATCTCGACGTCGAGCTGGTAGAACTCGCCGGGCGAGCGGTCCGCGCGGGCGTCCTCGTCACGGAAGCAGGGCGCGATCTGGAAGTAGCGGTCGAAGCCGGAGATCATCAGCAGCTGCTTGAACTGCTGGGGCGCCTGGGGAAGGGCGTAGAACTTGCCCGGGTGCAGACGGGACGGGACGACGAAGTCGCGGGCGCCCTCGGGGGAGGTCGCGGACAGGATCGGCGTCGCCATCTCGTTGAAGCCCAGCGCCGTCATCTTGTGCCGGATCGCCGAGATGACCGCCGTGCGCAGCATGATGTTGCGGTGCATGCGCTCGCGGCGCAGGTCCAGGAAGCGGTACTCCAGGCGCCGCTCCTCGTTGACCCCGTCCTCGGCGTTGATGGTGAAGGGCAGCGGGGCGGCCGCGCCGAGCAGTTCGACGTCGCCGACCTCGACCTCGACCTCACCGGTCGGCAGCTCGGGGTTGATGTTCTCCGCGCCACGGGAGACGACCTTGCCGTCGATGCGGACGGTCGACTCCTTGGAGAGCTTGTCGAGAGCCTCGTAGGAGGGGGTGCCGGGGCGGGCGACGAGCTGCGTGATGCCGTAGTGGTCGCGCAGATCGATGAAGAGGATGCCGCCCAGGTCGCGCCGATTGTGCAGCCAGCCGCTCAGCCGGACGTCGGTGCCGACGTCAGAGGCGCGGAGCTCGCCGCAGGTGTGGGACCTGTACCGATGCATCGTCGTTCATCCAGTCTTCGCTGATCGGGGTCTGTGTTTCACGTGAAACTGGTCCCCAGCGTACCGGGCAGGGCAAGATCGGCTCTCCACAGTTAACGATCGAGCACACTTCGGTCTTCGGTGGCAGTCTTCGATCCCCTCTTCTTAAAGTAGGGCAATGCGCACTGGCGAGCCCCTGCCCGCCGTGGGGGAGGCCCTCGCCGCCCTCGCGACCGGCCTATGGCACTGGGACACCGCTACCGGGCTGGTCACGGTCGACGCCGAGGCGGCTCGGCTGCTCGGGCTGCCCGCCGAGCAGGTCAGCCTCACCGAGGCTCAGGCCCGGGCCCGGCTGCACCCGGTCGACTGGAACGAGATCACCGGCGTGGTCCAGCTCGCCGTCGCCGAGGGCACCCTCGCCGAGGTGCGGGTCCGCGTCATGGACGAGCAGGGCCGGATCGTCCGGATCGTCCGCAGCCGCTCCAAGCCGTCCTTCGACCGGGTCCACAAGGCGTACCGGCTGATCGGCACCCTCCAGGAGGTGACGGAGCCGACGCCGGGCACCGTGGCCGGGCGCAGCGCGGTCACCGGTGACTGGCGGCGCTCGCGGGAGGCGTTCCTGCTGGACGCGGGCCGGGCGCTGGCCGAGGCGCGCTCCACGCAGGAGGTGCTGCGGGTCACGGCCAATCTGTCGATGCCGGGGTTCTCGCCGGACGGGCTGGCGGTGTTCGGCGTGGCGGGCGACCGGCTGACGATCATCGGCCACCACGGGCAACAGATGGGCGACGAGAGCCCGTTCTCGGAGATGCCGCTGGACACGGACTATCCGGCCGCCGAGGCGGCGCGCACCGGCCGGGCGGTGTATCTGTCCTCCCCCGAGCAGTACAAGGCCCGCTATCCGCTGACCTGGCCGCTCGCCGAGCGCTTCGGCCGCCGGTCCTGGGCCTTCCTGCCGCTGACCGTGGCCGGCCGCACGATGGGCGCGTGGATGGCCGCCTTCACCTACCCGGTCGCCTTCACGCCGGACGAGCGGTCCGTGCTGGCGACGGTGGCGCGGATGCTGGCGCAGGCCCTGACCCGGGCGGGCGTGGCCGAGAGCGAACGGGCGCTGACCGACGGGCTCCAGCGCACGATGCTGCCGAGGCTCGGTTCGCAGCGCATCCCGGGCATGAGCGTCGCCGCCCGCTACGTCCCCACCGGCGGCGGACTCCAGGTCGGCGGCGACTGGTACGACGTGATCCCACTGCCGAACGGGCGGTTCGCGCTGGTCATCGGCGACGTCCAGGGGCACGACGTACACGCGGCGGGCCTGATGGGCCAGCTGCGGATCGCCCTGCGGGCCTACGCCTCGGAGGGCCACCGGCCGGACGCGGTGCTGTCCCGTGCCGCCCGCTTCCTGCACGGCATCAGCGACGAGGACTCGTCCGACCCGCGCTTCGCGACCTGCGTGTACGTCGAGGTCGACCCGGCGACGGGGGTGCTGGACATCGCGCGTGCCGGGCACCCGGACCCGGCGTTCCGGATGGCCGACGGCACGGTGCTGACCCGGCCGACGTCGGGCGGCCTGCCCCTGGGCATCGACCCGGACGCCGACTACCCCACGACCCGGCTCGCGCTGGAACCCGGCGAGACCATGCTGATCTGCACGGACGGCCTGATCGAGACGGGCGGCCACGACCTGGACACCGGCTGGCGGCGGCTGCGCGTGATCCTGGAGGAGCACAAGGGCGATCTGGAGGAACTCGCCGACACTCTGGTGCAGGCCGTGCACGGGCCGTCGTCGCACCACACCACCGGCCCGCTGGCCGACCGCCGCGAGGATGACATCGCCGTGCTGCTGCTCAGCCGGGAGGGCGACGGCCGCGGGTACGGCGACACCATGACCGGTGAGCGCCCGGTACGGCGCACGGTGCTGACGGTCGCGCAGGCCGAGCCCGAGCGCGTCGCGGCGGCCCGGCAGCAGCTGCGCGAGCTGCTGTACGACTGGTCCTCCACGGACCAGGTCGACTCGGCGGTGCTGCTGCTGTCCGAGCTGCTGACGAACGTCCTCGTGCACACCGACTCCGACGCGCTGCTCGTGGCCGAGATCACCGGCGCGGTGGGGGAGCGGCGGCTGCGGATCGAGGTCACCGACGGCGGTGACGACCTGCCGCACAAGCGCAGACCCGGCGAGCTGGCGTCCTCCGGCCGCGGCCTGGTGCTGATCGAACTGCTCGCGCACGCCTGGGGGGTGGACCCGCGGGGCGAGGGCAAGTCCATCTGGTTCGAGCTCTACGAGTCCGTGGACGGCTCGGGCGACGGCTCCTGGTCGCCGTAGCGGGTGCGCAGTTCCTGGAGGACGCCGAAGGCGGCCGCGGTGAGCGGCACGGCGAGCAGCATGCCGAGCACCCCTGCGACGGACGCGCCGGCCGTGATCGCCACCATCACCACCGCCGGGTGCATCTGCACGGTCCGGCTCTGGATCACCGGCTGGAGCACATGCCCCTCCAGCACCTGCACCGCGAGCACCACTCCCAGCACCCACAGCGCGATGACGAACCCCCGGTCGGCGAGCGCGACCAGCACGGCGACGGCGCCGGAGATGAAGGCGCCCAGGTAGGGGATGTACGCCCCGACGAAGACCAGCGCGCCCAGTCCCGCCGCGCCCGGCACGTCGAGGACGAGCAGTCCGACGGTGATGCAGAGGGCGTCGATGAGCGCGATGAACGTCGTGCCGCGCATGAACCCCTCGACGGCGTGGAAGGCCCGCCGCGCCATGGCCTCCAGGGTGTCGGCCGAACCCCGGGGAGCGAGGGCCCGCAGGGTTCCGGTGGCCTTGTCGGAGTCGCGCAGGAAGAAGAAGACGAGCAGCAGCGCGAGCACGGCGATGGCGAGGGACTCGCCGACGACACTGACCCCGCTGATCACACCGGAGGCGGCGGTGCCGCCGAACTTGCCCAGCAGCTCCCGCGCGTTGGAGGCGAGGTCGTCCAGCGAGGTCCCGGCGGCCCCGAAGTGCTCGGAGACACCCCGGGCGGCCTGTTTGAGCGAGGCGACGATCTCGTCCCCCGTGTCGATAAGCGCGGCGACCACGATGTACACGGCCCCGCCCACCACGGCGACCACGGCGACACACGTGAGCCCGGCCGCGACCGACCGCTGCACCCCGGCCTTCACGAGCCGCCGGTGCAACGGCCCGAGCAGCGCCGTCCCCAGCAGCGCGAGCAGCACGGGCACGACAGCGGTCCGGAACTCGTCACACAGCCGGATCCCGACGTAGACGACCCCGGAGACGAGCAGGATCAGCGCGCACCAGGCGGCCAGGCGCCGGAGGGGGTCCGGGAGAAGCGTCCCGGACCCGGCCGCGTTCGGATCGGAGTCCCGCACTCCTCCACCCGACCACGCCCCGAACGCCCCGTCCCGCCGGAACGGCCCGCCCGGGTGACGGGGCGTCAGCGCCGCAGCCCCGATCGCCGGTTCAGGTCACGTCGCCGCCGGCACGGACCGCGCGGCCTCCGCCCGCCGGGGCGACCGGAACGAGGAGACCCGCCGTCGGCATCGGCAGCGACCTCGCGGTCCCCCGCGCCGCGGGACCGCCCGGACCGGGAATGCCCGGCGTCAGGGCCGCCGTCTGTCGCGCGCTTCCTCCGGCCGGCGGCCGATGATGGGAGTACGGCCGAACACATGGAGCTGATCATGACGGGTTGGCAGGTCAGGGACTACTCCCCGGACGATCTCGAGGCGGTGGTCCGCGTCGACGCGGAGAGCGGCACGACCGAGGAGTCGCCGTTCTTCCCGCTCGCGGACACCGTGACAGCCCTCCAGGCCCGCCAGCCGGCTGTCGTGGCCACGGCGGACGACGTCCTGATCGGCGCCGCGGTGAGCCGGGTGGAGGGCGACCGGGCATGGATCCTTCGCATCTGCCTTGCGCCCGGCTGGCGGCAGCGCGGGCTGGGCAGTGACCTGATCACCGCTCTTGAGCAACGGCTCTTCGCCGACGGCGTCCGGGCGGTGCACGCCGCCCTGCCCGAGGGCGAGACCGGTGCCACCGCTCTGCGCAACTGCGACTTCGACGCCCGCCCCGGGCTGGTCTTCTTCGAGAAGCGCGGGCCGGTGACCCCGCAGTCGGCCGGTACGCTCTCCTCGCTCGGAGCGGAGCTGCCGCCAGGGGGACTGTGGCAGAAGGTCGCGGGCATGCAGCACGAGAAGCGGCTCATCGAGCGGCGTCTGGTCCTGCCACTGGCCCACCCCGAACTGGCCGCCCAGCACGGAGTCGAGCTGCCACGGGCGGTGATGCTGTTCGGCCCGCCCGGGACCGGCAAGAGCACGTTCGCACACGCGATCGCCAGCCGCCTGGGGTGGCCCTTCCTCGAACTGTTCCCCGCACGTCTGGCCGCCGAGTACGGCCTGGCGAGCGGGCTGAACCGGCGCTTCGACGAGATCACCCGGCTCGACCACGTCCTGGTCTTCATCGACGAGGTCGAGGAGGTCGCCGGGACACGCAGCGGTGCGGACGCGACCGCGGTCGGCGTCGTCAACGAGCTGCTCAAGGCGATCGTCCGGTTCCGGCGTCAGGAAGGGCGGCTGCTCGTCTGCGCCACGAACAACGTGATCACGCTCGACCCGGCCTTCCTTCGGCACGGCCGCTTCGACTACGTGCTGCCCATCGGCCCTCCCGACCGCACCGCGAGGACCGCGCTGTGGGAGAGCTATCTGGCCCGAGCGGACGCGAAGGCCGACAGCGAGGCACTCGCGTCGGCCAGCGAAGGGTTCACGCCCGCCGACATCGCGCACGCGGCGCGAACCGTCTCCCAGGCTCAGTTCGAGCGCACCTTCGACACCGGGACCCGGACCGCCGCCACCACCGGCGACTACCTCGACACGATCCACGACACCCAGCCCACGGTCAGCGCCGCCATGGCCAAGGAATTCACCCAGCAGACGGAGAGGTTCGCCCGCATCTAGCATCCGGGCCGAAGGGAGCCGGTCCCGAGGGACCGAACCGGCCGGCAGACACGGACGAGTCCCGCCCGTGTCCGGGCCGGACTCGTCCACGTGTGGCCTCGGCGAGCCCTAGAGGCCGCCCTCGGACATCCCGTGCACGGCCGGGATCGTGCCCAGCCGTCCCTTCTGGAAGTCGTCGAACGCCTGCTGGAGCTCTTCCCTGGTGTTCATCACGAACGGGCCGTAGTGGGCCATGGGTTCACGGATCGGCTGTCCGCCGAGCAGTACGACCTCCATGTCCGGTGTGTTCGAGTCCTGCTTCTCGTCCGCGCGGACGGTCAGCGAGGAGCCCGCGCCGAAGACGGCCGTCTGGCCCGTGTGGACCGGGCGGCGGTCGGCGCCGACGCTGCCCCGGCCGGCGAGGACGTACGCAAGGCCGTTGAAGTCCTCGCGCCACGGCAGCGTGAGCTCCGCACCCGGCGCCAGCGTCGCGTGGACCATCGTGATCGGGGTGTGCGTGATGCCCGGGCCCGCGTGCCCGTCCAGCTCACCGGCGATGATCCGCAGCAGCGCGCCACCGTCGGGGGTGGAGAGCAGCTGGACCGAGCCGCCGCGGATGTCCTGGTAGCGCGGGGCCATCATCTTGTCCTTGGCCGGGAGGTTCACCCACAGCTGGAGGCCGTGGAAGAGCCCGCCGGACATGACGAGATGCTCCGGTGGGGCCTCGATGTGCAGCAGACCCGAGCCCGCGGTCATCCACTGGGTGTCGCCGTTGGTGATGGTGCCGCCACCGCCCTGGCTGTCCTGGTGGTCGAAGATCCCGTCGATGATGTACGTGACGGTCTCGAAACCGCGGTGCGGGTGCCAGGGCGTGCCCTTCGGCTCACCCGGCGCGTACTCCACCTCGCCCATCTGGTCCATCATGATGAACGGGTCGAGATGACGGTAGTTGATCCCCGCGAACGCCCGGCGCACCGGGAAGCCCTCGCCCTCGAAACCGCTCGGAGCGGTCGTGACGGCGAGCACGGGACGTGCCACGGCGTCGGTCGGCGCGGTCACGCGGGGCAGCGTCAACGGGTTCTCGACGGTCACTGCAGGCATGTCGGTTCCTCCTCGTGTACGCCCAGTTTAGTTGAGCGTTGAACTTCCTGCTACCCCCAACAGAGAAAACCGGGAGGGCATTCCCAGCGGAGGACCGCCCGAACCACCCGGCACCGACATGACGGAAGGCCGGCACCCCCTCGCGGGGTGCCGGCCTCGAGTCCGCGGCGTCAGGCGGCCAGCCGGTGCTCCTCGTTCTCGGCCCCGGTGGGCTCGGCCTTGCGGTCCCGCATCACCAGCGTGGCCACCACGGCCGCCGCCAGGACACCGATCGCGCTGATCGTGAAGGTCGTCGACATCGAGGCGGTGAAGGCCTCGCGAGCCGCCCGGACCAGGCCCGTGTCGCCGCCGGCCACGGCCAGGGCCCCGCCGATGGACTCCTTCGCCTGCCCGGGAGCGCCGGCCGGCATCGCGTCGGCGTAGCCGCTGGAGAGCAGGGAGCCGAGGATCGCGATGCCGAGGGCGGTGCCGGACTGCTGGATGGTGTCGTTGAGGGCCGAGCCGACGCCCGCCTTGTCCTCGGGGATGGTGCCCATCAGCGCGGCCACCGCGGCCGGCATGGCGAGGCCCGCACCGAGGCCCAGGATCCCCAGCGCCACGGCCGGGACCGTGAACCCGCTGTCGGCGCTGAGCGTGGTCAGCAGCCCGAAGGAGGCGGCCATCAGCAGCATCCCGGCGAGGATGACGATCCGGTTCCCGGCCTTCACGGCGAGCTGGGCCCCGGCGGCGTTGCCGGCCAGCGCGGCCACGGCCAGCGGCAGGAAGGCCAGGCCCGCCTTGACGGCGGAGTAGCCGAGCACGAACTGGAGGTACTGGGTCAGGACCAGCAGCAGGCCGGCGTTGCCGATCTGGACGAGCGACAGGGAGAGCGAGCCCCCGCTGAAGTTGCGGTTCCTGAAGAGGACCAGCGGGACCATCGGCGAGCGGGTGACGTTCTCCCAGATCACGAAGCCGGCCAGGGCGACCACCGCGACGGCCAGGACGATGAGGGAACGGCCTTCGAACGCGCCGTGCTGCGGGATCTCGATGATCCACCACACCAGGGCGGTCATGCCCACGGCCGACAGCACCGCGCCCAGCGGGTCCGGCTTCTGCCACGGCGCCTTGGACTCCGGCATCAGCAGCACACCGGCCAGCAGCGCCAGCGCGACGATCGGCACGTTGATCAGGAAGATGGCCTGCCAGGCGAAGTGGTCGATCAGCACACCGCCGAGGACCGGGCTGCCGACCAGCCCCAGCATGGACACCGAGCCCCAGGCCGCCATCGCCTTGGGCCGCTCGTCCTCGTCGAAGACGGTGATCAGGATCGACAGCGTCGACGGCATGATCAGCGCCCCGCCGACCCCCATCGCGATCCGCACCGCGATCAGCTCACCCGGGGTGGAGCAGAACACCGCCCCCAGCGAGGCCGCCCCGAACAGCAGCAGCCCGATCAGCATCACCTTCCGGCGCCCGAACCGGTCCCCCAGGCTTCCCGAGGTCAGCAGCAGTCCGGCGAAGACCAGGGTGTAGGAGTCGAGGATCCACTGCATGTCCTGGGTGCTCGCGCCGATGTCCTCGGTCAGCGTGGGCACCGCCACCGTCAGCGCCATGTTGTCGACGACCAGCACGAGCGTGCTGAGGCAGAGCACCACCAGGATCCACCAGCGGCGTGGATTACGAGCGTCCATGTCAGTTTCCCCTCCCGCGAACACCGTTCCTTCGATGCGCACACTGTACGCACAGCGGAACAGCGTGCGCAACCCTTGAGTTCTGTACGCTGAATGCGCACGCTGTTCGCACGAAGGTGCCGAAGGTCCAGCAGGAGGAGCATCCATGAGCCGGAGCAAGACGACGGAGAAGAACCCGATCCCGTCCGTATGGACCCGTGAGCAGCGCCGCCCCGACCAGCCCGCGCTCAGCAGGGACGCGATCGTGCGGGAGGCGATCGCGATGCTCGACGCCGACGGCATCGAGGCGCTCAGCATGCGCAAGCTCGGCGCCCGTCTGAACGCCGGCGCGACGTCCCTGTACCGGCACGTGGCCACGAAGGACGAGCTGATGGAGCTCGCGGTGGACGAGGTCGCCGCCGAGATCCACGTCCCGCCGGCCGGCGGCCCCGACTGGCGCGCGGCGGTGACCGAGGCCGCGGGGTCCTTCCGTACGACGGCGCTACGGCACCCCTGGCTGCCCCTGGTCCTGGGCCAGGCCGGGCTCGCCTACCTCGGGCCCAACTACATGACCTTCTCCGAGCGGCTCGCTGCGCTGTTCACGGCGGCGGGGTTCCCCGAGCCGAGCCGCGCGATCGACGCGGTCTTCTCGTACGTCATCGGCATGAGCACCACGGAGGCCGCCTGGCTCACGACCGTCGCCCGCTCCGGCGAGACCGAGCCGGAGTTCGTCGCGCGGCTGCTGCCCACGGCCCGGGAGGTCTCCGCCGGCTACGACCACCTGGCGGCCGCCGACGCCAGGACCGCGGACCAGGCCGTCGACCCCGCCCGGATCCGGGACGACAAGTTCACCTACGGCCTGGAGGTCGTCCTGGACGGCCTGGCACTGCGCCTGCCGAAGTGAGAACGGCCGGTCTCAGCCGCCGTACATCCGGCGCATCGCGAACTCGACCATCTGCTCGACGGCCTTCGCGTCGAAGACCATCCGGTGCTCGCCCTCCATGTCGAGGACGAACCCGTAGCCGGTCGGCAGCAGGTCCAGCACCTCGGAACCGGTGATCACGAAGTACTTGGACTCCTTGCCCGCGTACCGGCGCAGTTCCTTGAGCGTGCTGAACATCGGGATCACCGGCTGCTGCGTGTTGTGCAGCGCGAGGAAGCCGGGGTTGTCGCCGCGCGGGCAGTAGACCTTCGACGTCGCGAAGGCCTGCTGGAAGTCCTCGGCGGCCATCTGCCCGGTCGTGAACGCGCGCACCGCGTCCGTGAGGGAGGGCGGGGACGGCTCGGGGTACAGCGGCGGCTGCTGCCCGTACCCGCCGGACATCGGCTGCTGCGGAGGGGCGTACTGCGCTTGCGGGCCCGCTGTCTGGTCGTAGCCGTACATGGGCGCAAGCGTACCGAGAGCGAGGCTCCGTGCCTCCACGATGCCGGTATGAGCCACGCGTCACAGATGACCGGTTCGGGGTTGCTTCTTATTACCGACGGGTAGCATCATCGTAGCTACTTGTTGGTACGTGAACTAGCGCGAGGATCCAGTGCCTCGCCGATCTCTCTACGGAGCCGGGAGCCGTCGCCATGGGGCACTACAAGTCGAATCTCCGCGACATCGAGTTCAACCTCTTCGAAGTACTCGGGCGCGACAAGGTGTACGGCACCGGCCCGTTCGAGGAGATGGACGTCGAGACCGCGAAGAGCATCCTGGAGGAGCTGACCCGTCTCTCGGAGAACGAGCTGGCGGAATCCTTCATCGACGCCGACCGCAACCCGCCGGTCTTCGACCCGGAGACCAACACCGCGCCGGTCCCGGCGTCCTTCAAGAAGAGCTACCAGGCCTTCATGGACTCCGAGTACTGGCGCCTCGGCCTGCCCGAGGAGATCGGCGGCACCACCTCGCCCCGCTCCCTGATCTGGGCGTACGCCGAGCTCATCCTGGGCGCCAACCCGGCCGTGTGGATGTACTCCTCGGGCCCGGCCTTCGCCGGCATCCTCTTCGAGGAGGGCAACGAGGTCCAGAAGCACATAGCCAAGTTCGCCACGGAGAAGCAGTGGGGCTCCACGATGGTGCTCACCGAGCCCGACGCGGGCTCCGACGTGGGCGCCGGCCGCACCAAGGCCGTGCAGCAGGAGGACGGCTCCTGGCACATCGAGGGCGTGAAGCGCTTCATCACGTCCGGTGAGCACGACATGTCGGAGAACATCCTCCACTACGTGCTGGCCCGCCCCGAGGGCGCCGGCCCCGGCACCAAGGGCCTGTCGCTCTTCCTCGTCCCGAAGTACCTCTTCGACTTCGAGACCGGCGAGCTGGGCGAGCGCAACGGCGCCTACGCCACCAACGTCGAGCACAAGATGGGCCTGAAGGCCTCCAACACCTGCGAGATGACCTTCGGCGACCGGCACCCCGCCAAGGGCTGGCTGATCGGCGACAAGCACGACGGCATCCGCCAGATGTTCCGCATCATCGAGTTCGCCCGCATGATGGTCGGCACGAAGGCGATCTCCACGCTCTCCACGGGCTACCTGAACGCGCTGGAGTACGCCAAGGAGCGCGTCCAGGGCCCCGACCTGGCGAACTTCATGGACAAGACCGCGCCCAAGGTCACCGTCACCCACCACCCCGACGTGCGCCGCTCCCTCATGACGCAGAAGGCGTACGCGGAGGGCATGCGCGCCCTGGTGCTCTACACGGCCTCCGTCCAGGACTCCATCGCCATCAAGGAGACCGCCGGCGAGGACGCCTCCACCGAGCACGCGCTGAACGACCTGCTCCTGCCCATCGTCAAGGGCTACGGCTCCGAGAAGGGCTACGAGCAGCTCGCCCAGTCGCTGCAGACCTTCGGCGGCTCCGGCTTCCTCCAGGAGTACCCGATCGAGCAGTACATCCGGGACTCCAAGATCGACACCCTGTACGAGGGCACCACGGCGATCCAGGGCCAGGACTTCTTCTTCCGGAAGATCGTCCGCAACCAGGGCGCCGCGCTGAACTCCCTCGCCGAGGACATCAAGAAGTTCCTGGCCCTCGGCACGGGCGGCGAGGAACTGGCCGGTGCCCGCGAGCACCTCGCCAAGGCCGCCGTCGAGCTGGAGGCCATCGTCGGCCTGATGCTCACCGACCTCGCGGCCACCGAGCAGGACGTCAAGAACATCTACAAGGTCGGGCTCAACACGACCCGCCTGCTGATGGCCTCCGGTGACGTGATCGTCGGCTACCTGCTGCTCAAGGGCGCCTCGGTCGCCGCCGAGAAGCTGGAGACCGGCGCCGGCAAGGACAAGGCCTTCTACACCGGCAAGATCGCCGCGGCGAAGTTCTTCGCGGCCAACGTCCTGCCCGGCGTCACCCTGGCCCGCAAGGTCGCCGAGGGCGTCGAGCTGGACCTGATGGAGCTGGACGAGGACGCGTTCTAGATCCCTCACGTCCTCTGTTCGAGGGCCTGTTCCCCTACGCCGGGAACGGGCCCTCGTCCGTCGTTAAGGTGAACCCATGACCGAACCAGCCCGCCCGTCTCCCACCGCCGCCCTTGCAGCGAGCGCTTCGCGCGCACCTCTTACTTTCGACCGCGGCCACACCGACGACCTCATGACCTTCCTGGCGGCGAGCCCCACGCCGTACCACGCCGTGGCCACAGCCGCCGAGCGACTGGAGAAGGCCGGCTTCAAGCAGGTCGCGGAGACGGACGCGTGGGACGGGACGAGCGGCGGCAAGTACGTGCTGCGCGGTGGTGCGATCGTCGCCTGGTACGTGCCGGAGGGCGCCGCGCCCCACACGCCGTTCCGGATCGTCGGCGCCCACACCGACTCCCCCAACCTGCGCGTCAAGCCGCAGCCCGACAGCGGGGCGCACGGCTGGCGCCAGGTGGCCGTGGAGATCTACGGCGGACCGCTGCTCAACTCCTGGCTGGACCGCGACCTGGGCCTCGCCGGCCGGCTGACCCTGCGCGACGGCTCGACGCGCCTGGTCAACGTCGACCGGCCGCTGCTGCGCGTCCCGCAGCTCGCCATCCACCTGGACCGCTCGGTGACGGCGGACGGGCTCAAGCTCGACAAGCAACGGCACCTGCAGCCGGTCTGGGGCCTGGGCAACGACGTGCGCGACGGCGACCTGATCGCCTTCCTGGAGGAGACGGCCGGCCTCCCCGCGGGCGAGGTCACCGGCTGGGACCTGATGACGCACTCCGTGGAGAAGCCCGCCTACCTGGGCCGCGACCGCGAACTGCTGGCCGGCCCGCGCATGGACAACCTGCTCTCGGTGCACGCCGGCACGGCGGCCCTCGTGGCCGTGGCCTCCGGCGCGTCGCATCCGGCGTCCATCCCGGTCCTGGCCGCCTTCGACCACGAGGAGAACGGCTCCCAGTCCGACACCGGCGCGGACGGGCCGCTGCTCGGCAACGTGCTGGAGCGTTCGGTGTTCGCCCGCGGCGGCTCCTACGAGGACCGGGCCCGCGCCTTCGCCGGCACGGTCTGCCTCTCCTCCGACACGGGTCACGCCGTCCACCCCAACTACGCGGAGCGGCACGACCCGACGCACCACCCACGTGTCAACGGCGGCCCGATCCTCAAGGTCAACGTCAACAACCGCTACGCCACGGACGGTTCGGGCCGCGCCGAGTTCGCGGCGGCCTGCGAGCAGGCGGGCGTGCCCTTCCAGTCCTTCGTCTCCAACAACTCCATGCCCTGCGGCACCACGATCGGCCCGATCACCGCCGCCCGGCACGGCATCAGGACCGTCGACATCGGCGTGGCCATCCTGTCGATGCACAGCGCGCGTGAACTGTGCGGCGCCGACGACCCGTTCCTCCTGGCGAACGCGCTCACCGCGTTTCTGGAGAGGTAGAACAGGCCGTCACCGCATGGGTGTTCCCCACCGGGGTACCCGGGCTGCGGACCGGAAGGACCGGACCGTACAGGGAGGCGACACATCATGGGCCTCGGCGGATGCATCATCCTCATCGCCGTGGGAGCCATCCTCACGTTCGCGACCGACTGGGACATGCAGGGGGTCAACCTCGACCTGGTCGGCATCATCCTGATGATCGTCGGACTGATCGGCGTCACGACGTTCAGCAGCATCGCGAGGCGCCGGCGCGTGGTGGTGCCCCCCACGACGCCCGGCGTCGTCGAGGACCCGGCGACCCACCACCGCCGTGACGGATACAGCGACGGATACGGGGTGTGACGCCTCCGACGATCAGGCGTCCATCCCGGCCAGCACCAGGGGAAGCCGGTCCGTCCCCGCCCCGGTGAGGCGGACGGGGACGCCCCAGTCCTGCTGGTGAACGTGGCAGGCCGGGTACTCGTTGTCCGGATCGTCGTCGCAGGAGGCGGCCATCGCGGAGACGTGCAGCACGCCCTCCGGTACGGAGGGGTCGAGTTCGAGGGCGCGGGACAGGTCTGTTCCCGCGCCCTCGCCGGTGCTCAGCAGCTCCGGCGGGGTGGACGAGACGAGCAGGCGAGTGGAAGGCCCGTAGCGGCTGTCCAGCTTCTGTCCTGCCGGTGCCTGGAAGATCACGTCCAGCCGGAGCCGCCCCGGGGCGACTTCGGTGGCTTCGCGCTGGGTGCGGTGAGCGACCTCGGCGACCTTCACGGCCTCCTCCGGCAGCCGCAGCCGGGTCAGCCGGTGCCGGGCCGACTCCACCACCACGATGTCGTCGCCGACGAGCACGGCGTCGCTGGGCTCGCGCAGGTCCGTGGCGAGGGTCGTCACCTCGCCGGTCGCGGGATCGAAGCGGCGCAGGGCGTGGTTGTAGGTGTCGGCGACGGCGACGGACCCGTCCGGCAGGGCGGTGACACCCAACGGATGCTGGAGCAGGGCCTGGTCGGCGGCGCCGTCCCGGTGGCCGAAGTCGAACAGGCCGGTGCCGACGGCTGTGTGGACGGAGCCGTCGGGCTCCACCCAGCGCAGCGCGGACGTCTCCGAGTCGGCGAGCCAGAGCCGCTCGGGCGTGGCGGCGAGCCCGGACGGCTGGGCGAACCAGGCCTCGGTCCCCGGCCCGTCGACGAGGCCCTCGTTGGTGGTCCCGGCCGTGACCGCGACCGTGCCGTCGGCGGGGTCGTACGTCCACAGCTGATGCACACCGGCCATGGCGATCCACACCCTGCCCTGCCACCAGGCGACGTCCCAGGGGGACGAGAGGTCGACCTCGCGGGCCGGGCCCGAGGTGGGTGAGCCCTGCCACCACTGCCGGCCCGTGCCGGCCAGGGTGGTGACCTCGCCGGTGGTGAGGTCCAGCCGCCGCAACGCGTGGTTGACGGTGTCGGCGACGACCACGGAGTCGTCGTCGAGAAGGGCGAGCCCCTGCGGCTCGTTGAAGGTGACGGTCGAGGCGTGCCCGTCGGCGAACCCGCGCGCGCCGGAGCCGATCCTGCGCACCACACTCTCCCCGTCCTCCGCCAGCTCCACCAGCTGATGCCGGGTCGTGTCGCTCACCAGGAAGTTCCCGCTCGGCAGCAGGAGGGCCTTGCCCGGGAACCGCAGCACCGTCGGCTCCGGCTCCGGCGCCACGTACGGCCCGTCGCCCCGCCGCAGCGTCCCCTTCGCCGCGTGCTCGGTCTCCAGCTCCGCCACCAGCCGCTCGATGGCGTGCACATGCCCCTCACCGGCGTGCTGCGCGACCACGTACCCCTCGGGGTCGATCACGACGAGCGTCGGCCAGGCCCGCACGGCGTACTGCTTCCAGGTCGCGAGCTCCGGGTCGTCGAGCACCGGATGCTCCACCCCGTACCGCTCCACGGCGTCGACGACCGCCTGATGCTCGGCCTCGTGCACGAACTTCGGCGAGTGCACCCCGATGACGACGACCGTGTCCCGGTGCTTCTCCTCGAGCTCTCGGAGCTCGTCCAGGACGTGCAGGCAGTTCACGCAACAAAATGTCCAGAAATCCAGGACGACGATGCGTCCCCGCAGGTCGGCGAGGGTGTACTGCTGCCCGCCCGTGTTCAGCCAGCCGCCCTTGCCGATCAGCTCGGGGGCACGGACGCGGGCGCGTCGGGGTGCGGAGTGGTCCATGCCCCCAGGGTGCCATCCGTCACTGACAGTCAGCTCAGGGCATGCCCTGTCGTGGCGTCCACATGGTCCGGGACGTCGTCGTGGCGGTCGCCGACCGTGAGGGTGCCGGTGGGTTCGAACATGAGGATCGCCGTCGGGACGGGCGCGTACGGCTTGTGCTCGGTGCCGCGCGGGACCGTGAAGACGCTGCCCTTGGGAAGCACGACCGTGCGCTCCCCGGCCGCCTCGCGCAGGCCGATGCGCAGTTCGCCGTCGAGCACGAGGAAGAACTCGTCGGTGTGCTCGTGGACGTGCCAGACGTGCTCGCCCCCGACCTTCGCGACGCGGACGTCGTAGTCGTTGACGGCGGTGATGATGCGGGGGCTCCACCGCTCGGAGAAGGAGGCCAGGGCGCGGGCGAGAGAGACGGGTTCCTGGGTCATGAGGGGATCCTCCGGGGTGCCGTACGTCCCGCGCGAGTGCTAGGAATCGCACATGCCGCAAGGATCCTCGCATCGCCCTCACCGAGTCGTCCTGCTGGTGGACGAGAACTCGAACCCCTTCGAGATGAGCTGCGCCATCGAGATCTTCGGGCTGTCCAGGCCGGAGCTCGGGCGGGAGCTGTACGACTTCCGGCTGTGTGCCGCCGCTCCGCACACGCGCATGCGGGACGGCTTCTTCACCCTGACCGGGGTGGCCGGGCTGGAGGCCGCCGAGGACGCGGACACCCTGATCGTGCCGAACCGGCCGGACACCGGCACCCCCCGCGCGCCGCGCGTCCTGGACGTCGTACGACGGGCACACGCGCGTGGCGCGCGACTCGTCGGGTTCTGCTCGGGTGCGTTCACGCTGGCGGAGGCCGGGCTGCTGGACGGGCGCCGTGCGGCCTGCCACTGGATGTGGGCGGAGTCGTTCCGGGCGCGGTTCCCGCAGGTCGGGCTGGAGCCGGACGTGCTGTTCGTGGACGACGGCGACATCCTGACCGCGTCGGGCAGCGCCTCGGCGCTGGACCTGGGGCTGCACGTCGTACGGCGTGACCACGGCGCCGAGATCGCCAACCACGTCTCCCGGCGGCTGGTGTTCGCCGCGCACCGGGACGGCGGGCAGCGGCAGTTCGTGGAGCGGCCGGTGCCGGAGGTGCGGGACGAGTCGCTGGCCCCGCTGCTGGCGTGGGCGCAGGAGCGGCTGGGCGAGCCGCTGGCGGTGGCGGACCTGGCCGCACACGCGCGGGTCAGCCCCGCCACGCTCCACCGCCGCTTCCGCTCCCAGTTGGGGACGACACCACTCGCCTGGCTGATCGGGGAGCGCGTCGCGCTGGCCTGCCGGCTGATCGAGCGGGGCGAGGAACGGCTGGACGTGGTGGCGGCCCGGAGCGGGCTCGGTACGGCCGCCAATCTGCGCACGCGCCTGCGGCGGGCGACGGGACTCAGCCCGTCGGCCTATCGGCGGCGTTTCGGAACGGGCGGCGGGGAAGCCCTGGTGTCATGAGATTCCTCGTGTACGACCGGCTCCTCGGCTTCGGTGACGACTACTGGATCGAGGACGAGCACGGCAGCAAGGTGTTCCTCGTCGACGGCAAGGCCCTGCGGCTGCGGGACACCTGGGAGCTGAAGGACACCCAGGGGCGCGTCCTCGTCGACATCCACCAGAAGATGCTCGCCCTGCGCGACACGATGGTGCTCCAGCGGGCCGGGGAGCCGCTGGCGACGATCCGCAGGAAACGGCTGTCCCTGCTGCGCAACCACTACCGGGTGTCCCTGGCCGACGGCAACGAACTGGATGTCAGCGGCAAGATCCTCGACCGGGAGTTCGCCGTCGAGTACGACGGGGAGCTGCTGGCGGTGATCTCCCGGCGCTGGCTGACCCTGCGGGACACCTACGGCGTGGACGTCGTCCGTGAGGACGCGGATCCGGCGCTGCTGATCGCCGTGGCGGTGTGTGTCATCCACCTGGCGGAGAAGGAGCGCGAGGACTGAGCGCGGGGGAGGGCGAAGAGGGGCAGTTCACGGCCTGCGCGGGGGCTCCAGCCCCAGCAGCCGGTCCTTCAGCGCCGGGAACTGCTCCCGCGTCGTCGCGACCTTCCCCGGGTCGAACTCCACGGTGAGGACCTCCTCGTCGGCGCCGGCCCGGGCCAGCACCTCGCCCCAGGGATCGACCACGATCGAGTGACCGGCCTGCGGAACTCCGGCATGCGTCCCGGCCGTTCCACACGCGACGACGAACGACTGGTTCTCGACGGCCCGCGCCTGGGCCAGCAGCGTCCAGTGGGACCGGCGGCGCTCCGGCCAGCCCGCCGACACCACGAGCGTCTCGGCACCGGCGTCGACGAGACCGCGGAAGAGTTCGGGGAAACGGAGGTCGTAACAGGTGCTCAGCCCCAGGACGGTCTGCGGCAGACGCACCGTCACCAGCTCGGCACCCGCGCCCATCAGCACGGCCTCGCCCTTGTCGAAGCCGAAGCGGTGGATCTTGCGGTAGGCGGCGGCCAGGTCGCCGGAGGGGGAGAAGACGAGGGAGGTGTTGTAGAGCGGTCCGTCGGGGTCCCGTTCCGGGATGGATCCCGCGTGCAGCCACACGCCCGCGTCGCTCGCGGCCTTCGCCATCGCCTCGTACGTCGGCCCTTCGAGCGGCTCGGCCTCGCGCCCGAACTCCTCGTAGGCGAAGGCACCCGTGGTCCACAGCTCCGGCAGGACGACGAGATCGGCACCGGCCTGCTCCCGGACGAGCGACGCCACCCGCCGTCGGCGCGATTCGACCGATTCGCCCTCATCTACGGCGATCTGGATCACAGAGGCGCGCACACTACCACCGTCCTGGCATTCGACCCGTCCACAAGGGCTTCCCCCCGGGCCTACGATCGTCACACGAAAGCACTGCCGGGGTGCCTCACAGCAGCGTAACTTAGCTGCCAAGACACCCGCCGACAGCCGCCACCTCCCACTGGCAACGCCGCCACCACCTGCCCGTGCACCGACCGCCGAGGGGTCCCGTTCCGTGAGTCTGCATCCCACCCTCCAGCCCTACGCCGACGCCTGGACCCACTCCATCGATGCGATATCCGAGCTGCTCCAGCCGCTCGCGGAGGCCGAGTGGAACCGGCGGACGCCGTGCCCCGGGTGGTCGGTGCGGGACGTGGTCTCCCATGTCATCGGCCTGGACTGCGAGATGCTCGGCGACCCGCGCCCCATCCACACGCTCCCGCGCGACCTCTTCCACGTGACGAACGACCACCAGCGCTACATGGAGATGCAGGTCGACGTCCGCCGCCACCACACGGCACCGGAGATGACCTCCGAGCTGGAGTACGTGATCATCCGCCGCAACCGCCAGCTGCGGAACGAGTCGCGTGACCCGGGCACGAAGGTGCGCGGCCCGCTCGGCACGGAGCTGACGCTCGAGGAGTCCATGCGCCGGCACGCCTTCGACGTGTGGACGCACGAGCAGGACCTGCGCACGGCCCTCGGCCGGCCCGGCAACCTCGACTCCCCCGGCGCGCACGTCGCCCGTGACGTGCTGCTCTCCGAACTCCCGCGCGTGGTCGCCGAGAACGCCGAGGCGCCGCGCAGCTCGGCCGTCGTCTTCGACGTGCACGGCCCCGTCGAGTTCCTGCGCACGATCCGCGTCGACATCCAGGGCCGCGGCACCCTCGAGACGGCCCCCGCCCTGGGCCCCGCCGCGACCCTCACCCTCGACTGGGAGACCTACGTCCGCCTGGCCTGCGGCCGCGTGACGCCGGAGGCGGTGTCCGACCGCCTCAAGACGGAGGGTGACCCGGACCTGACGGCGGCGATCCTGCGGAACTTCACGGTGACGCAGTAGCCGTAGCTGCGGGCATGCGTGCCTCCCCCAGTGCCTCAAGGGCCTGGGAGGTCCCCCCAGGGCGGCACGGGTGGGCGGTGGGGGTCCCCCGCTCGAGCGAAGCCGAGAGTGGGGGAGGCACCTCGTCGCGCCGAGCCGCGCACCCACCCGGCCCCAGCACCAACCCCCGGGCCCCGAAAACCCCATGCCGCGAGCCCACCGCCCCACGTAGCGTCCCGCCCATGACCACCCCACCCCGCCACACCCGACTCACCTTCCACGGCCCGCTGTCCGAAACACGAGCCGACCGACTCGTCGCACGCCTGGCCGCCAACACCCCCACCACCGTCCTGGACATCGGCTGCGGCTGGGCCGAGCTCATGCTCCGCGTCCTGACCGCAGCCCCGGACGCCACCGGCACCGGCATGGACATCGACACGGAAGCCCTGGCCCGGGGCCGCGAGGCCGCCAGGGCGCGCGGCCTGGCCGAGCGGGTCCGTCTCGTCGAGGGGTCCGCCACCGAGACCGCCCACGAGCCGGCCGACCTCGTCCTGTGCCTGGGCGCGAGCCAGGCCCTCGGCGACCGGCTCCCCGAGGCACTGAAGGAACTCCGCCTACGCGTCGCCGACGGCGGTCGGGTACTGCTCGGTGAGGGGTTCTGGCAGCGCACCCCGACCCCGGCCGAACTGTCCGGCATGTGGCCGGACGCCGCCGTGACCGACCACCCCGACCTCGCGACCCTCGTGGACCTGGCGATCGAGGCCGGGTTCAGGCCGGAGTGGACGGAGACCGCGAGCCTCGACGAGTGGGAGGAGTTCGAGTCGGCGTACCTGGCGGACGTCGAGGTGTGGCTCGCCGAGCATCCCGGGCACCCGCTCGCGGCCGAGACCAGGGAGCGCGCGGACCGGCACCGTGCCCGGTGGCTGACGTACCGCGGTGTCCTGGGGCTGGCCTACCTCACCCTCGTACCGGCCGCCTGACACCCGTCACGCCGGTACGTGCACCGTCTCCACCCGGCTCGCCACCAGGCGTTCGCGCTCGCGCCGGGCGGCACGCTTGCGCAGGCGCAGGATCTGGCTGACGCCGAGGGCCTGGAGCACGAACACCGCCGAGAAGGCGATGCCGTAGTCGTCGCCGGTGGCGTCCAGCAGGACACCGACGGCGAACAGCGTGGTCATGGAGGCCACGAAGCCGCCCATGTTGGTGATGCCGGAGGCGGTGCCCTGCCGCTCTGGCGGGTTCGCCGGGCGGGCGAAGTCGAAGCCGATCATCGACGCGGGCCCGCACGCCCCGAGGACCGTGCACAGCACGATCAGCAGCCACATCGGGGCGTGCTCGCCGGGGTAGGCCAGCGTCGCCGCCCACAGGACCGCCGTCGTGCCGACCGTGCCGAGCGCGATGGGCAGCCGCGCCTCGTGGTGCCGGGCGACGATCTGGCCGTAGACCATGCCGACGCCCATGTTCGACAGCACGACGAGCGTGAGGAGTTCACCGGCTGTGGCGCGGGACAGCCCCTGCGCCTCGACCAGGAACGGCAGGCCCCACAGCAGCAGGAAGACCATCGCCGGGAACTGGGTCGTGAAGTGCACCCACATCCCGAGCCGGGTCCCCGGCTCCCGCCAGGAGGCGGCGATCTGGCGCCGTACGTAGGCCGCGCCCTGGTGCGGGAGGGGTGCCGGCTCGTGGCCCTCCGGGTGGTCCTTCAGGAACAGCAGCACCAGCACGAGCACCACGGCCCCGGCGACCGCGCTGCCCGCGAACGCCGCCGTCCAGCCGATGCCGTGCAGCAGCCGGGCCAGGACGAGCGTGGAGACGAGGTTGCCGGCCATGCCCACCAGGCCCGAGAACTGGGCGACGAGCGGCCCGCGCCGGGCCGGGAACCACCGGGTGCCCAGCCGCAGCACGCTGATGAACGTCAGCGCGTCGCCGCAGCCGAGCAGCGCCCGGGAGGCGAGCGCCATGCCGTACGACGGGGAGAACGCGAAGCCCAGCTGCCCGGCGGTGAACAGCACCGCCCCCAGCGCCAGCACCTTCTTGGTGCCGAGCCGGTCCACGAGCAGGCCGACGGGTATCTGCATGCCCGCGTAGACCAGCAGCTGGAGGATGGAGAAGGTGGACAGGGCGGAGGCGTTGACGTGGAAGCGGTCGGCGGCGTCGAGGCCGGCCACGCCCAGGGACGTGCGGAAGATGACCGCGACGAAGTAGACCGAGACGCCGGTGCCCCAGACGGCCAGGGCCCGCCGGCCGCCCGGTGGATCGCCCGGCAGTATGCCGACGCTCATCGGACCTCCCCCCGCGCCAGGTGCGAGAACCAGCCGACGTGGCGGTGGACGAGCCCGACGGCCGCCTCGGCGTCCCCGGAGCGCAGCGCTTCGAGGATCTCCTCGTGTTCGGTGAGGGTCTTGGCGATCCGGTCGGGGTGGGAGTGCAGGACGGCGACGCCCATGCGCAGCTGGCGGTCGCGCAGCTGGTCGTAGAGGCGGGAGAGGATCTCGTTGCCGCCGCTGCGGACGATCTCGGCGTGGAAACAGCGGTCGGTGACGGCGGCCGCGGCCAGGTCTCCGGCGGCGGCCTGCTCCTTCTGCCGGGTGAGGAGCGCTTCGAGGCGCTCGATGAGCCCGGGGGGCGCGGGCACGGCCTTGCGCGCCGCGTGTTCCTCGACGAGCAGCCGGGTCTCCACGACGTCGGCGATCTCCTGCGCGGAGACGGGCAGCACGAGGGCGCCCTTCTTCGGGTAGAGCCTGATCAGCCCCTCGACCTCCAGCCGGAGCAGCGCCTCGCGCACCGGCGTGCGGGAAACGCCGACGGCCTCGGCGAGTTCGCCCTCGGTGAGCAGGGTCCCGCCCTCGTAGCGACGCTCCAGGACGCCCTGCTTGACGTGGGTGTACACACGGTCGGCGGCGGGAGGGTGCTTCACGGCCAGGGTCATGCCGACAGCATAGATACATCAGGTACGCATGGATGTATCCGTCCAGGATGCGGACTCACGCGGGCTCAAATGTCACACGTCTGTGGCAAAGGGCGGGTCCCCCTCGGCAACGGCACAACCAACTGTGCTAGTTACAAGTCAGACACGTGCGGCTCCTTTCCCCTCGTCCTCAATTCGGCCGCACGCCTGGGGCATTCAACGCAATCGGGGTACTTCACTTGATAACCGGCATTAAGGGCACCCGTCTCCGTAGAGCCGCGGCCGTCGCCGTCACCACCGGCGCCATGCTCGCGACCGGAGCCCTCACCGTTGCGCCGGCGCAGGCCGCCACGGCGCCCACGATCGTCGCCAAGGGCGGCTACGTGATGAACAACGCGACCGGCAAGTCGCTCTACACCAAGGCTGCCGACACGCGTCGCTCGACCGGCTCGACCACCAAGATCATGACCGCTCTGGTGGTGCTGAAGCAGTCGAACCTCAACCTGGACAGCAAGGTCACGATCCAGAAGGCGTACAGCGACTACATCGTCGACAACAACTGGGCGTCGAACGCCAAGCTGATCGTCGGCGACAAGGTCACCGTCCGCCAGCTGCTGTACGGGCTGATGCTGCCGTCCGGCTGCGACGCGGCGTACGCGCTCGCCGACAAGTTCGGCTCGGGCTCGACGCGGGCGGCGCGCGTGAAGTCGTTCATCGGCAAGATGAACACGACCGCCAAGAACCTGGGTCTGAAGAACACCCACTTCGACTCGTTCGACGGCATCGGCAAGGGCAGCAACTACTCCACGCCGCGCGACCTGACGAAGCTCGCCAGCAACGCCATGAAGAACTCCACGTTCCGCACGGTCGTCAAGACGAAGAAGTACACGGCGAAGACGACCACGAAGTCCGGCGGCACGCGGACGATGGCCGCGTGGGAGAACACCAACCCGCTGCTCGCGAGCTACACCGGCGCGATCGGCGTGAAGACCGGTTCCGGCCCGGAGGCCAAGTACTGCCTGGTCTTCGCGGCCACGCGGAACGGCAAGACGGTCATCGGCACGGTTCTCGCCTCGACCGACGGGCCCACCCGCAAGTCCGACGCGACGAAGCTGCTGAACTACGGCTTCGCCAAGTAGGACAAGGCAGAACAGGCACTACGAAGGGGGCTCACCGCCGACGGCGGTGAGCCCCCTTCGCTTTGAGACCAGCCCGGACGGGCTTCGGCACACGGTCGGCCAACTCTCCGGACAGACGCCGGCGGCCCCCCGCCCGAGGGCAAGGGGCCGCCGCGGTCGGCTCACGCCCAGGTGATCAGACGCTTCGGCTGCTCCAGGATCGCCGCCACGTCCGCCAGGACCTTCGAGCCCAGCTCGCCGTCGACCAGGCGGTGGTCGAAGGACAGGGCCAGGGTGGTGACCTGGCGGGGCTTCACCTTGCCCTTGTGGACCCACGGCTGGAGCTTGATCGCACCGACCGCGAGGATCGCGGACTCGCCGGGGTTGAGGATCGGCGTGCCCGTGTCGACGCCGAAGACACCGACGTTGGTGATCGTCACCGTGCCGTTCTGCATGTCCGCCGGGGACGTCTTGCCGTCCCGGGCGGTCGACACCAGCTCGCCCAGCGACTCGGCGAGCTGCGGCAGCGTCTTGGCGTGGGCGTCCTTGATGTTCGGGACGATCAGGCCGCGCGGGGTCGCGGCCGCGATGCCCAGGTTCACGTAGTGCTTGACCACGATCTCCTGGGCGGCCTCGTCCCAGGACGCGTTGACGTCCGGGTTGCGCCTGATCGCGACGAGCAGGGCCTTGGCGATCAGCAGGAGGGGGTTCACGCGCAGGCCCGCGAACTCCTTGTCCTCCTTCAGCTCCTCGACCAGCTTCATCGTGCGCGTCACGTCGACCGTCACGAACTCCGTGACATGCGGCGCCGTGAACGCCGAGCCCACCATCGCCGCCGCCGTCGCCTTGCGGACGCCCTTGATCGGGATGCGGGTCTCGCGGGCGGTGTCGTACGACACCGCCGCCGGCGCGGGCGCCGGGGCGGCGGTCGCGGGGACCGCGGGGACCTCCGGCCGCGGTGCCTGCGGCGGGGCCACCGCCGCGTGCACGTCCTCGCGGGTGATGATGCCGTCCGGACCGGTCGGGACGACCGTCGTCAGGTCGACGCCCAGATCCTTGGCCAGCTTGCGGACCGGGGGCTTGGCCAGCGGGCGTTCCTTGACGGCGGGGGCGGCCGAGGGCGCCGCACCGTGGCCGTTCAGCTCGGTCTGGACCGCGGTCGAGGCCTGCTGTACCGGGACCTCCGGGCCCTTGCGGGGGCGACGGCGGGTGGACGAGGTCGCCACCCCGTAGCCGACCAGGACCGGCTGGCGGCCCGAGCCCTCCGCCTTCGGTTCTTCAGCGGCCTGGGGGGCTTCCGCCCGCGGCTCGGCCGGCGCGGCCCCTCCGCTCACGTCGACCGCGATGATCGACGTGCCCACGTCGACCGTGGTGCCCTCGGGGAAGTGCAGATCCCTGACCACGCCGTCGTACGGGATGGGCAGCTCGACGGCCGCCTTCGCCGTCTCGACCTCGCACACCACCTGGCCGTCGGTGACCTTGTCGCCGGGCTGGACGAACCACTTGAGGATCTCGGCCTCGGTGAGCCCCTCACCCACGTCCGGCATCTTGAACTCGCGTACGGACGCTTCCGTCATCGTCGTCACGACCCTCTCCTCAGTACGCCAGCGAGCGGTCGACGGCATCCAGCACCCGGTCCAGGTTCGGCAGGTACTCCTCCTCCAGGCGGGCCGGCGGGTACGGCGCGTGGTAGCCGCCGACACGGAGCACCGGGGCCTCCAGGTGGTAGAAGCAGCGCTCCGTGATCCGCGCGGCGATCTCCGCGCCGGAGCCGAAGAACACCGGGGCCTCGTGGACCACGACCAGCCGGCGCGTCTTCTCCACCGACGCCTGGATGGAGTCGAAGTCGAGCGGGGAGACCGAGCGCAGGTCCAGGACCTCGAGGTTCCTGCCCTCCTCGGCGGCCGCGTCCGCGACCTCCTGACAGAGCTTCACCATCGGGCCGTAGGCGGCGAGGGTGAGGTCGGTGCCCTCGCGGACCACCTGGGCCTTGTGCAGCGGGCCCGGGATCGCCTCCGTGGCGACCTCGGCCTTGTCCCAGTAGCGGCGCTTGGGCTCGAAGAAGATCACCGGGTCGTCGCTCTGGATGGCCTGCTGCATCATCCAGTACGCGTCCGAGGAGTTGGACGGGCTGACGACCTTCAGGCCCGAGACGTGCGCGAAGAGCGCCTCGGGGGACTCCGAGTGGTGCTCCACCGCGCCGATGCCGCCGCCGTAGGGGATGCGCACGACGACCGGGAGCTTGACCTTGCCCAGGGAGCGGGCGTGCATCTTCGCGAGCTGGGTGACGATCTGGTCGTACGCCGGGAAGACGAAGCCGTCGAACTGGATCTCCACCACCGGGCGGTAGCCGCGCAGGGCCAGGCCGATCGCCGTGCCGACGATGCCCGACTCGGCCAGCGGGGTGTCGATGACGCGGCTCTCGCCGAAGTCCTTCTGCAGACCGTCCGTCACCCGGAAGACGCCGCCGAGCTTGCCGACGTCCTCGCCCATGATCAGGACCTTGGGGTCGGCCTCCAGGGCGTGGCGCAGCGACTCGTTGATCGCTTTGGCGAGTGCCATCTTGTCGGCCATGTCAGTTGCCCCCCTCATCGGCGAACGACGCCTGGTACGCGGCGAACTGGGCGCGCTCCTCGTCGACGAGCGCGTGTCCGTCCGCGTAGACGTTCTCGAAGATCGCGAAGTGGTCCGGGTCCGGCATGGCACGGACCGCCTCGCGCACTCGTTTACCCAACGCCTCGGACTCGGCCTCCAGTTCCTCGAAGAATCCCTCGTCCGCGTGGTTTGAGGTCTCCAGGAACCGGCGAAGGCGCAGGATCGGGTCCTTGGCCTCCCAGGCCTGGCGCTCCTCGTCGCCCCGGTAGCGGGTCGGGTCGTCGGAGGTGGTGTGGGCGCCCATGCGGTAGGTGAACGCCTCGACGAGGGTCGGGCCCTCGCCGGAGCGGGCCCGCTCCAGGGCCCAGCGGGTGACCGCGAGGCAGGCGAGCACGTCGTTGCCGTCCACCCGTACGCCCGGGAAGCCGAAGCCCTGCGCGCGCTGGTAGATCGGGACGCGGGACTGCTTCTCGGTCGGCTCGGAGATGGCCCACTGGTTGTTCTGGCAGAAGAACACGACCGGGGCGTTGTAGACCGCGGAGAAGGTGAACGACTCGGCGACGTCGCCCTGGCTGGAGGCGCCGTCGCCGAAGTAGGCGATCACCGCGCTGTCGGCGCCGTCCTTGGCGACGCCCATCGCGTAGCCCGTGGCGTGCAGCGTCTGGGAGCCGATGACGATCGTGTAGAGCTGGAAGTTGTTGCTGTTCGGGTCCCAGCCGCCGTTGTTCACGCCGCGGAACATGCCGAGCAGGTTGGTCGGGTCCACCCCGCGGCACCAGGCGACGCCGTGCTCGCGATAGGTGGGGAAGACGTAGTCGTCGTCGCGCAGGGCCCGGCCCGAGCCGATCTGGGCGGCCTCCTGGCCGAGCAGCGAGGCCCACAGGCCCAGCTCGCCCTGGCGCTGCAGGGAGGTGGCCTCGGCGTCGAAGCGGCGGGTGAGCACCATGTCGCGGTACAGGCCGCGGAGCTCTTCCGGGGTGACACCGGCGACGTACTTGTCGTACTCGGCGTTCTTGACGCGCTTGCCCTCGGGCGTCAGCAGCTGCACGAGCTGGGGTTCGGCGGCCTTCTTCGCGGCTGCCTTCTTCGCAGGCGTGCGGGTGGTGCCCTTGGTGCCGGTGGTGCCGGCCTTGCTTCCGGCGCTGCGTCGCGATGTGCGCGCGGCAGTGCTCTCCACGGTCACGTGTGCTCCTCCGTCGGTCCGGCCCCCGGGGTTGCCGGTAGGCCAGTGCGGCTCACCTGTTCTCGGCCACCGGGGCACGGGGTGGGTGCCACTCGGCCGGGAACAGGCGTGACAGGTGCCCCGGCGAGCGCCCTGCAACAAGCACGTTACCCAGTGCTCCACATTTCTGTGAAACCCCATCTGACCTGCGATTTTGCTTGGATTTCCAAGTAAATCGGGAAGGCGGGAAAGGGGCCCTGGTCACAGCCTTGCAGGAGGCCGGAGCAACCGCACGTTAACCCGGTGACCCAGGTCACGGGAAGAGCCAACTTGTCGGCGCGGCGAAACGGCACGCGCGCGTGGATCCCGTTTCCGGGTCCCACGCGCGCGTGATGTGTTCTTCTTCGGCTGTCCGATTCGGCGGTCCGATTCGGCCGTCCGAGCAGGTCGGTCAGCCGCCCGCGCCTCCGACGACGCTGCCCGTGGCGCCGCCGTCGGCACCGCCCGTCTCCTCCTCCGGAGGAGTCTCCGGGTCCGAGGGCTCCTCGTCCGTCGGCTCGCCGGTCGGCTCCGCGGTGGTCGGCTGGTCCGTCGGCTGGTCCGTCGGCGTCTCGGGAGTGCTCGGGGACGGCGTGTAGGACGGGGTGTACGACGGGGTCCATCCGCCGCCGCCGGAGCTCGTGCCGGTGCCGTCGTCCGTCGACGTGTCGGTCGGCTCGTCCGTCGCCTCGTCGCTCGGCGTCTCGCTCGGAGTCTTCTTGTCTTCCGTCTGTGAGGTGGTCGGCGACTTCTTGTTGTCGGTGGGCCCCTTCGTGTCGCCGCCGGTGTTCTGCAGCGCCAGGGCGACACCCGCCGCCACGGCGATCACCGCGAGCACGGCGAGGATCCACAGCTTGCCGCGGCCGCTGCCCTTGTTGCCGCGGCCCTCGAAGCCGCCGTCGTCCCCGCCGCCATAGCCGGCGGGAAGTATCGGCGAGGGGATCTGCGCGGTGCCGGAGACATCGCCGGGGTGGCCCATCACGGCCGTGTGGGCGAAGCCGCCCGACGGGGTGTGCCGGCCCTCGTGCATGTCGACCGGGCCGGTGTTCCAGGTGCCGGTGTGGCCGCCCTGGTCGTAGAGCATCTGGAGCGCGTACTGGACCAGCCCGCGCATCTCCTCGGCCGTCTGGAAACGGTCGTCGGGCTCCTTGGCGAGGGAGCGCATGACCATGCCGTCCAGCTCCGGCGGACAGACGTCGGAGGCCTCGGACGGCGGCGTCGGGATGTCCTGGACGTGCTGGTAGACCA
This sequence comes from Streptomyces sp. NPDC040589, assembly GCF_055594445.1. Lineage (NCBI taxonomy): Bacteria > Bacillati > Actinomycetota > Actinomycetes > Kitasatosporales > Streptomycetaceae > Streptomyces > Streptomyces sp. NPDC040589. The sequence goes on along the minus strand of NZ_JBVIWP010000005.1, from coordinate 339,159 downwards.
CCGACAGCGGGGTCTCGCCGGTGAACGGCGGGCGCAACGAGAGGAGTTCGTAGAGCAGGCAGCCCGTGGCGTACAGGTCGGAGCGGTGGTCGACGGCCTTGCCGAGCGCCTGCTCCGGGGACAGGTACTGCGGGGTGCCCATGACCATGCCGGTCTGCGTCATCGTGGACTGCGCGCCGTGCAGGGCGCGGGCGATGCCGAAGTCCATCACCTTCACCGCGCCGTTGTGCGTGATGATGACGTTGGCGGGCTTGATGTCGCGGTGCACGATGCCGTGCTGGTGCGAGTAGGCGAGCGCCTCCAGGACGCCCGAGACGATGATCAGGGCCTGTTCGGGGCCCGGTGCCTCGGCGTTCAGCAGGAGGTCGCGGATGGTGCGGCCCTCGACCAGCTCCATGACGATGTAGGGGAGCGGCTGGCCGCCGACGATGTCCTCGCCGGAGTCGTACACGGCGACGATCGCGTGGTGGTTGAGGCCGGCCACCGACTGGGCCTCGCGCGTGAAGCGCGCCTTGGACACCGGGTCCTCGGCGAGGTCGGAGCGGAGCAGCTTGACGGCCACGGTGCGTCCGAGGCGGACGTCCTCGGCTGCGAACACCTCGGCCATGCCGCCCCGGCCGAGTCTGTGGGTCAGCCGGTACCGGCCGTCCCCGACCAACCCGCCGTTACCCCAGACCTCCGGCGCGTCCGACATGCCGCCGCCAGTCGCCTCGGGTTCGGACGGGCCCTGAGCGCGCTGCTGCTGTGCCATCAGTCCTCGCCGTCGTTTCTGCCCGCGGTGCGCGCGGTGTTGTTACGGTCTCCGTCGGCCACGCTACAGCCTCCGCGCAAGCCGCCGGTCCGAGACGGGTGCCAGGACCGGCACGGGACGGACGCGCCATGAAACCTTTACTCAGCACTCTCGTGCAAATTCTGCGTACCGGCCGCACACCCCCGGTAACGCTTCCGCGACGCTTCTTTCGCGTACGGTCACGGAACGGGCACCGAGCTTGACGTGTCCGTGCCCTGGGGCAGACTTGGCCGGGAATGGCGGTTTGGATCAACGACGGATCAGACGGATCAGCGGCAGTCGGCAGCTCCCAGGGGAGCTACGGGGGACACGGAACATGAGCCAGGACGGCGCACAGGGGCAGTACACGGGGCGGGCGCTCGCCAGTGGCCGCTATCAGCTGCGTGACCTCCTCGGCCAGGGCGGCATGGCCTCGGTGCACCTCGCGTACGACAGCGTGCTCGACCGACAGGTCGCGATCAAGACACTTCACACCGAGCTCGGCCGGGAGCAGGCCTTCCGCGAGCGGTTCCGCCGCGAGGCCCAGTCCGTGGCCAAGCTCACGCACACCAACATCGTCTCGGTCTTCGACACCGGCGAGGACACCCTCGACTCCATGACGACGCCGTACATCGTCATGGAGTACGTCGAGGGCCGCCCGCTCGGCTCGGTCCTCGACGAGGACGTACGGCAGCAGGGCGCGATGCCCGCCGACAAGGCGCTGAAGATCACCGCGGATGTGCTGGCCGCGCTGGAGATCAGCCACGAGATGGGCCTGGTCCACCGCGACATCAAGCCGGGCAACGTGATGATGACCAAGCGCGGCGTGGTCAAGGTCATGGACTTCGGCATCGCCCGCGCCATGCAGTCCGGTGTGACGTCGATGACGCAGACCGGCATGGTCGTCGGCACTCCGCAGTACCTCTCACCGGAACAGGCCCTCGGCCGTGGCGTGGACGCCCGCTCCGACCTGTACTCGGTCGGCGTCATGCTGTTCCAACTGGTCACCGGGCGGCTGCCGTTCGAGGCGGACTCGCCGCTGGCCATCGCGTATGCACACGTCCAGGAGGAGCCGCCGGTTCCGTCCACGATCAACCGGGCGCTGCCGCCGGCCGTGGACGCGCTGATCGCCCGGGCGCTGAAGAAGAACCCCAACGAGCGTTTCCCCAGCTCCGAGGCCATGCGCGACGAGTGCCTGCGCGTGGCGGCGTCCTTCCACGCCGCCCCGCCGAGCATCGTCCCGGGCACGCAGGCGCCGAGCGGCGCGGGTGTCGGCTCGGCCGTGTTCCCGCCGGTCGACCAGGCGCCCCCGGCCGCCTCGGGCCAGGTCCAGACGCCGTACCAGCCGACCCCGCCCCCGAACCCGTACGGCACCCCCGCCCCGTCGGCGCCGTCCCCGGCGTACGGCTATCCGCAGCAGGGCGGCTACCAGACGCCGCACCCGGCCGGGTACTCCCCGCAGCCGGGCCCGTCGACCCCGCCGCCGTACAACCTCACGCCGCAGACCGCGCCCGGCTCGCAGGGCGGTGGCAAGAGCAACAAGCCGGTGATCATCGGTTCCGTCATCGTGTCCGTCGTGGCCGTCGGCGGGCTGGTCGCGGCCCTGCTGATGAACGGCGGAAGCGAGGACGACAAGGGCGGCGGGGGCAGCGGCGCGAGCGCCTCGGCCTCGGCCTCCAAGAAGGCCGGCTACCGCGGGCCGGACACGTCGAAGACGATCGACTCCGAGGAGTGCACGGAGCCGGAGGAGTCGTACAACGACCCCGACAAGATCCAGATCCCGGACTTCAAGTTCATGAACATCGCGTCGGTCAAGTCCTGCGCCCAGGCGGCCGGCTGGCAGGTCAGCACCAAGAACGTGGACGAGAACACCTACGGCCAGGGCACGGTCATGAACCAGTTCCCGTCCAAGGGCACCGATGTCGACCCGGACGACATGCCGATCATCGAGCTCAACGTCTCGACGGGCAACCCGCCGTCCTGACGCCCCGGACACGAGGAAGGGCCCCGCGGCTTCGGCCGCGGGGCCCTTCCTGTTTCTGTTCAGGGAGGTCTGTAGCGGGCCTACAGGTACGGCCCGCCGGAACGGGCGCCCGGGTGCTGCTCGTCGAGGCCCTCGTGACCGACGCCCGGCGGGAGGGCGCGGCGCATCGACTCCAGCTGGGCGCGGGCCGCCATCTGCTGGGCGAACAGCGTCGTCTGGATCCCGTGGAAGAGTCCCTCGAGCCAGCCGACCAGCTGGGCCTGCGCGATGCGCAGTTCCGCGTCGCTGGGGGTCGTCTCGTCCGTGAAGGGCAGGGAGAGCCGCTCCAGCTCCTCGACCAGCTCGGGCGCCAGACCGTCCTCCAGCTCCTTCACCGAGCTGGCGTGGATCTCCTTGAGGCGGACCCGGCTGGCCTCGTCCAGGGGCGCCACGCGCACTTCCTCGAGCAGCTGCTTGATCATGCTGCCGATCCGCATGACCTTGGCGGGCTGCTCGACCTGTTCCGTGACCGGGATCTCGCGGGAGTCCTCGTCTCCGCTGCCGCCCCCGAGCGCCATGCCGTCCTGGCCCACGACCAGGATCTGCGGGCTCTCCGGCGACCGTTCGTTTCTCGGCATCTCCATGTCGCCATTCTCTCGCACGCCTGCACCTCACCTCCGTGGTGCCCCCACGGGAAGCTGATCCACCCTGTTTCGACAGACGTATCGGTCAGGGCCCGGGTTGCTCCCCGGAGGGGGGTTCCACCTCACGGGTGAGGCGCAGCAGTCGGGCTTCGCAGTGGTCCAGCCACCGGACCTCGGCCTCGGCCTGGAAGACGAGCTGTTCCAGGACGAGCAGCCGGGCCATCTCGTGGGGGTGCCCGGGTGCGCGGGCCAGGGCCTCGGCCCGCTGCCGGACGTGGTCGTGGAGCGCCTGCGTCACGTGCCGGCGCTGGGCCTCGACGACCTCCCGTACGTCGACGCCGTCCGCTCCGACGGCCATCACCAGCTTGATGGCCAACTCGTCGCGCGGCGGGCTCGCGCGTTCGACAGGGCGGGCGTACCAGGCGCGCAGCTCGGCCCGGCCGGCCTCGGTGAGCGCGTACAGCGCCCGCCCCGCCTCGTCGACGCCCTCCTGGGCCACCAGGCCGTCCCGTTCGAGGCGGCCCAGCGTCGTGTAGACCTGCCCGATGTTCAGCGGCCAGGTCCCGCCGGTGCGGGCCTCGAAGTCGGTGCGCAGGCGTGACCCGTAGCGGGGGCCGGCCGCCAGGAGCGCGAGCAGTCCGTGACGTATGGACATAACCGGATTGTGCAGCGATTCCGCCCGTCGGCCGAACCCGGAGTGCCGGACGTCCGGGGCGGTGTGAGGCTGATTGCCTCGAAATAACCGAACTTGCCGATCTTGCCCTACCGGGCACGGCGGGAGGGGGTCACCAACGTGACTCCATGGCTACGCGCACTGCGGGCGACCGGACTGGTGGTCGCCTTGGGGGCGGGTGCGGTCGTCTCACCCTGCGGATCTGTCCAGGCCTACGGTTCTGCTGCCTCTGCCCCCTCTGTCCCCTCTGTCCCCTCTGTCCTCGCGTACGACGAAGAGGCCGGGGCGGTGGCCGCCCCCTCCGCCTTGTCGGCCCCGTCCGCGCCCGGGGAGCCCTCGCGGGCCGGGAGCCGGGCCGGTGAGGGACGGGACCGGCCGGGGCGGCCGGAGGAGCCCGAGGGGGAGCGGGAGGCCCGCGACGCCCGCGAGGCCACCGCCGTCCCCGAGGCGTCCCGGGAGGCCGTCCCCGCCGTTCCCGAGCCCCCGGCACCGACGGAGCCACCCGTACGCGAGGCCGCACCACAGACCGACCGCCCTGTCGGACCCGTACTCCGGATCCTGCCGCTGGGCAGCGGGCTGGTCCTGATCGGACTCGGCCTGGGCCTGGCGTTCGTGGGACTCCGGCTGCGGCGCGCGTAGGGGACGCGGTCGGCCCCTTGCGGGGCCGTTTCAGACGCCCCGCGGTCGCGTGTCCCGCCCGGGCCGGCTGCACGCGCCGTCGGGCTGCGCCGCGCCTGGGTGCCTGCTTCAAGCGCCCTGCGGTTGCGAGCGCGGCTGGGGGCGTGCCGAGCACCCCCGGGCTGCGCCGCGTCCAGGGCCCGCTTCAAGCACCCTCCGGCTAGAGCGCGCTGGGGCACCACCCGGCGGCGGAGGCGAGGCCCGCTCGAGAACCCCCGGGCTGCACCGCGCCCCAAGCCCGCTCGAGAACCCCGGGCTGCACCACCCCCGAGGCCCGCCCCGAACACCCCCGACTGCGACGCACCCGAGGGCGTTTCCAGCAGCCCCGGGCCGCGCCCCTTCCGAGGCCCGCGTCAAGCCCCCCGCGGGGCGATCAGCAATACCTTGCCGATGTGTCCGCTGTCCTCCAGGACCTGGTGGGCGGTGGTGGCGTCTGGCATGGGGAGTTCGCGGTCGATGACCGGGCGCAGGTGGCCGCCGGGGAAGAGGGGCCAGACGTGTTCGCGTACGGCCGCGACGATGGCCGCCTTCTCCTCGAGCGGACGGGCCCGCAGGGACGTCGCGCTGATCGCGCCGCGCTTGGCGAGGAGCGCGCCGATGTTCAGCTCGCCCTTGACGCCGCCCTGCATGCCGATGATCGCGAGGCGGCCGTTGACGGCGAGGGCCTTGACGTTGCGCTCCAGGTACTTGGCGCCCATGTTGTCGAGGATGACATCGGCCCCGGCGCCGTCCGTGGCCTTCCTGACCTCTTCGACGAAGTCCTGCTCGCGGTAGTTGACCAGGATGTCGGCTCCCAGTTCGGCGCACCGGTCCAGCTTCTCCTGGGTGCCCGCCGTGACGGCGACCCTGGCACCGACGGCCTTGGCGAGCTGGATCGCCATGGTGCCGATGCCGCTGGAGCCGCCGTGCACGAGGAGCGTCTCGCCGGGGCGCAGGTGGGCGATCATGAAGACGTTCGACCAGACCGTGCAGGTCACCTCGGGCAGTGCCGCGGCCTGCCGCAGGCCGACGCCCTCGGGCACGGGCAGCAGCTGTCCGGCCGGGACCACCACCTTCTCGGCGTAACCGCCTCCGGAGAGCAGCGCGCACACCTCGTCGCCCACGCTCCAGCCTGAGACGCCGGTGCCGATCCCGGCGATCCGCCCGGAGCACTCCAGGCCGGGGTAGGGGGGCGTGCCGGGCGGCGGGTCGTAGAAGCCCTGCCGCTGCAGGATGTCGGCCCGGTTGACGGCACCGGCCGTCACCTCGACCAGGACCTCGCCCTCGCCGGGCACGGGATCCGGGACCTCGTCCCAGACCAGCGCCTCGGGCCCACCAGGTTCGGGAATCGTGATCGCATACATGACTGGGACGGTACTCCTCGGTCGCCGGACGGAGTCCGCTCCGTCCTCAGGTCGGCTCCCCCTACGTCATTGGTCCGGTTCTGGCGAAAATCCATATGCGGGACCGATGAGTTTGCGCGACCGTAAAGGTCTCCCCATGCGTAGCCCACGTACTCGGAAGGACCCGAAGCATGAGCACGCAAACGTCCGGCCTGGCGATCGAGACCGCGGGCCTGGTGAAGACGTTCGGCGAGACCAGGGCCGTCGACGGAGTCGACCTGTCCGTGCCCGCCGGCACGGTCTACGGCGTCCTCGGCCCGAACGGCGCCGGCAAGACCACCACCGTGAAGATGCTCGCCACACTCCTGCGCCCGGACGGCGGCGAAGCGCATGTCTTCGGCCACGACATCGTCCGCGAGGCGGACGAGGTGCGCGCCCGGGTGAGCCTCACCGGCCAGTACGCGTCGGTGGACGAGGACCTCACCGGCACCGAGAACCTGGTCCTGCTGGGCCGGCTGCTCGGCCACCACAAGAAGGCCGCCCGGGAGCGCGCCGCCCAGCTCCTGGAGGCCTTCGGCCTCACGGAGGCCGCCGCGAAGCAGGTCAAGCACTACTCGGGCGGTATGCGGCGCCGGATCGACATCGCCGCGTCCATCCTCAGCACCCCCGACCTGCTGTTCCTCGACGAGCCGACGACCGGCCTCGATCCGCGCAGCCGCAACCAGGTGTGGGACATCGTGCGGGCCGTGGTCGCCCAGGGCACCACCGTGCTGCTGACCACGCAGTATCTGGACGAGGCCGACCAGCTGGCGTCCCGGATCGCCGTCATCGACCGCGGCCGGGTGATCGCCGAGGGCACCAAGGGCGAGCTGAAGTCGTCCGTCGGCTCCGGATCCGTCCATCTGCGGCTACGAGATCCCGGCCAACGGAGCCTCGCGGCCGACCTGCTGCGCCGGACCCTCGACGCGCAGGTGCAGCCGGAGCCCGACCCGGTGGCCCTGACCGCCCGACTCGGTACGGCGGCGAGCGACGACAGCGCGGCCCAGCAGGCCGCCCGCGCGCTGAACGAACTGGCCCACGCCGGGATCACCGTCGACAACTTCTCGCTGGGCCAGCCCAGCCTGGACGAGGTGTTCCTCGCCCTCACCGGGCACGACACGCACGCCCCGGACCGCACGGCCGACTCCGGCTCCGGCTCCCACGACCCGAAGGACGAGGTGGCGGCATGAGCACCACGACGACCACCGAGGCCAAGGAACTCGCCCCGGTCAGCACCGAGTCCCTCGCCGCCCTGCTCATCGCCAAGGAGCGGCCCGCGCGGCCCAGCGCATGGTCGGCCTCGATGACCTTCGGCTGGCGGGCGATCCTCAAGATCAAGCACGTGCCGGAGCAGCTCTTCGACGTCACGGCGTTCCCGATCATGATGGTGCTGATGTACACGTACCTGTTCGGCGGGGCGCTGGCCGGCTCGCCGAAGGAGTACATCCAGTTCCTGCTGCCGGGCATCCTCGTGATGTCGGTCGTGATGATCACGATGTACACGGGTGTCTCGGTCAACACGGACATCGAGAAGGGCGTCTTCGACCGGTTCCGCACGCTGCCGATCTGGCGGCCGTCGACCATGGTCGGCTATCTGCTCGGCGACGCCCTGCGGTACACGATCGCGTCGGTCGTGATGCTCACGGTCGGCATCATCCTGGGCTACCGGCCGGACGGCGGCATCGGCGGTGTGCTCGCCGGGATCGCCCTGCTGGTGCTCTTCTCGTTCGCCTTCTCGTGGATCTGGACGATGTTCGGGCTGATGCTGCGCACCGAGAAGTCGGTGATGGGCGTCAGCATGATGGTGATCTTCCCGCTCACCTTCCTGTCCAACGTCTTCGTCGACCCGACGACCATGCCGGGCTGGCTCCAGGCCTTCGTGAACAACAGCCCCATCACCCATCTGGCGTCGGCGGTGCGCGGCCTGATGGGCGGCGACTGGCCGGCCGACGAGGTCGCCTGGTCGCTGGGCTGGGCCGGACTGTTCGTGCTGGTCTTCGGGCCGGTCACGATGCGGTTGTACAACCGGAAGTGATGCGGTTGTACACCCGGAAGTAGCCCGACCCACCCGGCTGGTCAGTTGCGGGGCATCGGCGGCATCGGACGGATGTCGGGGGCGACCTGTGTCGCCGGTGTCTTCCGCACGATCGTGATGAGCCGGTCGGTCAACTCCAGCCTCCCCACGGCCGGATCGTCGTAGCCGAGCACCCGGTGGCCGCGTATGACACTGACCACCAGGTCGGCGATCTCACGCGGGGTCTTGCCCACCTCGGCCTTGACGACCGGCCGTTCGACGATGTCGAGCCCGCTGCCCTGATGGATGAGGTCCTCCATCACCATGCCGGCGGAGGGGCTGAGCACGGACAGGCCGAGCAGGCGGCCGGCGGCGCTGGCGCTGGTGACGACACCGTCGGCGCCGGACTGCTTGAGCAGCGGCGCGTTCTCCTCCTCCCGCACAGTGGCCACGATCTTCGCCCCGCGGTTGAGCTGCCGGGCCGTCAGCGTCACCAGGACCGCCGTGTCGTCGCGCTGGGTCGCGATGATGATCTGACGCGCCTTGTGCACCTCGGCCCGCTTCAGCACCTCGCTGCGGGTCGCGTCCCCGACGATGCCCGCGTAGCCCTCCGCGGTCGCGGCGTCGACGACCTTGGAACTGGGGTCGACCACGACGACCTGTTCCTTCTTCAGGCCCGTCGCGCAGACGGTCCGGATCGCCGACCTGCCCTTCGTCCCAAAACCGACGACGACGGTGTGATCGCGCAACGTGGACCTCCAGCGGGTCAGTCGCCACTCCTCCCGAGTGCGTTCGGTGAGGGCTTCGAGGGTGGTGCCGACCAGGATGATCAGGAACAGCACACGCAGGGGCGTGATGACGAGGATGTTCGTGAGCCGGGCGGCGTCGCCGGCGGGGGTGATGTCACCGTAGCCCGTGGTGGAGAGGGTGACGGTGGCGTAGTAGAAGGCGTCGAGGAGGGTGAGGCCGCCGCCCGCGTTGTCGTTGTAGCCGTCGCGGTCGGCGTAGACGATCAGCGCGGTGACGACGAGGAGCCCCAGCGCCATGGAGAGCCGCTTGAGGACCTGGCGGATCGGGTGCTCCACCACTTTCTTCGGGAGTTTCACCCGATGGGTCACCAGATGCTCGTCCGCCTGGCGGGCGATCACGTCCTGGCCCGGAAGTTTCACGTGAAACACACCCCGATCCCTGCGGACGCCCAGGGCAGGTCGAGCAGTTCCGCCTCCTGCCCCGGACGGGCTCCGCCCGGGGGCACGACGGCCAGCGCGTCGGCCGCCGCGATACCGCGCAGCATGGCCGGGCCGTTGTAGTGCAGCGGCACGGCCTGGTCGCCGCGCAGGACGACGGGCACGAGCCGGGTGTCGTGCGGGTGCCCGTGCACGGCGTCCCTGAGCGGCAGCATGTACGGCTCCGGGGCCGGGCGGGCCGCGAGGGTCCGCAGCAGCGGTTCGGCGAGCGTCAGCAGTCCGGAGACGGCGGCGAGCGGGTTGCCCGGCAGCCCGACGAGATGCTGGGTCTCCGTGATGCGGGCCAGCAGCATGGGGTGGCCGGGGCGCACCTTGACGCCGTCCACGAGGAGTTCGGCCCCGATACGGCGCAGGGTGGGGTGGACGTGGTCGACGGGACCCGCGGCGGTGCCGCCGGTGGTGACGATGACATCGGCGTCGGACGCGGTCACCGCCTTGCGCAGGGCGCCGGCGTCGTCCCGGACGCGTCGTACGGCGGTCACCTCGGCGCCGAGCGCACGCAGCCAGGGCGGCAGCATCGGGCCGAGCGCGTCCCGGATCAGACCGTCGTGCGGCAGCCCCTCGGTGAGCAACTCGTCGCCGAGGACGAGGACTTCGGCGCGGGCGCGGGGGACGGCGGTGACCGTGTTGTATCCGGCCGCCGCGGCGAGCCCGAGCACGGCCGGGGTGACGAGGGTGCCGACGGGCAGGAGTTGGTCGCCGGTGCGGCATTCCTGGCCCCGGGGGCGGATGTCCTGGCCGGGGACGACGCCCCTGGTCGCGTGCAGACGGCCCTTGTCGTCGGTGCGGCCGTGCTCGCTGCGCAGGACGGCCGTGGTGTCCGCGGGGATGCGGGCGCCGGTGGCGATCGGGACGGCCTCGCCGTCGGTCAGGGGCGCCTGCGCGGTGTGCCCGGCCAGGACGCCCTCGTCCCGTACGTCCCAGGGGGCGGGCCCGGCGACCGCCCAGCCGTCCATCGCGGAGGTGTCGAAGGAGGGGAGGTCGGTGAGGGCGTCGAGGGGGGTGGCCAGGGTGAGGCCGAGGGCGGCGTCGAGCGGCACGGAGACCGGGTCGCGGCGGGCGGCCCGGGCGGCGCTCCGGGCGGCGCGCTCGGCGATGTCCCGGGCCTGTGGCCAGGGGGTGGCCCGGTGCCGGGTGTCCGGCTTCCGGGGTGTGGGGGTGCTGTCCTGCTCCCCTCGTGCGGCGGGGTCGGGCAGATGGGTGCCGTTGCTGTTGTTCACGAGGGCGAGCACCTCCTCGACGTCGAGATCCTCGGCGTCCTCACCGGTGCGGGTGCCGGGCGGGGTCATCCGGCGTCCGGGCGGGTGTCGGGCGTCGCGTCGGGGGCGACGTCGGGCCGGTCCCCCGGGGCCTTCGGGGCCACCGAGGCTTCCGGGGTGCTCTCCTCCGCCCAGCGGGCCGCGAGGGCCACGGCCTTGCGGGCGGCCTCGGCGACGGCCTCGGGTCCCCCGCCGGCCCGCGCGGCCGCGTAGCCGACGAGGAAGGTGGTCAGCGGCGCGGCGGGCCTGGCCACACCATGGGCGGCGTCGCGGGCGAGGTCGAGCAGCTCTTTCACATCGACGTCGAGGTCGATCCCCAGCTCGTCCTTGACCGCGGAAATCCATTCATCCAACACGTGCCCATGCTCCCTGATGCGTGCCCTGGCGGAGGCGATGTCGTCCCAGGTGTCGCAGTCGAAAGACGCGACGGGATCGGAGACGCGGGTGAGGTCCAGCTCGGCGGTGAGGCGCCGCAGGGGAAGACCGTGCGGACCGCCGTGCCGGTCGGCGAGGAGGGCGAGCGTCTCGCGCAGCCGCCGGGTGCGGTACGCGGCGACGAGCGGCTGGTCACGGCCGTCCGGGTCGGTCAGCAGCACGCCGTCGGCGGCGCTCCCCCGCAGCGTGCCCAGCAGCCGGCCGACGGTCCGCTCCTCGAGGAACGGCAGGTCGGCGGAGAGCACCACGACGTGCTCCGCCGTGGTGTGCCGGAGCCCGGCGTCGAGCGCGGCGAGCGGTCCGCCGCCGGGCGGGTCCTCGCGGGCCCAGGTCACGGGCCGTGCCGTCGGCCGGGGCGCGGCCACGACGACGGTGGCGCGGGCGCCGTCGCACGCGGCGAGCACACGGTCGAGCAGGGCACGCCCGCCGACCCGCACCCCGGGTTTGTCCGCGCCCCCGAGGCGCCGGGCGGCACCACCGGCGAGCACGACGGCGTCGTAGACGGCGGGGTCCGTCCCCTGCGCGGGGCCGGGGCCGACGCCGGGTTCACCGGGAGGCTCGTACGCGGTCACCCCCCGAGTATGCGTGCCCCCGCGATCACATGGAACGCGGGGGAAGGGACGCGATCACCAGGAACGGCCGAGCGCCGGAGAGGAATCAGAGCGTCCGCAGCAGCACCGCCGGCTGTTCCACGCAGTCCGCCACGTAGCGCAGGAAGCCGCCCGCCGTACCGCCGTCGCACACGCGGTGGTCGAAGGTGAGCGAGAGCTGGACGACCTGCCGCACCGCCAGCTCGCCCTCGTGCACCCAGGGCTTGGGGACGATGCGGCCGACGCCGAGCATGGCGGCCTCGGGGTGGTTGATGATCGGTGTGGAGCCGTCGACGCCGAAGACTCCGTAGTTGTTCAACGTGAAGGTCCCGCCGGTGAGTTCGCCGGGCGTCAGCGTCCCGGTCCGGCCCGCCTCGGTCAGCCGGGCGAACTCCGCGGTCAGCGACTCGGCGTCCCGCGCGTGCGCGTCCCTGACCACCGGGACCACGAGCCCCCGGTCGGTCTGCGCCGCGAAGCCCAGATGCACGTGGTCGAACCGGACGACCTCCCTGGCCTGCGCGTCCACGGTGGAGTTGAGCTCGGGGAACCGGGCGAGGGCCGCGGTGCAGATCCGGGCCAGCAGGGCCAGGAGGGAGATCTTCGGCCCGCCGGCCGTGTTCATGGCGGTCCGTGCCCGCATGAGCTCCGTGGCGTCGGCGTCGACCCAGCAGGTCGCGTCGGGGATCTCGCGGCGGCTGCGGGACAGCTTGTCCGCGACGGCGCCCCGCATGCCCTTGAGGGGCGTACGGATCTCGCCCGGGGCGGCTGTCGCGGCCGGCCGGGGCGCGGGGGCCGCTGCCGGAGCGGGCCGGGGCGCGGCGCGCAGGGCGTACTCCACATCCGCCCGCAGGATCAGCCCGTCGGGCCCGGAGCCGGTCAGCTCCCGCAGGTCGAGGCCGTTCTGCCGGGCCAGCCTGCGGACCAGGGGCGAGATCACGGGGAGGGGGCCGTCCTCGGCCTCGGGGACACCCGCCCGCCCGTTCACCGCCGTGGCGGGGGCGGCACCGGCCCCCGGCTCCTGCCGCACCCTGCGTCGCCGCGCGGGTGCCTCGGAGGTGCCGTACCCGACGAGGACGTTGCCCGAGCCCTCGGTCCCGGCCTCTTCCGCACCGCCGCCGGACGGCGCCCGTTCCCCCACCGCCACCGTGATCAGCGGCGCCCCGACGGGCAGCTCCGTGCCCTCCTCGCCGAAGCGGGCCGTGACCACACCGCCGTAGGGGCACGGCACCTCGACCATCGCCTTGGCCGTCTCGACCTCGACGACCGGCTGGTCGATGGCGACCACGTCGCCGATCTCCACCAGCCAGCGCACGATCTCGGCCTCGGTGAGCCCCTCACCGAGGTCGGGCAGCTTGAACTCCAACACCTGTGCCATCAGCTCTCGGCCTCCCACTGCAGACGCCCCACGGCATCCAGGATCCGGTCCACACCGGGCAGGTGGTGGCGCTCCAGCATCGGCGGCGGATACGGGACGTCGAACCCGGCGACGCGCAGCACCGGCGCCTCCAGGTGGTGGAAGCAGCGCTCCGTGACCCGGGCCGCGATCTCCCCGCCCGGGCCCCCGAAGGAACCCGACTCGTGGACGACGACCGCGCGTCCCGTCCGCCGCACCGAGGCGCACACCGTCTCGTCGTCGAACGGCACCAGGGAGCGCAGGTCGACGACTTCGAGGTCCCAGCCCTCGGCCCGGGCCGCCTCGGCCGCCTCCATGCAGACGGGTACGGACGGCCCGTACGTGATGAGCGTGGCGCTCCGGCCCGAGCGCCGCACCACCGCGCGGCCTATCGGTTCAACGGGCGTCGGCTCCTCGGGGTTCCAGGAGTCCTTCGACCAGTACAGCCGCTTCGGCTCCAGGACGACGACCGGGTCGTCGGAGGCGATGGCGGCGCGCAGCAGGCCGTAGGCGTCGGCGACGGTGGCGGGTGTGACCACATGGAGCCCCGGAGTCGCCATGTAGTACGCCTCGGAGGAGTCGCTGTGGTGCTCCACTCCGCCGATGCCGCCGCCGTAGGGGACGCGGATGGTGATCGGCAGGGGCATCTTGCCGCGGGTGCGGTTGCGCGTCCGGGCCACGTGCGAGATGAGCTGTTCGAACGCCGGGTAGGCGAACGCGTCGAACTGCATCTCCACGACCGGCCGCAGGCCGTACATCGCCATGCCGACTGCGGTTCCGAGGATGCCCGCCTCGGCGAGCGGGGTGTCCGTGCAGCGGTCCTCGCCGAACTCCTTCGCGAGTCCGTCGGTGACGCGGAAGACGCCGCCGAGGGTGCCGACGTCCTCACCCATGACGTGCACGGCGGGGTCGGCGGCCATGGCGTCGCGCAGCGCGCGCGTGAGGGCCTGCGCCATGGTGGCCGGCTTGACGGCGACGGTGGTCATCGGTGCGTGTCCCCTTCCGGCCCGGTCTCGGCCTCGGCCGCCAGCTCCGCCCGCAGCTGCTCCCGCTGCTCGCGCAGCTGCGGGGTGGGCTCGGCGTAGACGTGGGTGAACAGGTCCATGGGGTCGAGCGCCGGGTCCTGGTTCATGTGCGCGCGCAGGTCGGCGGCCATCGTCTCGGCGGCGTCCCGCGCGGCCTGCTTTCCGGCCTCGTCGAGCAGTCCGCGGGTGGTCAGCTCGTGCTCCAGCAGCTGGATCGGGTCGTGCTCGCGCCAGGTCTCGACCTCGGCGTCACCGCGGTAGCGGGTCGCGTCGTCGGCGTTGGTGTGGGCGTCGACGCGGTAGGTGATCGCCTCGACCAGGGTGGGACCGCCGCCCGCGCGGGCGTGCCGTACGGCGTCGGAGAGCACCTCGTGCACGGCCGCGGCGTCGTTGCCGTCCACCAGGCGGCCGGGCATGCCGTAGCCGACGGCCTTGTGGGCCAGCGACGGGGCCGCGGTCTGCTTGGCGAGCGGGACGGAGATCGCGAAGCCGTTGTTCTGCACCAGGAAGACCACCGGGGCCTGCCAGACGGCGGCGAAGTTCAGCGCCTCGTGGAAGTCGCCCTCGCTGGTGCCACCGTCGCCGACCATGGCCAGCGCGACCACGTCGTCACCCTTGAGGCGGGCGGCGTGCGCGAGGCCCACGGCGTGCGGCAGCTGCGTGGCGAGCGGGGTACACAGCGGGGCGACCCGGTGCTCGTACGGGTCGTAGCCGGTGTGCCAGTCACCGCGCAGCAGCGTGAGGGCCTCGACGGGGTCCACCCCGCGGGCCACCACGGCGAGCGTGTCGCGGTAGCTCGGGAAGAGCCAGTCCCGCTCCTCCAGCACGAGCGCGGCGGCGACCTCGCAGGCCTCCTGCCCGGTGGTGGAGGGGTAGACGGCGAGGCGGCCCTGCTTGGTGAGAGCGGTGGCCTGCGCGTTGTAGCGGCGGCCTCGGACCAGCTGCGCGTACAGCGTCCGCAGCAGTTCCGGGTCGGCCTTCGCGGCGGCCTCGGTGCCGAGGACGCGGTACGGCTCGGCGTCGGGCAGCAGCGGCGCGGGATCCATGCGGGGCTGCCAGGCGGGCGGCGGGGTCGGCCGGTACGCGCCCCGCTGCTCCATGACCGTCATGACGGCACCTCCTCGTGGGAGCGGCTACGGGAGGCGTGTCGGCTGTGACCCGCCTCACCTACCGATTGTTCGGTCGACGGCACAATTTGGCTATGGCTGGCCTCAGGCTGTGGACAAACGGTTCTCCACAGCCTGTGATGGACGCAGTACGTCCATGGTAGGGAGGTCGGCGCAGGTGGCATCTGAACAAATGGCCGAAGGACAGGACGTCAGCGGTGTGCTGCCGCCGCCGCGGCCCCTGGACGCCATAGATCAGGACATCCTGCGCATGCTCCAGGCGGACGGCCGCGCCTCGATACGGTCGGTCGCCGAACGGGTCCATGTCTCGCGCGCCAACGCCTACGCCCGCATCAACCGGCTCGTCGAGGACGGTGTCATCCGCGGCTTCGGCGCCCGCGTCGACCATGAACGGGCCGGTCAGGGGACGTCTGCGTACATCACGCTGAAGATCGTGCAGAACTCCTGGCGCACGGTGCGCGAGGAGCTCAGACGGCTGCCGGGCGCCTCCCACATCGCCCTGGTGGGCGGGGACTTCGACGTGCTGCTGCTGGTGCACGTCTCCGACAACCGGTCCCTGCGTGAACTGGTGCTGACCCGCCTCCAGGCGATCCCGCAGGTGCTCAGCACCCGCACGCTGCTGGTCTTCGAGGAGGAGGACCTGGAGCCGCAGGGCTAGCGCCTGTCTCAGGAGTCCTGCCGGAGCCCCCCGAACGCCAGCCGCACCACCGCGTCGGCCACCTCGCGCTCGTTCATGCCCCGCCCGTCCGGCCGGTACCACTCCACGATCGAGTTGATCATTCCGAAGACCAGCCTGGTCACCAGCCGGACCTCGATGTCGCCGCGCACGTCCCCGTCCGCGGCCGCCGCCTTGATCAGGTCGGCCACCCGGTGGTCGAAGTCGCGGCGCCGCTCCAGGGCCCACCGCTCGGTGTCCGTGTTGCCGCGCACCCGCAGCAGCAGGGTCACGTAGGGCAGCTCGGCTATGAGCACCTCGACCATGCGCCGCACGACGTACTCCAGGCGCTCGGCGGACCGCCCCACGCGCGCGTGCTCCTCGTCGAGGATCCCGAAGAGGCCGTCCAGGGCCCGGCTCACGGCGCGGCGCAGCAGCTCCTCCTTGCCGGCGACGTGGTGGTATATCGACGACTTGGAGATGCCGGCCGCCTTGGAGAGGTGCTCCATGGAGGTGCCGTCGTAGCCACGCTCGTTGAACACCTGGACGGCGACGGACAGCAGGGTGTCCGGGGTGTACGTGTCGCGCTTGGCGGTGGTCATGAGGCTGTGCCCTCCCGCTTGTCGGAGGCGTGGGCGTGGCGGTACAGCGCGAGGGACGGCGTGTAGCGCCCCGAGGGGTCGCGCATATGGAGATCGTCCAGGAGCGCGTAGGCCCAGTAGCGGCCGAGTTTCCGGCTCCACTCGAAGGGGCCCAGGGGGTAGTTGACGCCGAGGCGCATCGCGGTGTCGATGTCCTCCTCGGTGGCCACGCCCTTGGCGACCGCGTCGTGCGCCAGGTCGATGATCCGCGCGACCGTGCGGGCGACGATCATGCCGGGGACGTCGCCGATGAGGCTGACCCGCTTGCCCATCGCCTGGAAGAGGCCGATGGCCTCGGCGAGGGTCTGCGGGGAGGTGTCCTGGGAGGCGGACAGGGCGATCCGGGTGGCCTTGCGGTAGTCGAGGGCGAGGTCGAAGTAGACGACGTCCCGGAACTCCACGGAGGTCTGCCCGTCGGCGAGGGCGAGCTGGCCCCCGCTCGGCAGCACCATGCGGGTGCCGTTGTCGTCCTCCTCGTCGCGGACCGGGATGCCCGCCTCGCGGATCAGCGCGAGCAGGTCGGACGCCGGGCCCAGGTCGCCCTCGGCGACGACGTACGCGGGCGGCTGCCGCCGCTCCGCCGTGTCCGGGTCAGGGCGCTCGGCGCCGTCCTGGTGGTCGTACCAGCCCTGGCCGGTCTTGCGGCCCAGCCGGCCGGACTCGACCAGGCGCCGCTGGGCGAGGGACGGCGTGAAGCGCACGTCCTGGAAGAAGGACTCCCAGACCGACCGCGTGACCGACTCGTTGACGTCCTGGCCGATCAGGTCGGTCAGCTCGAACGCGCCCATCCGGAAGCCGCCCGACTCGCGCAGCACGGCGTCGATGGTGGCCGGGTCGGCGCCCTGTGCCTCGTACACCGCGAAGGCCTCGGCGTAGAAGGGCCGGGCGATGCGGTTGACGATGAAGCCGGGGGTGTCCGCGCAGGCGACCGGCGTCTTGCCCCAGGCGCGGGCGGTCTCGTACGCGCGCGTGGCCGACGAGACGTCGGTGGCGAACCCGGAGACGACCTCGACCAGCGGCAGCAGCGGCGCCGGGTTGAAGAAGTGCAGGCCGACGAAGCGGCCGGGGGAGCGCAGGGCGCCGCCGATGGCGGTGACGGACAGGGACGAGGTGTTGGTGGCGAGCAGGCAGTCGTCGGCGACGACGCCCTCCAGCTCACGGAACAGGTCCTGCTTGACGTCCAGCCGCTCCAGGACCGCCTCGACGACCAGGGCGCAGTCCGCCAGCTCGGCGAGGGCCTCGGCGGGCAGCAGCCGGGCGCGGGCGGCGTCCCGGTCGGCGCCGGTGAGCCGCTCCTTCTCGACGAGCCGGTCCAGGCGCGCGCCGATCTCGTCGGCCGCCTCCCGGGCCCGCCCGGGGACGGTGTCGTACAGCCGTACGGGATGGCCCGCGACCAGCGCGACCTGGGCGATGCCCTGGCCCATGGTGCCGGTGCCGACGACGGCCACGGGGCTGCTGAGGTCGAGTGCTGTCATGTGCGCGATCCTCCCGCACGGGGTTTTCCACAGATGCGGCGGACCCCCTTGAGCCGACCGATCGTTCGGTTACTCTAGCTCTGTCCGAGTGTTCCTGCCCAGGTTTCTGCCCAGGTCATGAACTCGACGAAGAGTTCTTGAGACGAGGAGATGGTCACCCATGACCGCCGCACTCTCGGCGCACGAGCTGATCGCCCGGCACCGGTCCACCCTCGACCAGGCGCTGGAGGCGATCCGCACGCGCGCGTACTGGTCCCCGCACCCCGAGCACCCCAAGGCCTACGGGGAGCACGGCAGTCTGGACGCGGCGGCGGGCAAGGCCGCCTTCGACGCCCTGCTCGGCAACCGCCTCGACCTGGGCCAGCCCGGCACCGACGACTGGGTGGGCGGCGAGACGTCCCCGTACGGCGTCGACCTGGGCGTGACGTACCCGCACGCGGACCTCGACGTGCTGCTGCCCGCCATGAAGGCCGGACAGCGGGCCTGGCGGGACGCGGGCGCGGAGCAGCGCGCGGTGGTCTGCCTGGAGATCCTCAAGCGCGTCAGCGACCGGACGCACGAGTTCGCGCACGCGGTCATGCACACCTCCGGCCAGGCCTTCATGATGGCGTTCCAGGCGGGCGGGCCGCACGCCCAGGACCGCGGCATGGAGGCGGTGGCGTACGCGTACGTGGAGCAGGTGCGCACACCCGACAACGCCGAGTGGACCAAGCCGCAGGGCAAGCGCGACCCGCTGGCCATGACCAAGCAGTTCACGCCGGTCCCGCGCGGCATCGGCCTGGTGATCGGCTGCAACACCTTCCCGACGTGGAACGGCTACCCGGGCCTGTTCGCCTCCCTCGCCACGGGCAACGCGGTCCTGGTCAAGCCCCACCCGCGCGCGGTGCTGCCGCTCGCGCTCACCGTGCAGGTCGCGCGGGAGGTGCTCGCCGAGACGGGCTTCGACCCGAACCTGGTCGCGCTGGCCGCCGAGCGCCCCGGCGAGGGCATCGCCAAGACCCTGGCGACGCGCCCCGAGATCCGGATCATCGACTACACGGGCTCGACCGAGTTCGGCGACTGGCTGGAGGCCAACGCCCGCCAGGCGCAGGTCTACACGGAGAAGGCCGGCGTCAACACCGTCGTCGTCCACTCCACGGCCGACTACAAGGGCATGCTCTCCAACCTGGCGTTCTCGCTGTCCCTGTACAGCGGCCAGATGTGCACGACCCCGCAGAACCTGCTCGTCCCCCGGGAGGGCATCTCCACGGACCAGGGTCCCAAGTCCTACGACGAGGTGGTCGCCGACCTCGCCAAGTCGGTCGACGGCCTGCTCGGCGACGACGCCCGGGCGAACGCGCTGCTCGGTGCGATCGTCACCCCGGATGTGAAGGCCCGGCTGGAGGCCGCCGCGGGTCTCGGCGAGGTCGCCCTGGCGTCCCGGGAGATCACCAACCCCGACTTCCCGGGTGCGGTCGTGCGGACACCGGTGATCGTGAAGCTGGACGGGGCCAAGCCGGACGCGGAGGCCGCGTACATGAGCGAGTGCTTCGGGCCGGTGTCGTTCGCCGTCGCCGTCGACTCGGCCTCGGACGCGGTGGAGTTGCTGCGGCGGACCGTTCGGGAGAAGGGCGCGATGACCGTCGGGGCGTACACCACCGACCCGGAGGTCGAGCGGGACGTGCAGGAGGCCTGTCTGGAGGAGGCGGCGCAGTTGTCGCTGAATCTGACGGGTGGGGTGTATGTGAATCAGACGGCCGCGTTCTCCGACTTCCACGGGTCGGGCGGGAATCCGGCGGCCAGTGCGGCGCTGTGTGACGGGGCGTTCGTGGCCAACCGGTTCAGGGTTGTCGAGGTGCGGCGGGACGCCTAAAAACTCCCGCAGCTCCAGTGGTACAGCGTCATCGCCACACTCGTCGCCAGGTTGTAGCTGCTGACCTGCGGACGCATCGGCAGGGACAGCAAGTGGTCCGCTCGGGCGCGGAGTTCCTCCGACAGGCCCGTGCGTTCCGAGCCGAACGCGAGGACGGCGTCGTCCGGGAGCTTGACGCCCCGGATGTCGTCGCCCTCGGGGTCGAGGGCGAACAGCGGGCCGGGCGGCAGGTCGGGGACCTCCAGCCGTTCCACCGCCGTCGCGAAGTGCAGGCCCGCGCCACCGCGTACGACCGTCGGATGCCAGGGGTCGACCGTCCCGGTCGTCACCACGCCCGTCGCGCCGAAGCCGGCGGCCAGGCGGATCACCGCCCCCGCGTTGCCCAGGTTGCGCGGATTGTCGAGGACCACGACCGGGGTAATGCGGGGCGTGCGGGCCAGCCGCGCGAGGTTGGACTCGCGGGAGGGGCGCACGGCGAGCGCGGCCACGGCGGTGGGATGCGGGCGCGGCACGAACGACGCGTACGTCTCGTGCGGCACCTCCGTGAGCAGCGCGCCCAGCGCCTCCCGTACGTCCGGGGCCAGCTCGTCGGCGAGGGCGAGCGCGGCCGCCCGGTCGACGGTGACCGCCACCGGCACCTCGGCGCCGAACCGCACCGCGTGCTTGAGGGCGTGGAAGCCGTCGAGCAGGACGGTGCTGCCGGCGAGCCGGTGCCAGACGGTCACGGGGTCGGTCATGCCCCGAAGCCTACGTGCGCGGCCCGGGAGCCTTCGGGGGCGTGCTGCTCGGGCACCGGCACGCGCCCGCCGCGCCGGCGCGGCAGCCGGTCACGCGCGCGTGCCGCACGGCCGCCCAGGCGGCGCAGGAAGGACGTCGGCAGGAACACCGCGTCCGCCGCGATCATCGCCAGCGAGAAGAACGGCAGGCCGAGAACGACGGCGATCACGGCGTGCTCGGTGATCATGAGCGCCAGCAGGACGTTCTTCACCCGCCGGTTGAACAGCGTGAACGGGAAGGCGACCTGCACGAGGACCGTCCCGTAGGTCACGAGCATCACCATCGTCCCGCCGGCGGACAGCAGGTCGGCGAGGGCGGGCCAGGGCGAGAAGTACTCCAGGTGGAGCGGGTAGTAGACGGCGGTGCCGTCCTGCCAGCGGGAACCCTGGATCTTGTACCAGCCGGCCGTCGCGTAGATCAGGCACGCCTCGGCCATGATCACGAGCAGGGCGCCGTTGTGCACGATGTTGGCGACGACGTCGAGCAGGATCCGCGGTTCGCCGGACTTCGCGCGGCGCCCGGCCAGCCACCACAGGGCCTGCGCCGCCCACATGGTCCACAGCAGCACGGGTATCAGCAGGTCGTCGCCGTCCATCCGGCCCGCCAGGGTCGCCGCGAGCAGCGCCACCCCGAGTACACCCCACAGGGCCGGGCCGGTCCGGTCCCTGACCCGCTCGCCGCGCGCGCGGGCGTCCCGGGCGCGCGCGGCCCGCCGGGCGTCCAGCGACCACACCTGGGCGCACCGCGTGAAGACCAGGTAGATCGACATCAGGTGCAGCACGTTGTCGCCGCCGTCGCCCATGAAGACGCTGCGGTTCTGCAGCGACAGCACACCGACCATGAACAGCACCGACATGGTGCGGGTGCGCCAGCCCAGCATCAGCAGGGCGCTGGACAGGATCGCGAGCGCGTAGACCAGCTCGAACCAGATCCGGCCGTCCGACCACATCAGGGTGGTGAAGGCCTTGTTGGTCCCGATCAGCTGCTCGGCCAGACCCCAGCTCCAGGGCCCGTCGGGGCCGTAGAGCTCATGGCGGTGGGGCAGCTCGCGCAGCAGGAACAGCAGCCAGGTCGCGCTGAAGCCGATGCGGATCACGGCGGTCTGGTACGGGCCGAGGGCGGCCTCGGTGACCCGGGCGATGCCGCGCGAGACGGCCAGGGAGAAGCGGTTCACCGTATGCCTCCCCGGGCCTCGTCCCGCGGCACCGGCCACCAGGGCAGCTCGCGGTAGGACGGCGTCGTGGAGACCTTCTCCCGGCTCCACTTCGGCGGGGGCACGTTGGTGGTGCGGGAGCGGACCTGGACGCGCTCGATGACACCGTCGTCCCCGGCCGTGGCGCCCGCCGCGTCGTCGCGGTCGAGACGCAGCACCACGATCCGGCGCAGATACGACTCGGAGAGTGATCCGCGCAGGCCGACCGGGCGGCTCTCGCTGTCGTGCGTCGCGGTGAAGAAGTCCCAGGCGCGGCGCAGCTCGTTCTGCTGGGTGTGGCTGGGCAGCAGATTGCCGTCGATGGCCCGGCCGTCCTCGGCGGACAGGTCGTACCAGCCGGTGCTCAGCCTCCCGCCGTCCGCGCCGCGGACCTCGGCTCGGGCCTGGATCGAGATGTTCTGCTGGAGCGGGTTCGGGGCGAAGAGCTTCCAGTTCTGCTCGAACTCCGGATAGATCCAGTCGTCCACGGCCCGGCCGTGCTCCTTGGTGACCGTGTTGGCCGGCGCGACATGCAGGAACGTCATCGCGATGTGCACACAGACCCCGATCGCGACGACCGCGAGCGCCAGCGCGACACCTGTCTGATACGGGAGGGAGAGCGCGGCGATGCCGGAGCGGGGCGGGTCGGGCGGGCCCGGCTCGGCGAGCCCGGACGGGCCGGGCGGGCCGTCCGGCCCGTGCCGGGCGTTCGAGCCCTCGTCGTACGCGTCCATTCCGCCCCGTTCCAGATTCCCGGTCCGTCCTACCGCCGCGCGGCGTCGGCACGGGCACGGTACTCAGGCCACCCGCCCCGGCACAGCCCCTGTCCGCCGGTCCCGGCCGTGGCCGTCGCCACACCGCGCAAGCCGACCGTACGGCGCCCGCGACCGCCCGGAGGGACACCATACGGCGCCCGCCCGTACGCCCATTCCCTTCTGCTAGAACCTGTTCTATCTTGACGCCCCGTCAGCTCAACGGGATCGGCCCGGAAGGACAGGCACCGTGGACTTCACCTTCACCGAGGAGCAGCAGGCGGCGGCCGAGGCGGCGAAGGGCGTGTTCGCCGGGGTCGCCCCGGACGCCGTGCCCAGCCCCGCGCTCACCCCCGGCGCCGTCGCCGAGACCCACGACCGCGCCCTGTGGGACGGGCTCGCCCGCGCGGACCTGCTGAGCCTGCTGCTCGACGAGCGCTACGGCGGGGCCGGCCTGGACGCCGTCGCGCTGTGCCTGGTGCTGCGGGAGTCGGCACGGGTGCTGGCCAGGGTGCCGCTGCTGGAGAGCAGCGCGGCGGCGGCCGCCGTCCAGGCCTTCGGGAGCGACGAGGCGAAGTCCGCCCTGCTCGCCCGGGCCGGCCGGGGCGAGATCGTGCTGACCGTCGCCGCGCACGGCCGCACCGGCCACGACCCGGCCGAGCTGGCCGTGACCGCACGGCAGGACGGCGGGGTCTGGGTGCTGGACGGGGTGCAGACGGCCGTGCCATGGGCCTACGACGCGGACGTCACGGTCGTACCCGCTCACACCGCCACCGGGCGGACCGTCCTGGCCCTGGTGCCGCGCGCGCACCCCGGGACCGTCCTCGCCGAGCAGTTCTCCACCAGCGGTGAGCGGCTCGGCGAGCTGCGACTGGAGTCGGCCCGGCTCACCGCCCGGGACGTGATCGACGCCGACGGGGCGTGGGAGTGGCTGCGGGACCTGCTGGCCACCGGGACGTGCGCGCTGGCGCTCGGGCTCGGGGAACGCGTGCTGCGGATGACCGGGGAGTACACGAGCGAGCGGGAGCAGTTCGGGTTCCCGGTCGCCACCTTCCAGGCCGTCGCCGTGCAGGCCGCCGACCGCTACATCGACCTGCGCGCGATGGAGGTCACGCTGTGGCAGGCCGCGTGGCGGATCGCCTCGGGGGCACCCGGCGCGCTGCCCGCCGCCGGTGACGTCGCCGTCGCCAAGATCTGGGCGGCGGAGGGCGTACGCCGGGTCGTGCAGACCGCGCAGCATCTGCACGGCGGGTTCGGCGCCGACGTCGACTACCCCCTGCACCGGTACCACGCCTGGGCCAAGCACCTGGAGCTGTCGCTCGGCCCGGCCGCGGCACACGAGGAGGCCCTGGGCGACCTGCTGGCAGCGCACCCGCCGGCCTGACCGCCCGGTGAAGGAGGCGCTAGAGGACGAACCCCGACTGCCCGTCGTCCGTCACCACGGGACGGCCCGCCGCCTCCCACACCTGCATGCCGCCGTCGACGTTCACGGCGTCGATGCCCTGCTGGGCCAGGTACATCGTGACCTGGGCGGACCGGCCGCCGGAGCGGCAGATCACATGGACGCGGCCGTCCTGCGGGGCGGCCTCGGTCAGCTCACCGTACCGGGCGACGAACTCGCTGATGGGGATGTGCAGCGCCCCTTCGGCGTGACCGGCCTTCCACTCGTCGTCCTCCCGGACGTCCAGCAGGAAGTCGCCGTCCTTGAGGTCAGCGACCTCGACCGTGGGCACACCAGCTCCGAAACTCATGCCTCCGACGCTACCCGACCCGCCCCACGGGCCGGACGGGACGCGGCTCGCCCTCACGGCCCGGCCCTCGCGGCTCAGCCCTCGCCGAGCAGCGTGGCCAGCTCCGTCTCCCGCTCGGTGACCTGGGTGAGCAGCTGCTGCCCGATCTCGTCCAGAAGGCGGTCCGGGTCGTCCGGGGCCAGCTGGAGCATGTGGCCGATGGCGCTCTCCTCCAGCTCCTTGGCGAGCAGGGCGAGCAGTTCCTTGCGCTGGGCGAGCCATTCCAGGCGGTTGTAGAGCTCCTCGGCGCGGCTCGGGCCCCGCTTCAGCTCGGGCCCCTTGGCCCACTCCTCGGCGAGCTCGCGCAGCTCCGCCGCGTCGCCGCGGGCGTAGGCGGCGTTGACCCGGGTGATGAACTCCTCGCGCCGCTC
Source organism: Streptomyces sp. NPDC040589 (assembly GCF_055594445.1). Lineage (NCBI taxonomy): Bacteria > Bacillati > Actinomycetota > Actinomycetes > Kitasatosporales > Streptomycetaceae > Streptomyces > Streptomyces sp. NPDC040589. The sequence goes on along the minus strand of NZ_JBVIWP010000005.1, from coordinate 314,476 downwards.
GCGCTCCTTCTCCTCCTGGGCCAGGTCCGGGTGCGCCTTGCGGGCCAGGTCCCGGTAGAGCTTGCGGGCCTCCTCGCTGGGGCGGACCCGCTGCGGGGGCCGGACCGCCTGGTCCGTGAGCATCGCCACGGCCTCCGGGAACAGGCCGCTGTCGTCCATCCAGCCGTGCAGCAGCTCCTCGACTCCCGGGATCGGCGCCAGCCGCGATCTGGCCTCCTCGGCGCGCCGCAGGTCGTCGGGGTCGCCGCTGCGGGCGGCCCTGGCCTCCAGGATCCGGGCGTCCAGGTCCTCGAGCCGGGCGTAGAGCGGACCGAGTTTCTGTTCGTGCAGCCGGGAGAAGTTCTCGACCTCGACGCGGAAGGTCTCCACCGCGATCTCGTACTCGATCAACGCCTGCTCGGCGGCCCGCACGGCCCGCTCGAGCCGCTCCTCGGGCCGGGCCGCGTCACCTTCGGCGCGGGCCGCGTCGCCCTCGGGCGTCACCCGTTCCTCATCGGCGCCGCCACCGCCCTGCTCAGCTTCCGGGGTCGTCACCCGACCAGCCTAGGCCACGCCGCGCCCGCCCCTGTGACCCGGACGGCCACCCGCCCGAGGCGTCCCCAGGGTCAGACGCCCGTCTCCGCGGCGACCTTCCCGGCCCGCACCCCCGCGACCAGATCCGCGTGATCCGCCTCGGTCCGGTCCGCGTAGGCCACGGCGAACGCCGCCATCGCCTCGTCCAGCTCCTCGCTCTTGCCGCAGTACCCGGCGACGAGGCGGGGGTCGGCGCTGTGGGCGTGCGCCCGGGCCAGGAGCGCGCCGGTCATGCGGCCGTAGTCGTCCATCTGGTCGGCGGCCAGCGCGGCCGGATCGACGCTGCCCTTGCGGTTGCGGAACTGGCGGACCTGGAAGGGGAACCCGTCGACCGTCGTCCAGCCCAGCAGGATGTCGCTGACGACCTGCATCCGCTTCTGGCCCAGCACGACCCGCCGGCCCTCGTGCACGGCCTCCGGCGCCTCGAAACCGGCGGTGACCAGATGCGGCACCAGCGCCGAGGACCGCGCCTCCTTCACCTGGAGCACCAGCGGCTCGCCCCGGTGGTCCAGGAGCAGCACGACGTAGGACCGGGTGCCGACGCTGCCGGTGCCGACGACGCGGAACGCCACGTCGTGCACCGCGTGCCGGGCGAGCAGCGGGAGGCGGTCCTCCGGCAAGGTGCCGACGTACTCCTCCAGGGACGCGGCGACCGCCGCGGCCTCCGCGTCCGGGACGCGCCGCAGCACCGGCGGGGCGTCGACGAACCGGCGCCCTCCGCTCTCCGTGGCCTGCGTCGACTTGGCCGCGAAGCGGCCGCTGGTGTTGTGGCGGGCCTTCTCGGAGACCCGTTCCAGCGTGCCGACCAGGTCATGGGCGTCCGTGTGGGAGACGAGCTCCTCGTCCGCGATCGCGTTCCACGCGTCCAGCACCGGGAGCTTGGCCAGCAGCCGCATGGTGCGGCGGTAGGCGCCCACCGCGTCGTACGCCGCCTTGCGGCACCGGTCCTCGTCCGCGCCGGCCTCCCGGCCCGCGAGCACCAGGGAGGACGCGAGCCGCTTGAGGTCCCACTCCCAGGGGCCGTGCACCGTTTCGTCGAAGTCGTTCAGATCGATGACGAGGCCGCCGCGCGCGTCGGCGTACAGGCCGAAATTGGCCGCGTGGGCGTCGCCGCAGATCTGGGCCCGGATCCGGGTCATGGGGGTGCGCGCCAGGTCGAAGGCCATGAGGCCCGCCGCGCCGCGCAGGAACGTGAACGGGGTGGCGGCCATGCGGCCCACCCGGATCGGGGTGAGCTCGGGGAGCCGGCCGCGGCCCGACTCCTCGACCGCGCTCACCGCGTCGGGCCGGGACGCGTCCAGGTCGAGCAGGGAGTGCGCGCTCCGCGGGATCCGCTTGCGCAGGGCCTTGCCCTCGTCCTTGGGCGAGCCCTCGGCCGGCCACTCGGCGAAGCCGCGCACCCGGGGCAGCCGACGGTCCGACCCGTCCGCCGCCTTGTCCTCGGCCGCCACATCAGCCCTGGTCATCCCGACCGCCTCCCCCGCACGCTCACGAACATCAACTCGTGCCGACCGTACATCCGGGCGGCCGAAACGCGTCAGACCCTGTGGACAACTCCCCGGCTGTGGACAACTCCCGGCTGTGGACACCTCACGCGGGAGCGGGCAGTACCTGCCCTTCCGCCATGCCCGCCACCTCGGCCAGCACCCGCTCCGCCCGCTCCACCGAGACGTCGAGCCGGGCCAGCACCGCGGGCACGCAGATACTCGGCAGGAAGTGCTCGAACATCACGACGACACGGCGTTCCAGATCCCGCCGCTGGCAGCGCAGCTGGGACAGCAGCTGCACCCCCGAGAAGCTGCCGACCAGCAGCTCGGCCGTCTCCGCCACGTCGACATGCGGCAGCAGTTCGCCCTGCGCCTTGGCCACGGCCAGCCGCTGCACGTTCTGGTCGAACCACATCCCGAAGGCCTGGGCGCGGTCGAGGTCCATGGCCCCCTGGTCGAGGGCGAGCCCCACACTGGCCCGCACCAGCGGCTCGGACCGCAGCCGGCGGGCCAGCACCAGACCGGAGTCGACGAGTTCCTGGAGCTTGCTGGACTGCGGCGGGAGGGTGATCGCGAGCTGCTCCTCGAAGACCCCGACCGCGAGCTCCTCCTTGGAGCCGAAATGGAAGTACAGCGCGCCTTTGGTGACGCCCGCCCGGTCCAGGATCTCTCCGATGGTCGCCGAGGTGTAGCCGCGTTCGTCGAAGACGGCCGCCGCCGCCTCCAGGATGGTCCGCCGGGTGCGGATCGCGCGCTCCTGTCGCGCCATCGGGTGCCTCCTGATCTCCGTCGATCCCTGTGAAGTCACTGTGCAGCGGGGGCGCGAGAGCCTGTCCCAGCGGCTTGGCTCACCCTTTGAAAAAAACCGGCTCGTCCGTATCTTAGTCAAACGTCCAAGTCAAACACCGACCGCAGCCAGGCAGCCGATGCTGGGGGTTCTCATGCCGCAGACAGGACCTTTAAGCGCACCCAAGGACGATCAGACCGGACGCGAGCCCCCTCCGGCAAACAGAACCGTTGCGGCCGTCGAGAACGCGCCACAAGCCGAGCGCGGGCCCCACACCGCCGTCACCACGGACCTCGCCCACCGCACCAACGACACCGACGTCTTCCCCACCCGGTGGCGCCGGATCTCCGACGCCCGCTTCCGCTTCACCGCGCACTGGCCGGCCGCCCACCCCTTCTTCGGCCCCGTGGACGACCGCCACCAGGACCCGATGATCGTGGGAGAAACGTTGCGGCAGGCCTCGATGGTGCTCGCCCACGCCGAGTACGGTGCCCCGGCCGACACCCACTTCGTCATGTGGGACCTGACGGTCGCCGCCGACCCGTCCGCGCTCACGCTGTCGGACGCCGCCGAACCGGTCACCATCGACGTCGTGTGCTCCGAGGTGCGCCGCCGCGGCCGCGGCCTGAGCAGCATGCGGACCACGATGGAGTTCCACCGCGCGGGACGCTTCGTCGCCCGCGGCACCGGCAGCACCGGCTGCACCTCGCCGCTCGCCTACCGCCGGCTGCGCGAACGGCAGTTGGCGGCCCTGGAGACCCGGACCCCGGTGCCGCTGCTGCCGGGCATCGCGCCCGAGCTCGCCGGCCGCTCCCGCGCCGAGGACGTCGTCCTCGCCCCCGCCGACCGCCCCGGTGTCTGGCTGCTGCGCGTGGACACCCGCCACCCGGTCCTCTTCCCCCGGCCCAACGACCATGTGCCGGGCATGGCCCTGTTCGAGGCGGCCCGCCAGGCCGCGACCGCCACGACCGGTCTGCACCCCTTCCTGCCCCGCGCGATGACGGCCACCTTCGCCCGGTACGCCGAGCTGCACAGCCCCTGCCGGCTGGAGACCGAGATGCTCGGCGCGGACCGGGGGGAGATGACCGTACGGGTGTCGGGGCGCCAGGACGGCGAGTCCGTCTTCACCGCCACCCTGACCTCCGCACGGCCCGCCCGGGTACGGTCGCTGTCGTGACGGCCAACCTTCTGATCACGGGCGCGAGCGGCTTCGTCGGCAGCCATGTGGCCGCCGCCGCGCACCGGCAACCCGGCGTGCGGGTACGGCAGTTGTCCCGGCGGACACCGCCCGGCCCCGAAACCGTCCACGGCGACCTGAGCGATCCGGCCTCCCTGCGCGGAGCCTGCGCGGACACCGACGTCCTGGTGCACTGCGCCACCCGGATCAGCGGCGACCCCGAGACCGTCGAGGCCGTCAACGACCTGGGCACACGGGCCCTGGTCGAGGAGGCCGTGCGCTCCGGAGTGGGCCGGATCGTGTACGTGAGCACGGCCGCCGTGTACGGCCGGGGCCCCTTCCGCGGCGTACGCCCCGGAGAGGTGCCGATCGCGCCCGCGTCGGCCACCAGCCGCACCCGGGCCGCCGCCGAACGGCACGTCCTCGACGCGGGCGGCCTGGTGCTGCGGCCGCACCTCGTCCACGGCGAGGGCGACCGCTGGGTCGTCCCCGGACTGGTGTGGCTGCTGGGCGAGTTGTCGGCGACCCTGACCGGCTGCGCGGCGCTCCAGTCGATGATCGACGTCGGCACCCTGGGCCGTGCGGTGGTGGCCGCGGCCCTGTCCCCGGCGCACGGCGGCGGTGTGCACCACGTCAACCACCCCGAGCCGGTCAAAGTCCCGGACCTGCTCGGCGCTGTGAGCGCGCAGTTGGAGGTGCCCGGCGCCGATGCCTCGGTGGACGTCGCCACCGCCCTGGAACGGGCCTCCGGGACACCGCTCGCCCTCCATCACCTCGGCATGCTCACGGTCGACCACTGGTTCGTGGACGACGGCTTCTGGAAGGACCTCGACTGCTCGCCCGGCGAGGGCTTCGCGGCGGCCTTCACGCGGGCGGCACCCTGGTACCGCTCGTTCCTCCGGGGCCGGAGCGCTACCTGACCGACTCCGCCTCTTCCGGCTCTTCCGGACGGGGGCCGTGCAGCAGTACGGGCAGTGCCTCGTGCCCCGTCGAGATGATGGAGCGCAGCCGCTTCGGCGGGCGGGACGGGTCGGCGAGGGCCAGTCGCGGGAAGCGGTCGAACAGGGACGTCAGGGCCGCCGTCGCCTCGGCCATGGCCAGGGGCCTGCCCAGGCAGTGGTGCACGCCGTGGCCGAAGGACACATGGTCGCGGCTGGTGGCGCGGGTGAGGTCGAACCGCTCGGCGTCCGGGCCGTGCCGCTCGGGGTCGCGACCGGCACCGGCGAAGGAGACCACGAGCGGGTCGCCCTTGGGGATCGTCAGACCCGGCTCGATCTCGATGTCCTCGACGGCGTAGCGCAGGCCGGACATGGCACCCGGCGCTTCGAGGCGCAGCGACTCCTCCAGGGCGTCCTCCCAGGTGGCCCGCCCGGAGCGGACCAGTTCGAGCTGGTCGGGGTGGGCGAGCAGGCTGTGCACGGTGTTGTCGATGAGGTTGACGGTCGTCTCGAAACCGGCGGTGAGCAGCAGGATCAGGTTGTCCATCAACTCCTGTTCGCTGAGCCTTCCTTCGTCGCGGGCGGCGATGAGGGCCGTCGTCAGGTCGTCGGCCGGGTGCGCGCGCTTGTCCTGGAGGAACGCGGTGAGCGTGCCGTACAGCTCGACCCCGTTGGCCTGGGCGTCCTCCAGGGAGATCGCCGTGTCGAAGAAGCGGTTGATGATGCGGTAGAGGGCATCGCGCGGACCGTCCTCGCCGGGCGGTACGCCGAAGAGTTCGCACACCACCTCGTGCGGCACCGACGCGGCGAACGCCGCCCGCAGGTCGACGACTTCGCCCTGCGGGATCCGCTCCAGGTCGTCCAGGGCCCGGTCGACGATCTCCTGGACGCGCGGGAGCAGCGCCTCGACGCGCCGCTTGGTGAAGGCGGCGGCCATCGGCTTGCGCAGCCGGCTGTGGTCGGTGCCATAGGCGGTGACCATGTTGCGTACCGAGACCCAGATCGCGAGCGGCCAGGTGCGGGAGATGTCCCCGTTGATCCAGGCGGGCCAGTGCCGGAAGGCGTCCTTGCTCGTCTCGGGGCCGGCCAGGAGCCGCTTGTTCAGCTCCAGGCCGTTGATCCACCACGCCCGTACGCCGCCGGGGAGTTCCACTTCCACGGCCGGGCCCTGGGCCCGGATCCGGGATATCTCGCCGTAGAGGTCCTGGCCTGACGGGTCGATCGTCAGGAAGGGGCAGGCCTGCTGTGCCATGACACTTCGCTCCTTGGTCCAGAGGATGGGGAACCATGGTGCGATCCGGACACCGAAGAACGCCGAAAAACTCGACATCCGGTTCGTTTTGGCCACTGCTTCACAGAGTGTTGGCCAGGGGCAGACACGTCTCCGCGTGGTCGGCATCCGCAGGGGCCGGGCAGGTGCCCGCCGGATCCAGCACGCCGGCCAGGTGCGGCGCGGCCACGCTCGGCAGGAGCAGCTGCCACAGGTCGGTCAGCGAGGGGCGGGCGAGCCGGCCGTGGTCCTCGCGGGCCAGCACCTCGATGCCGGTGGTGGCGGCGAGGACGACGGCGCCGGTGCGGTGCCGCGGCACACCGGCGGCGAGTTCGCCCTGCCGCTCCGCCTCGGCGAGCAGGTCGTCCACGCACTCCCGCCACTCCCGGCGCAGATCACGCTCCCGCCCGGCGGCCGCCTCGGCGTTCAGCCGTAACCCCGCCCGCACCACGCTGTCGGCGCACAGCAACCGGGCGACCTGGTGCGTGACGTCCACGAGGCGTTGCAGGGCGCATCCGTCGCCTTCGCGGACCCGGGCCGCTGCCCGGCGCAGGGCACGGGCGGCCGCGTGCTCGACGGCCTCGGCGACAGCGGCCTTGTTCGCGAAGTGGAAGTGCAGCGCTCCGGAGCTGACCCCGGCCCCCGCGCTGATCTCCGCCAGGTTGGCCTGGACGTATCCCCGTGCCTCGAAGTGCCCGGCCGCGGAACGGATCAGCGCGAGACGGGTCCGGACGGCCCGGTCCTGTTTGGTCACCGGTGGCTCCCCTGGAGGGCTCTGATGGCGGCGCGATGAAAACCAACTCGCTGGTTTTATACAACGCGCCTACGACACACCGGCCTTGGGGCCACGATCGGGTCCGCCCTGAGGTCGACTCTTGGGTCGGCCCCTGAGGCCGCCCTATGCCCGCAGATACGCGGTCGTCTCCGAAGCGGCCGTGGGCAAGCACATCTCCGGCATCCTCATGAAGCTCGACCCGCCCCCGGCGGACGAGACCCACCGCCGGGTGCTGGCGGTGCTGGGACGAGCGGGGCCAGCAGGGCGGTCGCGGCGATCAGCAGCATCGGGCGGGCTGATGTACGTCCCGGCCGCTGACCTGGCTGCCCGCCCTCCTGCCCGGTGCCGGCGGTCTGCTGGTCCGCGAGAACACCGCCGCCGGGGTACGCCGTACCGCCGCGCTCGCGGCCCCCGTCCTGGTCACGGTCGCCCTCGCGGGTTCCCTGCTCGGCGCTACAGCGACCCTCGCCGGGGCGAAGGCCACCGAGGCGAGTGAACGCACCACCGCCGCCTTCGTCGTCACCCCGGCGGCCGGGACGGCCTTCGACGCCGCCACCCTGCGCGCACCGCGGGCGGTACCGGGAGCCGAGGTGTCACCGACGTCCACGACGGCCGTCCACGTCCTGGAGGACGGCGTGGCCCTCGTCCGCTCCGAGGCCCGCGCCGCGACCCCCGCCCCCCCCTGGCGGCCACCGCACACCTTCCGCTCACCGCGGGCAGCACGACCGGCCTCGACGACGACACGATCATCGTCAACGAGGAGTGGCAGCGGCACCGGGTCGGCGAGCGGGTCCGGGTGTGGCTCGGCGACGGCACACCGCGCACCCTGCGGATCGCCGCCGTGATGACCACCGGCACCGGCGACAACGGCGTCTACGCCACCCCGCGCAACGCCCCGGGCGCCACGGCCGACCGCGTCGACGTGGCCCTGGCCGACGGCGCGGACCCGGGCGCGGTCGCCACCGCCTTGCACCGGGCGGTCGCCACCGGGAACGGGCAGGTCCGCACCCGGCAGGAATGACTCAGCGCCACCGCGCCCGGCACCCACCGCACCACCCGCCTCGGCCTCCTGCTCGTCCTCGGCATCGCCCTCCTCTACACGGGCATCTCCGTGGCCGACACCACGGTCATGGCCACCTCCGACCGGATCCGCGACCTTGCCGTGCTGCGGCTGACCGGACCACCCGGCGGCAGGTCCTGCGGCTGACCGGCGCCGAGGCCCTGACGGTCGTGGCGGCCGGCACACTCCTCGGCCTCCTGGCCGCCGTCGTCAACCCGGCCGGCCTGTGGAGCGCCCTCGCCCTGCTGCCGGCCCGGCCCGCCCTCACCCTGCCGTGGCAGGCCCTCGGCACCACAGCGGCCGCCCGCGCGCTCCTGGCCGTCGTCACCGCGACGCTCCCCGCCGCCATCGCCCTGCGCCGCCGCCCGGTGGAACTGGCGGGCGTACGGGAATGACGTCCCGAGAACGGGGCGGATCTCATCATGAGACCAACACACGTGAGACCAGTAAATGGGCCAATAAAGTGGAACCATGCGACGGACCTCGTTCGACACCTGGCCCTGCTCGATCGCCCGCACCGCCGACATCCTGGGCGACGCCTGGACCCTGCTGGTGCTGCGCGAGGTCTTCTACGGCGAGTCCCGCTTCGACGGCTTCATCGGCTCGCTCGGCATCGCCCGCAACACCCTCACCGACCGGCTGCGCCGCCTGGAGTCCGAGGGCCTCCTGCGGCGGCGCGCCTACCAGACCGACCCGGTGCGCCACGAGTACCTGCTGACGGACAAGGGCCGTGACTTCTTCGGCGTCCTCGCCGCGATCAACGCCTGGGGCGACCGCTGGCTGGCCGGCGACGAGGGCGCCCCGGTCGTCCTGCGCCACACGTCCTGCGACCACGACACGGAGGCCCGGGTCGTCTGCTCCTCCTGCGGCGAGCCCCTGCGCCACCAGGACCTGACCGCCCGCACCGGCCCCGGCTACCCGCCCCGTCTCCTGGACGACCCCGCCGTACAGGAGCGTTTCGCCCCCGGACGGACGCTGGGGGACGGCGGCCGGGTCTAGGACTTCGCCCTGACCAGCCCGGCGTCGTAGGCGGTGATCACGGCCTGGATCCGGTCGCGGGCCCCGATCTTGGCGAGCACCCGTCCGACGTGCTTCTTCACCGTGGACTCGCTGAGCACGAGCCGTTCGGCGATCTCCGCGTTGGTCCAGCCCTGCCCGATCGCGACCAGTACCTCCCGTTCGCGGTCGCTGAGGGCCCTCAGCCGCGGGTCCGGCACGGGGGTGTCCGCCGGTGCGAGGACCTGGTGGGCGTAGGCGTCCAGCAGGCGCCGGGTGAGGCGGGGAGCCACGACGGCGTCACCGGTCGCGACCGCGTGGATGCCGGCGACGAGTTCCTCGGGGCGGGCGTCCTTGAGCAGGAAGCCGCTGGCACCGGCCCGCAGGCCCTCGTAGGCGTACTCGTCCAGGTCGAAGGTGGTCACGATGAGGACGCGGGTGCGGCCGCCGGACGCGACGATCCGGCGGGTGGCCTCGATACCGTCCATGCCGGGCATCCGGACGTCCATGAGGACGACGTCGGGACGCAGCTCGGCGGCCATGCGCACGGCCTCGGCGCCGTGCTCGGCCTCGCCCACGGGTTCCAGGCCCGGCGTGCCCTGCAGGAGCATGCGGACCCCCATGCGCTGCAGGGGCTGGTCGTCTGCGACGAGGACGGTGGTCATGGCAGTCGTTCTCCCGGTGGTACGTCGAGCACGACGTCCACGAGCCAGCCGTGGCCGGTGTCGCGCGGTCCGATGATGACGGTCCCGCCGTACATGGCGGCCCGCTGGCGGACGCCGACCAGGCCGTGGCCGGGGCCGTCGTCCCTCGTCGCCGGCTTCGCCCGCGGGAGTGCCCCCGGCGGTGCCCCGGTGTCGGCGACCCGGACCCGCACCTCGCCCGCCTCGACGGCGAGGGTGACCTCGGCGGACGTGCCGGTCCCCGCGTGCTTGAGGGTGTTGGTCAGCGATTCCTGGACGATGCGGTACACGGTGAGCTGCACTCCGCCGCCCAGCCCGTCGAGATCACCCACGGTCCGGTACGTCACCGGCACCCCGGCCGCGCGGACCCGGGCCAGCAGGGCGTCGAGATCCCGGATGCCGGGCTGGGGGCCGAGCGGCCGCTCCTCCTCCTGGTCCTCGCGCAGGACACCCAGCATGCGGCGCAGCTCGCTCATGGCCTGGCGGCCGGTGTCACCGAGGATCCGCAGGGCCTCGGCGGACTGCTCCTCGCGATGGGCGGCGAGGGTCGCGGCACCGTCGGCCACACTGACCATGACCGAGAGATTGTGGCCCACGATGTCGTGCATCTCCCGGGCGACCCGGGAGCGTTCGGCCGCGGCGGTGAGCCGGACCCGCTGATCGCGCTCGACCTCCAGGCGCCGGGCCCGGTCCTCCAGCGCCGCCAGATACATCCGGCGGATCCGCAGGGTCAGCCCCACGGCCATGGCCGCCGTCGCCGTCCCCAGCAGGAAGAACAGGCCGCGCAGCGGATTCCCGATGTCGACCAGGACGCAGACCGCCACCGTCGTCTCGGCGACCGTCACCGCGGCGGCCCAGCCCAGCGCCCGCAACGAACCGTGCAGAGCCAGCGAGTACAGGGCGACGAGCGTACTGACGCCGGCCTGCTGCCACACCCCGAACGACCACTGCACGAGGGAGACGAACGCGATCACGAAGAAGGTGACGGCCGGGGCCCTGCGCCGCCACCACAGCGGCACGATGAGCGCGGCGGCGAAGAGATACAGGACCCCCGACGGCAGCTGACCTCGGTGGACCGCTTCCCCGAAGGGGCCGTGGCCGCGGTCGGCGAGCAGGTCGGGCAGGCTGATCAGGACGACGAACAGCACCACCGCCGTGTCGAGCAGCCACGGATGCCGGCGGTCCAGCCGCTGCCGGTCCTGCCGGCCGCGCCACATCCGCCCCAGGACCGGGTGGGCCCAGTCGGCGTCGAACCCGGAGGGCGGGAGCGCCGCCCCCCGGGCGGTGTCCGCGGCGGCCGCCGCGCGTTCCGCGCTCATGGACACCATTGTCCTCGTGCCCTGGTCAGGCGTCGGTCCCGCGGAGCCGGAACGCGGCCCCGGCGAGGGTGAGCGCCACCCAGCCGGCGAAGACCGCGAGCCCGGCCCCCGGCGAGAGGGCGCCCGAGGACTCGTGCAGGGCGTACATGGCCGACCCCGCGTTGCTGGGGAAGTAGGGGTTGATCGTGTCGTACAGGGAGTCGGGCAGCAGCGAGGCCAGGCCGGGCAGGATGAGCAGGACGCCGACCAGGACCGCGATCGCGCCGGCGGAGGAGCGCAGCAGCACCCCCAGCGCCACACCGGCCACGGCGACCAGGCCGAGATAGAGACCGGCTCCGGCGAGGCCGCGCAGCACACCGTCGTCGCTCAGGGACAGGGCGATCCTCTCGCCGTCGAGACCGAGGGTGCCCAGCTGGAAGGCGGCCAGCGCGCCGATGGTGGTGAGCACCAGGGCGATGGGACCGATCACGGCTGCCTTGGACCACAGGACCGGCAGCCGGCGCGGCACGGCGGTGAGGGTGGAGCGGATCATGCCGGTGGTGTACTCACCGGCGGACAGCAGCACCCCGAGGACGCCCACGGCAAGGGAGGCGAAGGTGACGCCGAGCAGCGCCAGGCTCACCGCGTCCTGGGTACCGGAACCCGGGCCGCCGGGCGGGCCGCTGTCGGCGGCGGCATCGGGGCTGTAGGTGGCGGAGGCGATCGCGCCGAGCGCGATCAGCAGCACGACGGCGACGCCCAGCGTGATCCAACTGGAGCGCAGCGACCAGAACTTGGCCCACTCCGAGCGCAGCACCCGCAGGCCGGTCACCTTGTACTTCGTCGGATGTGCCGGGACCGGCGAGGTGACAGTCATCAGGCGGCCCTTCGATCGGACCCGGCGGTGGCGGCCGGAGCACTCTGGTACTCGACGACATCCCGGGTGAGTTCCATGAACGCCGCCTCCAACGAGACGGCCCGCGGAGTGAGTTCGTACAGCGTCACCCCGTGCCGCGCGGCGATCGCCCCGATCTCCCGGGCATCCCGTCCGGCGACCATGAGCTCCTCGGCGGAGGAGGAGCTGATCGTGACGTCCGGCCCGGCCAGCAGCGAACGCAGCCGCATGGCCTCGGCGGTGCAGACCTTCACGCCTCCCCCGCCTGCCTCCCGGGTGAAGTCGTCGACGGTCGTGTCGGCGAGCAGCCGTCCCCGTCCGATGATCACCAGGTGGTCGGCGATCAGCGCGGTCTCGCTCATCAGGTGCGAGGACAGCATCACGGCCCGGCCCTCGTCGGCCAGGGAGCGCAGCAGATTGCGCACCCACAGCACGCCCTCGGGGTCCAGGCCGTTGACCGGTTCGTCGAGCATGACGATCGCCGGGTCGCCCAGCAGGGCGCAGGCGATGCCGAGCCGCTGGCCCATGCCGAGCGAGAAGGCGCCGACGCGCTTGCCGGCCACGCTGGTCAGTCCGGCCAGCTCGATGACCTCGTCCACCCGGCGGCGCGGAATGCCGTGGGTGTGCGCGAGCGCCATCAGATGGCCGCGCGCACTGCGCCCGGGGTGGACGGACTTGGCCTCCAGCAGCGTGCCGATCTCCTGCAGGGGCGCGGAATGCCGGGCGTACGCCGCGCCGCCCACGGTGACCGAGCCCCTGGTGGGGGAGTCCAGGCCGACGATCATGCGCATCGTCGTGGACTTGCCCGCGCCATTGGGGCCGAGGAAACCGGTCACCTCACCGGGCTTCACGGTGAAGCTCAGGTTGTCGACGACCGTCTTGTCGCCGTAGCGCTTCGTCAGCTCTCGCGCTTCGATCATGGGAGTGGGCCCTTCCCGCCTCGTACTCGGACCGGCCCGCGGACGCGCCGCGATGCCTGCCTTCGAAGCTAGGAGCGCGGCCCGCCCCGGCCCTGGGACCGGAGGCGACTCTTCGGCGCCCGAGTGGTACCGCGGTACCAGTCGACCCACCGGGCCCGACGGCTCACGGCGAGGACCCGGCCGCCGTGATATAGCTCACGCGCGAGGCCCGTCGGGGGGCCTGACCAGGCTGTGTGATGCCTCACAGGGATCACGGCAACGAGAAACGGGCCCCTGCCGTGACTTCCGTCACCGGCAGAGACCCGTTTCATCGGTTCTCACTGTGCGCGAGGGGGGAGTTGAACCCCCACGCCCTTGCGGGCACTGGAACCTGAATCCAGCGCGTCTGCCTATTCCGCCACCCGCGCATTTGGGTGTGTCCTGGGCTCCTGTCCCTTGCGGGCCCGGCGCCTTCCGACACCCAGAACATTAGCACGCAGGAAGGGGTGGGTTCACATCCCTTGTCCCCGCAGGCAGACCCGCCCCCGAACCTTCGATGTCCTGGCCACGTATCAACACGCACTGCTTCACGTATCAACCTCGTACCGGTACCCCTTGTCTCCCCAGGAGGCGGTCCGGGTCCACAGCCCGGTGCGGGACACTGGTCCACGGCCGCCTCTACGATCCTTGGCAGGGGTACGCGAGGCGGTGACGCGCAGCGGTACCACCGGAAGAGTTCGAAGAAGAGCTCCACAGGGAACTTCGTCATGCGTCGACACCCGTCGGCCGCACTGACAGGGGGAACCAGCCGATCGACCGGCGCGTGGATACGATCAGTAAGCAGTACCAGCAGTACCCGGCAAGCGGCCCGCAGGGCAGTACACAGGACGGCAGCCAAGGAGGAGGTGCCCCATGGGAGTCCTGAAGAAGTTCGAGCAACGTCTCGAAGGTCTGGTCAACGGCACCTTTGCCAAGGTGTTCAAGTCCGAGGTCCAGCCCGTGGAGATCGCGGGAGCTCTCCAGCGCGAGTGCGACAACAACGCCACCATCTGGAACCGCGACCGGACGGTCGTGCCCAACGACTTCATCGTCGAGCTGAGCACGCCGGACTTCGAGCGGCTCAGCCCCTACTCCGGCCAGCTCGGCGACGAGCTCGCCGGCATGGTGCGCGACTACGCCAAGCAGCAGCGCTACACCTTCATGGGCCCGATCAAGGTCCACCTGGAGAAGGCGGACGACCTCGACACCGGCCTGTACCGGGTGCGCAGCCGTACGCTCGCCTCCTCCAGCAGCCAGCAGGACGGCCCGGGAGGCGGCGCCGCCGCGCCCGCCGCCCCGCAGGGCGGACGCGGCGGCGGTGGCTACGGCTACCCGCCGGCCGCCGGATCGCCCGCCGGCGCACCGCCCATGCCGTCCGCGCCGCCGCCCGGCGGCCGCCCCGGCGGGTACGGCTACCCGCAGCCCGCAGGCGGCCAGCGGCCTCCCGCCGCCCCGGCCTCCGGCGGACGTACCCGCCACTGGATCGAGATCAACGGCACCCGCCATCAGATCTCCCGCGCGACGCTCGTGATGGGCCGCAGCACCGACGCCGACGTGCGGATCGACGACCCCGGCGTCTCCCGCCGGCACTGCGAGATCCGGACCGGAACGCCCTCGACGATCCAGGATCTCGGATCCACCAACGGCATCGTGGTGGACGGGCAGCACACCACCCGCGCTACGCTCCGCGACGGCTCGCGGATCGTCGTGGGCAGCACCACCATCATTTACCGGCAAGCCGAAGGGTGAAGCGGGGGCAATGTCAGAGCTGACCCTCACGGTCATGCGGCTGGGTTTCCTGGCCGTACTGTGGCTGTTCGTGATCGTGGCCGTGCAGGTCATCCGCAGCGACCTGTTCGGGACGCGTGTCACGCAGCGCGGATCGCGCCGCGAGGCCGGCCGGCAGCAGCAGGCCGCCCGCCAGGCGCCACCGCAGCAGCGCCAGCAGCCCGCCGGCGGCCGACGCGGCCGTAACGCCCCCACCAAGCTGGTCGTGACCGAGGGCACCCTCACCGGCACGACGGTCGCGCTCCAGGGCCAGACCATCTCCCTGGGCCGGGCGCACGACTCGACGATCGTGCTGGACGACGACTACGCGTCCAGCCGTCATGCCAGGATCTACCCGGACCGCGACGGCCAGTGGATCGTCGAGGACCTCGGCTCCACCAACGGCACGTACCTGGACCGGAACCGGCTGACGACTCCCACACCGATTGCGCTGGGCGCGCCGATCCGCATCGGCAAGACCGTCATCGAGCTGCGGAAGTAGTGCTACACCAATGAATGAGCGCGAGCGGAGCGAGCACGCGGTGGCGGGCCTCCCGGGCCCCCGCGCGCTCCCGACCGGAGGGTGGGCAGTGTGGCTCGACACGACCGGCTGTACCCGGAGCCGACAGGCGAGGTGCGCATGAGTCTGTCACTGCGCTTCGCCGCCGGATCGCACAAGGGGATGATCCGGGAGGGCAACGAGGACTCCGGTTACGCCGGCCCGCGCCTGCTCGCCATCGCCGACGGCATGGGCGGCGCCGCGGCCGGTGAGGTCGCCTCCTCCGAGGCGATCTCCACCATCGTCGCGCTCGACGACGACGTCCCCGGCTCCGACGTCCTCACCTCGCTCGGCACGGCCGTCCAGCGCGCCAACGACCAGCTGCGCTCCATGGTCGAGGAGGACCCCCAGCTTGAGGGCATGGGGACCACCCTGACCGCCCTGCTCTGGACGGGCCAGCGCCTCGGCCTCGTACACGTCGGCGACTCCCGCGCCTACCTCCTCCGCGACGGCGTCCTGACACAGATCACACAGGACCACACCTGGGTGCAGCGCCTGGTCGACGAGGGCCGCATCACCGAGGAAGAGGCCACGACCCACCCGCAGCGGTCGCTGCTGATGCGCGCGCTCGGCTCCGGCGACCACGTCGAGCCGGACCTGTCCATCCGCGAGGTCCGCGCCGGCGACCGCTACCTGATCTGCTCCGACGGCCTGTCCGGCGTGGTGTCCCACCAGACCCTGGAGGACACCCTCGCCAGCTACCAGGGCCCCCAGGACACCGTCCAGAACCTGATCGAGCTGGCACTGCGCGGCGGCGGCCCGGACAACATCACCGTGATCGTCGCCGACGTCCTCGACCTGGACACCGGCGACACCCTCGCGGGGCAGCTCTCCGACACCCCGGTCGTGGTCGGCGCCGTCGCCGAGAACCAGCACCAGCTGCACGACAACGGCATCATGCAGACCCCCGCCGGCCGCGCCTCCGGCCTCGGCCGCCAGGGGCACGGGCACGGCGGCGGAGGCGAGTTCGGCCCGCCCGGCTCCGGCGACACCACCGGCTACATCCCGGCGACCGGCCTGGACTACGGCGACGACGACTTCGTCAAGCCACGCCGCAAGGGCCGCTGGCTGAAGAGATCCTTCTACGGCGCCCTCGCGCTGGCCGTCATCGGCGGCGGACTCTACGGCGGCTGGCGCTGGACGCAGACGCAGTACTACGTCGGCGCCGAGGACGAGCACGTCGCGCTGTACCGGGGCATCAGCCAGGATCTGGCCTGGGTGTCGCTGTCGGAGATCGAGAAGGACCACCCCGACATCGAACTCAAGTACCTGCCGCCCTACCAGCAGAAGCTGGTCAAGGCGACCATCGCCGAGGGCGGCCTGAAGAACGCCCAGTCGAAGATCCAGGAACTGTCGGTGCAGGCCTCCGCGTGCAAGAAGGAAGCGCAGCGGCGCGACGCCGAGAGCCGGAACAACTCCAAGACCGGCGAAGGCGAGGCCGGGGGCACCACGGGAACCACTCCCGCCTCCTTCACGTCCAAGGCCACACCGACGCCGAACCCGTCGAACCCGTCGGGCTCGCCGTCGGCGCCTGAGAAGTCCACGCCCCCGTCCACGACCGCACCTACTCCCAGCCCCGGCCCCAGCCTCTCGGAGGAAGAGCAGAAGGTCGTCTCGCTGTGCGGTAAGCAGTAGGCAAGCCGTGAGAGGCCCTGTCACACGATGAGCAGTACGAATACGTCGAACTCGCCGACGCACCACACGTCCACGATCGGCGCGATCGGTGCGCCGAGCCGGCGCAACACCGAGCTCGCGCTGCTGGTGTTCGCCGTCGTCATCCCGGTCTTCGCCTACGCCAATGTCGGGCTGGCCATCAATGACGAGGTGCCCGCCGGCCTGCTGGGCTACGGCCTGGGCCTCGGCCTGCTGGCCGGCGTGGGCCATCTCGTCGTACGGAAGTTCGCGCCCTACGCGGACCCGCTGATGCTGCCGCTGGCCACGCTGCTGAACGGCATCGGGCTGGTCGCCATCTGGCGCCTGGACCAGTCGAAGAAGCTCCAGGCGAGCCCCAACTTCGTCGAGGCCGCACCGCGCCAGCTGCTGTACTCCGCGATGGGCGTCGCCCTGCTGGTGGTCGTGCTGATCTTCCTCAAGGACCACCGCGTCCTGCAGCGCTACACGTACATCTCCATGGCGGGCGCGCTGTTCCTGCTGGTCCTGCCCCTCGTGCCCGGCCTCGGCGCGGACGTCTACGGCGCCAAGATCTGGATCAAGATCCCCGGCCTCGGCACGCTCCAGCCCGGCGAGTTCGCGAAGATCGCCCTCGCGGTCTTCTTCGCCGGCTACCTCATGGTCAAGCGGGACGCCCTGGCCCTGGCCAGCCGCCGCTTCATGGGCCTGTACCTGCCGCGTGGCCGCGACCTGGGTCCGATCCTGGTCGTCTGGGTGATGTCGATCCTCATCCTGGTCTTCGAGACCGACCTCGGCACATCCCTGCTGTTCTTCGGGATGTTCGTCATCATGCTGTACGTCGCCACCGAGCGGACCAGCTGGATCGTCTTCGGTCTGCTGATGTCCGCGGTCGGCGCCGTCGGTGTGGCGAGCTTCGAACCGCACATCCAGACCCGTGTGCAGGCCTGGCTCGACCCGATGCGCGAGTTCGAGCTCTCCCGGGCCGGCGTCCAGGACGGCATCGTCCACTCCGAACAGGCCATGCAGGCCCTGTGGGCCTTCGGCTCGGGCGGCACCCTCGGCACCGGACTCGGGCAGGGCAACTCCGACCTCATCGGCTTCGCCGCCAACTCCGACTTCATCCTCGCGACCTTCGGCGAGGAGCTGGGTCTTGCGGGCGTCATGGCGATCCTGCTGATCTACGGCCTGATCATCGAGCGGGGCGTGCGCACCTCGCTCGCGGCCCGCGACCCGTTCGGCAAGCTGCTGGCCATCGGCCTGTCAGGCGCCTTCGGCCTCCAGGTCTTCGTCGTGGCCGGCGGTGTGATGGGCCTCATCCCGCTGACCGGTATGACGCTGCCGTTCGTCGCCTACGGCGGATCCTCCGTGATCGCCAACTGGGCCCTGATCGGCATCCTGCTGCGCATCAGCGACACCGCACGCCGCCCGGCCCCCGCCCCGGCAAGCAACCCCGACGCCGAGATGACCCAGGTGGTCCGCCCGTCATGAACAAGCCCCTGCGCCGGATCGCGATCTTCTGCGGTCTCCTCGTCCTGGCCCTGCTGATCCGCGACAACTGGATCCAGTACGTCCAGGCCGACGAACTCCGCACCAACAAGAACAACCGCCGGGTCACCATCGAGCGCTACGCCTCGCCGCGCGGCGACATCATCGTCGACGGCAAGCCGATCACCGGCTCCAAGGAAACATCGGGCAGCGACTTCAAGTTCAAGCGCACCTACAAGGACGGCGCGATGTGGGCGCCGGTCACCGGCTACGCCTCGCAGGCCTTCGGTGCCACGCAGCTGGAGAACCTCGAGGACGGCATCCTCACCGGCAACGACGACCGGCTGTTCTTCCGCAACACCCTCGACATGCTCACGGGCAAGAAGCAAGAGGGCGGCAACGTCGTCACCACGCTGAACGGCGCCGCGCAGAAGGCCGCGTACAACGGTCTGAAGAAGCAGGGCGCCAAGGGAGCGGTGGTGGCTCTTGAGCCGTCCACCGGCAAGATCCTGGCTCTGTCCTCCTACCCGTCGTACGACCCGTCGACCTTCGCCGGGAACTCCACGACCACGGACACCAAGGCCTGGCAGAAGCTGGAGAAGAAGAACAACCCCGACGACCCGACGCTCAACCGGGCGCTGCGCGAGACCTACCCGCCGGGTTCCACCTTCAAGGTGCTCACCGCGGCCGCCGCGCTGGAGGACGGGCTGTACTCGGAGGCGGACCAGAAGACGGAGACGCCGCTGCCGTGGACCATGCCGGGGACCACGACTCCGCTGAAGAACGAGGGGAACATCCCCTGCAAGAACGCGACCCTGCGGGTGGCGCTCCAGTACTCCTGCAACACCGTCTTCGGCAAGATCGGCTCCGACCTCGGCAACGAGAAGATGCTGGCGATGGCCAAGAAGTTCGGCTTCACCGAGGAGCAGTTCACCCCGGTCCGCGCCAACGCCTCGGTCTTCTCCGACGACATGAACCCGTCGGAGACCGCGCTGTCGTCGATCGGCCAGTTCAACACCGCCTCGACCCCGCTGCAGATGGCCATGGTCGCCTCGGCCGTCGCCAACGACGGCAAGCTGATGAAGCCGTACATGGTCGACGAGCTCCAGGCCCGCAGCGTCGACACCATCGAGAAGACCGAGCCGGAAGAGCTCAGCCAGCCGATGTCCTCGGAGAACGCCCAGATCCTCCAGTCGATGATGGAGACGGTCGTCGACAAGGGCACCGGCGCCAACGCCAAGATCGACGGCGTCAAGGTGGGCGGCAAGACCGGTACCGCCCAGCACGGTGTCGACAACAGCGAGAACCCCTACGCGTGGTTCATCTCCTACGCCAAGGACAACGACGGCGGCGCACCGGTGGCCGTGGCGGTCGTGATCGAGGACGACAACGCCGTCCGTGACGACATCTCCGGCGGCGGCCTCGCGGCGCCGATCGCGAGGAACGTGATGGAGGCGGTCATCAACAGCAAGAAGTGACCCCGCTCACGTCTGTTTCACATCGGTGCACGTTGCGATACCGGTCCTGTATCGGCTGACGGGCTTGGCCAGGTCACACAAAGCGAGCCGGGTACGGTAGGCCCGGACGGCAGCCTCCGACCGTACAAGCGTGCCGGTCGGGACCGACGGAGAGGGCTGGTAGGTAGCTATGGAAGAGCCGCGTCGCCTCGGCGGCCGGTACGAACTGGGCCAGGTGCTCGGGCGTGGTGGCATGGCGGAGGTCTACCTCGCGCATGACACCCGCCTCGGCCGCACCGTGGCGGTGAAGACGCTGCGCGCGGATCTCGCGCGTGACCCTTCCTTCCAGGCCCGGTTCCGCCGGGAGGCCCAGTCGGCCGCCTCGCTCAACCATCCCGCGATCGTCGCGGTCTACGACACGGGCGAGGACTACATCGACAACGTGTCGATCCCGTACATCGTCATGGAGTACGTGGACGGCTCGACGCTCCGTGAGCTTCTGCACTCCGGTCGCAAGCTGCTGCCGGAGCGGACGCTGGAGATGACCATCGGCATCCTCCAGGCCCTTGAGTACTCGCACAGAGCCGGCATCGTCCACCGCGACATCAAGCCGGCCAACGTCATGCTGACGCGCAACGGCCAGGTCAAGGTCATGGACTTCGGCATCGCCCGCGCCATGGGCGACTCCGGCATGACGATGACCCAGACCTCGGCCGTCATCGGCACCGCCCAGTACCTCTCTCCGGAGCAGGCGAAGGGCGAGCAGGTCGACGCGAGGTCGGACCTCTACTCGACCGGCTGTCTGCTCTACGAGCTGCTGACGGTCCGTCCGCCGTTCGTGGGCGACTCCCCGGTCGCCGTCGCGTACCAGCACGTACGGGAAGAGCCCCAGTCCCCGTCGGTCTTCGATCCCGAGATCACGCCCGAGATGGACGCGATCGTGCTGAAGGCCCTCGTCAAGGACCCCGACTACCGGTACCAGTCGGCCGACGAGATGCGCGCCGACATCGAGGCCTGCCTCGACGGCCAGCCGGTCGCCGCCACGGCCGCGATGGGCTCGGTGGGCTACGGCGGCTACCCAGACGACCAGCCGACGACGGCCCTGCGCGCGGACTCCGGCGCGGGCGCCACGTCCATGCTGCCCCCCGTGGGCCCGGACGACGGCGGCTACGGCTACGACGACCGCCCCGACCGGCGCCGCGGGCAGCAGCGCAAGTCCAGCACCTCCACGATCCTGCTGGTGGCGGCGGGCATCCTGGTGCTGGTGGGCGCGATCCTGATCGGACGGTGGGCGTTCAGTGGCAACGGGGTCGGCAACGACGCGGTTCCCACTCCGAACTTCGTCGGCGAAACGCTGCCGGACGCGAAGCGGCTGGCGAAGAACAGCGATCTCAAGCTGACCACCACCAACAAGCCCTGCGAGAGCCAGAGCAAGGGCAAGGTCTGCGACCAGGATCCGCAGGCCGGGACGAGCGTCAAGAAGAACGACACCATCTCCCTGACCGTGTCGACCGGGGCGCCGAAGGTGGCCGTGCCGAGTGTCGTCGGCGACATCATCGACGACGCCAGGGCGACGCTGGAGGGCGACAAGTACAAGTTCGTGGTCGAGACGAAGCCGAAGGAGTCCTCAGAGGACCCCGGCACCGTCCTCGAGCAGGACCCGGCCCTGGGCGAGGAGGTGGAGAAGGGATCCAAGATCACCCTCACCATCGCCAAGGCGGAGGAGAAGTCCACCGTCCCGGACGTCCTCGGCCAGAGCTGTGACCAGGCCAAGGCGCAGATGACCGCCAACAACCTGGTGGGCAACTGCACCGAGGTCGACACCCAGGACGACAACCAGGTCGGCAAGGTCATCCAGACCACGCCGCAGGCCGGCTCCTCCGTCGACAAGAACTCGTCGGTGAACATCCAGATCGGCAAGAAGGAAAAGCAGAAGGCGCGCGTGCCTCAGGTCGTCGGCCAGACGGTCGGCCAGGCCAAGCAGGCCCTGGCCGCGGCCGGCTTCACGAACATCCAGTTCGCGGGCGGCAGCGACCAGAGCGACACCGCCCTCGTCACCGGCCAGGACCCGCAGGGCAACCAGGAGGTCGACGACCCCGCGGGCACGACGATCACTCTGCAGACCGTCGGCGTCGGAGGCGGCAACAACAACGGCGGCAACGGCAACGGCGGCATCTTCGGCGGCCTCGACGGCCGCACCGAGGACGACTGACCGCGCCGCGTACGGAAGGCGCCCCAGCACCCTCGGTGCTGGGGCGCCTTCGTATCTGCTGGGTTATGATCACGCCATGATCGTGTCTTGAACACGACATGACCACATGGGGGTAATCATCAAGAAGCGAATCGTGGCAGCCCTGGGGGCTGCCTGCGCCCTGACCTTCCTCGCCTCGGGGACGGCGAACGCCGGGACCAACAGCGGCTTCGTCGAGACGACGGACTGGGACCCGGGCGGCAGGGGCGCTTTCGGTCATGACGGGGACTGCCTGACCGTCTACGACGACCAGAGCGATGGCTACGCCGTCGAGATCCACCTCTTCAGGATGAGCGACTACAAGACGATCGCCCAGCTGAAGACGAAGCAGCCCGCCCTGACGCACGAGTACCAGTGCTTCGGGAGCCAGGTGCCCGAGAACATCAAGGTCGGCGTGCGCGTCTCGCTCATCAAGAGCGGCGACAAGTTCAGCGGCTTCAAGTACAACCTCACCACCTGAGCCACGGTGGAATGACGAGCAGGTGAAGGGGGCTTGCCCGCAGGTCATGCGGGCAGGCCCCCTTCGGCTTTGTCCTGAGAAGAACCCAAGGCCTTCGTCGAAGCCCTGACCCACCTGACCCGCCACGCCCTCGGCCCGGGCCACCGTCCGCGAGCCACTGAACCGCGCCCAGGAATCCCTGATCGCTTGGGTCTCCCAGAGGCTCGCGACCCTTGGCTCACCCGAGCCGCGAGAACACTGCCGCGTCCTGTTCGACGACCTCGACGGCATGATGTTCCATCAGTTAGTCCTGTCTCAGCAGCACTTCGACCCGGAGCCCGGGATCCGCCCTGGGCGCGCCGCTTCAGCGTTAGGGCGTTTCAGGCCTGCCTCGCAGACTCGTACGCCCATCGATCGTGTCTTCACATTTCATGACTCGTTCACCGGGTGGGGTGAGGCATCGGAACTCCACCCCGGCCATACGAGCCGAAGGGCAAGACGTGATCAACGAAACCGCGCTGCTGGAATCGCCGACTCTGCGCTGCAGCGTGCTCGACCGCACGGACGTACTCGACAGAGTCAAGACACTGACGCTGCTGCCGGACGGGATGCATGTGACGACGGCGATGGTGGCGACGTACTTCAACGTCACGGTCGAGACCATCCGTGCCCTCGTGCACGATCACCGTGCCGAGCTCGAGGCGAGCGGGTACCGAGTTCTGACAGGCACAGAACTGAGTTACTTGAAGCAACTCAGTGGAATCCAGTCCCGCACCCGGTCCCTCGCCCTCTTCTCCCGACGCGCCGTCCTCAACGTCGCCATGCTGCTCCGTGACAGCGAAGTCGCACGTCACGTGCGTGTCTATCTCCTCGACATGGAGTACCAGGCACGCACACAGCCTGTGGAAAACCCTGTCCCGGCCGACGTCGTATCCCTCGACGACAGGATCGACCAGCGCATCACCCACATCCTGGGCAAGACCGTCGTCCCCATGTTCAACGCCCTGATCGAAACGTCGGGCGAGCACCAGCGAGAGCTCATCGCCCTACGGGCAGGCGTCCAGCGCATCGAAAAGCGGCTCCGACAGCACAACGCCCGGCTGCAGCGGCTGGAAGGCCCACGCGAAGGCCGTCCCCTCGCCGGAGTCATGGCCTCCATGGACGCCATGAACGGCCGCGAGTTCGAAGAACGCGTCGCCGAGCTGCTGCGCCGCGACGGCTGCACCAACGTCGTCGTTCAAGGCGGCGGAAGGGACCGAGGCATCGACATCACCGCACTCACGGCCGACGGGCGGCGCATCGTCGTCCAGTGCAAGAGATTCGCGCCGCACCTCTCCATCACCAGCCCCGACGTCCAGAAGTTCGTCGGGGCCGCCAAGGTCCTGCACCAATCCGAGGTGGCCCTGTTCGTGGCGACCTGCCCCTTCACCCGCGACGCCCTGAACATCGCAGCCGAGAGCGGCATCACCGCCGTACACCGCGGGCTGTTGGAGGAGTGGAGCGCCGGGGCGCCACTGACCGTCCTGGAGTGAAACCGGACCACGGCAAAAGGCCCGAAGCCGCAAAAGATGGTTGCGGCTTCGGGCCTCCGTCATGCTAGCGGCCGGCCTCCCCCAAGGAGGACGATCAGCGCAGTTCCTCCGGCGGAGTCCGCTCGCTGTCCACCTTCTCGACCCGCTCCAGCTCACCCCACACGATGTAGCGGTACGTGCTCGTGTACACAGGCGTGCAGGTCGTCAGGGTGATGTAGTGGCCCGGCTTCTTCTTCCCCGATTCCTTCGGGACCTTGGACAGGACCTTGACGTTGTACTTCGAGGTCTCGGGAAGGATGTCGTAGACCTTGTAGACGTACCACTTGTCCTTCGTCTCGAAGACGATCGGGTCGCCCTTCTTGATCTTGTCGATGTTGTGGAACCGGGCGCCGTGGCCGTCGCGATGGGCCGCGAGGGAGAAGTTGCCGTTCTTGCCCGACATCGGCAGGGCCGCCTTGACCGGGTCGGTGTAGTAGCCGGCGACACCGTCGTTGAGGATCTTGTTCGACGTGCCCTTCTCGACCAGGACCTCGCCGTTCTTCATCGCGGGCACATGCAGGAAGCCGATGCCGTTCTTGGTGTCCAGCACACCGGGACCGCCCCGCCCGTGAGCCCAGTCGTCACGGACCTTGTCGGCCTGCTTGCCGGCCGCACGGTCGGCGACGACGTTCGTCCACCACAGCGAGTAGACGACGAACAGCCCGAGGACCAGGCCCGCGGTGATGAGGAGTTCCCCGAAGACACTGACCGCTATGGCGATCGGGCCGGGCCGACGGCGTGCCGCCGCCGGCCGGGACGCGGGCGCGCCGATGTGCTCTTCGTGATCCGTGTCGGTGGTCGCTGCCACTGGTCATCTGCCCTTAACTGACGAGCGCATCCGGCTTGCCCTTGCTGCGCGGCCGTTCCTCGACCATCTTGCCCCAGACGATCATCCGGTACTTGCTGGTGAACTCCGGCGTGCACGTGGTCAGCGTGATGTAACGGCCGGGCCCGGTGAAACCCGACCCGGTGGGGACGGGCTTCAGGACGCTCGTGTTGCTCGGCGGGGTCACCGGCAGGATCGACGCCATCTTGTAGACGAAGTACTCGTCCTGCGTCTCCACCACGATCGGATCACCCGGCGTGAGCCTGTTGATGTACCGGAACGGTTCTCCATGCGTGTTGCGATGACCCGCGAGCCCGAAGTTTCCGCTCTTGTCACCCGGCATCGCGGTCTTCAGCGCACCGTCCGCGTAGTGCCCGACCATGCCCCGGTCCAGGACGCCCTTGTTGCTCGTGCCCTCGGCGATCGGCACGACCACGTCCAGCTTCGGGATGTGCAGGATGGCGAAGCCCTGCCCCGGCTCGAAGGCCCCCGGCTTGCGCTTGCCGCTCGCCCAGTCGTCCTGGAGGCTGCTGGCCTCGCTGCCCGCCTGCGCGTGCGCCCGGACGTTCGTCCACCACAGCTGGTAGGTGACGAACAGGAGCATCAGCACGCCGGTCGTGATGAACACCTCACCGATCGCCCGGCTGGCGACGACCGCCGCGCCCGGCTTGCGCGCCTTCGCCTGCCGCCGCGCCTCCACCCGTGACAGCGGCGCCCGCCGACCCTCCTGAGCCGACTCCTCCTGAGCCGGTCGGGCGTCCGGAGCACCGCCATGGCGCCCGTGACGGCGCTTGGCGGCCTTTCTGCGGGCCGCCCGGCCGCCATGGGCCGGTCCGGCCTGCCGGGAGGCGGACGAGCCCGGAGAGCCCGCCACGGAGTCACCGTCCGCGGGCGGCGGATCCGGTATCCGCAGCGCCACCGTCTCCTCGTCGACAGGAGGCAGGTACGGCTCCTCCGGGAGCGGCTCGTACGACGCCGCGTACGGATCCGGCTCCGGCTCTGACATGTACGGCTGCGGCTGCGGACTCAGCTGCGGATTCGGCTGCGGATTCGGCTGCGGTTCCGGCTGCGGTTCCGGCTGCGGGGAAGCGCCGTACGCCCCTGAGCCCGACCAGTCCTCGAACGCACCCCGCGCCCCGTACGACTGCTGCCCGTACGAGGTGTCGGACTCGCGCTCGGGGCGCAGCGCCGTCACGCCGAGGCCCTGCCCACCACCGGGGCGAGCCCCGCCGACCTCGCCACCGCGCCCTGGTCGCCGCACTCCACCAGCCAGTTGGCCAGCATCCGGTGCCCGTGCTCGGTCAGCACCGACTCCGGGTGGAACTGCACACCCTCGACCGGCAGTTCCCGGTGCCTCAGGCCCATCACTATGCCGTCGTGCGTCCGGGCCGTGACCTCCAGCTCGGCCGGGACCGTGGCCGGCTCGGCGGCCAGCGAGTGATAGCGCGTCGCCGTGAACGGCGAGGGCAGACCCGCGAAGACACCCCCGCCCGCATGCTCCACCAGCGAGGTCTTACCGTGCAGCAGCTCGGGCGCACGGTCCACGACCCCGCCGTACGCCACCTGCATCGACTGCATACCGAGGCAGACGCCGAAGACCGGGACACCCGTGGCGGCGCAGTGCCGGACCATGTCCACACAGACGCCCGCCTGCTCCGGAGTACCGGGCCCCGGGGAGAGCAGAACACCGTCGAAGCCGTCCTGGGCATGCGCCGTAGACACCTCGTCGTTGCGCAGGACCTCGCACTCGGCGCCCAGCTGGTACAGGTACTGGACCAGGTTGAAGACGAAGCTGTCGTAGTTGTCGACGACGAGAATGCGCGCGCTCACTGGTTGTCCACCGTCACATCGTTGAAGGGCAGAAGCGGTTCCGCCCACGGGAAGACGAACTGGAAGAGGACATAGACCACGGCCACGACCAGGGCGAGTGAGATCAGCGCCTTCACCCACGTGTTCCCCGGCAGATGCCGCCAGACCCAGCCGTACATGCCGTCCCTTCCGTCGTACCACGGCACCAGACCCACGCCGTACAGCCACCAGACTAACGGCGCAACGCCTCAGGTTTCCCGGCCTCCACAGGCTGGGTGGAGTCCAGGTGCGCCCAGACGATCAGACGATGACTGTGACCCCATTCCGGTTCGCACGTGGTCAGCGTCAGATAACGGCCCGGACCCGTGTACCCGGAAGTACGTGGAACAGGGTCGATCACCTCGATGTCCGAGGGCACTGTTTTGTACGGGCCTTTGTCGATCCGATACGTGAACCATGTCGTGCCGTCGGTCAGCACCACCGCATCGCCGCGCCGCAGCCTGGGAAAGTCCTTGAAGGGGTCGCCGTAGGTGCGGCGATGGCCGGCGACCGCGAAGTTCCCCTTCTGCCCCAGCTGAGCGGTGTCCGCGTAGTGCCCGAGGCCCTTCTTCAGAGTGCCGGTCGCGGTGCCCTCGAGCACCGGCTTGTTCCACGTGAAACCAAGACGCGGGATGTACATGATCGCGAAGGGCCTGCCCTTGGCGTAGGGCGCAGGCCTCGGCGGGCTCGCAGGGGAGCCCTCGGCCGACGGACGAGGCTTCGACCACTCCCGCTGAAGCAGATCGATCTGGTCGTCCATGACATGGTCGGCCTTCACACCGGTCCAGAACAGCACATAGACGACAAACAGCACGATCACGCTGCCGACGGTGATGCACAGTTCGCTGACGGTCCTGACGATCACGCGCACCGGCAGCTCCCCCGGCCTGGCTCCTATTCCACGGGCTTCGCGTGGTGCAGATCCACTGTGCCCGAGTAGCCGGGAAGAGTCACCGGCCCGTTCTCCTCGACTTTCCAGCCGAGCCCGTAGACGTTGACGTAGACCATGTAGTTCTGGATCGCCGGGGCCGCCGCGAGCGACCTCTGCAGCTTGCCCGGGTCACCCACCGCCGTGATCTTGTACGGCGGCGAGTAGACGCGACCCTGCAGGATCAGGGTGTTGCCCACACAGCGCACCGCGCTGGTGGAGATCAGCCGCTGGTCCATGACCTTGATGCCCTTGGCCCCGCCCTGCCACAGCGCGTTCACCACGGCCTGGAGGTCCTGCTGGTGGATCACCAGGAAGTCGGGCTGCGGCTCGGGATAGCCGGGCAGCTTGGCGGTGGCGTCCGGCGGGGCGTCATTGAGGGTGACCGTCAGCGAATCGCCCTTGAGCTTCTGGGTGCCCGCGCGCTCCTCCAGGGCGGCGAGCTTGTCGTCCTCCGCCTTGGTGCTGCCGTCGTCGCGCTCGGCGAGCGCCTCTATGTCCTGGCGCAGGGTTCCGTTGGTCTCGTCCAGCTCGCCGTTCTCACGGCTGCGCTCATGGATGAGGTCGGACAGCTTCAGCAGGGAACTGTCCGTACGGATATTGGTGCCCTTGGCGGTGTTGAAGCTGGTGAAGAAGATCAGACCCGCGAGAGCGAAGACGGCCGCCGTGAGGATTCGCACGGGCCGGAAGCGGCGCGCGCGCTCAGGGGTGGATCCCGTCCCGGGGGAGTCGGCAGAATTGCTCAACGTACCCTTATCTCCTTCGGCGCCACGGAAGCACTACGCTAACGGACGACCGGGGGAGCACTCAGAGTCCCCTCACGCTGCCCCGAGCCAGACCCAGTTCCCTGCGCGGCCACGCAGCGCATCGACAGGAGAGACCCTCGTGCCGAAGTCACGTATCCGCAAGAAGGCCGACTACACGCCGCCGCCGGCGAAGCAGGCGACCGCCATCAAGCTGACCAACCGGTCCTGGGTCGCGCCCGTCATGCTGGCCATGTTCCTCATCGGTCTGGCCTGGATCGTCGTCTTCTACGTCACCGACGGCTCGCTGCCCATCGACACGCTGGGCAACTGGAACATCGTGGTGGGCTTCGGCTTCATCGCCGCCGGATTCGGTGTCTCCACCCAGTGGAAGTAGCGGTCACCGGACGGTGAACGCACCTCTGCCCAGGGCTGTTCGCTGAGTTATCCACAGCAGTTATCCACAGGTGGAAAAGAAAGACGATCTGTGGATAACTCGTTGAGTGTTGACGCCGGTACGACGGAAGTACCGCAGCTCGAAAACCTGTTCGCCCCCTGCCTGACCTGCGGAAACGCAGGTCGGTGACAGGGGGCACATGTGTTCCCGCACCGTGTGCACAAGATTGGCCACCCGCTGTGGACAACATCACGCTCAGCTGAGCTGGGCCGTCCTCAGGAGGGTCAGCAGGACGACCACGCCGAGGACCAGTGCGCAGGTGCCGTACTGGACCAGTGCGCGGCGCGCGCGGGGGGCGTGGACCATGGCGTATCCGACGACGACACCGGCGACGAGGCCGCCGATGTGGGCCTGCCAGGAGATGTTGAATCCTGGGGCGAAGGTGAAGATCAGGTTGATCACGAGCAGCGCGATGATCGGCCGCATGTCGTAGTTGAGCCGGCGCATCAGCACGGCCGTGGCGCCGAAGAGGCCGAAGATCGCGCCGGAGGCGCCGAGCGTGGCCGTGTTCGGGGAGGCCAGCAGATAGGCCAGGGCACTGCCCGCGAGGCCCGAGACGAGGTAGAGCGCGAGGTAGCGGAGACGGCCGAGGGCCGCTTCGAGCGGGCCGCCGAGCCACCACAGGCTGAGCATGTTGAACGCGATGTGCCAGGGCTCCTGGTGCGTGAACATCGAGGTCACCATGCGGTACCACTCGCCTCCCGCCACGCCCTGGGTGGGTGTGAAGGGTGCCGGCGGCCAGGCGCCGAGCAGGACGATGTCGGTGAGGATCGACTCGCGGACCTGGACGGCGATGAACACCGCCAGGTTGATACCGATGAGGATCTTGGTCAGCAGGCGGGGGTCGGAGGCGATCGCGCCGCCCGCGAGCGTCCGGGGCATGGCGGCGGTGGGCGCGTGACCTGTGCCGGAGCCGGTGCGGACGCACTCGGGGCAGTGGAATCCGACGGAGGCGTTGACCATGCAGTCGGGGCAGATCGGGCGCTCGCAGCGGGTGCAGCGGATGCCGGTCTCGCGGTCCGGGTGGCGGTAGCACATGGGGACGCTGTGGGCGTCCTGCGGGCTGCCCGCGGCCTGGTCGTCCATGAGATCCCCTATGTCGTGGAAGCCGTGGGTCTGTGGTGGAAGCCGTGGGTCGTGAAGGCCGTGGTGGGAAAAGCCCCGCCCCGCCCATCCTTACGGACGAGCGGGGCGATTGGTTCCCCTGTGGGGGCCTTCGTGCTCAGCGGGTCTCGATGACGACCGACTCGATGATCACGTCGTTGACCGGGCGGTCGGTGCGCGGGTTCGTCTGGATCGTGGCGATGGTGTCCACGACCTTCTGGCTCGCCGCGTCGGTGACCTCGCCGAAGATGGTGTGCTTGCGGTTCAGCCACGCCGTCGGGGAGACGGTGACGAAGAACTGCGAGCCGTTGGTGCCCGGGCCGGCGTTGGCCATCGCCAGCAGGTAGGGCTTGTCGAAGCGCAGGTCCGGGTGGAACTCGTCCTCGAACTGGTAGCCGGGACCGCCGGTGCCGTTGCCCAGCGGGTCACCGCCCTGGATCATGAAGCCACTGATCACCCGGTGGAAGACCGTACCGTCGTAGAGCCTGTCCGTGGACTTCTTCCCGGTCTCGGGGTGAGTCCACTCCCGCTCACCCTGGGCGAGCTCGACGAAGTTCTTGACCGTCTTGGGGGCGTGGTTCGGCAGAAGCCGGACTTCGATGTCGCCGTGGTTGGTCTTCAGGGTGGCGTAGAGCTGCTCAGCCACGATCCTGCCTTCCGTTGTCTTTCCGTGACTCCCTGATCCTCGCATGGACGGCGCTCCACGTCGCCTGACCTCCGTTCGCCGGGGGAAACAGGGCCGATCGGTTGCGGAAAACCGGTCGAGTAGTCCCGGGGCGGGGGCGCGCGGCGGCGATCCGTGGCATTGTCGACGACAAGCTCCTGTTGCCCCCGATTCATCCGCTATTGCACGTGATCGGCGTTCGACCTGAGATGGCCCTGGGCCGTTTCCCGTGACCCGGATGCCCGTCCGCGCATGCCTGGCGGCGCACCCGGAGGCATGATCCGTAAAAGGGTGGAAAGTCGAAATACCGTACGCCACCGAGGAGGAGGAACCCGTGACCCGCATCGACAGCGTGCGCGCCGCGACCGGTTCGGCGAAGGACAGCGTGCTGCACGCCGCGGAAGTGGTGGCGCCCTACGCCGACACGGCCAAGGACAGGGCAACGCACTACGCACACGAGGCACGCGTACGGCTGGCGCCCAAGGTGACCCAGGCCGCCGGACAGGCACGTGTTCAGTACGGCGCCCATGTGCAGCCGTATCTGGAGCAGGCCCGTACGCATGTGCCGCCGAAGGTCGACCAGGCCGCCCAGGAAGCCGCCGTCCGCACGCGCAAGGCCGCAAGGCAGGCGGCGGACTACTCCCGGCCGAGGCTTGAGCAGGCGATGGCCGCGGCCGGGCCCGTCACGACGGAGGCCGCGGCCCGGAGTGTGGCCGCGATGGCCGCGCTGCGCGGTCAGGTCTCGTCGAAGGAGATCCAGAAGCTGGTGCGCAAGCAGGAGCGGCGGGCGAGGGCCGGCCGTGCCGTGAAGACGCTGGCGATTCTGGGTGCCCTCGCCGGTGGTGCCTTCGCCGCCTGGAAGTGGTGGGACAAGCAGGCGAATCCGGACTGGCTGGTGGAGCCGCCCGCCGCGACGGAGGTTCCCGAGTCGGGCCGGCTGTCTTCCGTGGACGGCAGCGGCAAGTCGGTCCTGGACCCGGAGGTCCAGGCCAAGCAGGCCGAGGAAGAGGCCGCTCAGCGCGACGACCGTTCCTGACGGTCGCCGGGGCGACTGCACGGCGGGGCGGGAGACTCGGGTCCGGCTTTGAGAGCCGACCGTGAGGGTCTCCCGCCCCGCCGTGCTGTTTCACGTGAAACAGGCTTCTGCTCAGACCTTGCGTACCTTCCACACCACTTCCGCCGGCCACTTCTCCGCCCAGTTACGGTCGAGTGCTTCCTTGAAGTAGGTGGCGCCGCCGGCGGGGGCGATGGGTTCCACCAGTCGTTCGATGGAGAATCCGCAGTCCCGGAACATGTCGATCCACTGGGCGTGGGTGGAGTGGAAGACGACCACGTCGCCGCCGTACTGCATCCGGGCGTCGCCGTAGGGGTTCGCGAGGCGCTCGCCGACGGTGCCGCTCTGGTTGTCGAAGCACATCTGCAGGAGCGGGGAGTAGGTGCACAGGCCGAGGATGCCGCCGGGGCGGAGCACGCGGTGGGCTTCCTGGAGCAGGCGTCTGGGTGGGGAGAAGTCGAACGCGCCGTGGTCGCAGAAGGCCGCGTCGAAGACTCCTGAGCGGAACGGCAGGCGCTCGGCCGCGGCTTGGACGAAGCCGGCGGCTCCTTCGCCGAGGGCGCGTGAGAGCTGGCCTGCGGAGAGTTCGACTCCGTAGGCCTGGTATCCGGCGCGGGCGAAGCCGGTGGTGTCGTGCCCGATGCCGCAGCCGAGGTCGATGATGCGGGAGCCGGCCGGGAGGTCGTCGGTGAAGATCTTGAGGTCGCTCTCGGGCAGGTGCCAGATGCCCCAGGAGGGGTGCCGGTCGGCGTCGAAGTGTTCGGGGTGGGCATCGTGGTAGAGCTCGCTGTTGGAGTCCCAGTACTGCTCGTTGACCTTGAGGTAATTGATCTTTGCCATCGCTTGTCCTCAGTCTGGCGGGGGTTCGCACACCGACAGGTCGGCCCAGCCGGACGGCGGGCTGACGTAGTTCTTCACGCGGAGCCGGGTGGCCGACCTGAGCCGTCCGAACAGGCAGACTTCGCCGGTCGTGTTCAGTAGTTGTTCGGCTTGGGCGCAGTGGGCGAGCCGGTCCTGGAGGTCGTCTGCGGCGAGGGCCCGGTGTACGAGGTCCTTGAACGCGGAGGTGGGTCCGCCGGGGAGCCGGTCCGCTGGGCGGCGGGTGAAGGGGAGCAGGAGGGCAGCCGGGTCGGGCCAGGGCGAGGCCATGAGCACGAGGCGGAAGTCTTCGCGGTGTGTGGTGTGGAGCTCGGTGAGATAGGCCCGGTAGTCGATGGCCTCGGGCCGGAGGGTGAGTCCGGTGTTCTGGCCGATCTGGTCGGCGAGGATGCGGGCCGTCTCCTGGTTCGGTGAGAAGTCCGGGAAGACCAGGCGGGCGGTGGTGCGCCCGGGTGCCGGGAACAGTTCGTGTGCCGGGCGGGCGGGTGTGGTGGGGCGGTGGGGGTCCCACAGGCCGGTGAGGGAGTCGAGTGGGCTGAGGGCGCCGTGCAGTCTGCGGGACAGGTCCTGCCGGTCGAGGGCGGCCGCGACGGCCTGCTTCTGTTCTGCGGCCATGCTGTTCGGCGGGAGGAGGGCGACGGCGATGTCGAGGTCGTCGATCTGGAGGTCCGGGTAGTCGGCGCGGTGGGCCCATCGGGGCACGGGGAACGTCGTCGGGCAGGTGATGTCGACGGCTTCTCGGTCGTAGAGGCGCTGCCCGTGTTCGGCGCCGGAGGACAGGACGTAGGTGACATCGGGCCAGGGGCCGGTTGCCCGCAGGCGGATTTCGCCGGGTGGGCCGTCGGCCGGGGTGTAGGCGCCGCTGGTGATGGCCGGGTCGCTGTGCCGGGGGCCGAAGACGGGGTTGGCGAGGAGTGCGGGCAGATTGCCGACGGGGTGGCGGGTGGTCAGCAGCAGCCGGTCGGGGTCGAGGGGCTGGATCTGCTCGATGAGCGACACGAGCCAGGCGAAGGGGCCGGCCTGCTTGGCGACTGCGGCGATGTGGCGCGCGATGTCGCGCGCGTGGATCGGCCGGCCGTCGGACCACCCCGCACCGGGCCGCAGGGCGAAGTCCCAGCGTTTCTCGTCGAGGCGGAGCGGGTGGTGCAGCAGGCCTGGCGTCAGGGTGCGGTCGGGGCCTTCCACGAAGAGCGGGCGGGTGAGTTGGCGCGTGATCGTCAGGCCGGTCCAGTCGTCGGCGGCGCCGTAGAGGCCCGACGGAATCAGGTCCGTTTCCACTCGGATCGGCTTGGACATGCCGCTTCCCCTTTGGCGCGATACTGCTGCGTTTTTGGCGCGAACCGTGCCGCTAGGGCGAGGTACAGCCACTCAAAGCCTTGACCACAGCATGCCGAGCGCCCGCTTATTGGGCCTGGGCGATGATATGACCGGTTTCGAAGTCAATGATTTTCCGCGCGTCGTATTCGACGAGCTCGGTGATACCCGCAAGGTGATGAATGATCGCAGCGGCCATCCAGGCACCGATGATGGTGTTGTTGGGGCCGAAGGAGTAGCGCGTGCTCCGGAGATTCCCGGCATCATTCTCCGGCGCGGCGTCGGTGCGCGCGGGAAAGGAGAGCTGCTCGGGGGTGACGGTTGATTTCCCCGGGGCGAAGAGCGGTCCGTAGAAGCCCCGCTGCATGCCCACACCGCCGAATATGGTCGGCACATTCCGACCCCAGGCCGTTGCGGCTACGGCATCGGAGATGCTGCCGATCGGCTGGTCGATGCACACGGCGATGACATCGACGTCCGCATGGGTTTCCAGGACTTCGCCGATTTCTGCGGGCGATCGGACGAACCGGTCGACGAGAGAGATGTCGGCGTCCGGCACACGGTCTCTGATATAGGTGTGGGCCGCGTCCAGTTTGGGTTCGCCCACGGCTGCCACGGGGAAGGTGAACTGGCGGTTCAGGTTGTTCAGCTGGACCTTGTCGGCATCGACGAGGACGAAGCGCCTGACGCCGGCTCCGATGAGGTGCTGAAGGATCACGCTGCCGGTGCCGCCGACGCCCATGACCATGACCTTGGCGCCGCAGATGCGGCGTTGTGCCTCGTCAGGGCGGTGTGAGTGCAGGGCCAGATGCCCCCACTGCCGGGCATGGACGCTGTCGTCGCCCGCGGGCCCCGAGGGTGACTCGATGAGAAGGCCGCGTTTCCATAAGGCTCCGACGAGGCCCGCGCATGCGGAGTCATGGCGCGTCAGCGCTTCGAGGGCTTCGTTGTCGCAGCCGCCTTCGAGGGCTTCCAGCAGCCGGCTGACAGTTCCTTTGCTGTCATCGAGGACGTATTTCTTCTTCTCGCCCTGGAACGTCACCGTGCCGTCGGCCGATTCCAGTTGCCAGGCCGGGTTCAGCCATACACGCATAGCGCGCGAACACATCCTCGAAGCAGGAAGCGGATACCACTCAGGGATGCACGGAGCGGGGGGGGGGGGGGGGGGGGGGGGGGGGGGGGGGGGGGGGGGGAGGGGGGGGGAGGGGGGGGGGGGGGGGTGGGGGGGGAGGGGGGGGGGGACCG
>NZ_JBVIWP010000005.1:0-279366 GCF_055594445.1 Streptomyces sp. NPDC040589 | reverse complement strand
AGAAAAAGAAAAAACAAAACGAGAAACAAAACAACCCCCCCCCCAACCCCCCCCCCCCCCCCCCCCCCCCCCCCCCCCCCCCCCCCCCCCACTCCCGCTCACACTGTCAACAGCGGTGGACCATCACCTGAGCGGCGTCGGCCACGTCCATCTCCTCGATGAAGAAGATGTCATCCTGCTCCTGCGAGGCAACCTGAATTGCGGACTCAGCAACGTTCTCGTTCACTGTCGCTCCTCATGTGCAGCGGAACTGAATTGCTCTGACGTCAGGAAGCTTCACCATTCCGATAGGCGCTTGTCAAGCGTCTCTCATCCTGATTTATTTTTCACCGCAAAGCGTGCCCAATAGCTGTAACACGGACATTTCTTCCTCTTGTGTTCGAGGACCTGGCCAGGCAGGATCCGTGAAACGCGTGAACGCCTTTGACGCCGTGCTGCGGGGGGATTGATGCGGGGGGATTGAAGGGCCACCGGGGAGGGGTAGTGGACCCTTTGGGCGGACCACCTAAAACCGGAGCGTTAAATTCCGCGCCGCGCGCAGCGCATCTTCCAAAGCGAGAGAACGAAGCTCAGAATCATGGGATTCCTTGAATTCAACAGTGTCCGCTGCAATCTCGCCGACGGACGAACACTGTTCGAAGACGTCAGCTTCTCCGTGGGGGCAGGGGAGGTCGCGGCGCTGATCGGCCACAACGGCGCGGGGAAGAGCACCCTGGTCAACGTGGCGGGGAAGCGGCTCAAGCCGCGGGCCGGCACCGTCCACGTGCAGGGCGGCCTGGCGATGATGCCGCAGTTCATCGGTTCGGTGCGTGACGAGTCCACCGTGCGCGATCTGCTGCTGGCCGCCGCCCCCGAGCGGATCGCCACGGCCGCGGCGGACATCGACGCCCTCGAACTCGAGCTGATGGAACGCGACGACGAGGCCACGCAGATGCGGTACGCCGAGGCGCTCAGCACCTGGGGCGAGGCCGGCG
Source organism: Streptomyces sp. NPDC040589 (assembly GCF_055594445.1). Classification (NCBI taxonomy): domain Bacteria; kingdom Bacillati; phylum Actinomycetota; class Actinomycetes; order Kitasatosporales; family Streptomycetaceae; genus Streptomyces; species Streptomyces sp. NPDC040589. The sequence goes on along the minus strand of NZ_JBVIWP010000005.1, from coordinate 278,392 downwards.
GCTACGAGATCGAAGTGCTGTGGGACGTGGTGACCACCGCGGCGCTCGGCATGCCCTTCGACCGCGCCCGCTTCCGCGACGTCAACACCCTCTCCGGCGGCGAGCAGAAGCGCCTCGTGCTGGAGGCGCTGCTGCGCGGGCGCGAGCAGGTGCTCATCCTCGACGAGCCGGACAACTACCTCGACGTCCCGGGCAAGCGGTGGCTGGAAGAGCAGCTGCGCACCACCGACAAGGCCGTCCTGCTGGTCAGCCACGACCGTGCCCTGCTGGGCAACGTCGCCACGAAGGTCGTCGCTCTCGAAGGCCGCGGCACCTGGGTGCACGGCGGCTCCTTCACCGGCTGGAAGGAAGCCCGCCAGGCGCGGCGCGAACGGCTGGCCGAGCTGCACCGCCGGTGGGACGAGGAGCACGTACGGCTCAAGGACCTGGTGCACACCCTCGGCGAACAGGCGAAGATCAGCGCCGCCATGGCGCCCCGCTACCGCGCCGCCCAGACCCGGCTGCGCAAGTACGAGGAAGCAGGCCGGCCGCCCGAGCTGCCCCGGGAGCAGCGCGTGGTCCCCCGTCTGACGGGAGGCCGTACCGGAACCCGCGTCATCACCTGTGAGCAGCTGGAACTGACCGGGCTCATGAAGCCGTTCGACCTGGAGATCTACCTGGGAGACCGGGTCGCGGTGCTGGGGTCGAACGGCTCCGGCAAGAGCCACCTGCTGAAGCTGCTGGCCGGCCTCGACGTGGACCACGCGGGCTCCTGGCGGCTGGGCGCCCGGGTCGTACCCGGCTTCTTCACCCAGACCCACCAGCACCCGGAGTGGGTGGGCAAGACGCTCGTGGAGATCATGGGCCGCGGTGAAGGCATCCGCGAGGGCCTGGACCGCGGGGCCGCCGCGGGCATGCTCTCGCGGTACGAACTGGCGGCCGCGGCGGACCAGCGCTTCGAAACGCTCTCCGGAGGACAGCAGGCCCGGTTCCAGATCCTGCTCCTGGAACTCGGCGGCGCGACGCTGCTCCTGCTCGACGAACCGACGGACAACCTCGACCTGGTCTCGGCCGAGGCGCTGCAGCAGGCCATCGAGGAGTTCAACGGCACGGTCGTCGTGGTCACCCACGACCGCTGGCTCGCGAGCTCCTTCAACCGCTACCTCCTCTTCCGCTCCGACGGCGAGGTGGTGCAGACGCAGGAACCGGTGTGGGACGAGAACCGGGTGACCAGGGCCCGCTGATCCCTTGGCGTGGCCCCTACCGACCGAAGGAGAGGCAAGATGCAGGACTCGGCGCAGAGCGCTTCCGTCATGGACCACATGAGCAGGGACGCCGCGATCGCCTTCCACGGCAAGACGATCGACATGCTGACCGCGGCCCCCGTGGCGGAAGCACTCGGCCGGCTGCGGCCAGGAAGCGACGCTCCGGCCACCAGCCTGCCCCTGATGCCTGCGGACATGACACACCCCCTCGTCTCCGAGCTGGCCGCCTTGCCGACCTGGGCCACGGAGCACTGGCTGCTCACCCCTGATGACAACGTGAAGCCGTGCGACGCCGAGGAGTTCGCCGAGGCCGCCCCCGAGCGGCGCTTCTCGCGCAGCGGCTGTCTGCGCGACATCCCCCGGTCCGCCCTGGGCATCCGCGCCTTCATCTCCGCGCTCAAGAGCACCGACGTGGCCGACGCGTTCTCGGAGGCCTTCGGCGAGCGGGTGTCCTTCCGCTCGGCCGACATCGCCAAGTACGAGGCCGGCCACTATCTGCGCCGCCACTCCGACACCTTCGACGACCGGCGCTTCGGCCTCGTCTTCTTCCTCTCCCCCGGGTGGGCCGCGGGCGACGGCGGTGAACTCGTGGTGGAGGCCCCCAGCGGAGCCGCCCTGGCCACCCAGCCCGAGCAGGGACGCGTGGCGCTCCTGCGGATCAACCCCGGATACCACCACAGCGTGTGCGGGATCCGCTCGCAGTCCTGGGTGCGCTACTCCATCGCCGTACACTTCGGCACGGCCAAGTAGCGGCCGCTCACGCACGACGGCCCGCCCCAACGAGCCTCCGGCGGCCGGTTGTTGATCCCCGCACGGCTCTGGCCGCCACCGGCAGGGCCGTGCGGTGACGTCCGCACCGCTCTCATCAGATCTACCGGCGTGCCGCCAGGAGTCCAGACGTGCTCAAAGACAGCAGTTTCAGAAACCTGTGGACCGCCCAGACGGTGTCCCTGTTCGGTACCCAGGCCAGCGTGGTCATCATCCCGCTGCTCGCCCTGGGAACCCTCGACGCCTCCGCGTTCGAGATGGGCCTGCTCGGCAGCGCCGAGTCGCTGGCCGTGCTGCTCCTGGGGCTGTGGGTGGGAATGACCGCCGACCGCTACCCGCGCAGGTCGGTCATGGTGACGGCGAACATCCTGCGCCTGCTGCTGATCGGGATGATCCCGGTGGCCTACGCGCTGGACCTGCTGAGCATCCCCCTGCTCTTCACGACCGTCTTCCTGGTCGGCGCCCTCACCCTCCTGTACGACTCCGCGCTGTCCTCGCACATGGTGCTGACGTTCGACCGCCGCCAACTCCCCAAGATCAACTCGTATATGGAGGGCAGTACCGCGGTCAGCGAGGTCGCGGGACCGGGCCTGGGAGGGCTCCTGGTCCAGGCGCTGGGCGCGCCCATGGCCCTGGTCGCCGATGTCTGCAGCTACGTCGCGAGCACGGTGCTGCTGCTCGGGTCCGGAGGCGGCACGAAGAAGGGCGAGGAGAAAACAGGGCTCGAGGACGCCGAGCAGGAGAACGCGGAGCAGGAGTCGGAACAGGAGTCGGTCAAGGGCGCCCTGACCGGCTTCACCTGGGCCTTCTCCCACCCCGTACTGCGACCGGTGATCGTCTCCGCGGCGCACTTCAACTTCTTCACGGCGATGTTCTTCGCCGTCTACACCTTCTACGTGGTCAAGGAGTTGGGCTTCAGCCCCCTCCTCGTCGGCCTCGCGAGCGCGGCCGGCGGGCTCGGCGGTGTGCTGTCCGCGACAGCCGCTTCCTCGTTCATGAGCAGGGTGCGGACCCGGCTGCTCTACGTCCTGTCCCTGGTCGTACCCACCGTGGGCGCCTTCCTCGTCCCCGGCTCCGAACTGCTGGACTCCTCCCTGCTGCGGTTCCTGGCCGTGGCCGCGGGGATGTTCCTGTGGAGCTTCGCCATCGTCGTGAACCTGGTCATGAGCGAGACGATCAAGCAGATGGTGACGCCTACGCACATGATCGGCCAGGTCACCTCCGCGATGCGCTTCACGACGCTGGGCTTCGAACCCGTCGGCGCGATCGTGGGCGGCACCGTCTCCCAGTTCCTCAGCCCCACCACGGCCCTGGTCATCGCCTCCTGCGGCCTCGCGACCTCCATCGCCTGGGTCGTCTTCAACCGTCACCTCGGCACGTACGACGTGAACGAGGCCGAACCCGTGAGCACCGCCTGACCCGATGCTCCGACCGGCACGAGAAAGACCCCCCTGCCTGCGTTTCCGCAGGTCAGAGGGGTCTGATCAAGTGGAGCCTAGGGGAGTCGAACCCCTGACATCTGCCATGCAAAGACAGCGCTCTACCAACTGAGCTAAGGCCCCGGAAGGGGACATCCACCCGGACGAAGCATGTCCCGGCGGGCGTCGGAGACCAGAGTACCGGGTCACCCCCGTGATTCCGCAAAAGGATTGGGGGTCCCCGTCGCCGACCACTCTCCGTAAGATGCTCGGCGTGGTTCGCTACCGCGAACCGCCGTACATGGGGAAGCGATGGGGAGACGCAATGGACGCCGCACAGCAGGAAGCCACCGCAAGAGCGCGGGAACTGCAGCGGAACTGGTACGGGGAGCCGTTGGGGGCGCTCTTCCGTAGGCTCATCGACGATCTTGGTCTCAACCAGGCTCGTCTCGCGGGGGTTCTGGGGCTGTCCGCACCGATGCTGTCGCAGCTGATGAGCGGGCAGCGGGCGAAGATCGGCAACCCGGCCGTCGTGCAGCGCGTGCAACTGCTGCAGGACCTGGCCGGGCAGGTCGCGGACGGCAGCGTGAGCGCGGCCGAGGCCACTGAGCGCATGGAGGAGATCAAGAAGTCACAGGGGGGTTCGGTGCTGAGCAACACCACGCAGACGACGACCAGTTCGGGAGCGCCCACGGTCAAGCGCGTGGTCCGGGAGATCCAGTCGCTGCTGCGCTCGGTCGCGGCGGCGGGCGACATCATCGAGGCCGCGGAGACCCTCGCCCCGACCCACCCGGAACTGGCAGAGTTCCTCCGGGTGTACGGCGCCGGACGCACCTCGGACGCGGTCGCGCACTACCAGTCCCACCAGAGCTGATCACACCGCCCGGTCGCCGAAGGGGGTTCGGCAGCCGACGCGGGGTGATCTGACGGGGGACACCGATCGGCGTGACGGGGGACAACGCACGGCACGGGCGGGCACGAGGGGGCGTGTCACGCACGGGGGACCGATCGGAGCGAGCGGGTTCTCCCGCTCGACGGGGGAGTCGTCTCGCTCGTCGGGGAGTCGTAGCGCCCGGCGAGGGGGAAGCAAGGGGGGAAACCGCAGGGGGAGGAGCGACGTACAGCCATGGGTGAGGTCTTCGCCGGCCGGTACGAACTGGTCGACCCGATCGGGCGCGGAGGGGTCGGTGCCGTCTGGCGCGCCTGGGATCACCGCCGCCGCCGCTACGTGGCCGCCAAGGTCCTGCTCCAGAGCGACGCGCACTCGCTGCTGCGCTTCGTGCGCGAACAGGCCCTGCGGATCGACCATCCTCATGTGCTCGCCCCCTCCAGCTGGGCGGCCGACGACGACAAGGTCCTGTTCACCATGGACCTGGTCGCCGGTGGTTCCCTGGTCCACCTCGTCGGGGACTACGGTCCCCTCCCGCCGGCCTTCGTCTGCACCCTGCTCGACCAGCTGCTGGCGGGGCTTGCCGCGGTGCACGCGGAGGACGTCGTGCACCGTGACGTCAAACCCGCCAACGTGCTGCTGGAGGCCACCGGCACCGGCCGGCCTCGGCTGCGGCTGTCCGACTTCGGCATCGCGATGCGGCTGGGCGAGCCCCGCCTGACGGAGACCAACCTCGTCGTGGGAACGCCCGGCTATCTCGCGCCCGAGCAGCTGATGGGCGCCGAACCCGACTTCCCCGCCGACCTGTTCGCCGTGGGACTGGTCGCGCTGTATCTGCTGGAGGGGGCCAAGCCGGACAGCAAGGCGCTCATCCAGTACTTCGCCGAGCACGGGACGCCCGGTGCACCCAAGGGCATTCCGGAGCCGCTGTGGCAGGTGGTGGCCACGCTGCTGCAGCCGGACCCGCAGGCGCGGTTCCGTACGGCCACGGGGGCGCGCAAGGCGCTCGCAGCCGCCGCGGAGCTCCTCCCGGAGCCCGGCCCGGACGACGAGCTGATCGAGATCTTCGACCAACTCAGCCCGCTCCCCCCGGGGTTCGCCCCCGAGGGCCCGCTGGAGAGAGCGCGGGGGCTGGGCCGCAGGGAAGAGCCGACCGGCTCGGGGCCGGACGAGGCACCGCCAGGCGACAACGGCGATGCCTGGTCGCCCCCGGCCCCCCAAGCCGTACAACCCGACCCGCGTCAGGAAACCGACCCGTCAGCCACCCCGTCGTCACCCGCTCAGCCCCGGCCGGCCTCCATGTCGGACACCGGCAGCTTCCACCTGCCGCCCCCGCAGGCCACCGGCACCTCCTCCCCCGCGCCCGACGGCCGGCCCCACGACGCACAGGCGCACGCCCCGTACCAGCCGGAGACCCCCGTCTCCCCCTACGACACCACCCACCGGCTGCACACCTCCCAGCCGCTCCCACCGGCGTACCCCAGCCGCAAGGGCTACGCCGGTCAGCCCCTGCCCCCCGCGGCACACCACCGCACCGACACCTCCACGGCCTCGTACACCGCCCAGACCCCGCACCAGGCCCCGCAGGCCCCACCGCCCGCCCGGGCCGCTTCACGGCATCGCGCGGAACGGCCGCGCCGCCGCCCCGGCCCCCCGGCCAAGGTGGCGGTCCCGCTCCTGCTGCTCGCCCTGGCCTGCTACGCCGTCGGCTTCTGGGCCCTGACCCGCATCTGAGCCCGCATCCGAGCCCGCGCGGGCATGAGTGCCAGTGCCAACCCCAGCGCTATACGGCGCTCCTCCGCCGCGCCACCACGGTCCACACCCCGAGCCCCACCAGCAGCGCGCTCCCGGTGCCGATGCCGCCCACGGCGACCGCCCTCATCGCGGTGTCGTCGCCCCCGGCCACGCCCTCCGCCGCCGCCTCACGCTCCTGGTCCGAGACCTCGAAGACGCCCGCGGGCTCGGACTCCCCCACGTACTCGGGCCCGCTCTTCGCCGCTCCGCTCACCCGGACGCGCAGCGTCATCGCGAACGGCCCGTCCCCGAAGCTGTCGGCCACGCTCTCCGCGAGATGCGCGACGAGGTAGTAGGAGCCGGCGAAGCGCATGGCGCCGACCTGGCCGATGGCGGCATTGCGGTTGGCGTGGTCGACCGGCGGCAGGGGAGGCAGGCTGCCGGACTTCTGGTCGCCGTCGTAGCCGACACTCACGTCGGCGACGTGACCGCGGGCGGGGTTGTAGAGCGCCAGGTCAAGGGCGCCGGTCGTGTAGCCGGTGCCGCCGGAGTCCGTGCTGCCCAGTTCGGCGGTGGCGTGCAACTGCCGGCCCCAGTCGACGGGCACCTCGTAGAAGACCGTCTGTCCGGGCCGGATGTAGTCCCGCCAGACGCCCTGGTCGAGGGGCGTCGCCCCGGCGAACCCCGCACCGCCCCGACGACGCTCTGCCTTCCCCTGGAGCGGCTGGGGCGTGGCGGAGTTCCACACCTCGGGCGCGCTGGTCGCCCCGGTCTTCGCCATCCGCGGCTCCGTCATGGCGAGGAGTTCCAGGTCCCAGGCGTCCGGCGAGGAGCCCTCGCCCTTCGGGTCGACCCGCTCGACGGACACGTAGTAGGTGCCGGCCTTCCGGCACAGGGGCTTGGTGGGCGAGACCTCCCGCATGCCCCAGGCCGCGATCGGGTGCGGACTACGGGCGGCGCCGAAGCTCGCGGTGTCCACGGAGCAGGAATTGCCCTCGGCGTCCTGCATGGACACCCGCAGCCCGTCGATGACGGAGACGGTGCTGTCGGGGGAGGGGGCCGCGGTGACGGACACGTACGCGTTCGATGCGGCGTCGAGTTCGATGCTGTAGTTGACCTTGCCGCTGCTCGGGAGCGAGCTCTTGTAGGCGGTGCCGGGCTTCAGGACCACGGCGTCCGCGGTGCTCCTCGCGCCCTCGACGCTCCGGGCACCGTCGGCGAAGGCGTACGGGCTCGGCGTCACAGCCGTACCGGAGGCCCCGGCGGCGGCCAGGGCGGCCTGGCCCGGCACCACGGCAGCCGTCGCGCCCAGCACCACCCCCACGACCCCCATGCGCACCGCCACCGACGGACGACGGCCGCGCCCCGCGCCCGCACGCCCCCACGCCGTACGACACCGTCCCCTCACGCGCCACCCCTCACGTCACCGGACCTCAGAACCACGCATCCGCGAGCCGTGGCCCATCCTGCCCGTACGGCCGGTCCCAGGACACACAAAACCCCGACCGCGAGGCGGCCGGGGTGTGCTCGGTTTGGATGTCGTGACTCACGAACCCGTGGGCACGGAGTCAGTCGCCTCCGTCCACAGATCCTGCTCGGCGCGATCCGCCTGGATCTGGCGGTACACGAGGAGCCCGCCGATGGCGGCCAGTGCGACCAGGAGAAGCTTCTTCACCGCGCGACCTCGTCTTTCGTTGACGTAGGGGACCTCTGGCGCCCGACTATACACACCGACCGATACCGATCGGTGACCTGAGTCGGACCTCAACTCCCGCCCGGGCAACCGGGATAGAAGCGGAGTTCACCGCTCCGATCGGAGGGTGATCACACCCCGACAGACGGTTACTTTGGACGCCTTCCTCCTCTCTCCTCACATTTTCGCCCCCCTTGCCGCCATCCGAGTGGTGTTCATCGGAACATCGCCGCGCCACGGGCGTCGGTCCACCACTTCTCGACCCCCATACACATCATGAGGAAAGTACGCAAATCGCCCGACCCGAAAGTGAGGGGCCATGGCCCGGAACAAGGTCATGAAGCTGTGGACCGCCATCGTCACCGCCTTCCTGGCACTGTGCACGACGCTCGGATTCGTCACCAGGACCACCGCACCGGCGGTACTCCAGACCGAGCCGGAGCGCAACAGCGAGCGCATCCCGCACCAGCGAACGGCATCGGCGACGTCTCCCGCGTCCTTGACGAAAGCCCTGCCCCCCACGATGAAACAGCGCATCCGGGCCGAGGCCCACGGCAAGACCCCCCGCTGCCGCCACCGCCCGCTCGCGGACACCGACGCGGAATCGGAACCCACGGCGGACTATCTCGCTCCCCTGCAGCGCTGAACCCCGGACCCATCCCAACGGCGACCCTGCGTACAGGCCCGGCAGCTCGACAGAGCCGCCGGGCTTCCTCATGTCCCGCCCGCCCCCTGGTAACGCAGAAAACCCCCAACCGCTACCGGTTGGGGGTTCATCATGCTGGTGGGGCTAACAGGATTTGAACCTGTGGCCTCATCCTTATCAGGGATGCGCTCTAACCAACTGAGCTATAGCCCCGCCGCGCTGTGCGGGGGTGTGTCCCGCGCGCTGACTCCTGAAGATTAGCGCACGACATGGGCAGTCCCAAAATCGGTTGTCGGGACAACGACAAACCATGTCAAAGGGGTCGTGTCACTCGTCCTCGGCGAGCGTCAGCTCCACACCGCCGACGAAGCCCGCGGACAGGTTGTAGATGAACGCGCCGAGGGTCGCGAGGGCCGTCGCCAGGACGACGTCGATGACCGCGATGACCGACGTGAACATCAGGACGTTGGGCAGCGACAGGAAAGCCTGCAGGTCGAAGCCGTTGGACTCGTTCGAGCCGGTCGCCTCCGAGATCGTGCCGCCGACCGTCGAGAAGACGCCCATCGCGTCCATCACCATCCACAGCACGGCGGACGCGACGATCGTGCAGATGCCCAGCGCGATGGAGAGCAGGAAGCTGACCTTCATCACCGACCAGGGGTCGGCCTTCGACACCCGCAGCCGCGCCTTGCGGACGCGGGGCACGGTGCGGGCCGCTCCCGTGCGGGGGCGCCGTGCGGCACCGGCGGAAGCACCGGCGCCGGCACCGGCCGCCGCCTGCTGCTGCGCCGGATAGGCCTGCGGCGGGTGGTACGGCCCGGCCTGCTGCTGTGCCTGCCGTTCTCCCGGCAACGGGGAGGCCGTGTACGAGGTGCCCTGCTCCCGCGCGGCCTCCTTGGGCTGCGGTTGTGGCTGGGCGCCGGATGCGGCCGGGCCCGCTCCAGCGCTGTGCTGCTGGGTCTGCGGACCTCGGGTGTCCGTCACAGTTCCCCCCTGGGATCCATGCGTGTCAGGCGAGGGCGAGTCGTCCTCGGCGGCCGGCTTGACCGCCTTCAGGTTGGTCGTGTGCGGGTCCGCCGCACGCGCGGCGGAGCCACGGCCGCCGTCGTCCGTGTCCGTACCCGTCGGGGTACCGCTCGGTCCGGCGCCCGTGGCTCCGCTCACGCTGACTCACTCCTCGTGCTACTCAGACGAGGGCGCCTCACCCTCGTCCGTGCCGGTGGTCGCGGCGCCTTCGGCGGTCTCGTCGACGACGATGTCGCCGTCGACCTCTTCCGCCTCGCGTCCCGCCTCGGCGTTGCGAGCGATGCCGACCACGGCATCGCGCTTGCCCAGATTGATCAGTTGGACGCCCATGGTGTCACGGCCGGTTTCCCTGATCTCGTTGACTCGCGTACGAATCACACCGCCCGACAGCGTGATGGCGAGGATCTCGTCGGTCTCCTCGACCACCAGCGCGCCGACGAGGGAGCCACGGTCCTCGACGATCTTGGCGGCCTTGATGCCGAGGCCGCCGCGACCCTGGACGCGGTACTCGTCGACGTTGGTCCGCTTCGCGTACCCGCCGTCTGTGGCAGTGAACACGAACGTACCGGGTCGAACAACATTCATCGAGAGCAGCTCGTCGCTCTCGCGGAAGCTCATGCCCTTGACACCCGAGGTGGCACGGCCCATGGGGCGCAGGGTTTCGTCCGACGCGGTGAACCTGATCGATTGGGCCTTCTTGCTGATCAGAAGCAGATCGTCGTCCGACGAGACCAGCTGGGCTCCGATCAGTTCATCGTCCGAACCGTCCTCCTGCTCACGGAGGTTGATGGCGATCACACCGCCGGAACGGGGCGAATCGTAATCCTTCAGAGGCGTCTTCTTCACCAGCCCGGCCTTGGTGGCGAGAACGAGGTAGGGAACCGCCTCGTAGTCGCGGATCGCCAGGATCTGGGCGATCGCCTCGTCCGGCTGGAAGGCGAGCAGGTTCGCGACGTGCTGGCCCCGCGCCTCCCGGCCGGCGTCGGGCAGCTCGTAGCCCTTGACGCGGTAGACGCGGCCCTTGTTGGTGAAGAACAGCAGCCAGTGGTGCGTGGTGGACACGAAGAACTGGTCGACGATGTCGTCTTCCTTGAGCTTCGTGCCGCGCACGCCCTTGCCGCCGCGCTTCTGGGCCCGGTAGTCGTCGGTCTTGGTGCGCTTGATGTAGCCGCCCCGGGTGACCGTGACGACGATGTCCTCCTCGGCGATCAGGTCCTCGATGGACATGTCGCCCTCGTAGGGGATCAGCTTCGTCTGGCGGTCGTCGCCGAACTTGTCGACGATCGCGGCCAGCTCCTCGCTGACGATCTCGCGCTGGCGGACCGGGCTGGCGAGGATCTGGTTGTACTCGTTGATCTTCGCCTGGAGCTCGTCGTGCTCCTGGACGATCTTCTGGCGCTCCAGGGCGGCGAGCCGGCGCAGCTGCATCTCGAGGATGGCGTTGGCCTGGATCTCGTCGATCTCCAGGAGGTCCATCAGGCCGTGGCGCGCGATCTCGACGGTGTCACTGCGCCGGATCAGCGCGATGACCTCGTCGATGGCGTCCAGGGCCTTCAGCAGACCGCGCAGGATGTGCGCCCGCTCCTCGGCCTTGCGCAGCCGGAAGCGCGTACGGCGGACGATGACCTCGATCTGGTGCGTCACCCAGTGGCGGATGAACGCGTCGAGCGAGAGCGTGCGCGGCACGCCGTCCACCAGCGCCAGCATGTTGGCGCCGAAGTTCGTCTGCAGGTCGGTGTGCTTGTACAGGTTGTTCAGGACGACCTTGGCGACCGCGTCCCGCTTCAGCACGATGACCAGGCGCTGGCCCGTGCGCGAGGACGTCTCGTCTCGGACGTCGGCGATGCCGCCGATCTTGCCGTCCTTCACCAGGTCGGCGATCTTCTGGGCGAGGTTGTCCGGGTTCACCTGGTACGGCAGCTCCGTCACCACCAGGCACTGGCGGTTCTGGATCTCCTCGACCTCGATGACCGCGCGCATGGTGATGGAGCCGCGGCCGGTGCGGTACGCCTCCTCGATGCCCTTGCGGCCGACGACGAGCGCGCCGGTCGGGAAGTCGGGGCCCTTGATGCGCTCCAGCAGCGCGTCGAGGAGGTCCTCGTGCGAGGCCTCGGGGTTCTCCAGGTACCACTGGGCGCCGGCCGCGACCTCGCGGAGGTTGTGCGGCGGGATGTTGGTCGCCATGCCGACCGCGATACCGGCCGAGCCGTTGATCAGCAGGTTCGGGAAGCGGGCCGGCAGGACGGTCGGCTCCTGGGAGCGGCCGTCGTAGTTGTCCGTGAAGTCGACGGTCTCCTCGTCGATGTCACGGACCATCTCCATAGACAGCGGCGCCATCTTGCACTCGGTGTACCGCATGGCCGCGGCCGGGTCGTTGCCCGGAGAGCCGAAGTTGCCGTTGGAGTCCACGAGCGGCATGCGCATCGACCAGGACTGCGCGAGGCGGACCAGCGCGTCGTAGATCGAGGAGTCACCGTGCGGGTGGTAGTTGCCCATGACGTCGCCGACGACGCGGGCGCACTTGTAGAAGCCGCGCTCGGGGCGGTAGCCGCCGTCGTACATGGCGTACAGCACACGGCGGTGGACGGGCTTGAGGCCGTCGCGGACATCCGGAAGCGCACGCGAGACGATGACGGACATCGCGTAGTCGAGATACGAGCGCTGCATCTCCGTCTCGAGCCCGACCGGCTCGACGCGCATGGCCAAGGCGTCACCCTCGGGCGTCGTCACGGGAGTGTTCTCGTCGGTCATTGCTGGTGAAGGTCCTTCCTGGTGCGGTCAGCTGAGACCGACTCAGATGTCGAGGAAGCGGACGTCCTTGGCGTTGCGCTGGATGAACGCGCGGCGGGCCTCGACGTCCTCACCCATGAGGACCGAGAACAGGTCGTCGGCCTGGGCGGCGTCGTCGAGGGTGACCTGGCCGAGGACGCGGTGCTCCTGGTCCATGGTCGTGATGCGCAGCTCCTCGGCGTTCATCTCGCCGAGACCCTTGAAGCGCTGCACCGAGTCGTCCTTGATGCGCTTGCCGGCGTTGCGGCCCATCTCGATGAGGGCGTCGCGCTCCCGGTCGGAGTACGCGTACTCGAAGTCGTCCTTGCCCCACTTGATCTTGTAGAGCGGCGGACGGGAGAGGTACACGTGCCCGGCCTCGACCAGCGGCCGCATGAAGCGGAACAGGAAGGTCAGCAGCAGGGTGTTGATGTGCTGGCCGTCGACGTCGGCGTCCGCCATCAGGATGATCTTGTGATAGCGCAGCTTCTCGATGTCGAAGTCCTCGTGGACCCCGGTGCCGAACGCGGAGATCAGCGCCTGGATCTCCTGGTTCTGCAGGATCTTGTCGATCCGCGCCTTCTCGACGTTGAGGATCTTGCCGCGGATCGGGAGGATCGCCTGGTACTCGGGGTTCCGGCCGGACTTGGCCGAGCCGCCGGCGGAGTCACCCTCGACGATGAAGATCTCGCACTTGGTGGGGTCGTTCGACTGGCAGTCGCTCAGCTTGCCCGGGAGCGAGGCCGTCTCCAGCAGGCCCTTGCGGCGCGTCAGGTCACGCGCCTTACGGGCCGCCACGCGCGCGGTGGCCGCCTGGATGCCCTTGCGGATGATGTCCGAGGCCTCGTTGGGGTTGCGGTCCAGCCAGTCGGCCAGGTGCTCGTAGACGACGCGCTGGACGAAGGTCTTGACCTCGGTGTTGCCCAGCTTGGTCTTCGTCTGACCCTCGAACTGGGGCTCGCTCAGCTTGACCGAGATGATCGCGGTCAGACCCTCGCGGATGTCGTCACCGGTGAGGTTGTCGTCCTTCTCGCGCAGCAGCCGCTTGTCGCGCGCGTACTTGTTGATCAGCGAGGTCAGCGCGGACCGGAAGCCCTCTTCGTGCGTACCGCCCTCGTGCGTGTGGATGATGTTGGCGAAGGAGTACACGCCCTCGGTGTAGCCGCCGTTCCACTGCATGGCGACCTCGAGGGACAGGTGCTTGTCCTTGTCCTCGGCCTCCAGGTCGATCACGGTGGGGTGCACCGCTTCGCCCTTGCGGGAGTTGAGGTACGTCACGAAGTCGACGATGCCGCCCTCGTAGTGGTACGAGACGGCCTTGACCTCGTGCTTCTCGTCCTCACCGGCCTCGTCCGCACCGGCCGTGGCCTTCGCCGACTCGCGCTCGTCGGCGAGGTTGATCCGCAGACCCTTGTTGAGGAACGCCATCTCCTGGAATCGCCGCGACAGCGTCTCGAAGGAGTAGTTCGTGGTCTCGAAGATGTCCGGGTCGGCCCAGAAGGTGACCGTGGTGCCGTGCTCGTCCGTGGCCTCGTGCTGGGCGAGCGGGGCCGTCGGGACGCCCAACTTGTAGTCCTGGGTCCAGCGGTAGCCGTCGGTCTTGATCTCGACGGACACCTTGGTGGACAGGGCGTTCACGACGGAGACACCCACGCCGTGCAGACCACCGGAGACCGCGTAGCCGCCGCCGCCGAACTTGCCGCCCGCGTGCAGCACCGTCAGCACGACCTCGACGGCCGGCTTGCCCTCGGAGGGGACGATGCCGACCGGGATGCCACGGCCGTTGTCCACGACCCGTACGCCGCCGTCGGCGAGGATCGTCACGTCGATCGTGTCCGCGTGCCCGGCCAGCGCCTCGTCGACGGAGTTGTCGACGACCTCCTGCACCAGGTGGTGAAGTCCACGCTCACCGGTCGAGCCGATGTACATGCCGGGCCGCTTGCGGACCGCGTCCAGACCCTCGAGGACGGTGATGGCACTGGCGTCGTACGAGGCGGTGACCTCGCCGTTGGAGGTGATCGCCTCGCTGGTCACGCCTTCGTCGGTGGACGGGATGTTCTCGTTGGGGTTGCCGGAATCGGCCACGAAGCGCCCTTTCTGGCACAGCACTAGCCAGGCTCTGGGGGTCCCCCCTCCGGGGGAGGGTTGCCGGAGCGGCTGCGGCATGTTGCGTTGGTAAGCCTTGATCAGCGTTGCTCAGCTTGTCCCGGACGGTCCCCAGCGAGTGGGGCGGGATTGCTTCCAGTCTACCGGTAGCACCGACACTGATGGGGGTTTGCCGGTACCTGAGTCCGCATGTGCCGCCCTCGACGGGTCTTCCCCGACTCCCGATATGCGGATGGGGGCTCCAAGAGGCTCACGGAGGCACTCAGCGCTTCCGGCCGTCAACCCTTGGCTACTTCGGAGTCAGGTCGCTGTTCGCAACCGTGTGCGGTGGCAGAAAAGGGTGCCCGGAACGGCTCCGACCGGGCCGCCCCGGCCCGGTCAGACGTGACGTAAGTCACCTGTAGGTATCACCAGGTCCACTGCTGCCCGGGGCACGCAGGGGGCCGTAGCGGCGGGTGGGGGCGCTGGGGCCCAGCACCTTGATCTGCCGGACGGTGCCGTGGCCCAGGTCCTCGTTGAGGCGTGCGACCAGGGTCGGGGCGAGCAACCGCAGGTTCGTCGCCCAGGCCGTCGAGTCACAGCGCACGACCAGGACGTGCTCGTCCTCGTCGTACTTCTCCGGCACACAGTGGTTGGCCACGTCCTCGCCGACGATCTGCGGCCAGCGGCCCATCACACCGCCCACCGCGGCCGGGGCCTCCCAGCCACGCTCGGTGATCAGCCGGTTGATCGCCGAGCCGAGCGCCATCGGATCGCGGCCGTCGGCGCGCGCGCCGGAGCGCAGCCCGCCGCGCCGCGCCTGCCTCTTCTGCTGAGCCGCGTCCCCACGCGCGCGTGCGGCTTCCTTCGCCGCGCGGAGCGCCACGCGCGCGAGGTCGACGCCGGAGGGCTCAGGGGCAGAGGGCTTGGCGGACGGGGACTTGGGGTCGTTCCCGGGTGTGTTCTCCGTCATACGCGCTCCACCGCCCCCTCGGACACGGCGAACCGCGTCCCGGACAGCACATGCGGTACGTCGTCCTCGACCGCGGCCGTCACCAGGACCTGCTCACCGGGCGCCACCAGCTCGGCCAGACGCTCACGGCGGCGGGTGTCCAGCTCGGCGAAGACGTCGTCCAGCACCAGCACCGGCTCATTGCCCTCGGCACGCAGCAGGTCGTACGAGGCCAGGCGCAGGGCCAGCGCGTAGGACCAGGACTCGCCGTGCGAGGCGTAGCCCTTGGCAGGCAGCTGGCCGAGCTTGAGCTGCAGGTCGTCCCGGTGCGGGCCGACCAGGGTGACGCCCCGCTCGATCTCCTGCTTACGGGCCTCGGCGAGCGCCGCCATCAGCTGTTCGAAGAGGCCCTCGCGGGTGTGCGCCTCGCCCGGCGCGGACGGCTTGTACTCCAGGGCGATGGGGCCGCCACCTGGGGCGAGCTGCTCGTACGCCTTGTCCGCGAGCGGCTGGACGGCGGCGATCAGATCCAGGCGCTGGGCGAGCAGCTCGGCGCCCGCACGCGCGAGGTGCTGGTCCCAGATGTCGAGCGTGGACATGTCCACGCTGCGGCCGCCGTGCCGGCGGGCCAGCGCGGCCGACTTCAGGAGGGTGTTGCGCTGCTTGAGGACCCGGTCGTAATCGGAGCGCACCCCGGCCATGCGCGGGGAACGGGCGGTGATCAGCTCGTCGAGGAACCGGCGCCGCTCACCGGGATCGCCCTTGACCAGGGCGAGATCCTCGGGCGCGAAGAGGACCGTCCGTATGATCCCCAGCACGTCACGCGGCTTGACCTGCGAGGACCGGTTGATACGGGCACGGTTGGCGCGCCCCGGGTTCAGCTCCAGCTCGACCAGCTGCTGCCGGTCGCCCTGCCGGACCTGGGCCCGGATGATGGCGCGCTCGGCGCCCATGCGGACCAGGGGAGCGTCGGAGGAGACCCGGTGGCTGCCGAGGGTGGCGAGATAGCCGACGGCCTCGACGAGGTTGGTCTTGCCCTGCCCGTTCGGCCCGACGAAGGCCGTCACCCCCGGGTCGAGCGGGACCTCGACCCGGGGATAGGAGCGGAAGTCGGCCAGCGACAGATGCGTGACGTGCATGGTCGTTTCGCCGACCTCCCAGGCGCTCGGGTATTGCTTACTTCTTCTCGACCGCGTGGCCGCCGAACTGGTTCCGCAGCGCCGCGATCATCTTCATCTGAGGCGAGTCCTCCTGGCGGGAGGCGAACCGCGCGAACAGCGACGCGGTGATCGCCGGCAGCGGCACCGCGTGGTCGATGGCGGCCTCCACAGTCCAGCGTCCCTCGCCGGAGTCCTGCGCATAACCCCGGAGCCCGTCCAGGTGCTCGTCCTCGTCGAGCGCGTTGACCGCGAGGTCCAGCAGCCAGGAGCGGATGACCGTGCCCTCCTGCCAGGAGCGGAAGACGTCCCGGACGTCGGTCACGGAGTCGACCTTCTCCAGGAGCTCCCAGCCCTCGGCGTAGGCCTGCATCATGGCGTACTCGATGCCGTTGTGGACCATCTTCGCGAAGTGGCCCGCGCCGACCTTGCCCGCGTGCACCGCGCCGAATTCGCCCTCCGGCTTGAGAGCGTCGAAGACCGGCTGCACCTTGGCGACGTCCTCCTTGTCGCCGCCGTACATCAGCGCGTAGCCGTTCTCCAGGCCCCAGACGCCGCCGGAGACACCGCAGTCGACGAAGCCGATGCCCTTGGCCGCCAGCTCCCCGGCGTGCTTCTCATCGTCGGTCCAGCGGGAGTTGCCGCCGTCCACGACGACGTCACCGGGCTCCAGCAGCTCGGCGAGCTCGTCGATCGTGGACTGCGTGGCCTCGCCCGCCGGGACCATCACCCAGACCACTCGGGGGCCGCTGAGCTTGCCCACAAGCTCCTGCAGGCTGTGGACATCGGCGAGATCCGGGTTGCGGTCGTATCCGAGGACGGTGTGGCCTGCGCGGCGGATCCGCTCGCGCATGTTGCCGCCCATCTTGCCGAGGCCGACGAGACCGAGCTCCATCAGTTGTTTTCCTTAGGTTCTGCGACGTGGCGTGGCGGCACATCCGTACCGCGCGGCACTTTCGTACCCACGTCCGAGCCTAAACCCGGACGCTCGCGCACATCTGTGGGCATACGCGCTCAGTCGTAGGCCCTCACCTGCGGCTTTGCCCCCAGCCTGTGGACAACTCCCGCCGCTCAGCCGCTCAGCCGCACCGGCATGATCAGGTACTTGTAGGCGTCGTCCGCCTCGGCGTCCAGCGCCGGCTTGCCGCTGAGCAGCGCGGGCTTCGTGGACGTCGTGAAGGACAGCTGGGCGACCGGGGAGTCGATCGCGCTCAGGCCGTCCAGCAGGAACGTCGGGTTGAAGGCGATCGACACGTCGTCGCCCTCCAGCTGGGCGTCGACCCGCTCCACAGCCTGTGCGTCGTCGCTGGAACCGGCCTCCAGGATCAGCACGCCCTGCTCGAAGCTGAGCCGCACCGGGGTGTTGCGCTCGGCGACCAGGGCCACACGCTTGACGGCCTCCACGAAGGGGGCGGTCTCGATCACGGCGACGCTGTTGAACTCGGTCGGGAACAGCGAGCGGTACTTCGGGAGGTCGCCCTCCAGCAGACGGGTCGTCGTACGGCGGCCGGCGCCCTCGAAGCCGATCAGGCCCTCGCCCGAGCCCGAGCCGGACAGTGCCAGGATCACCTGGTCGCCGCTGGTCAGGGCCTTGGCGGTGTCCAGGAGCGTCTTGGCGGGCACCAGGGCGACCGCGGAGGCCTCCGGGTTCTCCGGCTTCCACAGGAACTCGCGGACCGCGAAGCGGTAGCGGTCGGTGGACGCCAGCGTGACGGTGTCGCCCTCGATCTCGATGCGCACACCCGTCAGGACGGGCAGCGTGTCGTCACGGCCGGCCGCGATGGCCACCTGGGCGGCCGCGGAGGCGAAGACCTCGCCGGGGACCGTGCCCGTCGCGTTCGGCATCTGCGGCAGGGCCGGGTACTCCTCCACAGGCAGGGTGTGGAGTGTGAACCGTGAGGAGCCGCAGACCACGGTCGCCCGTACACCGTCTGTGGAGATCTCCACCGGCCGGTTGGGGAGCGCGCGGCAGATGTCCGCGAGCAGACGGCCCGAGACCAGGACCGTGCCCTCCTCGTCGACCTCCGTCTCCACCGACACCCGCGCGGAGACCTCGTAGTCGAAGCTGGACAGGCTCAGCTGGCCTTCCTCGGCCTTCAGCAGCAGTCCGGCGAGGACCGGCGCCGGCGGCCGGGCCGGGAGGCTGCGCGCTGCCCAGGCCACTGCCTCCGCGAGTACGTCGCGTTCCACCCGGATCTTCACTGTTGCCGCCTCCTGCTGTTGCCGGCGCTTCTCGCTCTGCCTGGCCCTCGTCGTCTGTCTCGGTGTCGACGGTCCCTGGGATGGGGAGGACACCGGGGACCAGTCTGACGCACCGCACTGACAGTAGGTGCCTCTCGGGGTCAAGTCGTGATGAGGGGCAGCCGGACGCCGAAGAGCGAGTTGTGCACAGGACCCACTTCGAAACGAATTCCCAGCTCTCTCTAGTTGGGAGTAGTAGTAGGGGCTGTGGATACCGTGGATAACCGCGTTTTCCCAGCTCAGAGCAGGAATTTTGTCCACCGGGCCTGTGGGTGAAGGCGGTGGACAACCTGGTGTCTCTGTGGAGAACGGAAAGTTCTGCACACCCCGTGCACAGGGAGGGGCGAGTTCTCCCCAGCGTCGTCCCCAGCTTTACCCACCTTTCCCACAGCCCAACCCGGCAGCTTTGTGTGACGCCTTTCACTCGACCTGGTGAGGAGGCGCGTCGTGTTGCCGAACAGTGGACAGCGATGTGGAGAAGCCGGTGATCGCTGGGGACAACTAGCCCCAGCCTGTGGGTTGTCGGTGGAAAACTTGATGCACAGCCTGTGGATCTCTCCGCTGTCCACAGGCTGTGGAGATCCTTCGTCCACGAATCCACATGCGGGTGACCTGGCCTGATGGCCCCTCGACAGGAGCCCCTGTGGACACAGTCTGGACAACTTCCCAGTCCCCAGGATGTGGACGGGAAAAAATCACCGAATCTGTGGAGGGTGGCCGTAACCCGGCAGGTAATCGAACAGCCCGGGACCGCGACATGACGAAGGGCGCCCCCGGAAACCTCCTCCGGGAGCGCCCTCGGCGGTCTGCCGCTCGGTATGTCAGCCGTTCTTGATGCGGTTGGTCAGCTCGGTGACCTGGTTGTAGATGGAGCGGCGCTCGGCCATCAGATTGCGGATCTTGCGGTCCGCGTGCATGACCGTCGTGTGGTCGCGGCCGCCGAACAGCGCGCCGATCTTCGGCAGCGACAGGTCCGTCAGCTCACGGCACAGGTACATGGCGATCTGCCGGGCGGTGACGAGGGCGCGGCCTCGGGACGTGCCGCACAGGTCCTCGACGGTCAGCCCGAAGTAGTCCGCCGTCGCGCTCATGATGGCCGTCGAGGTGATCTCGGGGGCCGAGTCCTCGCCGCCGGGGATGAGGTCCTTGAGGACGATCTCCGTCAGCCCCAGATCCACGGGCTGCCGGTTGAGCGAGGCGAAGGCCGTGACCCGGATCAGGGCGCCCTCCAGCTCGCGGATGTTGCGCGAGATCCGGGACGCGATGAACTCCAGCACCTCCGGCGGCGCGTTCAGCTGCTCCTGCACCGCCTTCTTGCGGAGGATCGCGATACGCGTCTCCAGCTCGGGCGGCTGGACGTCGGTGATCAGGCCCCACTCGAAACGGTTCCGCAGCCGGTCCTCCAGCGTGACCAGCTGCTTCGGCGGCCGGTCGCTGGACAGCACGATCTGCTTGTTGGCGTTGTGGAGCGTGTTGAAGGTGTGGAAGAACTCCTCCTGCGTCGACTCCTTGTCCGCCAGGAACTGGATGTCGTCGACGAGCAGGATGTCCATCTCGCGGTACCGCTTGCGGAAGCTGTCGCCCTTGCCGTCGCGGATGGAGTTGATGAACTCGTTGGTGAACTCCTCCGAGCTCACGTACCGCACCCGCGTGCCCGGGTAGAGGCTGCGGGCGTAGTGCCCGATGGCGTGCAGCAGGTGCGTCTTGCCGAGCCCGGACTCCCCGTAGATGAACAACGGGTTGTACGCCTTCGCCGGCGCCTCGGCGACAGCGACCGCGGCGGCGTGCGCGAAGCGGTTGGAGGCGCCGATGACGAACGTGTCGAAGAGGTACTTGGGATTCAGGCGCGCGGTGGGCTCACCGGGGCCGGTCGCCGGCGCGGGCTGCGCGGCCAGCGGGCCGGGCGCACCGGTCGTCGGCAGGTTCGGGCCGACGGGGCCGCCGCGGTGCACGTGTCCCGAGCCGACCGGCGGCTCGGGCAGCTCCCGGCGGACCGCGTCGCGCTGGTCGTACTCGGGGCGTGAGGTGTCGTAGTCGGGGCGCGGCGGCTCGTAGGAGGGGCGCTCCATGGACTGCGGGCGGTAGTCCTGGGCGGACGAGCCGTACGAGTCTTGTGATCCGTGGGATCCGTGGGAGCCACGGGATCCGTGAGAGCCGTAGGAGTCCTGTGATCCGTGGGATCCGTATGAGTCCTGGGACCCCCGGGATTTATAGGAGTCCTGCGCGCTGTACGAGTCCTGACCGCCGCCGTACTGATCTTGGTTGCCGTACTGGTCCTGGCCGCCATATTGGTCCTGCGAGCCGTAGGAGTCCTGTCCCGGTGACGCGTACGGGTCACGCTCGGGGAAGCCGAGGCGCTGCTGCTGCCAGCCGTACTCGTCCTGCGTGGGCCGCGGCCAGGCGCCGGGCTCGGGGCGCTGGTACTCGGACGGGTACGCGGGACGCGGGGAGGGCAGTTGATCTGCGCGCGTAGGCGGATGCTGATCGCCGGGCGTCCCCGGCATCGGGTCGGCGCGGTGGCGGCCGTACCCCTCGTATCCGTCGCGGTCCTGGCGCGCGGCGGGGAGTTCGGGCTCCTCGTAGCGCGGCTGCTGGGGGCGGGCCGGGGGCGCCGGCGAGGCCGGGGGCTCGCCCGCGGAGTCGTCGACGGTGATCGCGATCCGGATCGGGCGGCCGCACTCGCGGCTCAGTGTCTCGCTGACGATCGGCGCGAGACGGCCCTCGAGTACGCCCTTCGCGAATTCGTTCGGTACGGCGAGCAGGGCGGTGTCCGCGACCAGTGCGAGCGGCTGGCAGCGCCGGATCCAGTGCTCGTCCTTCGTCTCGACCCCTTGACCGCGACCCTCCCCGAGGAGTTGCTCCAATACGCGTGGCCACACTGCGGCAAGATCGGCAGGTACGTCAGCCACAGGGCACGCTCTCTCACAGGTCCCACGAACGTGTGGTTCTGGGACGGCTCGGGATGTAAATCGGGTGGGGCAGGGATAAGGGAACGAATCGGAGTTCCGTCACGGTAGTCAGGGCGGCCGGTAGGGTTCAAGTTGTTGTCCCCAGCCTGTGGACAAGTGTCTCCCGGCGTCTCCTGGTTTGACCGGATGGCGTAGCCGCGCGTACCGTAACCAGGTCGAGTTGTCGATGGCTGCTGCCGCCTGCCTCCGATGGGCACAGGTCATTTGGGTGATCGGTCAGCGGTGCACTCGGGCGTAACTGCGAGCTACTCGTGGGCGCACGGTGACAGCCAGGACGGCACCCCGCATCTACCGATTTCTTCTGGAGCCCCCGAGTGAGCAAGCGCACCTTCCAGCCGAACAACCGTCGTCGCGCGAAGACCCACGGCTTCCGCCTGCGGATGCGTACCCGTGCCGGTCGCGCGATTCTCGCGAACCGCCGCAGCAAGGGTCGCGCCAACCTGTCCGCCTGATCCCGATCAGGTCATGACGTCGTGCTGCCTACCGAGCATCGGCTGAGGCGGCGCGAGGACTTCGCGACCGCGGTACGACGAGGACGCCGGGCCGGACGCCCGCTCCTCGTCGTCCATCTTCGTAGCGGTGCCACGGACCCGCACGCGCCTGGGGAGAGCGCTCCCCCGACGCGTGCGGGTTTCGTCGTGAGCAAAGCTGTGGGTGGCGCGGTCGTGCGCAACAAGGTGAAGCGCAGGCTTCGCCATCTGATGCGCGAGCGAGTCGCCCAGCTGCCCCCCGGTAGCCTGGTAGTCGTACGAGCGCTGCCCGGATCGGGCGACGCCGACCATGCACAGCTGGCCCGAGACCTGGATGCCGCTCTCCAGCGGTTGCTGGGAGGGGGCGCGCGATGAAGTACCCGCTGCTGGCTCTGATCAAGCTCTACCAGTGGACGATCAGTCCGCTGCTCGGGCCGGTCTGCAAGTACTACCCGTCGTGCTCCCACTACGGCTACACGGCCATCGACCGGCACGGTGCCATCAAGGGAACGGCACTCACGGCCTGGCGCATTCTGCGGTGCAATCCGTGGTCGCTGGGTGGTGTGGACCATGTCCCGCCGCGCAAGCGCCCGCGGTGGCACGAAATGCTGCGTACCGCGTGGCGTGCACGCAAGGGCGGGCCCTCCGCCGCCGACCCGGCCACCGAGGGACAGACTTCTCCCACAAGTCGGTCCAGTCCTTCGAGCCCGGCCGCAGAGACACCGTCCCATGCCCAAGGAGCATGATTAGTGGACACGATTGCCAGCCTCTTCAGCTTTATCACCACACCCGTCTCCTGGGTCATCGTCCAGTTCCATTCGGTGTACGGCGCCCTCTTCGGGCCTGACACCGGCTGGGCCTGGGGCCTGTCGATCGTGTCCCTGGTGATCCTGATCCGTATCTGCCTCATCCCGCTCTTCGTGAAGCAGATCAAGTCGACCCGGGCCATGCAGACGCTGCAGCCCGAGATGAAGAAGATCCAGGAGCGCTACAAGAACGACAAGCAGCGTCAGTCCGAAGAGATGATGAAGCTGTACAAGGAGACGGGCACCAACCCGCTCTCCTCGTGCCTTCCCATCCTGGCGCAGTCGCCGTTCTTCTTCGCCCTGTACCACGTGCTCAACAGCATCGCGACGGGCGACACCATCGGTGTGATCAACCAGAGCCTGCTGCAGAGCGCGCAGAAGGCCCACATCGTCGGTGCGCCGCTGGCGGCGAAGTTCACCGACAGCGCGTCGAAGGTGGAAGCGCTCGGTGCCTCCCTCACCGACGTCCGTGTGGTCACCGCCATCATGATCGTCCTGATGTCGGCGTCGCAGTTCTTCACCCAGCGCCAGCTGATGACGAAGAACGTCGACACCACGGTGAAGACGCCGTTCATGCAGCAGCAGAAGATGCTGATGTACGTCTTCCCTGTCATGTTCGCCGTCTTCGGCATCAACTTCCCCGTCGGTGTCCTCGTCTACTGGCTGACCACCAACGTGTGGACCATGGGCCAGCAGATGTACGTCATCCACAACAACCCGACCCCGGGTTCCAAGGCCCAGGCCTCGTACCTGGAGCGCCTGAACAAGCACGTCGCACAGCACAGCAAGGTCGGCCGGCGCCGCGACCGGGTCATCGTCAAGGCGATCGTCGCCAAGGGACGCGACCGCAACGAGTTCGAGCGCAAGTTCATCAACGGCCTCAGCAAGGCCGGACTCGTCGCCCAGGCCGACGGCACCGTGATCAAGGGCGACACCTCTGCCGCTGTCGAGACCGAGGACGGTACGCCGACCACGGCCACCCCGAAGCGCCAGCAGCCCAAGCGCCAGAGCAAGTCTCAGCGCCAGTCCGGCACCGCGAAGGCGGCCGGCGAGGCCGAGCCGAAGACGTCGCTGAGCAAGTCCGACGAGCCCGACGACGCCAAGCCCGCCGCCGCTGCCCAGAAGTCCGGCGGGAAGTCCGGCGGTGGTACCCGCAGCAAGGCCCAGTCCGGACAGCGCAAGGGCCCGCAGCGGCCCAAGTCCCCGTCCAAGAAGTAAGAAGGAGTCCATCCCGTGACGGAAGGCACCACCTCCGCCGCTGCCGAGGGTGCAGACACCCTGTCCCGCCTGGAGCAGGAGGGCGAGATCGCTGCGGACTACCTGGAGGGTCTGCTCGACATCGCCGACCTCGACGGCGACATCGACATGGACGTCGAGGCCGACCGTGCCTCCGTCTCGATCATCAGCGACGCGGGCCGCGACCTGCAGAAGCTGGTCGGCCGCGACGGCGAGGTGCTGGAGGCGCTCCAGGAGCTCACCCGTCTGGCGGTGCACCGGGAGACCGGCGACCGCAGCCGGCTGATGCTCGACATCGCGGGATACCGCGCCCAGAAGCGCTCCGAGCTGTCCGAGCTGGGCGCCAAGGCCGCCGCCGAGGCCAAGAGCAGCGGTGAGGCCGTGAAGATGAAGCCGATGACGCCGTTCGAGCGCAAGGTCGTGCACGACGCGGTCAAGGCCGCGGGCCTGCGCAGCGAGTCCGAGGGCGAGGAGCCGCAGCGCTTCGTCGTCGTGCTGCCCGCCTGATCGGCCCCTAGGTTCCCCGGCCCCGTCTGTTGCGCAGGCGGGGCCGAACTTTGTCAGCCTGATAGTTCTGGTGGTTCTGGCGTCGGCGCTGGGCGCGCTGACGCGGTACGGAAGGACGGTCCCCCGTGACGGAGGCAGCGGAGCTTCCCCCCGCGCCCGAGCAGGCACGCGAGGTGTTCGGTGATCGCTTCGCGGATGCGGTGCGGTACGCCGAGCTGCTCGCTCAGGCGGGCGTGCAGCGTGGTCTCATCGGCCCGCGTGAAGTGCCCCGCCTGTGGGAGCGGCACCTGCTGAACTGTGCCGTGCTCTCGGAGGTCGTGCCCGAGGGCGTGACTGTGTGCGATGTCGGCTCGGGCGCCGGGCTGCCCGGCATTCCCCTGGCACTCGTCCGGGAGGACCTGAAGATCACGCTGCTGGAGCCGCTGCTGCGGCGCACCAACTTCCTCACCGAGGTCGTGGAGCTGCTCGGCCTGGATCACGTGACGGTCGTACGCGGCCGGGCCGAAGAGGTCATGGGGAAGATCCAGCCTGTCCACGTCGTGACCGCCCGGGCCGTCGCGCCGCTCGACCGTCTCGCCACCTGGGGCGTCCCGCTGCTGCGGCCCTACGGGGAGATGCTCGCGCTCAAGGGCGATGCCGCCGAGGAGGAGCTGAAGAGCGCGTCCGCGGCACTGAGCAAGCTGGGCGCTGTGGAGACGTCCATCCTGCATGTGGGTGAGGGTGTGGTGGATCCGATGTCCACGGTCGTACGGGTCGAGGTCGGGGAGAGCCCCGGCGGTGTGCGCTTCGCCGCGAAGCGCGCCAAGGCGGCTCGCACGGGCCGGACGCGCCGGCGACGCTGATCCGTCCTGACGACGAGACGTACTCCACACAAGCTGCCAAACCGATGCATGCCGGAGTGTCGCGGCAGTTCGGCCCCGGCTGCTGTGCATCGTGTTTCACGTGAAACGTCGCTCACTGCTGCACGGCATCATCAGTCGTGGCCGCGCCGCGGCCGAACCCCGCGACCGTAAGCCTCTCGGTTCACTCGGTGAGGGAGCCGAGTTGTCCACAGAGGTGGATTTCTCCACAGAACGCCAGGCCTCACTGGTTCACGACCCCGAAGGCATGGGAGGCTCTGTTCATAGCGAGCCTGAAGTCGAGGAGAGTGAATCCTTGCGGTCCGACGCCAACATCGCGGGACCGATGACCGATCCGGTCCCCGGTCCCCGTACCGAGTCGATGGGGGCGGATGTTTCACGTGAAACACCGCCTCCGATGGACGACACTCCCATCGGTCGTGCTGCCCAACTGGCGGTGGAGGCACTGGGCCGCGCCGGCGAGGGCCTGCCACGGCCCGAGCAGACCCGAATCATGGTGGTCGCCAACCAGAAGGGCGGTGTGGGCAAGACGACGACGACCGTCAACCTGGCCGCGTCGCTGGCCCTGCACGGCGGCCGCGTCTTGGTGGTCGACCTCGACCCACAGGGCAATGCGTCCACGGCGCTGGGTATCGACCATCACGCAGAAGTCCCGTCCATCTACGACGTGTTGGTGGAGAGCAAGCCGCTCTCCGAGGTCGTCCAGCCGGTCCCCGATGTGGAAGGCCTCTTCTGCGCTCCCGCCACGATCGACCTCGCCGGTGCTGAGATCGAGCTGGTGTCTCTGGTGGCCCGGGAGAGCAGGCTGCAGCGTGCCATCCAGGCGTACGAGCAGCCGCTGGACTACATCCTCATCGACTGCCCGCCCTCACTCGGCCTCCTGACGGTCAATGCGTTGGTGGCGGGCCAGGAGGTCCTGATCCCCATCCAGTGCGAGTACTACGCGCTGGAGGGCCTGGGTCAGCTGTTGCGCAACGTCGACCTCGTGCGCGGGCACCTCAATCCCGCCCTGCATGTGTCGACCATCCTGCTCACCATGTACGACGGCCGGACGCGACTCGCGTCCCAGGTCGCGGACGAGGTGCGCACCCACTTCGGCGACGAGGTACTGCGGACGAGCATCCCCCGCTCCGTCCGTATCTCCGAGGCGCCGAGTTATGGGCAGACGGTACTGACATACGATCCAGGATCGAGTGGTGCTCTCTCTTACCTAGAGGCGGCACGAGAGATCGCGCTGAAGGGCGTCGGCATCAGCTATGAAGCGACGCACGCCCACATCGGCGTACAGCAGAACGACCCGAGCATGGTGGAGGGCATCCAGTGAGCGAGCGACGGAGGGGACTGGGCCGTGGACTCGGCGCGCTGATCCCTGCGGCCCCCACGGAGAAGTCGGTGGCCCAGGCGGCGGCAGGGGGAGCCGCTTCCACATCTCCCGCGGCAGTGCCTTCGCTGCCGAACGACCGTGGGGTGGCGGCAGCGAAGGTAGCGACTCTGCCGACTGTTTCACGTGAAACAGAGGAGCCGGTTCAGCCCAGTGCTCCCGCCGCGCCTGCGGCGCCCGTCGGTGCGCACTTCGCCGAGATCCCCCTCGACGACATCACGCCGAACCCACGGCAGCCGCGTGAGGTCTTCGACGATGACGCGCTGGCCGAGCTCATCACCTCCATCAAGGAGGTCGGGCTCCTCCAGCCGGTCGTCGTACGGCAGGTGGGTCCCGCACGCTACGAGCTCATCATGGGCGAGCGCCGCTGGCGTGCCTGCCGCGAGGCGGGACTGGAGGCGATCCCGGCGATCGTGCGGGCCACGGAGGACGAGAAGCTCCTCCTGGACGCCCTGCTGGAGAACCTGCACCGCGCCCAGCTGAACCCGCTGGAAGAGGCGGCCGCCTACGACCAGTTGCTGAGGGACTTCAACTGCACACACGACCAGCTGGCGGACCGCATCGGCCGATCCCGCCCGCAGGTCTCCAACACCCTGCGCCTGCTGAAGCTCTCTCCGGCCGTGCAGCGCCGGGTCGCCGCCGGGGTGCTCTCCGCCGGCCACGCACGGGCACTGCTGTCCGTCGAGGACTCGGAGGAGCAGGACAGGCTGGCTCACCGCATCGTGGCCGAGGGACTCTCGGTGCGGGCCGTCGAGGAGATCGTGACCCTGATGGGCTCACGGCCTCAGAAGGCGCAGCGGCCCAAGGGCCCGCGTGCCGGTGCCCGGGTCTCTCCCGCGCTGTCCGACCTCGCCACGCGGCTGTCGGACCGTTTCGAGACGCGGGTGAAGGTCGACCTGGGCCAGAAGAAGGGCAAGATCACCGTCGAGTTCGCCTCTATGGAGGACCTCGAGCGGATTCTCGGGTCCTTCGCTCCTGGAGAGGGACCGGTCCTGCAGAAGAGCCTTATGGAGAGCGACTCCGAGGAGAGCGACTCCTGAGCCTCCGGCAGGAGCCTCCGCTGTGCATCCGACAGAGCGGGCCGTGTCCGGTGTGTACCGGAACGTGGCCCGCTCTTTCCTTTCTGGCGGTATCGATGGAATCGCATCGTGGATACGATGCGTTGGGGGTACGGCGCGACCATTCGGCAGCACCTCTGAAAGGCAGGCAGGGGCCATGGGAACGATGAGCCGCACCGGACTGGTGAGCGCCGGTTTGGGGCTGGGGGCGGTCGGTGGGTTCATCGGCAGTCTCCTCAGGGAACGGAGCGCTCTGACAGCCGCCCGCGATGCGGCGGGCGAAGGAAGCGAGGAACAGCCTTCATGGGGCGTCGGCTCGTACCGCTCACGCTGGACAACCTTCAGGACCTTCCCAAGCGCTGTCGCTCGTGTGTCTTCTGGGAGCTCGACCCAGTCAGCGGTGAGGCCGCGGTAAAGGCGGGCACGCCCGCCCTGGAGAAGGAATCCTGGATCTCGGCTGTTCTGCTGGACTGGGGATCCTGCGGTCGGGTCGTGTACGTCGACGATGTGCCGGTGGGCTTCGTGCTCTACGCCCCTCCCGCCTACGTCCCCCGCTCCGCGGCGTTTCCCACGAGTCCCATCTCTCCCGACGCGGTTCAGCTGATGACCGCGTTCATCATGCCGGGCTACCAGGGGCAGGGACTGGGCCGTGTGATGGTCCAGACGGTTGCCAAGGATCTGCTGCGGCGTGACTTCAAGGCGATCGAGGCGTTCGGAGACGTGCGCTGGAAGGAGCCGGCCTGTGTGCTGCCCGCCGACCATCTCCTGGCGGTGGGCTTCAAGACGGTCAGGCAGCACCCCACCAATCCCCGGCTGAGACTGGACCTGAGATCGACGCTCTCCTGGAAGGAAGACGTCGAGATGGCGCTGGACCGGCTCCTGGGCGCCGTACAGAAGGAGCCGGCGCTGCGGCCGCTGTAGAGGCAGGCAGTCAAACGAATGGGCCAACCCTTCCGGGTTGGCCCATTCGTGTTTCACGTGAAACATGCACCGTCGCTGCGACGGCTCAGCCGATTCACTCGGCGATGAACTCCTCGAGGTCGCGAACGATCGCGGCCTTCGGCTTCGCGCCCACGATGGTCTTGGCGACCTCGCCACCCTGGTAGACGTTCAGGGTCGGGATGGACATGACGCCGTACTTGGCGGCCGTACCCGGGTTCTCGTCGATGTTCAGCTTGACGACCTCGATCTTCTCGCCGTACTCGGAGGCGATCGCCTCGAGGGACGGAGCGATCTGGCGGCACGGACCGCACCAGGCGGCCCAGAAGTCCACCAGGACAGGCTTGTCGCTCTTGAGGACATCCTGCTCGAAGGAGTCGTCGGTCACATTCTTCAGGGTGCCGGCCACGGCGGGCTCCTTAACTGGTTGGTGCGTGGGGCGGGTATGAGGGAGTCAGACAGAGGTCTTCTCGGGCTCGGGCTGCTCCTCGTCCGCGAGGGCGGCGAGGAAGCGCTCGGCGTCGAGCGCTGCGGAGCAGCCGGTCCCGGCCGCGGTGATCGCCTGACGGTAGGTGTGGTCGACCACGTCGCCGGCACCGAAGACACCGGTCAGGTTCGTGCGCGTCGACGGCGCCTCCACCTTCAGGTAGCCCTCCTCGTCCAGGTCGAGCTGACCCTTGAAGAGCTCGGTGCGGGGGTCGTGGCCGATGGCGATGAACAGGCCGGTCACCGGCAGGTCGGAGAGCTCACCGGTCTTGAGGTTGCGCAGCTTCAGACCCGAGAGCTTCGGGTCGCCCTGGATCTCGGCGACCTCGCTGTCCCACACGAACTTGATCTTCGGGTCGGCGAAGGCGCGCTCCTGCATGGCCTTGGAAGCGCGCAGGGTGTCGCGGCGGTGGACGACGGTCACGGACTTGGCGAACCGCGAGAGGAAGGTGGCCTCCTCCATGGCGGTGTCGCCACCACCGATCACGGCGATGTCCTGGTCCTTGAAGAAGAACCCGTCGCAGGTGGCGCACCAGGACACTCCACGGCCGGAGAGAGCGTCCTCGTTCGGCAGACCCAGCTTGCGGTGCTGCGAGCCGGTGGAGACGATGACGGCCTTCGCCCGGTGGACGGTACCGGCGGTGTCCGTGACGGTCTTGATCTCGCCGGACAGGTCGACGGTCACGACGTCGTCCGGGACGAGCTCGGCACCGAAGCGCTCCGCCTGGGCGCGCATGTTGTCCATGAGCTCGGGGCCCATGATGCCGTCCTGGAAGCCGGGGAAGTTCTCGACGTCGGTGGTGTTCATGAGCGCGCCGCCGGCGGTGACGGCGCCCTCGAACACCAGTGGCTTCAGCGACGCGCGCGCGGTGTAGAGCGCCGCCGTGTAGCCGGCGGGCCCGGAGCCGATGATGATCACGTTACGGACGTCGCTCACGGCTTGTTTCCTCGTCTCTGGTCTGCATCGTTCGACCGGTGGGAGCGTCTCTCGGAACTCTCACACCACCCAACGGATCCTAAGGGGCGCGCATTCCCGCTGTGTCCGGGCACACGGAGATGCGGCACTGTGCTGGATACCACGCAGGGCGAAGACGACGCACTCGCTCAGGAGGACGGGTAGGAGCGCTCCAGGAGGACCTTGCCCTCGGCCGTGGACGCCTGGTGATCCACACAGGTCGCGTCGACGATATAGGCGGTGACCCGGGTGGCGTCGGAGGCGTTGGGAAGCAGCACGAGCATGGCCTTCTTCCCCTGGTACGTGCCGTTCTCGACAGCCAGGGCCGCGTCCTTGCGCCCGATGCCGTCGCGGACACAGCCGGGCACGGTGGGTTCCCTGAGGACCCTGGGGTGGTTGGTGCCGGGGGCGGTCGCCGCGCCCAGGGGGGTGCGGGAGTCGCCGCCTTCCTTGCTCTGGTTCTCGGCCAGGAGGTCGGTGACCTGCTTCGGGAGCTTTCCCTCGGAGAAGGTGTCCGCGGCGGTGGTCTGCCGGCCGCCCGCTGTGTCATGGGGCGGCTTGTTGTCGCCGAGTGATGACAGCAGGACGGAGCCCAGCCCCAGGGCTGCCACCGTGAAGACGGTCCCCAGGACGGCGATCCTGCGTTGCCCGTTCCGCGTGCGCCCCTTGCGGCCCGGTCCCGTGGTGGAAGAGCGCGGGCGTCCTGCGGGCCGGTCGGCGGGCGTCGATGTTTCACGTGAAACATGCGCACCGCTGTCGTCCTCGGAAGCGGAGCGGGGAGCACCGACCGACGCCGGCTCCTTTGCGGCCTCGGGCTCCGTGGCGTTCAGCAGAGCCTCGGCGGCGAGTGCGGCATCGATGCGGCCCGCGACATCGGCGGGCATGCGCGGCGGGCCCGGCAGAGTGCCGAGCAGACCGCGGATCTCCTCCAGGGAGGCATAGACGTCCGCGCAGAGCTCGCAGTCGTCCAGATGGCGGCGCACGTCGGTGCTCCGGGACGGCGGGAGAATGCCTTCGGAGAGGTCGGAGATCTCCGCGACGTCCGGGTGCCCGGCCATGTCTGTCGTCGACGTCACGCTCGTCCACCTCCGCCCTTCACTGCAGCTGAGTCGCTCGGTCCTGTGTCCGGCGGTCCCGTTCGGCGTGGTCCCGCTGCGGGTGGGACGGTTGGCTCCTGCGTCCGGTTCCGTTCCCCGCCCGGGTTCTTGCCCTTGCCGCCGCTGTCCGGCCGTAGGTGGGTGAGCAGCGGCAGGAGTCTGGCTCTGCCGCGTGCGCATCGGCTCTTCACCGTGCCGGTCGGCACGTCGAGGATGCGGGCCGCCTCCGCGACCGGGTAGCCCTGCATGTCCACCAGGACGAGCGCGGCGCGCTGGTCGGCCGGCAGGGTGCCCAGGGCTTCGATCAGCTGCCGGTGGAGATCGTTGCGCTCGGCGGGCGCGGAGGCCGACTCGTGCGGCTCCAGCAGCTGCTCGAGGCGCTCGGTGTCGTCGACGGGAGAGGTCTTCCGGGAGGCGACCTTGCGGGCGCGGTCCAGGCAGGCGTTCACCGTGATCCTGTGCAGCCAGGTTGTGACGGCCGACTGGCCCCGGAAGGTGTGGGCAGCCCGGTAGGCGGACACGAGGGCGTCCTGCACCGCGTCAGCGGCCTCCTCGCGGTCCCCCAGGGTCCGCAGGGCGACGGCCCAGAGACGATCGCGATGCCGCCGCACGATCTCACCGAAGGCGTCGGGGTCGCCTTCGACATGGCGGGCGAGCAGATCCTGATCGCTTACTCCGTCGTACCCGGTGCCGTCTGCCATCGGCCTCCTTCCTCGAGGCAGATGCCGTCAGCTGGTCACCTTGATGTCCGCCACCCTGCCGCGCCACTTGCCGTCGTCCGCCTGCGTGGGCAGCTCGGTCAGCCACACCAGGAGGTAGCGGCTCTTGAGGGACTTGGGCTTGAGTTCCACTGTCGTCCCGTTGCCCTCGGCGACCTTGGTGTAGGCGTCGAAGGACGTCGGTTCCGAGCCCGCGTCCGCGCTCGCGCTGCGGAGCTCGACCGAGGTGTCCCCGACGAAGGTGACCTTCACCTTGCCGACCTGCTGGACCTTGCCGAGGTCGAGGATGACGCCGACGCCCGACTTCAGGCGGCCGAAGTCCGAGCTGAGGTAGAAGTCCGTCTGCCAGTACGTGGCCGTGCTGTTGTCGTAGACCTTCCCTATGTCGGACGGCTTCTCGGAGCCGTCCGCGCCGAAGGGGTCGAAGTCGCGGGCACCGCTGATGGCGATGGGCTTGCCGCCCGTCGGCTTCTTCGGGCTCTTGTCGTTCCCGTCGTTGGTCTGCGTCTGGCCCGGTTCCTCGTTCTTGCCGCCCTGGTCCATGAGCGCGTCCGCCAGCTGCCAGCTGCCGAGACCCAGTGCGGCGATCAGGAGCGCGGACACGGCCCACTTCAGGGCCTTGCCCGTGCGGCTCTGCAGCGGGGGCGGCGGTGTCGGGACCGGCTGGGTGGCGCCGAGGCGCGGGGCCTGGCGGCCGTACGAGCCCTGCTGGTACGTCGTGCGCTGGTACTCGGGCGGGGCCGTGAACGCCGGCTCCGGCGGGCGGATGCGGGGCATCTCGCCGATCGCCTTCACCAGCTCCTCGGGCGTGGTGCACGGCGACTCGTGCCGGGACGCGGTGGCACCGTCGTTGACGAGCGCGCGCATGGACAGCTCGGAGAGTCCGCGGTGCACACCGGCACGCACCTGGTCGGGTGCGATCAGGCCGATGTCCTTCGGCAGGCCCGCCAGGCCGTAGGCGTCGCTCTCGTACGGCCAGCGCTGGGTGAGCGCCGCATACAGCAGGGCGCCGATGGCCTCGGTGTCGGTGCGCTGGGGGGTTTCGGTCGTGACGCCGCGCAGGGCGGCGTTCACGGCGAGCCCGCGGATGCGCCACTGACCGGTCGAGGTGCGCAGCACGGCGTTGGGGTTCAGCCGCAGATGGGCGAGACCCTCGCGGTGCGCGGCGGCCATGGCGGAGGAGATCTGACTGACCATCTGGTAGGCGTCGTACGGCTCCAGCGGCCCGGAGGCGAGGAGCGGGG
This sequence comes from Streptomyces sp. NPDC040589, assembly GCF_055594445.1. Lineage (NCBI taxonomy): Bacteria > Bacillati > Actinomycetota > Actinomycetes > Kitasatosporales > Streptomycetaceae > Streptomyces > Streptomyces sp. NPDC040589. The sequence goes on along the minus strand of NZ_JBVIWP010000005.1, from coordinate 245,043 downwards.
TCAGCTCCGTCGCGTCGGGAAGCCACTCGTGGACGACGTAGACGAGGTCGTTCTCCTCCACCGCGTCCAGCACCTGGACGAAGCGGGGGTCGCCGAGGAGCGCGGAAGAGCGTGCGGCGGCCAGGACCGAACGGGCCCGTGAGTGGTCGGCGGGCAGGATGTGCACGCCGACGGCACGGCGGAGCTTCTCGTCCACGGCACGCCAGCTGCTGAAACCATCCAGTCGGGTGACGCACTCCTCGAGGCGGTAGCGTCTGGCGAGTTTGTGCCCACTGTGCAGTTCAGGCGGCGAGGTCGTTCCGGGCCCGTCGGTCCGGGCGCTCTCCTGTACCTCGTCGCTGTCCGTGTCCCGCTCCCGGTTCTTGGCCACCCCGTCGGCCGTGGACTGGTCCGCCTTCGCGGTCAGCGACGTGTCGTCGCTGTTGTCTGCCACGTCGACGGCAGCCGTACTACGTTCCGCCACCGTCGTTCCTGCCTCCCCATTCATGTGCGCGCCGGCCGGCATCCGTTGCGCGCCGTCCGACGCCGAAACCAATTGTGCCCACAGTCCGCCGCTATGCACGACACGCGGCGGCTGACGATGGTTGTGCGCCTACCCCCCGACTCAGCGTCCCAGGCGTCCGCGGACCATGCCGACCAGCGAGTTGAGTTCCTCGATGCGCATGCGGCGGGCGGCGACGAAGAAGATCCCGAGAAGCACGGCACCGCCGGCCAGTACCCCGGCGAGCGAGCCCGCGACACCCTGGCCGAGGGTCTGGCCGATGCCGTAGCAGGCCGCGCCGCTGAGCAGTGCGGCCGGGATGGACGCGATGCACAGCCGGGCGTAGGTCCGCAGGACGCGGGCGCCGTCGAGGTCTCCGCCCAGCCGCTTGCGCAGCCGGCTCCAGGCGACGCCGACACCGATCGCGTACGCCAGGCCGTACGAGGCGGCCATGCCGACCACGGCCCAGCGGGCCGGGACGACGAAGTAGCAGACCGCCGACGCGCCCGCGTTGACCGCGGCCACGATGACCGTGTTGTAGAAGGGGGTTCGGGTGTCCTCGTAGGCGTAGAAGGCCCGCAGGACGACGTACTGCACCGAGTACGGGATCAGGCCGAGACCGAACGCCATCAGCATGAAGCCCATGTTGGTGGCCTCGCTCGTGCCCGAGGAGCCGAACATCAGCGTGCACAGGGGGATGCCTAGCGAGAGGAAACCGAACGCGATCGGCACGATCGCGACCGCCGTGGTGCGCAGGCCCTGGGAGATGTCGTCGCGGACGGCGCCGGCGTCGCCCTCGGCCGCCGAGCGCGACAGACGCGGCAGCAGGGCGGCCATGAGGGAGACCGTGATGATGGCCTGCGGCAGGCCCCAGATCAGCTGCGCGTTGGCGTAGGCGGAGAAGCCGGTGCCGTCGACGGGCGAGGACTTGCCCGCCGCGGTGGACAGCCAGATGACGATCATGGCGCCCGCCTGGTTGGCGAGGACGAACAGGACCGTCCACTTGGCGAGCGTGATGGCCTTGCCGAGGCCCTGGCCCTTCCAGTCGAAGCGCAGCCGCAGCCGGAAGCCGGTCTCGCGCAGGTAGGGGATCATCGCCAGCGCCTGGACCACGAGGCCGAGCAGGACGCCGATGCCGAGGAGGCGCTGGCCCTCCGGCGGGATGGTGGTGACCTTCATCCCGGAGTCGGCGGCGGTGCCGTAGACGTAGATGAACATGCCCAGCGTCACGATGATGACGATGTTGTTCAGGACCGGGGTCCACATCATCGCGCCGAACTTCCCGCGGGCGTTGAGGATCTGGCCCATCACCACGTGGACGCCCATGAAGAAGATCGAGGGCAGGAAGTACTGGACGAAGGTGATTCCGACCTGGTTCGCCGCGGGGTCGTCGGCGATCGAGGGGGACATCAGGCGGATCAGGAGTGGCGCGCCGAAGATCGCGAGTGCGGTGAGTACGCCGAGCGCCACCATGACGAGGGTCAACAGGCGGTTGGCGTACGCCTCGCCGCCGTCCTCGTCGTCCTTCATGGCGCGCACGAGTTGCGGCACGAAGACGGAGTTGAGACCGCCGCCGACCGTGAGGATGTAGATCATTGTCGGCAACTGGTAGGCGACCTGGAAGGTGTCACCGAGGAAGCCCACGCCGATGGCCGACACGATCAGGGCGGAGCGGATGAAGCCGGTGAGGCGGGAGACCATGGTGCCCGCCGCCATCACGGCGCTGGACTTCATGAGGCCCGCGGCGCGGCCGTCCTTCTTGGGGGCCTGCGAGGCAGCGGGTTCCGGGGCGGGAGGTTCTTCCACGAAGGGCGGCGTCGGAGCGGTCTGGCCGGGCGCGCCGTACGCGCCCTGCGCTCCGTACTGGCCCTGTGCCGCGTACTGGCCCTGTCCCATCTGCCCCGGGGCCTGGGACGGGCCGGGGACCGACGGCTGCTCGTACGACGGGTGACCGCTGTTCTGCTGCTGGTCCCTGTAGAGGTGCGCGAAGGCGTCCGGCTCCTGGCGCGGCTCGCCCGCCTGGGAGACCAGATCGTCCACCCCCACGAACTGGGTGGTCCTGGGGTCGTCGCCGTACGGCAGGTGCCGCGTCGGGCCCTCCGGCTCCGGCGCGGGCGTCCGGGCCCACACCTGCGGGTCGGGCGCGTAGGGCGACTGCGGTGGCTGGGCGTACATCTGCTGCGGCTGGTACGTGCCCGCAGGGGGCGGTGGGTGCGCGGCGCGGTCGTAGAGCGCCTCGGCGACCGGGTCCTGGGCGGAGAGGTCCTGTGCCCGGTAGGGGTCCTGGTCGTAGGCGTCCTGGAGGTACATGTCCGCGGGGTTCTGCGGCGGTACCTGGCCGTGCTCGGCCGGCGAGCCCTCGGGCCCGCCCGACTCGGGGTAGCCCGAGCTGCCCGCGGCACGGCCGCGGTCACCGTCGTACGGCGCGTTCATGGTTACCCCACCTCATCGTCCCCGGCCCACCGGCCACGACATCTAACGGTCCACTCTCTCACCCGTGCCGGACGGGTCGGCGCTTTCCGCTGCGGTGTCCGGGGCCGGGTCACTCGGCTGCTCCGGGCCCTCCGCCCGCGATCCGGCATCGGTCTTCTGCTTGAGACGGTCGCCGGGGGCCTCGGGGTTCTGCGGGTTTTCGGCCTCGTCGTCCGCCTCGGCGGTGCCGTCCTCGTCCGTCTCGCGGGCGGCGGCGGCGCGCTTGCGCTGGGTGTACATACGGAAGCCGGCGAGGACCAGGAGCAGGACACCGCCGCCGATGACCAGCATCACGGTGGCCGTGACCTCGGTGACCTTCACGTCGAAGGTGACGGGGGCGCCGTACTTCTGGCCGTCCTCGGTGTACAGCTGCGCGACGACCTCCGCCCGGCCGTTGGCGTTGGCGGACGTGGTGAACTTCACCGACTGGCTGTGGCCGCCGTTCACGGTGACGCGCTGTTCCTCGTAGGCGGCGTCGCCGATCTTCAGGCGCGTCGGGTTCTTCGACGTGAGCCGCAGCTCGAGGTGCTCGACGCCCTGGACCAGATTGTTCTGGACGGTCACGGGGATCGTGGCGCTGCGGCCGGAGAGCTTGGTCTCCGACTTCTCGATCAGCTTGACCCCGTCGGCGAGCCCGTCGAGGTACGACTCGACTCCGTCGCGGTACCCCACCGCCGCGACGCCACGGCCACGCCACGACGTGGACATCTCGCGGTTCATGGCCCGCCCGAAGGGGGTCACCACCCGGGACTGGTCGGTGAGGATCACCTTGAAGCGGTCGAGCTTGCCCTGGGTCCTCGCGATCTGCTCGAAGCCGGCCCGCAGCAGCTCCTGGTTGCGCAGCGAGGAGGGGTACACGGAGGTCGACGGCACCTTGGTGTTGGCCGCCGGGTCCGGCTTGGCCTTGGCGGCGTCAGCGAGGTCCTGCGACTCGGACCAGTTCCCGCTCTGCAGGGTCGCCAGCGCCTCGGCCATGGCCTGCGCCTGGCTCACGGAGGGCATGCGCTGCGGGGCGACGACGACACTGCGCTGCTTGCCCGACTGCAGGCCGAGCGTCAGGCTCTGGGCCAGGAAGCGCTGCACGGCTTGCGTGGAGGCGGAGGCCTTCGTCAGGTTGCCCTGGAACGCCGTGGACATCCTGGAGTCCGCGACGACCGCCGTGGTGCCGCCTCCGACGGGCCGGGCCGCTGAGGGCGTGTACGACAGGTTGTCCTGGAGGCTGTCGCTGCGGGCGATCACCTTGTCGGCGCCCGCGGAGGTCGCGACCTTCATGATCGACGGATCGACGGCACCGTCGACGGGCCACGCGAAGTCCGTGGACGGTTTCATGTGGAGGATCGTCGGCACCGTGTTGTCGACGGCGTCGGTGGCCTCCTTGAGGTGGCTCAGTGAGCCCGTGACGTTCGTGCCGTTGTGGGCGAGGGAGGCCAGGTCCGGGTCGCCGAAGGGCAGGGCGACGACCTCCTTGCCCGTGACGGCCTGCTGGAGCTGGGCGAGCCACTGCTTGGCGAGCGCCTGGTTCCGGCCGGCGGTGGTGCTGCCGTCCTCGCCTCTGACCTGGTAGTTCCGCGTCATCGCGTCGACGGATGCCAGCAGGTCCGGGTCGATCACCCAGGTGATGTCGAGACCCTTGCCCAGCGACACCATCTGGTCGAGACGGCCGCCCGGGGCGATCTCCTCGGCAAGGTCGTCGTTGCGGAAGACCGGCGTCTGCTGCTCGTTCGACCCCGTCTCGGCCGTCATGTGGACGGTGGAGGTGAGCGGCCACATGAACGTGGTCTTCGTCTTGGTGCCGGCTTCCTCGGGCTGCCACGGCAGGAACGTGCGCTGGACCCCCAGGACCTGGTCCCAGGGCTGTGCGGAGGTCTCCCCGGAGAGCGCGACGGCCAGCTGGTAGACGCCGTCCGGACCGAGGTCCAGCTCGTCGGCCGGCACGGAGATGTTGAAGGGCTCGGCCACGCCGGGGGTGAGCTTGGCGAACTTCTCGCTGTACTTGCCGCCGACCGCCTTGCCGGCGGGTCCCTGGACGTCGTCGCTCTTCTTGGCGAGGGCGTCGATGGAGGAGCGGGTGTCGAGCGAGGGGCCCACCCGCAGATCGACGTGCGCGTCGGTGACCGCTTGCTTGCCATTGTTGGTGACCGTGCCCGACACGTTCACCGTGTCCCCCTCGGTGGGGGCGGTGGGGGTGAGCGAGTCGACAGCGACGGCCACCGAGCCCGCGCGTCCGGCCGCCTGCGGGGCCTCCTGTCCGGCCGCGTCCGCCGGGGCCGCGGCAGGCAGCTGGAGCAGCCCGGCCAGCAGGGGCGCACCGGCGAGCAGTGCCCCGGTGCGCCGCAGCCACCGGCGGGCAGGTGAGGCACTGGTCCCCTGGAAGTCTGCCGCGTCGGCCACGCGCTTCGCCCGTCCCTCGTCGTCGTCAGTGGTCGTCGGAATGTGCGTCCACGCATGGTAACGATGCGCGCTGAGGGGAAGTGCCGCGGTCCGCTCCACAAGATCGCGTGCGGGCGCCGTCCTGCCCGGTATGTGACCGTATAAAAGGGAGCGGCTCTTTACATCTCAAGAGCAGCTCTTGTGCGTCTATTCACGGACGAGTCCGCACGCGTAAGACGAGTCCGCACGCGTAATAGGGGGAGCCTGCGGTCGCCCGGGCCACGTACCCTCTTCTGTTGTGCCGAACGCCAACGAAGAAACGTCCAGTGCCCTCAGCCAGGTGCAGCACCGCGCGGTGAGTGAACTGCTGCGGGTCGCTCCTGTCGCCGACGTCCTCGCCCGCCGCTTCCAGGAGGCCGGGTTCTCACTCGCCCTGGTCGGCGGCTCGGTGCGGGACGCGCTGCTGGGCCGGCTCGGCAACGACCTCGACTTCACGACCGACGCCCGTCCCCAGGACGTCCTCAAGATCGTGCGCCCGTGGGCCGACGCCGTCTGGGAGGTCGGGATCGCCTTCGGCACCGTCGGCGCCCAGAAGGACGGCTACCAGATCGAGGTGACGACCTACCGTTCGGAGGCCTACGACCGGACCTCGCGCAAGCCTGAGGTGTCGTACGGCGACTCCATCGAGGAGGATCTCGTCCGCCGTGACTTCACCGTGAACGCGATGGCCGTCGCGCTGCCGGAGAAGGAGTTCGTCGACCCGCACGGCGGGCTCGAGGACCTCGCGTCGCGTGTGCTGCGCACTCCTGGCACACCGGAGGAGTCCTTCTCGGACGACCCGCTGCGGATGATGCGGGCCGCGCGCTTCGCGGCTCAGCTCGATTTCGAGGTCGCCCCCGAGGTCGTCGCGGCGATGACGGACATGGCCGGGCGGATCGAGATCGTCTCGGCGGAGCGGGTGCGGGACGAGCTGAACAAGCTGGTCCTGTCCCGGTACCCGCGCAAGGGCCTGACGCTGCTCGTCGAGACCGGCCTCGCCGACCGTGTGCTGCCCGAGCTGCCCGCCCTGCGCCTGGAGCGTGATGAGCACCACCGGCACAAGGACGTCTACGACCACACGCTGATCGTCCTGGAGCAGGCGATGGCGCTGGAGGACGACGGTCCCGACCTGACGCTCCGCCTGGCCGCCCTGCTCCACGACATCGGCAAGCCGCGCACGCGTCGCTTCGAGCAGGACGGCCGGGTCTCGTTCCACCACCACGAGGTGGTCGGGGCGAAGATGACCAAGAAGCGCATGACGGCGCTCAAGTACTCCAACGAGCTGGTGAGGGACGTCTCCCGTCTGGTCGAACTCCACCTGCGCTTCCATGGCTACGGCACCGGCGAGTGGACGGACTCGGCGGTCCGCCGCTACGTCCGTGACGCCGGCCCGCTCCTCGAGCGTCTCCACAAGCTGACCCGCTCGGACTGCACCACGCGCAACAAGCGCAAGGCGACGGCCCTGTCGCGTGCGTACGACGGCCTGGAGGAGCGGATCGCCAGCCTTCAGGAGCAGGAGGAGCTGGACTCCATCCGCCCGGACCTCGACGGCAACCAGATCATGGAGATCCTCGGCGTCGGTCCCGGCCCGGTCATCGGCCGCGCCTACAAGCACATGCTGGAACTGCGGCTGGAGAACGGGCCGATGGAGCACGACGTCGCCCTCGCCGCGCTCAAGGAGTGGTGGGCCGGGCAGGAGGGCTGAGGCTGTGAAACGGGGTCATGTTTCACGTGAAACATGACCCCGCAGGAGACAGCAGGAGGGGCGGTGTTTCACGTGAAACACCGCCCCTCTCCGTGTCTGTGTGTCTGCCCTACTTCTTGTAGTCCTTCAGGCAGAGCAGGAAGTCCTTGCCGTCACCGCTCTCGGTGTACGAGTACTGGAAGTCCTTGGCCTCGGACTCGCACTTGCTCGACGCCAGCGTGTCCGTGAGGAACGAGCCCTCGATCTTGGCGAGCACGACGTACTCAGCCTTCGCGTCGCTGCACTTGACGACCTCGAGGTCCGGGTTGTTGTCACTGGTGCTGCCACGGTGCATGCAGTCGCCGACGGCGGCCGTGTTGGCGTCGTCCCGGCTGGTTATCCAGCCGCCGATGGCAATACCCGCCACCGCGATGACGATCACGATGTTCTTGATGGTCTTGAAGCTGAGCTTGCGGCCGGACTGCTGCGGCGGGACCGGGGCGTACGGAGCGCCCTGGGGCGGGAAGCCGGGCTGTCCGGGCTGCTGGGGGTAGCCGCCCTGCGGCGGGTACGGAGCCTGGGGCTGACCCGCGGGCTGACCCTGTGCGAACGGGTTGCCCTGGGGCGGCGGAGTGGTCATTCGGGGGTCCCCCTAGTACATGGTGAATGACGCGAACATGTCGCGAGATAAGACGCACGTAAGTTATCGGTCCCCACTGACAACGCAGTAGTCAGAAGTGGCTCTGTGTCATTGATGTGACACTTACCGGTGGCCAAACCGGGCCATAGCTGCCGCTACTGCCGCGTAGATAACAGCGATCGTGATCACCAGCGGCACGGATCGGCCGTCCGGAGGCAGCATCAGGGCCGCCACGGCGGCGGCGCCGACGAAGAAGACATTGAACAGGACGTCGTAAACGGAGAAGATCCGGCCACGGAAGCCGTCCTCCACGGAGGACTGGACGATGGTGTCCGTGGCGATCTTCGCGCCCTGGGTGGTCAGCCCCAGAACGAAGGCCGCGACCAGCAGTGGGACGGTGGCGAACGGCAGCCCGAGAGCGGGCTCCAGCAGCGCGGCGGCCCCCGCGCACACGACGATCCAGCGGCCCGGACCCAGCCGCCCCGCGGCCCAGGGCGTCACCACGGCCGCCGCGAAGAACCCCGCGCCGGAGACGCCCAACGCCAGCCCCAGCAGGGCGAGTCCGTCGTCCGTGGTCGAGGTGAGCGCGTACCGGCAGAGCATCAGCAGCATGACCAGCAGGGCGCCGTAGCAGAACCGCATCAGCGACATCGCCGCCAGCGCCCAGGCGGCCTCCCTGCGCTGCGGCGCGGCCAGGTGGCGTACGCCGGCCATCAGGTCGCGAGCGGTGCCCGTGAGAGCGAGCCCGAGCCGTTCGCCCATCAAGCTCCGGTCGGGGCCGAGGAGTTCCCGCGCCATGCTCAGCGACGCCACGGCCGCGCACAGATACAGCCCGGCTCCCACGAGCACCACGGCGGCGTCGGAGTCCGCCACCACCAGGCGCACGGCGAAGGCGAGGCCGCCGCCCGCGGTCGCCGCCAGCGTTCCGGCGGTCGGGGAGAGGGAGTTGGCGATGACCAGGCGCTCGGCGTCGACCACACGCGGCAGGGCGGCGGAGAGGCCAGAGAGAACGAAACGGTTGACCGCGGTGACGCACAGGGCGGAGACGTAGAAGAGCCAGTCGGGAGCCGGGCTGAGTATCAGCAGGGCCGTCGCCGAGGCCAGCAGGGCGCGCAGCAGGCTGCCGTACAGCAGGACCTGGCGGCGGCGCCAACGGTCCAGCAGGACACCGGCGAAGGGGCCGACGAGGGAGTACGGGAGCAGCAGCACCGCCATCGCGGAGGCGACCGCAGCGGCCGAGGTCTGCCTCTCCGGAGAGAAGACGACGTACGCGGCGAGGGCGACCTGGTACACGCCGTCGGCGCCCTGGGAGAGCAGGCGCACGGCGAGCAGACGCCGAAAGCCCTGAAAGCGCAACAGGACGCGCAGGTCACGGACGACGGCCATGGGGCACAGCCTCACATACGGGGAGGGTCCCCGGGTCGTACGACCCGGGGACCCTCACAGCCCTGGCAGGAGCGACTTGTTGCGGCGCGTCAGCGCTCGACCTCACCCTTGATGAACTTCTCGACGTTCTCGCGGGCCTCGTCGTCGAAGTACTGGACCGGCGGGGACTTCATGAAGTAGCTCGACGCGGAGAGGATCGGACCACCGATGCCGCGGTCCTTGGCGATCTTCGCGGCGCGCAGGGCGTCGATGATGACGCCGGCGGAGTTCGGGGAGTCCCAGACCTCCAGCTTGTACTCCAGGTTCAGCGGGACGTCACCGAAGGCGCGGCCCTCGAGGCGGACATAGGCCCACTTGCGGTCGTCCAGCCAGGCGACGTAGTCGGACGGGCCGATGTGGACGTTGCCCTCGCCCAGTTCGCGGTCGCGGATCTGGGAGGTGACGGCCTGCGTCTTGGAGATCTTCTTCGACTCGAGGCGGTCGCGCTCGAGCATGTTCTTGAAGTCCATGTTGCCGCCGACGTTCAGCTGCATCGTGCGGTCCAGGACGACGCCCCGGTCCTCGAACAGCTTCGCCATGACGCGGTGCGTGATGGTGGCGCCGACCTGGGACTTGATGTCGTCGCCGACGATCGGGACGCCCGCCTCGGTGAACTTGTCCGCCCACTCCTTGGTGCCGGCGATGAAGACCGGAAGGGCGTTGACGAAGGCGACCTTGGCGTCGATGGCGCACTGGGCGTAGAACTTCGCCGCGTCCTCGGAGCCGACGGGCAGGTAGCAGACCAGGACGTCGATCTGCTTGTCCTTGAGGATCTGGACGACGTCGGCCGGCTCCTCGGTGGACTCCTCGATCGTCTCGCGGTAGTACCGGCCGAGGCCGTCGAGGGTGTGGCCGCGCTGGACCGTCACGCCGGTGCTGGGCACGTCGCAGATCTTGATGGTGTTGTTCTCGGAGGCGCCGATGGCGTCCGCGAGGTCGAGACCGACCTTCTTGGCGTCCACGTCGAACGCGGCGACGAACTCGACGTCGCGGACGTGGTAGTCGCCGAACTGGACGTGCATCAGGCCCGGCACCTTGGACGCCGGGTCGGCGTCCTTGTAGTACTCGACTCCCTGTACCAGCGATGCGGCGCAGTTGCCCACGCCGACGATGGCTACGCGAACCGAACCCATTCCGGTTGCTCCCTGTGTGTATGAGTGAGGCCCTCAGAGGGCTCTCACGTGGCGGTGTCGTCGGGCGTATCCGGACGGGGGTCGTCCCCCGGCCGGGGCAGGCCGCCCGACGCTCCAGATGTGGTGTCACGCGAAGCGGGCTCTCCGGAGGAGGAACCGTTGAGGTCCCGCCCCGCCCGCTCGCTCTCGATGAGCTCGTTCAGCCAGCGCACCTCGCGCTCCACGGACTCCATCCCGTGGCGCTGAAGCTCAAGCGTGTAGTCGTCGAGGCGTTCCCGGGTCCGGGCCAGGGAGACGCGCATCTTCTCGAGGCGCTCCTCCAGCCGGCTGCGGCGGCCTTCCAGCACGCGCATGCGTACATCACGTGAGGTTTGCCCGAAGAATGCGAAACGGGCGGCGAAGTGCTCGTCCTCGTACGCGTCGGGCCCGGTCTGCGAGAGCAGCTGTTCGAAGTGCTCCTTGCCCTCCGCCGTCAACCGGTAGACGATCTTGGCGCGCCGCCCCGTGAGGGGGGCTGCGAGGGCGTCCTCGGTGGTGTTCCCCGGCTCCTCGATCAACCAGCCGTTGGCGACCAGCGTCTTGAGGCAGGGGTACAGCGTCCCGTAGCTGAACGCACGGAACACACCCAGTGATGTGTTGAGTCGTTTGCGCAGCTCATAGCCGTGCATCGGAGATTCGCGGAGCAGGCCGAGTACGGCGAACTCGAGGATCCCGGAACGCCGGCTCATCGTCGCCTCCTCTCTCCCGCGGTACCGATGTGTCGAGCTGATGTATCGACTCGATACATCACGACGATAGAACGGCCTTGCGGATGCGACAAGAGGGGGTGTGGTGAACGGGGTCACATCACCGATTCGTCAGACGCGAGTTGCCTGATTTGAGGTGAACTTCGGTTCTCGGCAGGTTTTGACGGTGCGTAGTCTGTGCGCCATGCACATCACCGGGAACCGTGGGACGCCTGAGGGCGTCCTCGTCTTCGGTGTAGTACGGGTGCATGCGGGACCGATGAATGCGGAGCCGACCGCATCCGTACTTCGGGGGGACCGGAAACTAGCAACCGTTTCCAGGCGCGCAGGGGTGCGCCTGCCCGAGGAGTAGTCGTTCGATGAGCGAGCACCGTCGCAAACCGCCGCAGCCGCAGGGAGGCGGACGTGCCGCGGCCCGACGCGGCCAGTCCGGCTCGTCCTCCGGCCGCCGCGCGGCACCGCGAGGCGCCACCGGGTCTCCGTCCGACTCCTATGGGTCGGACTCCTACGACTCGGGGGGTGAGGAGCGCCAGTACGGCGGCCGTGCGGATGCCCGGCGTGCGGCGCAGAGAAGTGGGGGCGGCCGCCGCAGAGCGGCCGAACCGACACGAGGCGGCCGGCGCGCCGCTCCCGGCGGGCCGACCGGGCCCGGCCGGGGCAGAGGGCGCCCGGCCATGTACGACAAGAAGAGGCTGATCGACTATCCGCGGGCCGGCAAGTACGGCTGGCAGCGCTGGGTGCCGTCCTGGAGGCTCGTCTCCGGACTGTGCATCGGCTTCTTCGGGAGCCTGGTGGCCGTGGCGGGCATCGGCTACGCCATGGTGGGCGTCCCCAACGAGGAGAACGCGGCGGCCCTGTCGCAGAACAACGTCTACTACTGGGCCAACGGCAAGCAGATGATCGCGACCGGCAGTGGCCAGAACCGCCAGAACGTCACGATCGACCGGATCCCCGAGGCCATGCAGCAGGCGGTGATCTCGGCCGAGAACAAGAGCTTCTATCAGGACTCGGGCGTCGACCCCATGGGCATCGCCCGAGCGCTGGCGAACATGGCGCGGGGTGGCGACACGCAGGGTGGTTCGACCATCACGCAGCAGTTCGTCAAGAACACCTACCTGAGCCAGGACCAGACGGTCACCCGTAAGTTCAAGGAGATGTTCATCTCGATCAAGGTGGGCACGAAGCTCACCAAGGACGAGATCCTCCAGGGGTACCTCAACACCTCGTACTACGGCCGCGGTGCCTACGGCATCCAGGCCGCCGCCCAGACCTACTACGGCAAGGACGCGGTCGACCTCGAGCCGAGCGAGTGCGCCTTCCTCGCGGCCCTGCTCAAGGGGCCGACGTACTACGACCCTGCGGGTAACGACAGCCTCGACCCATCGGCGACCCCCAAGGCCAACGAGAAGCGTTCCAAGGACCGCTGGGGCTGGATCCTCCAGCAGATGCACAACGACAAGAAGCTCTCGGACGCCGAATACCAGAAGGCGATCAAGACGTACCCCATGCCCGATGACCGCAAGGCGGCCAAGGGCATGAGCGGCCAGATCGGCTACCTGGCGGACACGGCCAAGAAGTACGTCCTGAACCACTCCAACATCACGGAGAAGCAGTTCGACCAGGGCGGCTACCAGATCAAGACGACCTTCGAGAAGTCCAAGGTCGAAGCGCTGACCAAGGCCGTGAAGAAGGTCGAGAAGGAAAAGCTCGACCCGGACAAGCGTGAGCTGGACAAGCACGTCCAGTTCGGCGCGGCGTCGGTGAAGCCCAAGGACGGCGCGATCGTCGCGCTCTACGGCGGTGCGGGGTACGAGAACGGACACTTCAACAACAACGCGGACACCTCGGGTGTCCCCGTCGGTTCGACGTGGAAGCCGTTCGTGCTCGCCGCCGCCATGGAGCACGGCACCTACCGGAGCGACGGTCCCCTCTCGCCGCTCAGCAAGTACAACGGCAACGACCATCTCAAGATCAGGAACAACGACGGCTCCTACGTCATGAAGAAGGACAACACGCCCTTCTTCCAGGAGAACGAGAGCGATCGCCCGTGGGGTTACATCTCCCTGCGCAAGGCGATGGAGCAGTCCGTCAACACCCCGTTCGTGCAGCTCGGCATGGATGTGGGGATGAAGAACGTGGCCGACCTGGCCGAGAAGGCCGGCATCCTGGACAGTAGTTTCGCCGGCCTCAACGCGTCGTTCGCGCTCGGTACGTCGACTCCCAGCGCGATCCGCATGGCCGACTCCTACGCGACGTTCGCCGCCGCCGGCAAGCAGGCCGCTCCGTACTCGGTGACGAGCGTCAAGTCCAACGGGCAGGAGGTTCCCGGCTTCGAGAAGCCGAGGATCACGCAGGCGATGCCCGAGAAGGTGGCGAACAACGTCACGAACGTTCTGGAGAACGTCATCCAGAACGGTACGGGTAAGAACGCGCTGTCCCTGGGCCGTACGGCGGCCGGCAAGACCGGTACCACGGACGAGAACAAGTCGGCCTGGTTCGTCGGCTACACCCAGCAGCTCTCGACCTCGGTCGCGATGTTCCGTGAGGACCCCAAGAGCGCCAAGCTGCTCTCCATGAACGGCACGGCGGGCGAGGTGTCCATCCACGGTGGTGACGTCCCCACGCTGGTGTGGACCGAGTACATGAAGGCCGCGCTGAACGGCAAGCCGGACCTCGGCTTCCCGGAGCCCGAGAAGATCGGCGACATCCAGGACGCGGTGGGCGCTCCGACGCCGACGCCGACTCCCAGTGTGGACCCCAGCGAGACCGTGACCGAGTCCCCGAGCTCCACGCCCAGCGAGACGCCGTCGCTTCCGTCGCCCTCACCCACCGACACCTGCGGTTTCTTCGGCTGCGATGAGGAAGACGGTGGTACGGAGAACGGCGGCACGGGCGGAGAGCCGAGCACCTCGCCCTCGCCAACGGATACCAGCGAGAACGGCGGCAACAGCAGAGGAAACGGCAACGGAGGCATCTTCGGAGGCCCCACCGGCTAGCCGACCGATCGCCCGGCTTGGGTGTTTCACGTGAAACGCGAAGCCGTTTCACGTGAAACATGGGCCGCCGTACCCACTCGGGTACGGCGGCCCTCGGCGTATCGACAGACACGTACGGCAGGATGTGCGGCATGCCCAGTGCAGAATCGACGCAAGCGAGCGTCCACGAGCCGGACCCGGTGCGGCCGACCCAGGAGGACGAGGTCGCCGCGGCCGGCAGCGAGCTGATCGGCGGCCCGCTGGGGCGGCGTGCCCTGATCGGGGCGTCCCGGTGGACTCCCGTGCGGGTGATCGCGCTGGTGGCGATCGGCATGTTCGCTCTCGGCCTGGTCCAGAAGGCGCCCTGCTTCAACGGAGCCTGGTTCTTCGGTGCCAGCTCCCAGTACACGCACGCGTGCTACTCGGACATCCCGCACCTCTACCAGGGGCGCGGCTTCGCCGACGGACTCGTGCCGTACTTCGACCGGCTCCCCGGCGACATGCAGTACCTGGAGTACCCGGTGCTGACCGGCGTCTTCATGGAGGTCGCCTCCTGGCTCACGCCCGGCAGCGGCACCATCCAGTACCAGGAGCAGTGGTACTGGATGGTCAACGCCGGGATGCTCATGGTGTGTGCGTCGGTCATCGCCGTCTGCGTGACCCGTACCCACGCCCGGCGTCCTTGGGACGGTCTGCTGGTGGCTCTGGCGCCTGCCTTCGCGCTGACGGCGACCATCAACTGGGATCTGCTGGCGGTCGCTCTGACCGCCGTGGCGATGCTGATGTGGTCACGCGGCCGCCCTCTCGCTTTCGGCGTTCTGCTGGGGCTCGCCACGGCCGCCAAGCTCTATCCGTTCCTGATCCTCGGGCCGCTGCTGGTGCTGTGCTGGCGCGCGGGCAGGTGGCGTGCGTTCGGGACGGCTCTGGGCGGCGCGATCGTCGCCTGGGTCCTCGTGAACGGGCCGGTGATGCTCTTCGCGTTCGAGGGCTGGTCGAAGTTCTACACGTTCAGCCAGGAACGGGGCGTCGACTTCGGCTCCTTCTGGCTGATCATGGCCCAGAACTCGGACGACCCGCTCAGCATCGACACCGTCAACACGCTCGCCACGTTGCTGATGCTCGTGTGCTGCGCGGCTGTCGCGGCGCTCGCCCTGACCGCCCCGCGCCGCCCGCGGTTCGCTCAGCTCGCCTTCCTGATCGTCGCGGCGTTCATCCTCACCAACAAGGTGTACTCGCCGCAGTACGTCCTGTGGCTGGTCCCCCTGGCAGCCCTCGCCCGGCCGAAGTGGCGGGACTTCCTGATCTGGCAGGCCTGCGAGGTGGCGTACTTCCTGGGGATCTGGCTGTACCTCGCGTACACGACCAGCGGAGAGGCCCACAAGGGCCTGCCGACTGACGGCTACCACTGGGCCATCGGCTTGCATCTGCTGGGGACGCTGTACCTGTGCGTCATGATCGTGCGCGACATCTTCATGCCGGAGCGGGATCCGGTGCGCCGGTCCGGCGACGACGATCCCTCGGGCGGAGTGCTCGACGGCGCCGAGGACGTCTTCGTCCTCGGTCCGGCGGCCCGTCCCTCGCGGCACACGACCGCTGGGTTCGACGGGGCGCAGGTCCAGTGGGGTAAGCGGGGTGCGACCGGCGGTTCGCTCTGAGCGAACGATGCGAAAGGCCGTACACGGGAAGCCGTGTACGGCCTTCTTGCTGAGCTGTGCGACCTCAGTGCACCGCGCCGGTCAGCGGTCCATGATCCGGTCGAACTGCGTGGTGGTGTGCCGCAGGTGGGCCACCAGTTCCTCGCCGACCTTCGGCTCCGGCGCGTCCGAGGGCACGAACAGGATCGAGACCTGCATGTGCGGCGGCTCGGCGAACCAGCGCTGCTTGCCGCCCCAGACGAACGGGGAAAGGTTCCGGTTGACCGTCGCGAGGCCGGCGCGGGCGACGCCCTTGGCGCGTGGCATGACGCCGTGCAGCGCCTTGGGGGCCTCCAGACCCACCCCGTGCGACGTACCGCCCGCCACGACCACCAGGAAGCCGTCGGAGGCCGCCTTCTGCTGCCGGTAGCCGAAGCGCTCGCCCTTGGCGACGCGCGTGACGTCCAGGACCGCGCCGCGGTACTCGGTGGCCTCGTGGTCCCCCAGCCACAGCCGCGTGCCGATGCGCGCACGGAACCGGGTCTGCGGGAACTGCTGCTGGAGACGGGCGAGTTCATCGGCCTTGAGGTGGCTGACGAACATGGTGTGCAGAGGCAGCCGGGCCGCACGCAGCCGGTCCATCCAGCCGATGACCTCCTCGACCGCGTCCGAGCCGTCGGTCCGGTCCAGCGGCAGGTGGATGGCGAAGCCCTCCAGGCGGACGTTCTCGATGGCGGCGTGCAGCTGGGCGAGGTCCTGCTCGCTGATGCCGTGCCGCTTCATCGAGGACATCACCTCGATCACCACGCGGGCACCGACCAGGCCGTACACGCCGTCTATCGACGAGACCGAGCGGATGACGCGGTCCGGCAGCGGCACCGGCTCCTCGCCGCGCCGGTACGGCGTCAGCACCAGCAGGTCGCCGCCGAAGAAGTCCTTGATGCGCGCGGCCTCGTACGTCGTGCCGACGGCGAGGATGTCCGACCCCAGCCGGGTGGCCTCCTCCGCCAGCCGCTCGTGCCCGAAGCCGTAGCCGTTGCCCTTGCAGACCGGGACGAGCCCAGGGAACTGATCCTGCACGTGCTTGTGGTGCGCACGCCAGCGCGCGGTGTCGACGTAAAGCGTGAGCGCCATATCCGGACCTGGAACCTTTCTCGTGGCTGTCAGAGGTGCGGGATGAGGGGTGAGTGCGGCGTCAGCGGCGCGACATGTAGATGTCGAGCGCCTTGTGCAGCAGCTTGTTCAGCGGGAAGTCCCACTCGCCGATGTATTCGGCGGCCTGGCCGCCCGTACCCACCTTGAACTGGATCAGACCGAAGAGGTGGTCGGTCTCGTCCAGCGAGTCGGAGATGCCGCGCAGGTCGTAGACGGTGGCGCCGAGCGCGTAGGCGTCGCGCAGCATCCGCCACTGCATCGCGTTCGAGGGCCGGACCTCACGGCCGATGTTGTCGGAAGCGCCGTAGGAGTACCAGACGTGCCCGCCGACGATCAGCATCGTCGCCGCCGAGAGGTTCACGCCGTTGTGCCGGGCGAAGTACAGCCGCATGCGGTTGGGGTCCTCGGTGTTGAGGGCCGTCCACATGCGCTGGAAGTACGACAGCGGGCGCGGCCGGAAGTGGTCGCGCACGGCCGTGATCTCGTACAGCCGCTGCCATTCCTCGAGGTCCTGGTAGCCGCCCTGGACGACCTCGACGCCGGCCTTCTCGGCCTTCTTGATGTTGCGGCGCCACAGCTGGTTGAAGTTCTTGTGGACCTCTTCCAGAGAGCGGTTGGCCAGCGGCACCTGGTAGACGTACCGGGGCTGGACGTCGCCGAAGCCGGCGCCGCCGTCCTCGCCCTGCTGCCAGCCCATGCGGCGCAGCTTGTCGGCGACCTCGAAGGCGCGCGGCTCGATGTGGTCGGCCTCGATGTCGCGCAGGCGCTTGACGTCCGGGTTCTGGATGCCCTGCTTGATGGAGGCGGCCTCCCAGCGCCGGATGATCACCGGCGGGCCCATCTTCACGGAGAAGGCGCCCTGCTGCTTCAGATGAGCCAGCATCGGCTCGATCCACTCCTGCAGATTCGGCGAGAACCAGTTGATGACCGGGCCCTCGGGCAGGTAGGCGAGGTAGCGCTTGATCTTGGGGAGCTGCCGGTAGAGGACCAGGCCGGCACCGACGAGCTCGCCGGTCCGGTCGTCGAACCACCCGAGGTGCTCGGAGCGCCACTCCGCCTTGACGTCAGCCCAGGCCGGGACCTGCATGTGGCTCGCCGACGGCAGGCTCTGGATGTATGCCAGATGCTGCTCTCGGCTGATGGTCCTCAGGGTCAGGCTCATTCGGGGCGCTCCTCGGGCTGGTGTGTCCCCATGGGTTCAGGGGCTCCGGCTCTCGCGCGAAGCCTACTGCGCCTTGGGAGCGCGCCGGTTGGGCGTACGGACCTTCGCCCCGGCCCGTGAGCGGCCGGGGCGTCACACG
Source organism: Streptomyces sp. NPDC040589 (assembly GCF_055594445.1). Taxonomy (NCBI): domain Bacteria; kingdom Bacillati; phylum Actinomycetota; class Actinomycetes; order Kitasatosporales; family Streptomycetaceae; genus Streptomyces; species Streptomyces sp. NPDC040589. Next base: position 226,988 of record NZ_JBVIWP010000005.1, on the reverse strand, counting down.
ATGTTCAGGAGGGGGTGTCCCTGGCGTCAGTCGATGAGCCCGCCGAACAACCCGCCGTGCGCCATGCCCAGGAAGAACCCGACAGCCGAGGCTCCCAGGCCCAGAATCAGGCCGAAGCGCTCACGGGTCGTCTCCGAGATCCACTGGCCGTACGCACCGGTGAGAATGCCCACCAGGCCGGTCCAGGAGCTGAGCAGGTGCAGGTCATCGTCGACGAGTGCCACGACGAACGACGTGATGCCCAGCACCAGGGTCACCGCGAGCAGGGTGTCCTGGAGGGGATGGGGCTTGCCGTCCGTGGCGAAGAGGCCGCCGGCGGTGTTGGGTCGCAATGCCTGTGCCATAGGGCACCTCCTGCGAAAGTCGGCGCATCGTAGCGCCATACACACCCGATGTGTACAGATTGGCTGCCCTCGCGGCCGGATTTCAACCGCAAGCCGCTGTGCGGGTACTCTGTACCGTCCGCACCGGTGTCTGCCCACATCACGGCATGGGGTTCTCGACAGAACCCTCGACTGTCAGTGGTGACCGATACCGTCGGATACGCATCACAACCCTCCTGCCACGGATCGACCGTGGCCGCTGAGTCCAAAGGAGGTGGGTTCCACATGCGTCACTACGAGGTGATGGTCATCCTCGACCCCGAGGTCGAGGAGCGCGCTGTCTCTCCGTTGATCGAGAACTTCCTCTCTGTCGTCCGTGACGGCGGCGGAAAGGTCGAGAAGGTCGACACCTGGGGCCGTCGTCGTCTCGCGTACGAGATCAAGAAGAAGCCCGAGGGCATCTACTCGGTCATCGACCTGCAGGCCGAGCCTGCGGTCGTCAAGGAGCTCGACCGCCAGATGAACCTGAACGAGTCGGTCCTCCGGACCAAGGTCCTCCGCCCCGAGACCCACTGAGCTCTTCCGCTCAGCTGATCCCGGGATTCGAGTAGCAGCACAAGCAGCCAGCAGCAAACCCGCCGAGAGGTTCCCCATGGCAGGCGAGACCGTCATCACGGTGGTCGGCAATCTTGTCGACGACCCCGAGCTGCGCTTCACCCCCTCCGGTGCGGCCGTCGCGAAGTTCCGTGTCGCGTCCACCCCCCGCACCTTCGACCGTCAGACGAACGAGTGGAAGGACGGCGAGAGCCTCTTCCTGACCTGCTCGGTCTGGCGTCAGGCGGCTGAGAACGTCGCCGAGTCGCTCCAGCGAGGCATGCGCGTCATCGTGCAGGGCCGTCTGAAGCAGCGGTCCTACGAGGACCGCGAGGGCGTCAAGCGCACGGTCTACGAGCTGGACGTCGAGGAAGTCGGCGCCAGCCTGCGCAACGCCACGGCCAAGGTCACCAAGACCACCGGCCGCGGTGGCCAGGGCGGTTACGGCGGCGGCAGCGGTGGCGGTGGCGGCCAGGGTGGCGGCGGCTGGGGCGGCGGCCCCGGTGGCGGCCAGCAGGGCGGCGGCGCTCCCGCCGACGACCCGTGGGCGACCGGCGCTCCCGCCGGTGGCAACCAGGGCGGTGGCGGCGGCTGGGGTGGAAACTCCGGCGGCGGCCAACAGGGCGGCGGCTACTCGGACGAGCCCCCCTTCTAGGGCGGGTTCGCACCCAAACTTCTTGATCACACAGGAGAATCACCATGGCGAAGCCGCCTGTGCGCAAGCCGAAGAAGAAGGTCTGCGCATTCTGCAAGGACAAGGTCACGTACGTGGACTACAAGGACACGAACATGCTGCGGAAGTTCATTTCCGACCGCGGCAAGATCCGTGCCCGCCGCGTGACCGGCAACTGCACGCAGCACCAGCGTGACGTCGCCACGGCCGTGAAGAACAGCCGTGAGATGGCGCTGCTGCCCTACACCTCCACCGCGCGATAAGGGAAGGGTGACCGACACATGAAGATCATCCTCACCCACGAGGTCTCCGGCCTCGGTGCCGCGGGCGACGTCGTCGACGTCAAGGACGGTTACGCTCGCAACTACCTGATCCCGCGGAAGTTCGCTATCCGCTGGACCAAGGGCGGCGAGAAGGACGTCGAGCAGATCCGTCGTGCTCGCAAGATCCACGAGATCCAGACCATCGAGCAGGCCAACCAGGTGAAGGCCCAGCTCGAGGGCGTCAAGGTCCGCCTGGCCGTCCGTGCCGGCGACGCCGGTCGCCTCTTCGGTTCCGTCACCCCGGCCGACATCGCCTCGGCGATCAAGGCTGCCGGTGGCCCCGAGGTCGACAAGCGCCGCATCGAGGTCGGTTCGCCGATCAAGTCGCTGGGCGCTCACCAGACGTCCGTGCGTCTGCACCCCGAGGTTGACGCCAAGGTCAGCATCGAGGTCGTCGCGGCCTGAGTGCCGCGCTCGCTGATGCAGTGAGCGATGGGGCCGCACCCTTCGGGGTGCGGCCCCATCGTCGTATCCGGACGCGTCTCGTCGTATCCAGATGCGCGGTATCTGGTTTCACGTGAAACACCGTGTTTCACGTGAAACAGTCCGACGGCCGAGCCCGGTCGTCAGCGGGTCGCGCCCGTCACCATCCAGCGGCCTGAGCGGCTCCGGAGCCACAGGGTCAGCATCCGCATGGTCATCATCAGCGTCATGGTGGCCCAGAGGGCGGTGAGGCCGCCGCCCAGTACCGGTACCAGCAGGGCGACCGGGGTGAAGACCGCCAGGGTGAGCACCATCGCCCAGGCGAGGTAGGGACCGTCGCCGGCACCCATCAGGACTCCGTCCAGGACGAAGACGATGCCGGAGATCGGCTGCGAGAGGGCGACGATGACCAGGGCGGGCAGGGCCACGTCCTTGACAGCCGAGTCACTGGTGAACAGGGGCAGGAACGCCGGTCGGGTGAGGACGACCAGGACACCGAGGACGACCCCGACCGCGACACCCCACTCCACCATGCGACGACATACGGCGCGGGCGCCCTGTGTGTCACCGGCTCCGAGGTAGCGCCCGATGATGGCCTGCCCTGCGATGGCGATGGCGTCGAGGGCGAAGGCGAGCAGACTCCACAGGGACAGGATGATCTGGTGGGCGGCGATGTCGGCATCCCCGAGGCGGGCGGCCACGGCCGTCGCGATCATCAGGATGGCCCGTAGGGAGAGGGTGCGGACCAGCAGGGGTACACCGGCCTGCGCGGATGCCCTGATCCCGGCGGCGTCCGGGCGCAGGGAGGCGCCATGCTTCCGCGCTCCACGCAGAACCACCGCGAGGTAGACCGCGGCCATGCCGCACTGGGCGATGACGGTGCCCCAGGCGGAGCCGGCGATCCCCAGCCCTGCCCCGTAGACGAGCCCCGCGTTGAGGGCGCCGTTGGCCACGAAGCCGATGATGGCGACGTAGAGCGGGGTCTTGGTGTCCTGCAGGCCCCGCAGGAGACCGGTCGCGGCGAGGACGACGAGCATGGCCGGTATGCCGAGCACGGAGATGCGTAGATACGTGATCGCATAGGGGGCTGCCGCGTCCGAGGTGCCGAAGAGGTCCACGAGGTGGGGTGCCGTGGGCAGCGCGACGGCCACGACACCGGCGCCGAGGATCAGGGCCAGCCAAATTCCGTCCATGCCCTGGCGGATGGCGGCCGGGAGATCACCCGCGCCGACGCGGCGGGCGACCGCCGCTGTCGTGGCGTAGGCGAGGAAGACGAAGATGCTGACGGAGGTCATCAGCAGGGCCGAGGCGACGCCGAGACCGGCGAGTTGGGCCGTGCCCAGATGGCCGACGATGGCGGTGTCGGTCATGAGGAAGAGGGGCTCGGCGACGAGCGCGCCGAAGGCCGGCACGGCGAGTGCGACGATCTCTCGGTCGTGCTGTCTCCGGCCGGGTCGAGGGCGCGCGGGGGCCTGTGTCATGTGCACCAATCTAATCGTCCACAGGTAAGAGATGCAAAGCTTTTGTGACCCTTACCATTCGCCCAGAGGTGCGCACTGCTGTGCACCATTCGAAGTGATCTTGGGCCGGTTGGGGAAGTTTTTCTTCTGCACAGCCCGTGGACGACAAAGTTGCAGTTCAGAGGGGTTTCTCTGGGATGGGTCGATGCTTGTTCACAGGCCTGTCCACCGGGTCGTGCACAGGTTTCGCCGAGTTCTCCACAGCATCTGGGCCGTCGTCCACATGGCCTGTGGATAACCAGATTGGCTGACGGTGCCGACGGGCCTACGGTAGTCCGGCGCCCGCTCCGTCCATCGGTTTCGCAAACGTCACAAAACCGACGTCCAGTAACCGGAGTTGGGCCTCTCATTTGTCAGTGCCGTGCCGTAGAAAAGAGAGGCACGGCTAGGTCTGCTGCGGCGGACGGGAGGAGGTGGCTCGGTGAGCATTTCCGAGCCCTTGGACGACCCGTGGGCCGACAGCGGGCCCAGTGATCGTCTGCCCTCCTCCCGCCGACGTGGTGACGGCGCCCGGGGCCGTGACGAGCAGCACGAGCGTGGCAGGGACAGCGGCGAGTGGGACGGCGGCGGAAGCACGGCGTTCGAACGGGTACCGCCGCAGGACATCGAGGCCGAGCAGTCCGTCCTCGGCGGCATGCTGCTGTCCAAGGACGCCATCGCCGACGTCGTCGAGATCCTCAAGGGCCACGACTTCTACAAGCCGGCCCACGAGACGATCTATCAGGCCGTCCTCGACGTCTATGCCAAGGGCGAGCCGGCCGACCCCATCACCATCGCCGCCGAGCTCACCAAGCGCGGTGAGATCAACAAGGTCGGCGGGGCCTCGTATCTGCACACCCTCGTCCAGACGGTGCCCACGGCGGCGAACGCCGCCTACTACGCGGAGATCGTCCACGAGCGTGCCGTCCTGCGGCGCCTGGTCGAGGCTGGTACGCGCATCACCCAGATGGGATACGCGGCCGACGACGACGTCGACGAGATCGTCAACCGCGCCCAGGCAGAGGTCTACGCGGTCACCGAGCAGCGCACCAGCGAGGACTACCTGCCGCTCGGCGACATCATGGAGGGCGCGCTCGACGAGATCGAGGCGATCGGCTCGCGCAGCGGTGAGATGACCGGTGTGCCCACGGGGTTCACGGACTTCGACTCGCTCACCAACGGCCTGCACCCGGGCCAGATGATCGTCATCGCCGCACGTCCCGCCATGGGTAAGTCCACGCTCGCGCTGGACTTCGCGCGAGCCTGCTCGATCAAGAACAACCTGCCGAGCGTGATCTTCTCGCTCGAAATGGGGCGCAACGAGATCGCGATGCGTCTGCTGTCCGCCGAAGCCCGGGTCGCCCTGCACCACATGCGGTCCGGCACGATGACGGACGAGGACTGGACGCGTCTGGCCCGCCGGATGCCGGACGTCTCTGCGGCGCCGCTCTACATCGACGACTCCCCGAACCTGTCGATGATGGAGATCCGCGCCAAGTGCCGCCGCCTCAAGCAGCGCAACGACCTCAGACTAGTCGTCATCGACTACCTCCAGCTGATGCAGTCCGGTGGGTCCAAGCGGGCCGAGAGCCGTCAGCAGGAGGTCTCGGACATGTCCCGTAACCTCAAGCTGCTGGCCAAGGAGCTGGAGCTCCCGGTCATCGCGCTCTCCCAGCTGAACCGTGGTCCCGAGCAACGCACGGACAAGAAGCCCATGGTCTCCGACCTGCGTGAGTCCGGCTCCATCGAGCAGGACGCCGACATGGTCATCCTGCTGCACCGCGAGGACGCCTACGAGAAGGAGTCGCCGCGCGCGGGCGAGGCCGACCTGATCGTGGCCAAGCACCGAAACGGCCCGACGGCGACGATCACGGTCGCCTTCCAGGGCCACTACTCACGGTTCGTCGACATGGCGCAGACCTGATCCGGCGCCGACGGCGAAATGAGGTCGACTCGCAAGGCCCGGCCAGGTGGACTTGGGCCATGACGTCACCTCAGGAAGAGCTGCTTCCCGCAACCAGTCGTGCGCTGCTCCACCGGATCGCCGTGGCGCAGGCACAGGGGCGGGCACCGTCGCTGGTCGCAGCCGTCGTCCGGGAGGGGCGGGCGGTGTGGCACGGCGCCCGGACCTCGGTGGACGGGCACGCGCCCGACGAGCGCGTCCAGTACCGCATCGGCTCGATCACCAAGACGTTCACCGCCGTTCTCGTGATGCGCCTGCGCGACGAAGGCCTGCTCGGGCTCGAGGACCCACTGGAGAAGTACGTGCCGGGCACCGGCGCGGGGGAGGCGACGATCGCCGAACTGCTCGCGCACACGGGCGGACTGGCGGCCGAGTCGCCCGGGCCGTGGTGGGAGCGCACACCGGGATCCCTGCGGCCGGAACTGTCCGACGTTCTCGGTGAGCAGCCTCTGCTGCACCCCGCCGGCCGACGGCACCACTACTCCAACCCCGGCTACACGCTGCTGGGCGCGCTGGTCGAGGAGCTGCGAGGGTCCTCCTGGGAGGAGGCACTACGACGTGAAGTTCTCGAACCACTGGGGCTCGACCGTACCGGCGTGCGACCACGGGCCCCGCACGCGGGCGGCTGGGCCGTGCACCCCTGGGCGGACGTGCTGCTGCCCGAGCCCGCCGAGGACCTGGGCCGTATGGCACCCGCAGGTCAACTCTGGTCGACTACCGGGGACCTGGCCCGGTTCGCGGCCTTCCTGGTGAGGGGCGACGAGAGGGTGCTGAGCGCCGAGTCGTTGAGGGAGATGCGGACCCCGTCCGCACCGGCGGAAGCCACCGACGTGCTGTCCGGTGACAGCTACGGCCTCGGGCTGCAGATCCAGCGCCGGCACAGCCGACTGCTCGTGGGGCACAGCGGATCCCTGCCGGGCTTCCTGGCGAGCATGAGCATCAGCATCGAGGACGACGTGGCGGCGGTCGTTCTCGCCAACTGCACCTCGGGCCCCATGACGTCCGGGGTCGCTGCGGACCTCATCCGTATCGTCGCCGAGGCGGAGCCGCGCATCCCCGCCCCGTGGACACCGATGCGTGAGGTCGAGCCGTCGGCATTGGAGCTGACGGGCCAGTGGTACTGGGGGACGCATGCGTTCGCCCTGCGGCTGACGGCCGACGGGCTGGCCTCGCTGGAGCCGTTGTCCGGCAACGGGAGGCGTTCACGGTTCCGTCCGAACAGCGATGGGACCTGGACCGGCCTGGAGGGCTACTACGCCGGAGAACCACTGAAGGCCGTACGGCGGCCAGACGGATCCTTGAGCCATCTGGACCTCGGCTCGTTCGTGTTCACGCGTCAGCCGTACGAGGAGGGGGCTCCTGTGCCGGGTGGGGTCGACCCGGAGGGGTGGCGCGGGATCGGGTAGTCCGTGACGACAAGGGGCGCTGTGTTTCACGTGAAACACAGCGCCCCTCGCACGCCGGTCACAGCGGGAGCTTGAAGCCCGTGTGGGAGGCCGTGAAGCCGAGCCGCTCGTAGAAGCGGTGGGCGTCGGTGCGCGATATGTCGGACGTCAGCTGGACCAACTGGCAGCCCGAGTCCCGGGATTCGCCGATCGCCCACTCGATGAGCTGTGTTCCCAGGCCGCTGCCGCGCTCATCGGCGTGGATGCGTACGCCTTCGATGATCGACCTGGTCGCACCGCGTCGGGACAGTCCGGGAATGATCGTGAGCTGGAGCGTGCCGACGACCCGGCCCTCCCGGACCGCCACGACCAGACGCTGGTTCGGGTCGGCGCTGAGCCGCTCCAGCGCGGTCAGGTACGGGGCGAGGTCGTCCGGCGACTCGCGCTGTGCGCCCAGGGGGTCGTCCGCGAGCATTGCGACGATCGCCGGGACGTCGCCGGTGACGGCGGCACGTATCTCAAGATCTCCCATGGACGCACCCTACGCAGAGATGGACGCACCCTACGCAGAGAAGGCCGGCGCAGAAGCGGCCTATGCGGGCACCGGGGCCTTCAGCGTCTCGACCACGCGAACCAGCGGGGCCAGCTCGGGGTTCTTAGCCGCCTCGTCCAGAGCCTCACGCAGGGCGGCGTCATTGGTCGGCCGCGCCGCTTCCAGCAACTCGAGGCCCGCATCGGTGACGTTCGTGTAGATGCCCCGGCGGTCGGTGGGGCACAGATAGCGCTCCAGGAGTCCGCGGTCCTCAAGGCGGGTGACCAGGCGGGTGGTGGCGCTCTGGCTGAGCACGACCGCGTCGGCGACCTGCTTCATCTGCAGATGGCCTCCGTCCCCGTCGTGCTGCCGGCTGAGCACGTCCAGCAGGGAGTACTCGCGCACGCTCAGGTCGTGCTTGGCCTGCAGGGCGCGCTCGATGTGGCCCTCGATCCTCCCGTGCAGCAGGGAAAGGGCGCACCAGCCCTGGGCGAGCGCGGTGAGCGCGGGGTCCGTCGCTGTCATTGGCGTTTCCTCCGTCCCGGGGCGGCTGACACCCAGGATAGAGCAGCATCGCAATTGACGGCGCTTGCCTATAGCCCGCGTGTGCAACTATTGTGGACGCACGTAAAGCGCTCCTGCAATCTTCTGGGAAGGTAACCCCTCCATGCCTCTCGCGCTTCTGGCCCTCGCGATCGGGGCCTTCGGGATCGGAACGACAGAGTTCGTGATCATGGGCTTGCTGCCGCAGGTCGCGGGCGACTACGGGGTCTCCATCCCCACCGCCGGGTACCTGGTGACCGGCTACGCGCTCGGTGTCATGTTCGGCGCCCCGCTGATGACCGTTCTCGGCACCAAGGTCTCCCGCAAGCGGATGCTGATGGTGCTGATGGGCCTGTTCATCGTCGGCAACCTGCTCTCGGCTCTCGCCCCTGCCTTCGCCGTCATGCTGATCGGCCGGATCGTCGCCTCGCTGGCCCATGGCGCCTTCTTCGGTATCGGCGCTGTCGTCGCGGCCGAACTGGTCGCCCCGGACAAGAAGGCCGGAGCCATTTCGATGATGTTCACCGGGCTGACCGTCGCCAACGTCGTCGGCGTCCCGCTGGGCACGCTCGTCGGACAGTCCGTCGGCTGGCGCGTGACCTTCGCCGTCGTCGCCGCCCTCGGTGTCATCGGCCTGGCCGGCATCGCCCGGCTCGTCCCCGACATGCCCAAGCCGGAGGGCGTGCACCTGAAGCACGAGCTGGCCGCCTTCAAGAACGTGCAGGTGCTGCTCGCGATGGCGATGACCGTCCTCGGCTTCGGCGGTGTCTTCGCGGCCATCACCTACATCGCGCCGATGATGACCCACGTCACCGGCTTCGCCGACGGCTCCGTCACCTGGCTGCTGGTCCTCTTCGGCCTCGGCATGGTCGGCGGCAACCTCGTCGGCGGCAAGTTCGCCGACCGCGCCCTGATGCCCATGCTGTACATCTCCCTGGGCGCCCTGGCCGTCGTCCTGGCCCTGTTCACCCTCACCGCGCACGACAAGCTGCTGTCGGCCGTCACGATCGCGCTGATCGGCGCCCTGGGCTTCGCGACCGTCCCGCCGCTCCAGAAGCGGGTCCTGGACCAGGCGCACGGCGCGCCGACCCTGGCGTCCGCCGTGAACATCGGTGCCTTCAACCTCGGCAACGCCCTCTCAGCGTGGCTCGGCGGCCTCGTGATCGCGGCGGGCCTCGGCTACACCGCCCCCAACTGGGTCGGCGCCGCCCTGGCCGCGGGCGCCCTCCTCCTGGCCTTCCTCTCGGCCGCTCTGGAGCGCCGCGCCGGTGCCCCCAGCACCGTCGTCACGGGAGCCGCGCCGGCCGAGCAGCGGGCCGCCGTCCACCACTGAGCGACCGGGCCGTCCTCGGCCCGGAGCCGGACCAGAACCAACCAGCAAGTCCCAAGGAGAACCCCCTCATGAGCACCACCACAGCCGTCGCCCCGCTGACCACCCAGGACGCCGACACCTTCGTCGCCGCCGCCCGCCGTGCCGCCGAGGCCGCAGGCGTGACCGTCAGCGTCACCGTCCTGGACGCAGGCGGCCATCTCCTCGCCTTCCGGCGCGACGACCGTGCCGTGCTGATCTCCGGCGAGACCAGCACCCGCAAGGCCTACACGGCTCTCCAGCTGAACGCGCCCACCGCCGACCTCGTCGACGCCGTGCAGCCCGGAGGCCCCTTCCACACGCTGCCGACCGCGCTCGACCGGCCGCTGCTGTTCATCGCGGGCGGCGTGCCGGTGCACCGAGACGGTCGCCTGATCGGCGCGATCGGCGTCGGCGGTGGCGCCCCGGAGCAGGACCACGCCCTCGCCACGACCGCCGTGGAGACCCTCGCCTGACCCGGCCCCCGCAACGCGACGACGCCGGCTCCCCCCATCCCCCGGGGAGCCGGCGTCGTCGTGTCCGGGGGCCTTCAGCCCTTCAGCCCGCGTATCCGGGGCTCCTCAGCCCGCCGCGACCGTGACCGGCGCGAACCGGCGGGTCCAGTCTCCGGGCAGCTCGGTGATCCCGTACGACATCACCGAGTTGAAGGCGACGGACGCCAGGCCGCGCTCCTTCACCCACGCGAGGAGCTCTTCGTGCCGCACGTCGATATCGGTGCGCAGAGGACGGTCGGTGTGGGCCGCGAGGGAGGCGATGAGCGCCTGCGCGACCGCCGTGTCGCGAGCGATGAGCGGGCCGACGACGTGGGTGTCCATGTTGGGCCAGGCGGCCGTGTACCCGATGATCCGCCCGTCCTCCTCGGCCACGCGCAACTGGTCGGCGAAGGCGGGAAGTCGCGTGACGATGTGCGTGCGGTCGGTCCCGAGCACCTGCTCGTCGAGCCGGAGGATGGCGGCGAGGTCCTCGGCGGTCGCGGCACGGGTGGCGACCTCGGGATCCGGCCCGCCGGGGGTGAAGTGCCCGGACACCATCTCCACCCGCCCGGTGACCTTGAAGCCGAGTTCCTCGTAGAGGGGGCGGCCGTTCGGGGTCGCGTGCAGGGTGAGGGGGGTGGGGCCCATCGCTGAGACGACATGGCGCATCAGCCGGCGTCCCACGCCCTGTCGCGCATGCCGTTCGGCGACCAGGACCATGCCGATCGCCGCCAGGGCGGGGTGCTCGTGCGGTCCGTACTCGGTGACGACGCAGGCGCTGACGAGGCCGCCGTCGGGGTCATCGATGCCGTAGCCCTTCCCGGCTGTGAGGAGGAAGCCCCACTTGTGCTCCTCCCGTGGCCACCCCCGGTCCTGAGACAAGTCGGCGCAGGCGGCGAGATCGCGGAGCGTCAGACGGCGGATGGGCAGGGAGGCAAGGGAAGGAGTCGGCACGCAGGTCAGGCTGTCCGACGGGGGCCCCTGACGTCCACCTCTTTCCCCGGACCCGTACGAGCTTTTGGCCAGTTGTAGCCGTCTGCACAGAGAGCGGTCAGACGCCGGACGTTTCACGTGAAACACGGGCGTGATGTCCAGTAGTTGGCGGTGCTGATGATTCGCGCGGTGCCCTCATTCGTGACGAGGGAAGGGGGGACTTGTGTGCACGGCGGTGGCCGGTAGGGTCGACTCCGGTTCGCATTCGGGGCGGGTGACCCGTTCCGTGTGGGCCGAGCGCAGGGCAATGCAGCCTAATGGGACGGAGAGATCGAAGACCCGCGTTTTCGGGTACACGACTGAGCCGTCCAGACGAGTGGGAAGCTCGGGTGAGGGCACTGCGGGCAATGTCACACTCTTGCCTACTTGTCCGTACGGAGCCGAAATACGGGTTAAATGTGGCCGCATTGGCCACGACATGGATGGGAACGCAGACCGTCCACGGGGGAAAGCAGGCACCTTCCGACAGGGAAGTGCGCAGACCGACCGAAAGATGCTCGAGGCGAGGCACACCATGGACGCTCCGACCACCACGTCGGCCGACAACGGCACTTCCGGCGGCGGAGGCGGCTGGTTCACGCCCCGCAAGAAGCCGACGACGACGCCGGACAGCGAAGCCGGTACGCCAGAGGCGCGTCGCCCGGCCGCGATACGCCCCGTGGGCAGGCCAACGGCCGGTCCGGAGACTCCTGCCGACGGCACGGCGGTGCCGCCCGCTTCGACGACCGGCGGTGCGAGCACCGGTGGGCCGGAGCAGCGGCGTGAGCCCCCGGAAGCGATATCCGCGCCCGCCCCCCTGGCGGCCCAGCACGCCTCGTCTCCCGCGGCCGCAGGCGTCGCCGCGGCCTCGTCAGCAGGCCCCGCGCCCACGACGCTCACACCGGCGCCCTTCGCCTCCACCACTCCCCCCGCAACCGGCCCCGACGAGCTGCGGGTCCCCGCCCAGCGGCCCGCCCCCGCGTCGGCCCCGGGCCAAGCCGCCTCCGCCCCGGCCAGGGAAGCGTCCCCGGACGCCATCCTCATCCGCCGCGCCATGGCCGAGGTCGCGCCCGTGGCCGAGAAGGTCACGTCGTACTTCTACGCCCTGCTCTTCGTCCGCTATCCGGACCTGCGGCCGCTGTTCCCGGCCGCGATGGACACCCAGCGGGACCGGCTGCTCAAGGCGCTGCTCACGGCCGCCGAGCACATCGACAACACCGACGTCCTCGTCGACTACCTGCAGAACCTCGGCCGGGGCCACCGGAAGTACGGAACGCGTGCCGAGCACTACCCGGCCGTCGGGGAATGCCTCATCGGCGCGCTGAGCAAGTACGCCGCCGAGGTCTGGAACGAGGAGATGGAAGCGGCCTGGATCCGGGCGTACACCACCATCTCGCAGGTCATGATCGACGCGGCGGCCACGGACGAACTGCGTGCCCCGGCGTGGTGGTACGCCGAGGTCGTCACGCACGACCTCAGAACTCCGGACGTCGCGGTCATCACCGTCCGCCCGGACCAGCCGTACCCCTTCCTCGCCGGGCAGTACACGAGTGTGGAGACGCCCTGGTGGCCCCGGATCTGGCGGCACTACTCCTTCGCTTCGGCGCCCCGCTCCGACGGCCTGCTGTCGTTCCACGTGAAGGCCGTCCCGGCGGGCTGGGTCTCCAACGCCCTGGTGCACCGCGCCCGCCCCGGCGACATCATCCGGCTCGGCCCGCCCGCCGGCGCCATGACCGTCGACCACACCACTGACAGCGGCCTGCTCTGCGTGGGCGGCGGCACGGGCATCGCGCCCATCAAGGCACTCGTCGAAGACGTCGCCGAGCACGGGGACCGCCGGTCGGTCGAGGTCTTCTACGGGGCCCGCACCGATCACGACCTGTACGACATCCACACCATGCTCCGCCTCCAGCAGAGCCATCCCTGGCTCGCGGTCCGCGCGATCATCGACCAGCAGGCGCACCAGCAGCTGCCGGACGCGATCCGCGCCTACGGGCCCTGGGACGAGTTCGACGCGTATCTTTCGGGCCCGCCCGGGATGATCCGCAGCGGTGTGGACGCCCTGAGGGACATCGGTATCCCGTCGGACCGCATACGGCACGACTCCGTGGAGGAACTGGTCGCGGCCGGGTCCTGACCGCTGCCCGTGTCAGCCCAGGTCGGGGGAGTGCATGGCCCGTACGCCCTCGATGTTGCCGTCCAGGTAGTGCCGCAGCGCCAGCGGCACCAAGTGGACGGAGGCGATCCCGACGCGGGTGAAGGGCACGCGCACGATCTCGTACTCGCCGACAGGTTCGTCCACCTCGGGGCCGTGGCGGAGGGAGGGGTCCATGGACTCCAGGTGGCAGACGAAGAAGTGCTGCACCTTCACACCGGTCGCGCCGCCGTCCTCCCCGATGTGCTCCACGGTGTCCACGAAGCAGGGCACCACGTCGGTGATCTTGGCGCCGAGTTCCTCGTACACCTCTCGGTGCAGGGCGTCGACGACGGTCGAGTCATCGGGCTCGACCCCGCCGCCGGGAGTCAGCCAGTAGGGATCCATGCCCGGCTTGGTGCGCTTGATCAAGATCAGGTCGTCACCGTCCAGCAGAACGGCACGGGCGGTGCGCTTGACCACGGGTCGGACGGTCATGTGTGAAATGTGGCCCGGCTGGTTCCACGTGAAACATCGCGAACCGTCACCGGCCGAGCCCTCAGAGTGAGGCACTGTTCCAGGCCCCTCAGCACCAGTCGGTCGAGGCGCGCTGCAACCACTCGTGGGCCCGCGCTATATGGGGCATCGCGAGCGTCCCGGTGCGGACCACCAGGAAGTAGGTCCGCAGCGGCGGCACCGCCGGCTCGTGCAGGGCGACGACGTCACCCCGCTCCAGCGCGGCCGCGCACAGATAACGCGGAAGCACCGCCAGGCCCGCCCCCGCGACCGCACACGCCAGGACCGCGCGCAGGTCGGGAACGATGACCGTGCCCGGGGCTGCGGGGCGCGAGTCGAAGACGGAGGCCCAGTAGCGGGAGACGAAGGGCAGGGACTCGTGCACCTCCACCACGGGGACCTGCTCCAAAGACGGTTCCGGCTTGCGGTCCGGCTGCCCGGCGCCGATCTGTTCGGCCCAGCGCGGGGCGGCGACCAGGACGTGCTCCTCGTCGCAGAGCGCAGTCGCCGTGAGCAGGGCGCCCCTCGGCTGGGCCGTGCTGATGGCCAGATCGTGATGCCCGGCGGACAGTCCTTCCAGCGTTTCCTCGGCATTCCCGAAGGAGGCGCGCAGGGCGAAGCCCTGACCGTCCTCGCCGATCAGTTCCGTGAGCGCGGGCAGGGCTCGTTCGGCGGTGAACTCCGGAGGTCCGGCCAGGTGCAGCGTCCGTAAGGAGGAGTCGTCGTCGAGGCCGGTCTCCGTTATCTCCACCAGGGCGTCGAGATGCGGTGCGGCCTTGTGGGCGAGTTCGTCGCCGATGCTCGTCGGGGTCACGCCGCGGGCCTGCCGCAGGAACAGGGGGCGGCCCAGCTGCCGCTCCAGCGTCCGTATCTGCGAGGTGACGGCTGGCTGGGAGAGGCCGAGCAGGGCGGCGGCGCGGGTGAAGGAGCCGGCCCGGTGCACGGTCACGAAGGTCCGCAGCAAGGCCAGATCCACCGCACGCTCTCCCCTCTTCGGCCCTGCTCCTGGCCCTCCGGCCGCGCTCAACTATAAATAAGTCGATAGGTCTCTGTCGCTACTGTGATTGGACACTGACAGAGAGTCAACTAGCCTTGGTCGCGCGGTTCTTGCGCGCGGAACCGGAGGACGGTCCGAGCCACGAGGGGGGAGGCTCGGACCGTCCGTGGGGGATGGTCAGGCGGTCGACGTGTCCAGTGCGCGCAGCACGTCCGCCACCAGGTCCTGCGGATCCTCGGCGCCGACCGACAGGCGGATGAAGCCCTCCGGGACCGCGTCGCCGCCCCAGCGGCCGCGTCGTTCGGCCGTGGACCGTACTCCCCCGAAGCTCGTCGCGTCGTCCACGAGCCGCAGCGCGTCGAGGAAACGCTCGGCCCGCTCGCGCGTGGGCAGGGTGAACGACACCACGCACCCATAGCGCCGCATCTGCTGAGCCGCGATCTTGTGCGCGGGGTCGTCGGGGAGCCCGGGATAGCGCAGTCCGGTCACCTCAGGACGCTCGCGCAGCGCTTCGGCGACCGCCAGGGCTGTCGTGCTCTGCCGGTCGACCCGCAGCTGCAGCGTCGCGATCGAACGGTGCGCGAGCCAGGCCTCCATGGGCCCGGGGATCGCTCCGACGATCTTGCGCCAGCGGCGTACCGCGGCCATGGCCTCGGCGTCCCTGCCGACGACATAGCCCAGGAGGATGTCGCCGTGCCCCGTGAGCTGCTTGGTGCCGCTGGCCACCGCGAAGTCGGCGCCGAGCTCCAGCGGTCGTTGGCCGAGCGGTGTCGCGAGGGTGTTGTCGACGGCCACCAGGGCACCACGCGCGTGTGCCGCCTCGGCGAGCCGCCTGATGTCGCACACGTCGAGCCCGGGGTTCGACGGTGTCTCGATCCACAGCAGCTTCGCGCCGTCCAGGACGTCGAGCTGGGCGTCCCCGCGGGTCGGCGCGGTGCGCACCTCGATGCCGTACGTCTCCAGATGGGCGCGCACCAGGGGCAGTGCCTGATAGCCGTCGTCGGGCAGGACGCACACATCGCCGGCGCGCAGCTGGGAGAAGAGCACCGCCGAGGTCGCGGCCATGCCCGACGCGAAGACGAGCGTCTCGGCATCGTCCCGGCCGGGCGCCTCCAGCTCGCCGACGGCGCGCTCCAGAAGTGTCCAGGTCGGGTTCTCGTCACGGCCGTAGGTGTACGGGCCGGTCGGGTCGCCCGGCAGATGGAAGTGGGCGGCGAACACCGGTCCGGGCAGCGTGGGCTCGTATTTGACCGCCTCGGGCAGCCCGGCCCGCACCGCCCGCGTGCCGTCACCGGCGTCGGCGGCGACCGGGGCCGCGTCGCTCGACGCCCGGGCCGTCCCGCCCGACGATCCGCCCTGGTCACCCGTCGCGGATTCACTCATGCCACTCGTCCCTCCACGTCCGCACGCACTGCGGCAAGCAGCCCGGTGCTCGCCGCCTCCACCATCTCAAGGCACTCCTCGAAACCGTCCGCGCCCCCGTAGTAGGGGTCGGGTACGTCGAGGTCGTCGCCGGCGGAGGGGTCGTACGAGCGGAGCAGTCGCACCTTCCGCGCGTCCTCTTCCGTGGGCGCGAGGCGGCGCAGGGCGCGGAGGTGGCCGGAGTCGAGGGCGATGACCAGGTCGAGGCGGGAGAACCACGACGGCTGGAACTGCCGGGCCGTGTGGCCGGTGTCGTAGCCGTTCTCCTCCAGGACGGCCACCGTGCGCGGGTCGGCGTCGTCGCCCTCGTGCCAGCCGCCCGTGCCGGCGCTGTCGACCTCGACCAGGCCGTCGAGTCCGGCCTCCGCCACGCGGGCCCGGAAGACGACCTCGGCCATCGGGGAACGGCAGATGTTGCCCGTGCAGACGAAGCAGACTCGGTATGTCATACGCGCTCAGTCCCCGTCGGGCAGGACGACGTTCAGGGCCCAGGAGACGACAGAGATGATCAGGCCGCCCAGGACGGCCGTCCAGAAGCCGTCCACCTGGAAGCTCAGGTCGAACTGGTCGGCAAGCCACGAGGTGAGCAGCAGCATCAGCGCGTTGACGACCAGGGTGAACAGGCCGAGCGTCAGAATCAGCAGCGGGAGGCTGAGCAGCTTGACGAGCGGCTTGACCAGGAAGTTCACCAGGCCGAAGATCAGCGCGACGATTATCAGGGTGCCGATCTTCATGCCCGTGCTGTCACCGGTCAGGGTGATCTTGTCGAGCAGCCATACGGCGACCGCCAGGGCACCGGCGTTGGCGATCGTCTTGACTACGAAATTCTTCATGTGTCTGATCGTGGCAGACCTGATCGGGCACGGGCACTAGAGGCAGGGGCGGACTCGGCGATGAAGGCATTCCGGCTGGACGAACTGGAGGCGGAGCGCGCCGCCAACGAGGGCGCCTACCTGCAGTTTCTGCGGGCGCAGAACATGTCGGTCGGTCTGTACGCCCTCGACGCGGGCGAGCAGGATCCACAGAAGCCGCACAATCAGGACGAGGTCTACTTCGTTGTGAGCGGCCGTGCCGCGATCACCGTCGGCCTGGAGACGACCCAGGTGGCACGCGGCAGCGTGGTCTACGTACCGGCGGGCGTCGCCCACAAGTTCCACCACATCACCGAGGACCTCAGGGTGCTGGTGGTGTTCTCTCCGCCCGAGAGCTGACGGACCGCCTCGGGGTTCCCTAGGGGTTCGGTCAGGGGAGGACAAGGGGTGCGAAGCCCCCGCCCGACCCCCTCCCGGACCTAGCATCGAGTGCAGAACATCAGGAGACCGACAGGACCCGGCACTCGAACGGGTGGAGAGGTAAGGACGAGGGCGATGCGAGAGATCTTCACGGGACTGCCGTGGTGGGTGAAGTGGATCGCGGTGCCGGTCATCGCCCTGGTCGTGTTCGGCGGGCTGATCGCCAGTGTGGTCGGGTTCGTCATCGGACTGCTCTTCAAGGTGCTGGTCTTCGTGGCGCTGGTCGGCGGACTGATCTACGTCGTACGGAAGTTCACGTCGAGCTCCTCGTCGCGCAGCGACTGGTGAGACCGGTGGGAAACCGGTGGGGGTAGCGGGAAACGCTGGGCATGACCCGTTCCCTCGGGCGGGGGAAGTTTCCCGGCCGGGCCGTCTGCGTGCGGTGGCAGGCGAATAGAGTCCGGCTCGACGCGGGGACTTCCCCGTGAGCGGCATACACCCCCACCCGTGTTCCTCCGCACGGGTCGGCCCCTCGCGCTTCGGGAGTGACCCTTGGCCCCGGCAGACACCGCACCGGCTCACCTGCGCAGCGTTCCCGCGCAACCGCGCTCGGCGGCACCCTCCGCATCACCGCCCCCCACCACACCACCGCCTCCCGCCGTACCTCCGCCTCCGGCGACCCTCATCGGATCCGTACAGCGCGCCATGCGCCTGCTGGAAACCGTCGCCGGGCACGTCTACGGCGCCCCCGCCAAGCAACTCGCCCGCGAGACCGGGCTGGCGCTGCCCACGACCTACCACCTGCTGCGCACCCTCGTGCACGAGGGCTATCTGCGCCGGGACAAGGGCCTGTTCTTCCTCGGCGAGGCCGCCGAGCGGCTGAGCAGCAGCGGGGCGCGGCAGAAACGTCGCAGCACGGTGGTCGACACGCTCGCGCAGTGGCGAGACCTGCTCGGCGTCCCCGTCTACTACGCGGCGTACCGCGAGGGCGAGATCGAGGTCATGTGCGTCTCCCAGACCCCGGGCACCCCTGCGGTCGAGGAGTGGGCCGACTTCCGGGAGACCGGGCACGCGCACGCCATCGGGCAGTGCCTGCTGTCCCAACTGGACGGGGAGGCCCGCCGCGACCACCTCGACCGCTATCCGGTGCAGCCCCTCACGCCGTACACGGTGCGGGACAACCACAGCCTGCTGCGGCGTCTGGAGCGGATGCGGCGGATGGAACCCGTGACCGAGCGTCAGGAGTACGCCCTGGGCGCGGTCTGCGCGGCGATTCCGCTCACTCTGGGCACCACGGCCGCGACGATGGCCATCTCCCTGCCCGCCCACCAGGAGGACCGGCTGCTGCCCGCGGCCCGGCAGTTGCAGAGCGAGATCGGGCGGCGACTCGGGTCGCTGGCGCTCTCTATCAGCATGTGAAAACTCACTCCTTGTGATCTGCTGTGTACGTTCAGCAAGATTCCACCAAGTGTCAGAGGTTCGTTCCCGGCCAGTCACGGCGAATGACGGGGTTAGCGATGCGCGAGTCCGTACAAGCAGAGGTCATGATGAGCTTCCTCGTGTCCGAGGAGCTCTCCTTCCGCATTCCGGTGGAGCTGCGCTATGAGACCGGTGATCCCTATGCCGTCCGGCTGACGTTCCACCTGCCCGGTGACGCCCCGGTGACGTGGGCCTTCGGCCGGGAGTTGCTGATCGACGGCGTCGGCCGGCCGTGCGGCGAAGGCGATGTGCGGGTCACCCCCGTCGAACCGGACACGCTGGGCGAGGTGCTGATCCGCCTTCAGGTGGGCAGCGACCAGGCGTTGTTCCGATCCTCCACGGCACCGCTCGTCGCCTTCCTCGACCGCACCGACAAGCTGGTGCCGCTGGGCCAGGAGGGCTCGCTCGCCGACTTCGACGCCCACCTCGACGAGGCGCTGGACCGCATCCTGGCGGAACAGGGCGCCGGGTGAGACACCCGTCGGGCGGCACGGTGGAGTAACGCTTCACCGGATGCCGCCGGGCCGTGCGGGAACGCTTCGGCGTTGTGGCGCTGGGACGTCTGGCTCAGAGACGTCAGCGCTTACGCCGCCGCCCCCTCCCTCCACGTGCCGGGGCCGGGACCGCCGAGGCTTCCACGGCGCGCTCCTCCCCGGTGCGGTCGGCCGAGACCACGAGCGCGGCCAGAACGGTGGTGACCGGCACCGAGGCGACCAGGCCGATCGAACCGACCAGCGTGCGCACGATCTCCTCCGCGACCAGCTCGCTGTTGGCGACCGTCCCCACACCGCTCTGTGCGATGGAGAACAGCAGCAGCAGCGGCAGGGCGGCACCCGCGTAGGCGAGGACGAGCGTGTTGACGACCGAGGCGATGTGGTCGCGGCCGATCCGGATGCCCGCGCGGTAGAGCCCGCGCCAGCCCATCGACGGATTGGCCTCGTGCAGCTCCCAGACCGCCGAGGTCTGTGTGACCGTCACGTCGTCGAGCACACCGAGCGAACCGATGATGACGCCGGCGAGCAGCAGACCGCTCATGTCGATCGTCGGATAGAGGCCGTGGATCAGACCGGTGTTGTCGTCGGTGTTGCCGGTGAGCGCGGCCCAGTCGATGAACAGCGAGCCGAGGATGCCGATCAGCAGCAGGGAGATGAGAGTGCCGAGCACCGCCACGGAGGTCCGCGCGGACAGTCCGTGACACATGTACAGGGCGATGAGCATGATGGCGCTCGCGCCCACCACCGCCACGATCAGCGGGTTCGAGCCCTGCAGGATCGCGGGCAGGATGAAGAAGTTCAGCACCAGGAAGCTGATGGCCAGTGCGATGAGGGCCATCACCCCCCGCAGCCGCCCGACGATCACGACGGCGAGCGCGAAGATGCCGGCCAGCAGGCCCATGGGCAGACGGCGGTTGATGTCGGTGACCGAATACTGCAGGTCCTTCGGCGCGGAGGGCTCGTAGGCGACCACGACCTTCTGGCCCTCGTGCAACTGGCGGGACTGGTCCGGCTGGATGATCTCGGTGAAGGTGCGGCCCTTGTCCTTGCCGCTGTCGACCCGGATCGTCGCCCGCTTGCAGGTGCCCTTCTCCTGCTGCTCCGCGGAGGAGCCCTCGGCGGTGGAGGTGTCGCCGGTCGGCGGGACTCCCGAGGCACCGGCCTCCTTGCAGCTGATCTCCACGACCTTGGTGACCGACGCTTGTTCGGTCTGCCGGTCGAAGCCGACGCCGGTGCGCTCGTGCGGCGGGGCGCCGCCCGGCCACAGCACGGCGAGACCGATCAGCACGGCCGCGCCGAACGGGATCAGGATCGCCGCGATGATCTTGCGCAGATGCATGGAGACGGGCGCGGCCGGACCGTGGCTGTGACTGTGCCCGTGTCCGCCACCTGGCGCGGGACCGGGGTCGGCACCGGGGCCGTGTCCGTGCCCGTCGCCTCCGCCGGTTCCGGAACCGTGCCCGTGACCGCCTCCGGAGCCCGGACCCTGCCCGTCGCCGGGACCGGCTCCATGCCCACCGGCTGAGCCGCCCCCCTGGCCGTTGCCCGGCCCATATCCCCCGGCAGAGCCTGTACCACGCTCACCACCGGCCTCGGCGCCGTGCCCGTAACCCGCCCCGGGCCCATACCCGGCCCCGGGGACGAATTCGTGGCCGTCTCCCCGGCCGTTGCCGTTTCCGGCGCCGGATCCGCGAGGCGGCTCGGGTGGTGGGTAAGGGGGACGCTGTGTCGTGGTCACCGACCGATCATCGCAAGAACGAGGGGGGCCCTCTGTTCACCGCGCCAAGATTGCCGCTAGCGTGGAGGCACCTTTTGTACACGCGGGAGCTCGGAGCACCGGGCTGAGAGGGCGCTGACCTCCGTCCCAGCGATGTTTCACATGAAACATCACCGAAGTCGAGTGATGTTTCACACGGAACGTCGGCAGACGGAAACCGCTGCGTCGACCGCCGAACCTGTTACCGGGTAATGCCGGCGTAGGGAGTAGGTCTCATGACCGACAAGGACGCACGCACGCCTGCCTCCGTTCAGGACGCACAGTCCCAGGAGGCCGGGAAGTCCATCGGCTGGCACAAGGCGTACGTCGAGGGCACCCGCCCCGACCTGCGCGTGCCGGTTCGTCAGGTGCATCTCACCAACGGCCAGGCGGTCACGCTGTACGACACGTCGGGCCCGTACACCGATCCACTCGTCGACACCGACGTCCGCAGGGGCCTGCCGCCGCTGCGCGAGAACTGGATCATCTCCCGCGGCGACACCGAGGAGTACGCGGGCCGTCCCGTCCGTCCCGAGGACGACGGCATCAAGCACACCTCGCCCCGCGGCGGCCTCCGCAACCTCGACGCGGTCTTCCCAGGCCGCCCGCGCCAGCCGCGCCGCAGCCGGGACGGCGAGGCGGTCACGCAGCTCGCGTATGCCCGCCGCGGCGAGATCACGCCCGAGATGGAGTACGTGGCCATCCGGGAGAACGTCTCGCCCGAGGTGGTCCGCGACGAGATCGCCGCGGGCCGGGCCGTGCTGCCGGCCAACGTCAACCACCCGGAGATCGAGCCGATGATCATCGGCAAGAGGTTCCTGGTGAAGGTAAACGCCAACATCGGCAACTCGGCCGTGACGTCCTCCATCGAGGAGGAGGTCGAGAAGATGACCTGGGCGACCCGCTGGGGCGCCGACACGGTCATGGACCTCTCCACCGGCCGCAACATCCACACCACGCGTGAGTGGGTGCTGCGCAACTCCCCCGTCCCCATCGGCACCGTGCCGCTCTACCAGGCCCTGGAGAAGGTCGACGGCCGGGCCGAGGATCTGACCTGGGAGGTCTACAAGGACACGGTCATCGAACAGGCCGAGCAGGGCGTGGACTACATGACGGTCCACGCGGGCGTGCGCCTGGCCTATGTGCCGCTGACGGCCAACCGCAAGACGGGCATCGTCTCCCGGGGCGGCTCGATCATGGCCGCCTGGTGCCTCGCGCACCACCGGGAGTCGTTCCTGTACGAGAACTTCGAGGAGCTCTGCGAGATCCTCGCCGCGTACGACGTCACGTACTCGCTCGGCGACGGCCTGCGGCCCGGGTCCATCGCGGACGCCAACGACGAGGCACAGTTCGCGGAACTGCGCACGCTCGGGGAACTCAACCGGATCGCGAAGCGTTTCAACGTACAGACCATGATCGAAGGCCCGGGCCATGTCCCGATGCACAAGATCAAGGAGAACATCGACCTTCAGCAGGAGATCTGCGATGAAGCTCCGTTCTATACGCTCGGCCCGCTGACCACGGACGTCGCGCCGGCGTACGACCACATCACCTCTGGCATCGGCGCCGCGATGATCGCCTGGTGGGGCACGGCCATGCTGTGCTACGTCACTCCCAAGGAGCACTTGGGCCTGCCGAACCGTGACGACGTCAAGACCGGCGTCATCACCTACAAGATCGCCGCCCACGCGGCCGACGTCGCCAAGGGACACCCGGGTGCCCAGGAATGGGACGACGCGCTGTCCGACGCCCGCTTCGAGTTCCGGTGGGAGGACCAGTTCAACCTCGCCCTCGACCCGGACACGGCACGGGAGTTCCACGACGAGACCCTGCCGGCGGAGCCCGCCAAGACGGCTCACTTCTGCTCGATGTGCGGTCCCAAGTTCTGCAGTATGAAGATCTCGCAGGACATCCGCCGTGAACACGGCGGCACACGGACCGAGATCGAGGAGGGCATGGCCCAGAAGTCGAAGGAGTTCGCGGCGAGCGGGAACCGGGTGTATCTGCCGATCGCGGACTGATCCGGGCGTACAGAGGCCGCAAGGCCGGGCGCACACAGACCGCGAGGGCCGAGGGCTGGGGACACATGGTCCCTGGCCCCTGGCCCCTGGCCCCGGCCTCTGGTCCCTTGGCCTGCGGGTCCCGGCTACTCCGGCTGGTGTTCCGGTCCTCCGTAGTCCGGGCTGGTGTAGTCCGGGCTGCTGTAGCTCGGCCGCGAGCCGCGGTGGCCTTCGTCCGGGCTGGTGAAACCCGGGCGGTCGTAGCCGAGGTGCGGGATGCGGCTGATCGGCGTGGACGAGGAGGTGTGGTGCAGCGCGGCGGCCGCGTCCGGGCTGACGAGTGCCTCGCGCAGGAACGGCAGGATGCCCCGCTCCAGCAGGGCCTCGTGCCAGGCGTCCCTGGCCAGGGCCACCTCCCCCTGCGGTTCGCCGTGCGGACCGCCTTCGGCCGTCGGCTTGTTGCGCAGGGCGGTGAGCAGCAGTCCCACCGCGGCGACGAGGATCGCCACCGCGGTCACGGCGCCGAACACCCAGCCCGTGGTGAGCATGGTCCGGGCGAACGCCTGCTGGGGGTCGAGCATCTGCAGGATGTAGCCGACGAGCAGGAAGATCGCGGCGGCGGTTCCGGCCAGGACGGGTGCGAGGACGGCGACGACGGCGACGGCGCCCGCGCCGGCGGTCTCGGCGACCTCTCCCATGGCAGCGGCCAGTCCCGCCGGGCCCGTGCCCGACTCGGAAGAGCCGGACTCGCGCACGGCCGGCGGGCTGGACGACGCCGGCTGGCGCAGTTCCTCACGGACCTTGACGTAGTGCTGGTATTCGGTCGACGCGGCCGCCGTGATGAGTGCGGTGGCGTTCAGCGCCATGGTGCGCAGTTGTTCCGAGTTCAGCCGCTGTCCGACAGCGGTCAGTTCCGGACGGTGTGGTGCGGAGCGCAGCACCTCGTCGAGGATCCGCTCGTATTCCTGGCGGTCCTCGCTCAGCAGGTGCTGCGGAACGCTGTTCATGTGCATCCCCCGATGCTCCGTAGGGCTTGGGGCTCGGCATGCTGACGAGCCGTCGGGCAGAAACGGAGGGGAGCCTGCTACGGATAAGCCGATGGTAGAGCCGTGGAGGTAGGCGGTGACAGGGGGTTTACCGAAATTGGCCCTTCACCCGTCCAGTCCTATGACGGGAAACGCCTGCCCGGTGAACGTTCACGTATCCAGCGGCAGTTGCTGGACCAGCAGCTTTCCGGCCATGGTCACGCCGCCGTCCATCGCGATGGCGAGTCCGTCGGCGTAGACGTGCGGTCCCTCGATCACCGGGTCGCCGCTGTCCTCGTCCTCTTCGGAGCCGACCTCGCCCAGCAGATACGGAATCGGGCTGTGCCCGTGAACGATGCGGGTGCCCCCGTACGTATCGAGCAGGGAGCGCACGGCGTCCGCGCCGCCCTCGTCGCGGAAGGAGAACCGCTTGGTGAACTTGCGGAACAGGTCCCAGACCTCGTCCGCGTCGTTGCGCGTGATCGTCTCGCGGACGGTGTCGTTGACCTCTTCGATGGAGCGGCCGTAGTCGAGGTAGGCGGTGGTGTCGGAGTGGACGAGCAGGTGGCCGTCGACCTCCTCGACGGCGTCGAGACGGGCCATCCACTGCAGGTGGTGGTCCTGGAGGCGGTCCATGTCGGTCTTCTGGCCGCCGTTGAGCAGCCAGGCCGCCTGGAAGGTGGCGGTGCCCGCGCCGGAGTTGACGGGGGTGTCGCCGAACCGCTTGGCGCCGAGCAGCAGCAGCTCGTGGTTGCCCATGAGCGCCTTGCAGTAGCCGCCGGCGGCCGCGGCCTCGGCGGACAGCCGCATCACCAGGTCGATGACGCCGATGCCGTCCGGACCCCGGTCGGTGAAGTCGCCGAGGAACCACAGCCGCGCGGTGCCCGCGCACCAGCGGCCGTCGGCGTCGAGGAGGCCCTTCTCCTGCAGAGCGGCCACCAGCTGGTCGAGATAGCCGTGCACGTCGCCCACGACGTACAGCGGGCCCTGTCCGGTGTTCGGGGGCGGGGCCGCGGCGGTTTCCGGGTCGACGGTCACCTGGACAGTGTCACCCCGGTTGACCACGGGAAGGTCGCGCTGGGTCGGCGTGTATCCCTCGGGATAGGTCTCCTCGGGCGGCGGAGCGACCTCGCCGGGGCTCGCGCTCTGGACGTACGGACCGGTCTCGTGGACGTACGCGGGCACCCGGAAGTCGCGCAACGTCGCCGTGCGCTCCACCTCGGGTCCCTGACCGGCCCCCTGAGTCATCGACCCCTCCACCATCAAGCCGCATCTGCACCGCAGCGGACTGCCTGGTCGTAGCGGCCCGCCGGTGTCGTGGGCCCATCATAGGAATGCGGATCGCGCCATGTGATGACCCAGGGGTGGTGAATCAGAGCAAGAGTCCAGTTCACCGCGGCTTTCGCCCCGATTGGGCCGGGCTTTGACCACCGTGTGACCGTCCTCGCTTTCCTTCTCTTCGCGAGAACGATCCCTTCTCTCCGGGGGACCGGCCCTGTTTCTCCCCAGGGACGGGACTTTCCCCCGGCGCGGGGCCGAGGTGCCGGTCCCCGGGGGTTCCCGGGGACCGGAACTACGCCCCTTCGGGGGATCGCGGCGGGCTGACCGTCGTGCGCGGCGGGCGTCGCTGGGACGAGGTGCGCACGATCAGCTCCGTCGGTATCACCTGCTCCACCGGGCGGTCGGATTCCACTCCTTCGATGGCGTCGATGAGGAGCTGCACCACCGCCGTGCCGATGCGGCGCGGCTTCAGGGAGAGCGTGGTGACGGGGGGCTCGGTGTTGGCGTACACGGTGGACTCGCTGCAGCAGACCAGCAGCAGGTCGTCCGGTACGCGCAGGCCGTAGCGTCGGGCGGCGGCGAGCAGGTCGGTGCCGTTCGGGTCGAACAGCCCGTAGACCGCGTCGGGCCGGTCGGGGCGGGCGAGGAGCCGGTCGGCGGCGACGGCGCCCGCGCACGGATCGTGCGCCGGATAGGCCTCGTACACCGGATCCTGGCCGACGCGCTCGCACCAGCGCAGGTACGCGGTGGTCGACAGATGGGTGTACGTGTCCGTCGTCGTGCCGGTCAACAGGCCGATGCGGCGGGCGCCGGCGGCGGCCAGGTGGTCGAGGATGCCGAGGACGGCGGCCTCGTGGTCGTTGTCGACCCAGGCCGTGACCGGCAGGGAGCCGGCCGGGCGGCCGTCGGAGACGACCGGCAGACCCTGCCGGACGAGTTCGCTGACGACCGGGTCCTGGTCGGAGGGGTCGATGACGACCGTGCCGTCCAGTGCGACGTTCGACCACACGTCGTGGCGGGAGGTCGCGGGCAGGATGACGAGGGCGTAGCCGCGGGCGAGCGCGGCGGAGGTGGCGGCTCGGGCCATCTCGGCGAAGTATGCGAACTCCGTGAAGGTGAAAGGTTCATCCCCGTACGTCGTCACGGTCAGGCCGATGAGTCCCGACTTGCCGGTACGGAGTGTCCGGGCGGCGGCCGAGGGCCGGTAGCCCAGCCGGTCGGCCACCTCGCGGACATGGCGCCGGGTGGCGTCCGGGAGCCTGCCCTTGCCGTTGAGGGCGTCGGAGACGGTCGTGATGGACACTCCGGCGGCGGCGGCCACGTCTCTGATACCCGCCCGACCCGGCCGACTGCCTCGACGTGAGGTTTCCGCGCGGCTCACCTGGTGCTTCCCTGCTGCTGTCATGGCGAGCCGATAGTAGGGCTCATGCGGTGGGGTAGTGCGGACGCATATGCACACGTTGACAGGCACGTTTTTGCATGATCATTTACCCCCAATTACTTTGGAAACCAAGGGAGTTAAGCGCTCCCATGTCAGTACGTGGCTTGTCGGCCCGCACGAGCCTGCCAAGGGGGCGAGGTTGCGAAGAGGTCTCAACTCACCTGCACGGGGGATGCGCGCCACGGCGTACACCACCGGCGCGTAGATATATGTATGGCGCGCCCCCGGGTTCGTACGCCTTCGTGCGGCGATGCCCCTGATGCCGGTGGGACGTGGGAGTCCGGCGTTCACCGCTCCGCCGCGGGTGTACGCAGCGGCGCCGAATCCTCATAAGGTGAGGAGTATTGGATGTCGGCGGCGGTCATGGGCCGCCGGTCTTCGCGAGGAGGACTGCGGTGAGCGAGACGAGCCCCAAGCTGCGCGGCGAGCTGGAGGGAATCCCCACCTACAAGCCGGGAAAGCCCGCTGCGGCGGGCGGGCCGGTGGCCTACAAGCTGTCCTCCAACGAGAACCCGTACCCGCCGCTGCCGGGCGTGATGGAGACCGTGACGGCGGCGGCCGGCAACTTCAACCGCTACCCGGACATGGCCTGTACGGCGCTGATGAACGAGCTGTCCGAGCGGTTCGGCGTGCCCCTTTCCCACCTGGCCACCGGCACCGGGTCGGTCGGTGTCGCCCAGCAGCTGATCCAGGCCACCTCCGGCCCCGGCGACGAGGTGATCTACGCCTGGCGGTCCTTCGAGGCGTACCCGATCATCACGCAGATCAGCGGCGCGACATCGGTCCAGGTGCCGCTGACCGCCGGTGACGTGCACGATCTCGACGCGATGGCCGACGCGATCACCGACCGGACCCGGCTGATCTTCGTCTGCAACCCCAACAACCCGACCGGAACGGTCGTGCGGCGGGCGGAGCTGGAGCGCTTCGTCGACCGGGTGCCAGGAGATGTGCTGGTGGTGCTCGACGAGGCCTACCGCGAGTTCATCCGCGACCCCGAGGTGCCGGACGGTGTCGAGCTCTACCGCGACCGGCCCAATGTCTGCGTCCTGCGGACCTTCTCCAAGGCGTACGGCCTGGCCGGTCTGCGCGTCGGGTTCGCCATCGCCCACGAGCCGGTGGCGGCGGCGCTGCGCAAGACGGCGGTGCCGTTCGGGGTGAGCCAGCTCGCGCAGGAGGCGGCGATCGCCTCGATGCGTGCCGAGGACGAACTGTTGGGCCGGGTCGGTTCGCTGGTGTGTGAGCGTGCGCGCGTGGTCGACGGGCTGCGCGCCCAGGGCTGGACGGTGCCCGAGACCCAGGCCAACTTCGTGTGGCTGCGTCTGGGGGAGCGCACGGTCGCGTTCGCGCAGGCGTGTGAGCAGGCGGGCGTGGTGATCCGGCCGTTCCCGGGTGAGGGTGTGCGGGTCACGGTCGGGGAGACCGAGGCGAACGACATCTTCCTGAAGGCGGCGGAAGGGTTCCGCAAGGAGCTGTAGCGCTCCGTGAGTCAGGCTTTGAGTCAGACGGCTCTACGACCTGCCGGGCGGCCGTTTCACGTGAAACGGCCGTCGCGGTGAGGTGCAGAGCGGGCCAGGAGGGGCCCTTTGGGGCCGCCAGGAGGGCCCCCCTTTGGGGCTCGAAAGTCCGTGCTGCATAATGGCTTGTGAATGTGAACGCTTTCACAAGCGTAGGTAAGGAGCGGCGACGTGGACCTGGCTCTGGCGCCGGAGACCCTGGCGCGATGGCAGTTCGGCATCACCACCGTCTATCACTTTCTGTTCGTCCCCCTGACGATCTCGCTGGCCGCCCTCACGGCCGGACTGCAGACCGCCTGGGTGCGGACGGAGAAGGAGAAGTACCTCCGGGCGACGAAGTTCTGGGGCAAGCTCTTCCTGATCAACATCGCGATGGGCGTGGTCACCGGCATCGTGCAGGAGTTCCAGTTCGGCATGAACTGGTCCGACTACTCGCGCTTCGTCGGTGACGTCTTCGGTGCGCCACTCGCCTTCGAGGCACTGATCGCCTTCTTCTTCGAGTCCACCTTCATCGGCCTGTGGATCTTCGGCTGGGACAAGCTGCCCAAGAAGATCCACCTGGCCTGCATCTGGATGGTCTCGATCGGCACGATCCTGTCGGCGTACTTCATCCTCGCGGCCAACTCCTGGATGCAGCACCCGGTCGGCTACCGGATCAACGAGGCGAAGGGGCGCGCCGAGCTCACCGACTTCTGGTTGGTGCTGACCCAGAACACCGCGCTCGCCCAGGTCTTCCACACGCTCACCGCGGCCTTCCTGACCGGCGGCGCCTTCATGGTCGGCATCGCCGCCTTCCACCTGGTCCGGGGGAAGCACGTCCCCGTGATGAAGACCTCACTGCGGCTGGGCCTGGTCACCGTCGTCATCGGCGGCATGCTCACCGCGATCAGCGGCGATGTCCTCGGCAAGATCATGTACGAGCAGCAGCCGATGAAGATGGCCGCGGCCGAGGCTCTGTGGGACGGCGAGAAGCCCGCGCCCTTCTCGATCTTCGCCGTCGGTGACGTCGACAAGGGACACAACAAGGTCGCCATCGAGATCCCCGGCCTGCTGTCCTTCCTCGCCAAGGACGACTTCACCTCGTACGTACCCGGCATCAACGACGTCAACAAGGCCGAGCAGGAGAAGTACGGCCCCGGCGACTACCGGCCCAACATCCCGGTCGCCTACTGGGGCTTCCGCTGGATGATCGGCTTCGGTATGACGTCGTTCGCCATCGGCCTGGCCGGGCTGTGGCTGACCCGGAAGAAGTTCCTGCTGCCACAGCATCTGAGGGTGGGCGAGGACGAGGTGCCGCATCTCGTGCTCCTGCCGAAGAAGGCGCTCGGCCCGACCCTCACCAAGTGGTACTGGCGCATGGCGATCCTCACCCTGGGCTTCCCGCTGATCGCCAGCTCCTGGGGCTGGATCTTCACCGAGATGGGCCGCCAGCCGTGGGTCGTCTACGGCCTGTTCCAGACGCGTGACGCGGTCTCCCCCGGTGTCTCCCAGGCCGAGGTCATCACCTCGATGGTCGTCTTCACCACGCTGTACGCCATCCTCGCCGTCGTCGAGGTCAAGCTGCTGGTCAAGTACGTCAAGGCGGGCCCGCCCGAGCTCACCGAGGCCGACCTCAACCCGCCCACGAAGATCGGCGGCGACTCCCGTGACGCCGACAAGCCGATGGCCTTCTCGTACTAGGCCGAGGGAGCTGCACAGTCATGGAACTGCACGACGTCTGGTTCGTCCTGATCGCCGTCCTGTGGACCGGCTACTTCTTCCTGGAGGGCTTCGACTTCGGGGTCGGTGTGCTCACGAAGCTGCTCGCCCGCAACCGGCCCGAGAAGCGGGTGCTGATCAACACCATCGGACCCGTCTGGGACGGCAACGAGGTCTGGCTGCTCTCGGCGGGCGGTGCCACCTTCGCCGCCTTCCCCGAGTGGTACGCGACGCTCTTCTCCGGCTTCTATCTGCCCCTGCTGCTCATCCTGGTCTGCCTGATCGTCCGGGGTGTGGCCTTCGAGTACCGCGTCAAGCGGCCCGAGGAGAGCTGGCAGCGCAACTGGGAGACGGCGATCTTCTGGACCTCGCTGCTCCCCGCGTTCCTGTGGGGTGTGGCCTTCGGCAACATCGTGCGGGGCGTGAAGATCGACCAGGACTTCAACTACGCCGGCAACGTCCTGGATCTGCTCAACCCGTACGCGCTGCTGGGCGGTCTGCTCACACTGGCGCTGTTCACCTTCCACGGGACGGTGTTCGTCGGCCTCAAGACCGTCGGGGAGATCCGGGAGCGGGCACGGACGCTGGCGCTGCGCGTCGGGCTGGTGACCGCCCTGCTGGCCCTCGCCTTCCTGCTGTGGACGCAGGCCGACCGCGGCGATACGGCGTCGCTCGTCGCGGTGGTCGTGGCCGTCGCGTCCCTTCTCGTGGCGCTGGTCGCGGCACGGGCCGGGCGTGAGGGCTGGGCGTTCGCCCTGTCGGGGCTCACCATCGTGGCCACGGTGGCGATGCTCTTCCTGACGCTGTTCCCGAACGTCATGCCGTCGACGCTGAACCCGGAGTGGAGCCTGACGGTCACCAACGCCTCGTCCAGCCCGTACACACTGAAGATCATGACCTGGTGTGCCGGGATCGCCACCCCGATCGTCCTGCTCTACCAGGGCTGGACGTACTGGGTGTTCCGCAAGCGGATCGGTACGCAGCACATCGCCGAGACCGCGCACTGAGGTGTGTTTCACGTGAAACCAATCGATCCGCGTCTGCTCCGGTACGCCCGTGCCACCCGGGTCTTCCTGGGGGCGGTCGTCGCCCTGGGTGCCGTCGGGGCGGGGTTGGTCATCGCGCAGGCGATGCTCATCGCCGAGGTGGTGGTCGGCGCCTTCCAGCACCGTATGCCGGTGTCCGAACTCGGCACTCCCCTGCTCCTGCTGGCTGCCGTCTCGGCCGGCCGGGCGCTGGTCGGCTGGCTCACCGAGTTGGCCGCGCACCGGGCGAGCGCGGCGGTGAAGTCCGAGCTGCGGGGGCGGCTGCTGGAGCGTTCCGTGCGGTTGGGGCCCGGGTGGCTGAGCGGGCAGCGGACCGGTTCGCTGGTCGCCCTGGCCACCCGGGGCGTCGACGCCCTCGACGACTACTTCTCGCGGTATCTGCCGCAGTTGGGTCTCGCGGTGGTCGTGCCGGTGGCGGTGCTGGCGCGGGTCGTCACCGAGGACTGGGTCTCCGCGGCCATCATCGTGGGCACCCTGCCGCTCATCCCGGTCTTCATGGTCCTGATCGGCTGGGCCACCCAGTCCCGGATGGACCGTCAGTGGCGGCTGCTGTCCCGGCTGTCCGGGCACTTCCTGGACGTCGTCGCGGGGCTGCCGACGCTGAAGGTCTTCGGCCGTGCCAAGGCGCAGGCCGAGTCTATCCGGCGGATCACCGGCGAGTACCGGCGGGCGACCATGCGGACGCTGCGGATCGCCTTCATCTCCTCCTTCGCGCTGGAGCTGCTCGCCACGATCTCGGTGGCGCTGGTCGCTGTGACGATCGGTATGCGGCTGGTGCACGGCGAGATGGACCTGTACATCGGCCTGGTCATCCTGATCCTGGCGCCGGAGGCGTATCTGCCGTTGCGGCAGGTCGGGGCGCAGTACCACGCGGCGGCGGAGGGGCTCGCCGCGGCCGAGGAGATCTTCGAGGTCCTGGAGACGCCCGTTCCGGCGTCCGGGGCCGAGGCCGTACCCGCGGGTGCGCTGGCGTTCGAGGGTGTGACGGTCCGGTACCCGGGGCGTTCGGCGGACGCCGTGTCGGACGTGTCCTTCACCGTCGAGCCCGGGGAGACGGTCGCGCTCGTCGGGCCGAGCGGGGCCGGAAAGTCGACGCTGCTCAGTGCGCTGCTGGGGTTTGTGCGGCCAGCCGAGGGGCGGGTGCGGGCCGGGGGAGTCGACCTGGCCGATGCCGACCTGGAGCAGTGGCGCTCCCGGATCGCGTGGGTGCCGCAGCGGCCGCATCTGTACGCCGGGACGATCGCCGAGAACGTACGACTGGCGCGGCCCGACGCCGACGACGACGCCGTACGGCGGGCGCTGCGGGACGCCGGGGCAATTGAGTTCGTGGACGCCCTGCCGGAGGGCGCGGAGACCGTGCTCGGCGAGGACGGGACCGGGCTGTCGGCGGGGCAGCGGCAGCGGCTCGCGCTGGCCCGGGCGTTTCTCGCGGACCGGCCGGTGCTGCTGCTCGACGAGCCGACGGCCGCGCTGGACGGGGCCACCGAGGCCGAGGTCGTGGCAGCGGTACGGCGGCTGGCGGCCGGGCGGACGGTGCTGCTGGTCGTGCACCGGCCGGCGTTGCTGGGGGTGGCGGACCGGGTGGTGCGCCTGGCCGAGCCCGAGACGACCGCTGTGCCGGTCGCGCGGGCCTCGGTACACAAGCCGGGTTCCGTCGAGGGCGAGCTGACCGTCCCGTTCGTTCCGGCCGAGCCCGACGGGGAAGCCGCTTCGGGCGATGTCCTCAGGCGCGTTCGCGCCATGTCCGGCGCCCGGCGCGGGCGGCTGGGACTCGCGCTGCTGCTCGGCAGTCTCGCGCTCGGGAGCGCCGTGGGGCTCATGGCCACCTCCGGGTGGCTGATCTCGCGGGCCTCGCAGCAGCCGCCCGTGCTCTATCTGATGATGGCCGTGACGGCGACGCGGGCCTTCGGGATCGGGCGGGCCGTGTTCCGGTACGCCGAGCGGCTGGTCTCGCACGACGCCGTACTGCGGATGCTGGCGGACACCAGGGTCGCGGTGTTCCGCCGGCTGGAGCGGCTGGCGCCCGCCGGGCTGCGCCGGACCCGCCGGGGCGATCTGCTCTCCCGGCTCGTCGCGGACGTGGACGCGCTGCAGGACTACTGGCTGCGGTGGCTGCTGCCGGCCGGGGCGGCCGTCGTCGTGTCGGCCGCGTCCGTCGGCTTCACGGCGTGGCTGCTGCCCGAGGCCGGGGCCGTGCTCGCGGCCGGGCTGCTGGCGGCGGGCGTGGGTGTGCCGCTGATCACCGGTGCCGTGGCGCGGCGGGCCGAGCAGCGGCTGGCCCCCGCCCGCGGCGTACTGGCGACGCGGGTGGCCGATCTGCTCACCGGCACCGCGGAGCTGACCGTCGCCGGTGCCCTGCCCGCGCGGACCGCCCGGGCACGCGAGGCCGACGGGGCGCTCACCCGGATCGCCTCGCGCGCCGCCACCGCCACGGCCCTCGGCGACGGACTCACCGCGCTGATCTCCGGCCTGACCGTCGCGGCCGCCGCCCTGGTCGGCGCTCAGGCGGTCGCGGCCGGGCGGCTGGACGGCGTGACCATGGCCGTCGTCGTCCTCACCCCGCTGGCCGCCTTCGAGGCCGTGCTCGGGCTGCCGCTCGCCGTGCAGTACCGGCAGCGGGTGCGCCGGAGCGCCGAGCGGGTGTACGAGGTGCTGGACGCCCCGGAGCCCGTGGGGGAGCCGGAGCGCCCCCGGCAGGCGCCCGCGTCGCCGTTCCCGGTCGCCGTCAAGGGGCTGACCGCGCGGTACGAGGGGCAGGACCGGGACGCGCTCGCCGGGCTCGACCTGACCCTCGAGGAAGGCCGTCGGGTCGCCGTGGTCGGACCGTCCGGCTCCGGCAAGACGACGCTGGCGCAGCTGCTGCTGCGGTTCCTGGACGCGCGGGCGGGTGCGTACACGCTGGCGGGCGTGGACGCGTACGCGCTGCACAGTGACGACGTACGGAAGCTCGTCGGGCTGTGCGCGCAGGACGCGCACCTCTTCGACAGCTCGCTGCGCGAGAACCTGCTGCTCGCCAAGAAGGACGCCACCGAGGACGAGCTGCGTGCCGCGCTCGGCCGGGCCCGGCTGCTGGACTGGGCAGGCGGCCTGCCCGACGGGCTCGACACGCTCGTCGGCGAGCACGGGGCGCGGCTGTCCGGAGGGCAGCGCCAGCGGCTGGCGCTGGCCCGCGCGCTGCTCGCCGACTTCCCCGTCCTGGTGCTCGACGAGCCCGCCGAGCACCTCGACCTGCCGACGGCGGACGCGCTCACCGCCGATCTGCTGGCCGCCACCGAGGGCCGTACGACCCTGCTCATCACGCATCGGCTGGCGGGCCTGGAGGCGGTCGACGAGGTGCTCGTGCTGGATCAGGGACGGGTGGTGCAGCGCGGGTCGTACCCGGAGCTGGTGACGGTGGACGGGCCGTTGCGGGAGATGGCGGAGCGGGAGGCGGCGTCGGAGGAACTGGCGGGAGCGCGGTAGTGGCGTGAACCCTGACGGGTCCGCGCGCACTGATCCATTCGGAGCAGCCGGTCCCCCAGCCGTACGACGTGAACAGGACCGGGCCCGCAGGGCTGGGCGAGGATCACTGACATGCGCTCATATCGCCGCTATCGTCTGCTCGTTCCAGCCCTGCTGTGCGCGCTGGCGGCTCTCGCGGCCCGGCCGACGGCGGCGGACAAGGAGCCCGGGGGCGGCGGGGACACGGGCAGCAGCGCCGAGGTGGCGCGGCTGTACGAGGACGCCGCGGTGGCGACGCAGCAGTACGAGGCCGGTCGCAAGGAGGCCGATGAGCAGCGGGCCAAAGCCCAGCGGGCGGAGGCTCTCCTGGACATTCAGCGGCGGCACATCGCGGGCCTGAACGAGGACCTGGGCCGGATCGCCCGTGCCCAGTACCGCAGCAGCGGTGGTCTGCCGGTGGCCGCGCAGATGATCCTCGCCGACAGCCCCGACGACCTGATGCGGGGTCAGCATGCCTTCTCACAGACGAACCTCGCCGTGAACAACGCGATCTCCAAGAGCCGCCGGGCCGAGGCACGGCTCACCGCGGACGAGGCCAAGGCCGCCGCCGAGTGGGAGGCGCTGGAGAAGCGGAACGTCCAACTGGCCGACCTGAAGGCGGACATCGAGCAGAAGCTCGAAGCGGCCCGCTCGCAGCTCCAGGGGCAGGCGGACGCCTCGGTCGCCGCCGGGGCGTGCCGTGGGGCCGTCCGGCTCGACCAGCCGGAGACCGGGTTCACGCGTGCGTGGGTCGCGCCCGTGGAGACGTACGAGCTGTCCGCGTCCTACGGCAGCGGCGGGGCGCGGTGGTCGAGCCGGCACACCGGGCAGGACTTCGCGGTGCCGATCGGCACGCCGGTGCGGTCCGTGGGTACGGGCCGGGTGGTGAGGGTGTCCTGCGGCGGCCCCTTCGGCATCGAGATCGTGCTGAAGCACGCGGGCGGCTACTACACGCAGTACGCCCATCTCGCTTCCGTCGCGGTCGACCAGGGGGAGCACGTCAGCCCCGGCCAGTGGATCGGCCAGTCGGGCACCACGGGCAACTCCACCGGACCGCACCTGCACTTCGAGACCCGGGTCACACCGGAGATGGGCTCGGCGGTGAACCCGGTGTCGTGGCTGGAGGCGCGCGGGGTGTCGCTCTGACGGAGCGGCTCGCCCGCTTCCGAAAAAGCGGGCGACACCTACACCCGCTCGGCCACCAACTGCTCGATCACGACCGCGACCCCGTCCTCGTTGTTCGCGACCGTCCGTCCCGAGGCCGCGGCGATCACGTCCGGGTGGGCGTTGCCCATCGCGTACGACCGGCCGGCCCAGGTCAGCATCTCGACGTCGTTCGGCATGTCGCCGAAGGCGACGACCTCCTCGTGCGAGATGCCGCGCTCGGCGCAGCACAGGGCGAGCGTGCTGGCCTTGGACACCCCGGGGCCGCTGATCTCCAGCAGGGCACTGGGGCTGGAGCGGGTCACACTGGCGCGGTCGCCGATGGAGAGCCGGGCCAGGGTCAGGAAGGCGTCG
This sequence comes from Streptomyces sp. NPDC040589, assembly GCF_055594445.1. Lineage (NCBI taxonomy): Bacteria > Bacillati > Actinomycetota > Actinomycetes > Kitasatosporales > Streptomycetaceae > Streptomyces > Streptomyces sp. NPDC040589. The sequence continues at coordinate 190,883 of NZ_JBVIWP010000005.1, read as the reverse complement.
GGGTCGATCTCCGGGTGGTAGGCCAGGATCTTCAGCACCGGCTCCCCGGCCGCCCGGTGGTCCGGGCCCAGCAGTTCCTCCGCCGGGGCGAGGCTGTCGGGGATCTCCATGTGCAGCTTCGGGTACGCCGGCTCCTGGTAGAAGCCGTAGGTCTGCTCCACCGCGTACACCGTGCCCGGCGCCGCGTCGCGCAGCAGCCGTACGGCGTCCAGCGCGTTCTCCCGCTCCAGCTCCCGTACCTTGACGAACTTGTGGGCGCCGGGGCCGCCGTGCAGGTCGACCACGGCGGCGCCGTTGCCGCAGATCGCCAGTCCGTGGCCGTGCACGTGGTCGCTGACGACGTCCATCCAGCGGGCCGGGCGGCCGGTGACGAAGAAGACCTCGATGCCCGCCTCCTCGGCGGCGGCCAGCGCGGCCACCGTGCGGGGGGACACCGACTTGTCGTCGCGCAGCAGGGTGCCGTCGAGGTCGGTGGCGATCAGCCGCGGCGGGAGGGTCTCGGCCGCGGTATCGGGCTGTCGGGTCGCTGAGGTCACCGGGTCATTGTCCCGCAGATGCCCGCACGGGCGTGCGGGGCTCCGCACAGGTGAGTGGATGCCGCTCTCACCAGGGCTTTCCCCAGGAAGACGCCCCCCGGGCCTCAGCGCAGCTGTGCCGGCGCCTCCATGGCGATCTGCTCGAAGACCTTCTCGTCCGCCGCGAAGGGCGAGTCCGGGATCGGCCAGTGGATCACGAGTTCCGTGAAGCCCAGTTCCGCGTGCCGGCCGGCGAAGTCGACGAAGGCGTCCAGCGACTGGAGCGGGCCGGTGCGGTCCGGCGTGAACCCGGTGAGCAGGACCCGGTCGAGGCCGGTCATGTCCCGGCCGACCTCGGCGCAGGTGTCGGCCAGCTTCTCGGCCTGCCCGCGCAGGGCCTGGATCGACTGCTCGGGGGTGCCGTTCTCGTACAGCTTGGGGTCGCCGGTGGTCACCCAGGCCTGGCCGTGCCGGGCGGTGAGCCGCATCCCGCGCGGACCGGTCGCGGCGACCGCGAACGGCAGCCGGGGGCGCTGCACACAGCCGGGGATGTTCCGCGCCTCGTGAGCCGAGTAGAAGTCGCCCTCGTACGACACCGTGTCCTCGGTGAGCAGCCGGTCGAGCAGCGGGACGAACTCGGCGAACCGGTCGGCGCGTCCGCGCGGGGTCCACGGGTCCTGGCCGAGCGCGGTGGCGTCGAAACCGGAGCCGCCCGCGCCGATGCCCAGCGTGACCCGCCCGCCGGAGATGTCGTCCAGGGAGATCAGCTCCTTGGCGAGGGTCACCGGGTGCCGGAAGTTCGGCGAGGTCACCAGTGTGCCGAGCCGAAGCCGTTCGGTGACGGCCGCGGCGGCGGTGAGGGTCGGCACGGCACCGAACCACGGACCGTCCCGAAAGCTGCGCCAGGACAGATGGTCGTAGGTGTACGCGGTGTGGAAGCCGAGCTGCTCGGCGCGCGTCCAGGTCGTACGGCCGCCTTCGTTCCAGCGGCGGTACGGGAGGATCACGGTGCTCAGATGCAGACTCATGGCAAGGAGCCTAAAGGAGCCCTGCGGGTGGCCCGTGTTTCACGTGAAACAAGTCACCGTCGGCGGCTGGTCACGCTCAGCAGGTCAGTGGGGTACGGGGAAGCGGAGATAGCGCGGCGGTACGGCCTCGGTCAGCCACACGCCGTTCGCGCTCACGCGGAAGACATGGCCGTCCCGGTGCATGGCGGCCGTGTCCACCGTCAGGACGATCGGCCGGCCCCGGCGGGCACCGACGCGGGTCGCCGTCTCGCGGTCGGGTGAGAGGTGCACGTCGTGCCGGTTCATCGGCCTGAGTCCCTCGACACGGATCGCGTCCAGGTGGCGGGCGACGGTGCCGTGGTAGAGGTGCGCGGGCGGGGTCGCCTGCGGCAGCCCGAGGTCGACCTCGACGCTGTGGCCCTGGCTGGCGCGGATCCGGGTTCCCTCGACGGCGAAACGGCGCTTGTCGTTGGTGGTGAGGACATGGTCCAGTTCGTCGCGGGTGAACCGGAAGCCGTGCGCGGCGGCCGCTGCGATCAGCGTGTCGATCTCCACCCAGCCGCCCTTGTCGAGCGCCAGCCCGATCCGCTCCGGCTGGTGGCGCAGATGCTTCGAGAGGTACTTCGACACCTTGACGGTGCGTCTTTCGTCCATCCCACCAGAGTGCGGGAGAGACGGGAATCACGCGATCGAGTATTGCTTCCGAGGTTTGATCCACAGCTAAGTATGGTTATCCACAGGGGAATTGGCGGTTCTGTGGACAACAGGCCCTCAAGACAAGGGCCTTGGGCCCGCCGCGCAGCCTTTCACATCGGCGGCTTCACCCGCGCGATCCCCCGCAACACCCCCGGCGCCCAACGCGACAGCACCCGCGCACCCCGTGCCTCCGGCGTGACCGGAACCACCGCCTCGTCGCGCACCACCGCCCGCAGAATCGCGGCGGCCACCTTCTCCGGCGGATAGTTCCGCAGCCCGTACAGACGGGCGGCGCGCTGCTGGAGCCGCGTCTCCTCCCGGGCGTCGACCCCCGCGAAGTGCGCCGTCGACGTGATGGCGGTGTTGACGATGCCGGGGCAGACCGCCGTCACGCCGATCCCCTGCCCGGCGAGCTCCGCCCGCAGGCACTCGCTGAGCATCAGCACGGCCGCCTTGGAGGTGCTGTAGGCGGGCAGGGCCCGGGACGGCTGGAACGCCGCCGCAGAAGCCACGTTGACGATATGGCCGCCCTGCCCGCGCTCGGCCATCCGCCGGCCGAAGAGCCGGCAGCCGTGGATCACGCCCCACAGATTGACGTCGAGGACCTTCTTCCAGTCCTCCGGCGTGGTGTCGAAGAAGGACCCGGACAGCCCGATCCCGGCGTTGTTCACCAGGACGTCCACCACCCCGTACTCGATGACCTTCTCGGCGAGCTTCTCCATGGCCTGCTCGTCGGAGACGTCGGCCGTCTCCGCCCAGGCCGCCGAGGCGCCCATGAGACAGGACGACTCGGCGGTGCGGGCCGCGGCCTCCGCGTCCCGGTCGACGGCCACCACACGGGCGCCCGCCGCCGCGAACGCGAGCGCCGTCGCCCGACCGATGCCGCTGCCCGCCCCGGTGACCAGCACGAGCTGCCCGGCGAACCGCTCGGCGTGCTTCCCGCTCGCCGCCGCCGGGGACCGGCCGTCCTCGACGGACGTCACGAAATCCCCGATCCACGAAGCGAGCTGATCCGGACGGGTGCGCGGGATCCAGTGCCCCGCCGGGAGCGTCCTGCGGGTCAGCCGCGGAACCCACTGCTCCAGCTCGTCGTGGAGCCGCTCCGACAGGAACCGGTCCTCCAGGGGCGTGATGAGCTGCACGGGCGCGTGGGCGTGCGCGTCCGGGCGCGGCCTGCGCAGCCGGGGCCGCACGTTGTCCCGGTACAGCCAGGCGCCGTGCGCCGCGTCCGACGGCAGGGACGAGGTCGGGTAGCCGCCGCGCGGAACCTTCTCGACCCGCTCCAATACCTTCGGCCATCGCTTGCCGAGCGGGCCGCGCCAGGCCAGCTCGGGCAGAACGGGCGTGTGCAGCAGGTACACGTACCAGGACTTCGCGCCCTGCCCGAGGAGCTGGCCGACCCGGCGCGGGGTGGGCCGCTTCACACGCCGGTCGATCCAGTGCCCGAAGTGGTCCAGGGACGGCCCGGACATCGAGGTGAAGGAGGCGACACGGCCCTCGGTGCGCCGGACGGTGGTGAACTCCCAGGCCTGCACCGAGCCCCAGTCGTGCCCGACCAGGTGCACGGGCCGGTCCGGACTGACCGCGTCCGCGACGGCCAGGAAGTCGTCCGTCAGCTTCTCCAGCGTGAACCCGCCCCGCAGCGGCCGCGGCGCCGTCGACCGGCCGTGGCCGCGGACGTCGTACGCCACCACGTGGAACCGCCCGGCGAGACGGGCGGCGACCTCGGACCACACCTCCTTGCTGTCGGGGTAGCCGTGCACGAGGACGACCGTCGGGCGACGGGGATCGCCCAGCTCGGCCACGCACAGCTCGACTTCGCCGGTCCGTACCCAGCGCTCCCGCGCGCCCGTGAGCAACGTCATCCGGCGAATCTGGCAGTTGTTAGAGAGTTCGTCAATAGGGGGCTGCTCCGGCCCCACCCGGCGTGGTAACTCTCGAGAACCAGCTCCCCTAGGGGCCCGTAATACTCAGGGCTGACCCGAATACAGCTCCACGGAGTGACGCCCGCCACGCTCACGGCCCCTACCTTCGAAGGGTGACTGTGATCGCGACCGAAAGCCTGAGCAAGCGGTTCCCGAGGGTGACCGCGCTTGACCGGCTCTCCGTGGACGTCGGGCCCGGTGTGACCGGACTCGTCGGAGCCAACGGAGCCGGCAAGTCCACACTGATCAAGATCCTGCTGGGTCTGTCCCCCGCCACCGAGGGCCGCGCCGACGTGCTCGGCCTCGATGTCGCCACCAAGGGTGCCGACATCCGCGAGCGGGTCGGCTACATGCCCGAGCACGACTGCCTGCCGCCGGACGTCTCGGCCACCGAGTTCGTCGTCCACATGGCGCGCATGTCCGGCCTGCCGCCCACCGCGGCGCGCGAGCGCACGGCCGACACCCTGCGCCACGTCGGCCTGTACGAGGAGCGCTATCGCCCCATCGGCGGCTACTCGACCGGCATGAAGCAGCGCGTCAAGCTCGCCCAGGCCCTGGTGCACGACCCGCAGCTGGTCTTCCTGGACGAGCCGACCAACGGCCTCGACCCGGTCGGCCGCGACGAGATGCTCGGCCTGATCCGCCGGATCCACACCGACTTCGGCATCTCGGTCCTGGTCACCTCGCACCTGCTGGGCGAACTGGAACGCACCTGCGACCACGTCGTCGTCATCGACGGCGGCAAGCTCCTGCGCTCCAGCTCCACCACCGACTTCACCCAGACCACGACGACCCTCGCGATCGAGGTCACCGACACCGACGAGCACCCGGACGGCACCCGCGCGGTGCGCGACGCGCTGCACGCGCGCGGGGTGAGCGTCGAGGACGGCAGCGGCCTGCCGGGCGCCGGCCACGTCCTGCTGCTCACCGCCCAGGGCGAGGAGACGTACGACCTGGTCCGGGACGTGATCGCCGACCTCGGACTCGGCCTGGTGCGCATGGAGCAGCGCCGGCACCACATCTCCGAGGTCTTCACGAGCAGCGACGAGCGCGAGCAGCGGAAGGAGGCGGTCGGCCATGGCGGTTGAGCACTCCACGGGGGCATCCGCCCCGGCACCGGGCGACCAGACCCGCATCCACAACATCGGCTACCGCACCTACGACGGCCCCCGCCTGGGCCGCGCCTACGCCCGCCGCTCCCTGTACTCGCAGTCCCTGCGCGGCTCCTACGGCCTCGGCCGCTCGGTGAAGTCCAAGGTGCTGCCGATGCTGCTGTTCGTGGTGATGTGCGTGCCCGCGGCCATCATGGTCGCCGTCGCGGTCGCCACCAAGGCCAACGCCCTGCCCGTGGACTACACGCGCTACGCGATCGTCATGCAGGCGGTCATCAGCCTGTACGTCGCCTCGCAGGCACCCCAGTCCGTCTCGCGGGACCTGCGCTTCAAGACCGTGCCGCTGTACTTCTCGCGGCCCATCGAGACCGCCGACTACGTCCGCGCCAAGTTCGCGGCGCTGGCCTCGGCGCTCTTCGTCCTCACGGCCGCTCCCCTGCTCGTGCTCTACGTGGGCGCGCTGCTGGCCGAGCTCGACTTCGCGGACCAGACCAAGGGGTTCGCACAGGGACTCGTCTCCGTGGCACTGCTCTCACTGCTGTTCGCCGGTATCGGCCTGGTCATCGCGTCCTTCACCCCGCGCCGCGGCTTCGGCATCGCGGCCGTGATCGCCGTGCTGACCATCACCTACGGCGCGGTCTCCACCCTGCAGGCCATCGCCGAGGTCCAGGGCAGCAGCGACGCCGTGCCGTTGATCGGGCTGTTCTCGCCGATCACCCTCGTCGACGGGGTGCAGTCCGCGTTCCTGGGCGCGACCTCCGCCTTCCCCGGCGGGGTGGGCCCGAGCAACGCCGAGGGCGTCGTCTTCGTCCTCGTCGCCCTGGGCCTGATCGCGGCGAGCTACGGCCTCCTGATGCGCCGCTACAAGAAGGTGGGACTGTGACCACGCTCTCCATCGACCACGTCTCCCGCTGGTTCGGCAACGTGGTCGCCGTCAACGACATCACCATGACCATCGGCCCCGGCGTCACGGGCCTCCTCGGCCCCAACGGCGCCGGAAAGTCCACCCTCATCAACATGATGGGCGGCTTCCTGGCCCCCTCCACCGGCACGGTCACCCTCGACGGCCAGCCCGTGTGGCGCAACGAGCAGATCTACCGCCACATCGGCGTCGTCCCCGAGCGCGAGGCGATGTACGACTTCCTCACCGGGAAGGAGTTCGTCCTGGCCAACGCCGAGCTGCACGGCCTGGGCGCCAAGGCGGCCCAGAAGGCTCTGGCCACGGTCGAGATGGAGTACGCGCAGGACCGCAAGATCCAGACGTACTCCAAGGGCATGCGGCAGCGCGTGAAGATGGCCTCCGCCCTGGTCCACGACCCGTCCCTGCTCCTGCTGGACGAACCCTTCAACGGCATGGACCCGCGCCAGCGCATGCAGCTGATGGACCTGCTGCGCCGCATGGGCGACGAGGGCCGCACGGTGCTGTTCTCGTCCCACATCCTCGAAGAGGTCGAGCAACTCGCCTGGCACATCGAGGTCGTCGTCGCCGGCCGGCACGCTGCCAGCGGTGACTTCCGCAAGATCCGGCGCCTGATGACCGACCGGCCGCACCGCTACCTGGTGCGTTCCAGCGACGACCGCGCCCTCGCGGCCGCGCTGATCGCCGACCCGTCGACGTCCGGGATCGAGGTCGACCACGCCGAGGGCGCGCTGCGCATCCAGGCCGTCGACTTCGGCCGCTTCACGGCTCTGCTGCCGCGTGTGGCGCGCGAGCACGGCATCCGCCTGCTCACGGTCTCGCCGTCCGACGAGTCTCTCGAGTCCGTCTTCTCGTACCTGGTCGCGGCGTAGGAGGCCCTGATGTATGACCCCACAGTCGCCCGGCTCACCTACCGGGCCCTGCTCGGCCGGCGCCGGGCCCTCATCCTCGGTGCCCTGCCCCTGCTGTTGATCGTCATCGCCGTGGCGGTGCGCGTTCTCGCCGGGGCGGACGACCAGACGGCCTCGGACCTGCTGGGCGGCCTCGCCCTCGCCACGATGGTGCCGCTCATCGGCGTCATCGCCGGAACCGGCGCGATCGGGCCGGAGATCGACGACGGCTCGGTGGTGTACCTGCTGTCCAAGCCGATCAAACGGCCGACCATCATCTTCACCAAGCTGATTGTCGCCGTCGCCGTGACGATGGTGTTCTCCGCGGTGCCGACGCTCATCGCGGGCTTCATCCTGAACGGCAACGGCCAGCAGATCGCCGTGGCCTACACGGTGGCGGCGCTCGTCGCGTCCATCGCGTACGCGGCTCTGTTCCTGCTGCTCGGCACGGTCTCCCGGCACGCGGTGGTGTTCGGTCTCGTCTACGCGCTGGTCTGGGAGGCCCTGTTCGGCTCCCTGGTGCCGGGCGCCCGCACGCTGAGCGTCCAGCAGTGGTCGCTGGCCGTGGCCCAGAAGGTGTCCGGCGGGGACCTGGTGACCTCGGACGTCGGCCTGACCACGGCGACGGTGCTGCTGGTCGGCGTCACGGTCCTGGCCACCTGGTACGCCGGTCAGAAGCTGCGCTCGCTGACCCTCGCCGGCGAGGAGTGACGTGCCCGGGCCTTGACGGGGACTTCACCCCTGTCGGGGCACACTGGGCAAACGGGATGTAGGGGAACCACACGGGAGTTGGACGGCTGGGAGGAGACGGGGATGGCGGGCGAGAAGGCTCAGCACGAGGACGGCGGTCAGGCCGGGTCCGAGCCCGGGTCGGGGTCCGAGCCCGGGTCGGGGTCCGAGCCCGGGGCCCGGGCCGGAGAGCATGCTTGGGACGACCTCGTTCTGGACGACGACTTCATACGCTCCGCCGGGACCTCCGAGCCGTCCGCCCGGGCCCGGATGCTCGCCGAGCGCTGGCGCCGTGAGGAGCCGGAGCCGCAGCCCTGGCGCTCCGACGAGCCGCCCGCGGGCTGGTTCTTCAGCAAGGTCCGGCGGCGCAGGTGGCGCAGGCGCTGAGGCCGGGCGATTTAATCGGTGGCGTCCAATTCGCCCGGCGGGCAGAGTGGTTGTGTTCACCCCGCCGGGCAAGGAAGTCCGGCGCCGAGTTCTGGGAGAGGAGCGGGACGATGCCCATGCACGGCAGTACGTCCAGCTCCCTTCAGGGCAGCCCGCGGCGGGCTCCGGAGTAGTCGCTACCCCACTCCGTAGAGCTCGCCCCATACGGGGAGCTGCCCGGGGCGGCCGCTTCGAGCACGCGAATCGCACTCGCGTGGGCCGCCCACCCGGAGGATTGGCCGAGTGGTAAGGCACTGGCTCGCGCCGTGTTCGATCAGAAGCGAGTCACGGTCGGGCTGGAAGCCCGCGCACGTTCGATCCGTGCATCCTCCGCCGAGCACCGAGCACCGAGCACCGAGCACCGAGCACCGAGCACCGAGCACCGAGCACCGAGCACCGAGCACCGAGCAACAGGCCAGACGTTCAGCCCAGCAACCGCTCCAGCACGACCGCGATGCCGTCCTCCTCGTTCGAGGACGTCACCTCGTCGGCCACCGCCTTCAGCTCCTCGTGGGCGTCCGCCATGGCGACACCGTAGGAGGACCAGGCGAACATCGGTATGTCGTTGGGCATGTCGCCGAAGGCGATCGTGTCGGCCGCCTTCACCTTGAGCCGGCGGGCCGCGAGGGACAGGCCGGTCGCCTTGGACAGGCCCAGGGGGAGGAGTTCGACGATGCCCTCGCCCGCCATGACGACGGTGACGAAACCGCCGGCGGTGCGCGTGGCCACCTCGCACAGCTCGTCGTCCGACAGCGTCGGGTGCTGGATGTACATCTTGTTCAGCGGCGCGGTCCACAGGTCCGACGCGTCCGTGAAGGGGGTCGCGGGGAGGGTGCCCTGGACCGCGTAGCCGGGGCCCACCAGGACCTCTCCGTCGAGACCGTCGCGGCTCGCGGCCAGATACAGCGGGCCGACCTCCGCCTCGATCTTGGCCAGCGCCACCCCGGCCAGCTGCCGGTCCAGCGTCACCGACGTCAGCAGGCGGTGGGCGCCGGCGTCGTACACCTGCGCGCCCTGGCCGCAGACGGCCAGCCCCTGGTAGCCCAGGTCGTCGAGGATGTGCCGGGTCCACGGGACCGCGCGACCGGTGACGACGATGTGCGCGGCGCCCGCCGCGGTGGCCGCGGCGAGCGCGTCACGGGTGCGGGGCGACACCGACTCGTCGGAGCGCAGCAGCGTCCCGTCGAGGTCGGTGGCGATCAGCTTGTAGGGGAAACCGGTGGTCACTTGGACACCGGCTCCAGGACCTCCCGGCCGCCCAGGTACGGGCGCAGCACCTCGGGCACGCGCACCGAGCCGTCGGGCTGCTGGTGGTTCTCCAGGATCGCCACGATCGTGCGCGGTACGGCGCACAGGGTGCCGTTGAGCGTGGCCAGCGGCTTGACCTGCTTGCCGTCACGGACGCGGATCGACAGCCGGCGGGACTGGAACTCGGTGCAGTCCGAGGTCGAGGTCAGCTCGCGGTACTTGCCCTGGGTCGGGATCCACGCCTCGCAGTCGAACTTGCGGGCGGCCGAGGAGCCGAGGTCGGCACTGGCCACGTCGATCACGCGGTAGGGCAGCTCCAGGGAGGTCAGCCACTGCCTCTCCCACTCCAGCAGCCGCTGGTGCTCCGCCTGCGAGTCCTCCGGAGCGACGTAGGAGAACATCTCGACCTTGTCGAACTGGTGCACGCGGAAGATGCCCCGGGTGTCCTTGCCGTGCGAACCGGCCTCGCGGCGGAAGCAGGGCGAGAAGCCCGCGTAGCGCAGGGGGAGGCGGTCGGCGTCGAGGATCTCGTCCATGTGGTACGCCGCCAGCGCCACCTCGGACGTGCCGACCAGGTAGAGGTCGTCGTCGGCGAGGTGGTAGACGTCCTGGGAGGCCTGGCCGAGGAAGCCCGTGCCCGCCATGGACTGGGGGCGGACCAGGGCCGGCGTGAGCATCGGGGTGAAGCCGGCCGCGGTGGCCTGGGCCATCGCCGCGTTCACCAGGGCGAGCTCCAGGAGCGCGCCGATGCCCGTCAGGAAGTAGAACCGCGAGCCGGAGACCTTGGCGCCGCGCTCGACGTCGATCGCGCCGAGGATCTGGCCGAGCTCCAGGTGGTCCTTGGGCTCGAAGCCCTCGGCGGCGAAGTCGCGGATCGTGCCGTGCGTCTCCAGCGTGACGAAGTCCTCTTCGCCGCCCACGGGCACGTCCGGGTGGACGAGGTTGCCGAGCCTCTGGAGCAGCTCCTGGGTCTCGGTGTCTGCCGCGTCGCGGTCCGCGTCGGCCGCCTTGACGTCGGCGGAGAGCTGGCCCGCCTTCTTCAGCAGCTCGGCCTTCTCGTCCCCGGCCGCCTTGGGGATGAGCTTGCCGAGCGCCTTCTGCTCGGCGCGCAGCTCGTCGAAGCGGACGCCGGACGACCTGCGCCGCTCGTCGGCAGACAGGAGGGCGTCGACGAGCGCGACGTCCTCTCCACGGGCGCGCTGGGAGGCGCGCACACGGTCGGGGTCCTCACGGAGCAGGCGAAGGTCAATCACGCGCCCAAGGCTACCGGTGCGCGATGACCGCCCACGACTCACTATTCCGGCTGCGCGTTACGTACCGTTATGAGGGAATTGCGCGCAGTGTCAATAAACGGCCCGTCTCTCCCCGGAACGGGGCATCCCTGGGGCGCCGCATTGACTCGAATCCCTTGCGGGGGACGGGACTTGGGGTCAAGTTGTCCACAGGGATCCACACCCGTTGAAGAGTTATCCACAGGCTGTGTGGAAGATCTGTGGACTTCGGAATTGATCACTCCGGAAGGGTCGCTCACCCCTCAGAATTCGCGGTGCAAACCCGCTCCATCCTCACTTTCGAGTGGATTCAGGTCACCCCGAAGAGTTACGCAAAGGAAAACGGTGGACGAAGGGTGACCTGCCCGTCGATGGACGCATCAGGGGCCTGTAGGGCGATTTGTCGACTGACTCATACTTCGTTGTCGACTTGTCCCCAGGTCGAGAAGCCAACCTGTGGATAACTTCTGTGGATAACGACAATCAGCAGGTACGACAGCCTGGAACCGGTCTGGAACCGGTCTGGAACCGGCCTAGAACCGGCCGTCCTGGCACCGCGCCACCCAGTCCGCCGCCTCCACGAACTCCTCGTCCGACGTCCCCAGCCGCGGTGGCTGGACATCCCCGGGCCGCATATCCGCGCGCGGATAGGAGCCGAGGTAGCGCACCTGGAGGCAGATCCGCTTCAGGCCCTTCAGGGCATCGGCCATCCGGCGGTCGGAGATATGGCCCTCGGCGTCGATGCAGAAGCAGTAATTGCCGATGCCCGCGCCGGTAGGCCGGGACTGGAGCAGCATCAGGTTGATGCCACGCGTGGCGAACTCGCCCAGCAGGTCGCGCAGACCGCCGGGGTGGTCGTCGCGCTGCCACAGCACGACGGACGTCTTGTCCGCGCCGGTCGGCGCCGCGGGCCGGGCGGGCCGGCCGACCAGCACGAACCGTGTCTGGGCGTTCTCCGCGTCGTGGATCCCCGTCTCCAGGGCCTCGAGGCCATAGCGGGCGGCCGCGAACTCACCGGCGAAGGCGGCGTCGTACTGGCCCTCCTGGACCAGCCGGGCGGCGTCCGCGTTCGAGGCGGCCGACTCCCAGTGCGCGTCCGGGAGATGCTTCTTCAGCCAGTTGCGCACCTGCGGCTGGGCGGCCGGGTGGGCGGAGACCGTCTTGATGTCCGACAGCTTGGTGCCCGGGCGGACGAGCAGCGCGAAGGTGATCGACAGCAGCACCTCGCGGTAGATCATCAGCGGGGCGCCGGCGACCAGCTCGTCGAGGGTGGTGGTGATGCCGCCCTCGACGGAGTTCTCGATCGGCACGAACGCGGCCTCGGCCTCGCCGGTTCGTACGGCGTCGAGCGCGGACTGGACGGAGACGTACGGGGTGAGTTCCCGGGTGGCGGCCTCGGGAAGCGTGCGCAGGGCGACTTCGGTGAAGGTGCCCTCAGGGCCGAGATACGCATAGCTCGCTGGCATGACCTCACCCTAATGGGCTCGCGGAATCGACATCCCCCACAAGACCGCCCAGAGACGAACTCTCACCCCTCCAGCAACTTCTGCCCCACGTACTCGCCCTCCGCGGCCCCGCCCGGCACCGCGAACAGCCCGCTCGACTCGTGCCGGATGTACTGCGACAGGGCGTCGCCGCGGTCGAGCTTGCGCTGCACCGGCACGAAGCCGCGCAGCGGATCGGCCTGCCAGCAGATGAAGAGCAGACCCGCGTCGGGCACCCCGTCGGTGTCGATGCCGTCGTGGAAGGAGAACGGGCGGCGGAGCATCGCCGCGCCGCCGTTCTGGTCGGGCCGGGTGATCCGGGCGTGGGCGTTGATCGGGACGACCAGGTTGCCCTTGGCGTCCGTCTTCTCCAGGTCCATCGCGGTCTTCTCGGTGCCCCCGGACAGTGCCGCCCCGTCGGACTTGCGGCGCCCGATCACATCCTCCTGCGCTGTGCCGGAGAGCTTCTCCCAGTCGTCGAGGAGCATGCGGATCCGGCGTACGACGGCGTAGGAGCCGTTCGCCATCCAGGCGGGTTCGCCCTTCTCCGGGACGAAGATGCGCTGGTCGAAGTCGGACTCGGCAGGCTTCGGGTTGCGGGTGCCGTCGATCTGGCCCATCAGGTTGCGGGCCGTCATGGGGTGGGCGGTGGCGCCCGGCGAGCGGTTGAAGCCGTTCATCTGCCAGCGGATCCGGGCCGCCGAGCCGGTGTCCTTCTGGATCGCGCGCAGGGCGTGGAAGGCGACCAGGGAGTCGTTGGCGCCGATCTGCACCCACAGGTCGCCGTTGCTGCGGTTCTTGTCGAGGTGGTCGGAGGAGAACTCGGGCAGCGGGTCGAGGGAGGCCGGGCGCTGCTTCTCCAGGCCCGTCCTGGCGAAGAAGCTGTGGCCGAAGCCGAAGGTGATCGTCAGCGACGAGGGTCCGGCGTCCCGGGCCACGTCGGTGTCGTCGTGCCCGCTCGGCTCGCCCGCCATCAGCCGCCGGGCCGTCTCCGACCAGCGGCGCAGCAGGGCGGCGGCCTCCTTGCGGCCGGCGCCCGCCGCCAGGTCGAAGGCGACGACGTGGCCGCGGGCCTGGAGGGCGTCGGTGATGCCGGGCTGATGTTTCCCGTGAAACATCGCCCGGTCGGTGCCGAGCGAGGTGAGGGGCGCGGCGGCCTCGGAGGGCGCGGCGGCGTATCCCCCGGCCGCGCCCGCCGTACCGAGCACGAGCCCGGTGGCACCGGCGGTGCCGAGCATCCGGCGCCGTGAGATGCCGCCGGCGGAGGCCGCTTCGGTCTCCCCCGGGGCGGTGCCGGGAGTGCGGGCCTCCGGAATGGACTGGTCAACCATGGTCGTTCAGCCGATCTGCGCGTTCTTGGAGACGGTCACCTCGTCGATGTCGGAGGTCCGCACGGTGACGTCGACCTGCCAGTCGCCGGCCATGGGGATCTGCACTCCGTTCGCCGACCAGTGTCCGGTAGCGATGTGGTCGGGGGCGACGGGCAGGGGCCCGATGTCCTTGGCTTTCAGGGTGAAGTCGACCTTCACCTCGGGGATGTCGAAGGCTCGGCCGTTGGGCCGCTCCACGTAGACGTGCATCTCGTTGTCGCCCACGCGCGCGGGGTCGAGGTCGACCGTGACGATGCCCTTGCCGTCCTCGCCGCCGGTGTCGAACGGCATGTTCAGGGTCAGCGCCCCGGATGCTCCGGTGTCGGCGGAGGCGGATGCGGAGGACGAGGCGGCCGCTTTGGCCTCCTGCTCCGTACGGCCCGGCTCGGTCTGCGTCAGCACGGTGGTGACGGCGAGCAGGACGACCGCGATGCCGGCCTCGGCCAGCACGGAGCGGCGCAGGCCGAAGCGGTTGGGGTCGGCGTCCCGCAGTTGCCTCTGCCGGGCGGTGTCCCGAGCGGCCCGCTGCCGGGCGAGCTGCGCGGCGCGCTCGGCGTCGGCGGGCTCGGCTTCTTCGCCGGGCTCGGAAGGAGGCTGCTCGTCGGCGTCGGTGTCGGCGCGGGTCTCGCTGTCGGCGCCGGTCTCGCTGTCGGTGTCCGTGCCGGTCCGGTCGCCGCCGGAAGCGTCGGAGTCTGTGCTGCCGGAGGCCTCAGCCCCCGCGCCGACACGCGCCATTTCCCGCTCCGCCGATGCCGGCACCGTCTCCAGCAGCCGCCCTGTCCAACGCCGTGAGATCCACGCGACGCCGACCAGGACGACCACGAGGGCGATCTTGGCCAGGAGCAGCTGCCCGTACCGGGTGTCGGTGAAGGCCGACCAGGAGCCGAGCTGGCGCCAGGACTGGTACGTCCCGGTCGCGATCAGCGCGAGCACGCTGCCGAAGGCGACACGGGAGAAGCGGCGTACGGCCGCCGCGTCGACGGGTGCGTCGGCGGGTGCCCGGTACAGGGCGACCAGGAGCGCGCCCAGCCCGCCGAGCCACGCGGCGACGGCCAGCAGGTGGATGACGTCGACCGGCATGGAGATGCCCGCCTGGAGCCCGACCGAGGCGTGCTCCGACATCGCCCAGCTCGCGGCGAGCCCGGCCGCCACGACGACGCCGCCGATGGCGAGACCGAAGGTCAGGTCGCGCTTCTCCTGGGCGTCCTCGCGCTTGTCGTACGCCCCGAACAGCACGGAGATGAACAGTGCCGCGGCGGCGAGCAGCAGCAGCCGGGACACCAGGGCCGCGCCGGTCTTGGTCTCCAGCACCTGCCCGAGCAGGGACAGGTCGAAGACGTCGGCGACCTTCCCGGAGCCGGTGTAGGAGCCGCGCAGAAGGAGCAGGGCGAGGGTCGCGGCGGTGAGCGCGAGCCACCCGGAGACGACGAACCGCTGCACCGGCCGCACCCCGGCGCCGCGTCGCCAGCAGGCGAGGACGAAGGCGGCGCCGCCGGCCATCACGATGAACCCGGCATACGACACATACCGCCCGGTGCCGTACAGCCAGCCGACGACCCCGTCGTCGGTCGCCTGCTGGGAGACCGTCGCGGATGTCTTGGAGGGAGCGCCGATGGAGAAGGTGTAGGCGCCGGCGACGGGATGGCTGTCGGCGGAGACGACCTGGTAGGCCACCGTGTACGTGCCGTCGGGCAGGCCCGGCTTCAGCCCCACGGCATACGTCGTGCCGCTCACGTTGGACGGCTCGGCCGTGTCGGCGCGCTTGCCGTCGGGGTCGAGCACGCGCAGCGAGTCGTCGGACAGCGCGACCTGCTCGGAGAAGGTGAGCGAGATCCGGGCCGGGGCCTCCTGGACCACCGCCCCCTGCCCGGGGTCGCTGCCGGTCACCGCGGCGTGCGCGGAGGCCGGGCCGGCTCCCGCGAGGAGTGCGCAGGCCGCGGCCAGGAGCAGCAGCACCAGGTTCCGGACGCGGGGGGCGATGGTCTGCGTCACAGGGGTCCCTCCCTCAGTGTCCGGTCTTCGGGTGGTAGGTCGCCGACTTCACCGGCATCTCGACCTTGACGGGGCCGGAGCGGGCGAACCGCAGCTCGACGGTGACCGTCTGGCCTTCCTTCGGCTTGCGCTTCAGCTGCTCGAACATCAGGTGGTCGCCGCCGCTCTTCAGCACCAGTTCACCGTGGGCGGGGACCTTCAGGTCCTTGACCTCCTGCATGGCTCCGCCGACGGTCTCGTGCACGGTGACCTGCCCGGCGACATCGCTCGTGACCGAGGTCAGCTCGTCGGCGGCGCCGCCCTTGTTGGTGACGGTGAAGAAGCCGGCCGCCATCTCGTCGGAGACCGGCTGCGGCATGTACGCGGAGCCGACGGAGAGTTCCGCCTTCCCGTCCGCGGAGTCACTGCCGGAGTCCGAGCCGCCGCAACCCGCCAGGGCCAGCGCCCCGGCCAGTGCGAGGGCCGCCGGGCCGAGTCGACGCCTCACGGGTTCGCTCCCTTGACGATCTTGGGGAGGTCCTTGGTGTAGTCGTCGACGGTGGCTTCCTCGCCGTAGAGCACATAGCCGCCGTCGGTCTTCGGCGAGAACGCGATGACCTGGGTGCCGTGCTCGGAGATGATCTTGCCGTTCTTGTCCTTCCGCGGCGCGTCGAGGGAGATGCCGAGGGTGCGGGCGCCGGCCTGGATGGTCGCGAAGTCGCCGGTGAGGCCGATGAACTGGGGGTCGATGCCCTTGAGCCACTTGCCGAGTTCGGCCGGGTTGTCGCGGTCCGGGTCGGTGGTGACGAACACGACGCGCAGGTCGTCCTGTTCGGCCTTGGGCAGCTGCTTCTTGGCCACGGCGATGTTGCTCATGGTCGACGGGCACACGTCGGGGCAGTGGGTGTAGCCGAAGTAGATCAGGGTGGGCTTGCCCTCGGTCTCCTTGCGGAGGTCGTACTTCTTGCCCTGCGTGTCGGTGAGGACCAGGTCCGGCTTCTCGAACGGCTTGTCGAGGACGGTGGCGGCCTTCTCGGTGCCGGCCTCCTCCGACACCACGGCGACGGGCTTGTCGCTGTCGCCGCCGCTGCCGCAGGCGGTCAGGGTCAGAGAGGCGGCGGCGAGCAGAGCGGCCGCGGCGAAGGTCTTGGTGCGCATAGAAAATCCCAGATGTCGGTGACCCGGCGCGCACCGGGGTGTCCCCGCCCGAGGGGCGAGGACCCGGTGCGCGCCGTGCAACGGAAGCGGCGTCAGGCGTTGGAGCGCCGACGCCCGGCGAGCACGCCGTAGGCGACGCCCGCCGCGCCGACCACGATGCCGACGATGCCCAGGACGCGGGCGGTGGTGTCGGTGCCGTCGGAGGAGCCGGTTTCGGCGGCGGCGGTCTTGGCGGAGGCCTTCTCGGCCGGCGCAGAGTCGGAGGCCTCGTCGCCCGACGAGCCGTGGTGCCCGTCTTCGGAGGCGGCGGACAGCTCCAGCACCGGGGCCGGGTTGTCGGGCTCCTCCTTGCCCTCCTGCGGCACCTCGATCCAGCGGACGACCTCCTTGTTGGAGTACGTCTGCAGGGCCTTGAAGACGAGTTCGTCGGCGTCCTCGGGCAGGGTGCCGATGGAGACCGGGAACTTCTGGAAGAAGCCGGCCTTGATGCCGTCGCCGTCGGCGGTCCAGGTGACCTTGGTGACGGCCTCGGAGATCTTCTCGCCGTGCATCTCCAGCGGCTTGTCCAGCTTGGACTTGGTGACCTTGATGTCCCAGCCGGGCACCGGCTCCGGCATGACGGAGGCCAGCGGGTGGTCGGTGGGGAAGTTGACCTCGAGCTTGGTGGTCGAGGCGTCGTCGCGCTCGTTGGGGACCTTGAAGTCCACCACCGCGTAGCCGCCCTTGGCGGCCGTCCCCTCGGGCTGCACGGTGACATGCGCGAAGGCGGGGGCGGACAGGGCGAGAACGGCGACGCCGGCGGCGGCACCGGCCGCGGCGATACGGGAAGCCTTCATGGAAGGAGCACTCCGCTGTGAGTCGGGTCGGGATGAGGAAGAGGGATACACGCACACGCGCGTGCCGCACGACGGCGGCCCCTCCTCGAATCCGAAGAAGCGGAGTGGCGGTCGCGTCGCGTCAGGCGGCGAGGGCGAGTGCGGATGCGGGAGCCGTGACGGCGGGCGGGCCGCGCCGGATCACCGTGTGCTGCAGTGCGGTGGTGCACGGCGTCTCCGGCACGGGCCGCACGGCGGGCGCGGGGCACGGACGTGCCTCCGGCGCTCCCGGGAGGCCGGCCCGCAGGGCGCGCACCAGCGCGAACGCCGCCCGCAGGGAGCGCATCAGTGCCCCTTCGGTGACGCCCTGCGCCGACAGTTCGGTGAGCCGCAGCAGCGCCAGGTCGCCGTGGCGCAGCAGCCAGCCGGCGGCGACCGCCGCGAGGACATGGCCGAGCAGCATCGGCAGGGACGGCCACAGCGAGGCCGGTGCGGCGTCCGTGGCCACATGCGTGTGGGTGCCGCCCGTCGGCTGGAGCCGGGCGTCGGTGAGGATCTTGTGGGCCTGCGCCGGGCTGATCGCCGCCGCCGTGGTGCCGCACAGGAGCCGCGCGGCCTGCTGGACCAGCGCGGCGTCACTCGCGCCCGCCGGCACCGAGGACGTGGTGGCCGCGGCCGTACCGTGCTGGCCCAGTCCGAACAGGGTGTGCAGCACCGTCTGGCCGGCCGCGAGCAGTGCCGCGATGCCCGGCAGCGAGCGCACGCGTCCCGCGAGCGGGGCCGCCACCGCGACCACCCCGAGGAACCCGGCGCCCAGCGTCCACAGCGGAATGCCCTCGCACGACGCCAGCGCGTGACCTGCCCCGGCCAGCACGACGCAGACCGCGGCGAACACCGCGGCCCGCAGGATCCGGAGCGGGTGTCCGGAGCGCGTCACGCGCGCGTGGGGGGCAGTCATGGCGGGCTCATCATCGCACTGGCCCTGCGGGCCTCGTGCGGCAGGTCCGCAAGATGCCGTACGACCGGAACGTCACCCTCTGGCCCCGCCCGCCCCTACTTACACCGATGTTCGCTCCCGCATACACCGATCAGGACCAGCGCGCATCCGCCGTATGGGCGGCATCACGTCAACTTCACGCTTACATGCGGGGGCTGGGGGCAATACGTAACGGTATGTCGAGCCGCAGCCAGGAGGCTGGAGCATGAGCATCTGGTGGTCACTCCATCTGCGGCGCGAAGCTGCCAGCGTGCCCCTCGCCAGGCGCCTGCTCATCGGCACGATGGAGTCCGCGGGCGTCGACCCCGACATCTCCTACGACCTCTCCGTGGCCCTCAGCGAGGCCTGCGCGAACGCCGTGGAGCACGGCGGGGACATGGCGCGCGGCCCTGGGTCCGAGGCGTACCGGGTCACGGCCTACCTCGACGGCGAGAAGTGCCGGATCGAGGTCGCCGACGCGGGCCCGGGTTTCCCCGCGTCATCCGTCTCCCGGTCCCGCCCACAGATCCGGCCCGCGCACTCCGACGCGGAGGACGGCAGAGGACTGTGCCTCATCCAGGAGCTCGCCGACCATGTTCACATCGGCAACAAGCCAGGTCGGGGCGGGGCCGTGGTGAGCTTCGACAAGGTCCTCAAGTGGCGCGAGGGCGCCGCGCCGCTGATGGCGGTCTGACCCCGCGGTGCTGTTTCACGTGAAACACCACGCCGTGTGAACCACCACCGCCGTGTTTCACGTGAAACATCTGCTGCCATGTCTGCCCCTACAGCGCACCCCAGTCCAACGTCGTCCGCGCCAGCCCCGCCACCTGCGTGAGCAGCGCCAACCGGGCCGCACGGACCGCCGGGTCGGGGTCCATCACCAGCACCTCGTCGAAGAACGCGCTGATCGCGTCGACCAGCGGCCCGGAGACCTCGATCAGTGCCCCGAGGTCGTCCTCGCGGCCGTGCAGCGCCTCGCGTACGGCCTCGGCGCTCTCGGCGAGGCGCAGTTCGGCGGGCGCGGTCAGCAGGGACAGGTCCGCCGCCTCGACGCCGCCCTCGGGGAGGATGCGCACGACCCGCTGGAACGCGGCGGCGAGTGCCTCGAACGCCTCCGTGCCGATGTGCCGCTCCAGCGTTGCCAGCGTCCGGTCGCCGTGGGCGGGCCGGTCGGCCCACACCAGGACGGCCTGAACGAGCCGGTGTTCGTGCCCGGCGTCCGTGAGCTGCTGCTCATAGCGCCGGGTGATCAGTTCGGCGGCCTCGGCGACCCGCTCGACAGGCACCTCCACGCCTTGCGCCGCATACCGTACGGCCGCCGCGCGCAGCCCGTCGCTCACCCGTACCCCGCCCACGGCGGGCAGGCTCCGCAACACGTTGAGCAGCCCGATCGCGGCCCGGCGCACCCCGTACGGATCGGAACTCCCGGTCGGTGCGGCCCCGATGATGAACATGCCCGTCACCAGGTCGAACCGGTCGGCGAGCGACAGCACGGCACCCGCGTCCCCGGCGGGAAGGGCACCGCCGGCGGAGCGCGGCAACTCCATCTCGGCGAGGGCCCGGGCGACCTCCGCGGACTCACCGGCCCGGCGGGCGTACTCCTCGGCCATCACCCCGGCCAGTCCCGAGAACTCGATCACCATCTGGGACGCCAGGTCGAACTTCGCCAGCGCACCGGCGCGACGGACGACATCCACCGCCTCCTGGGGCAGCCCGGCACGCCCGGCCAGATCGAGGGAGAGGACGGCGAGGCGCTCGGCGCGGTCGGCGACCGTACCGAGCCGGTCCTCGAAGGTCAGCTTGTCCAGCCGGCTCCGGAACTCCGCCGGGGGCACCTTCAGGTCCGCCCGCCAGAAGAACGCGGCGTCCTCGTAACGGGCCCGCAGCACCGCCTCGTTGCCCGCCCGCACCACGTCGTCGTCGCACAGGGCGTTGGCGAAGGTGACGAAGTGCGGCATGAGGCGCTCGCCGTCCAGCACCGGCAGATAGCGCTGGTGCTTGCGCATCACGGTGGTCAGGACGCTCGCGGGCAGTTCGAGATAGCGCTCGTCGAACGACCCCCGCACGGCGTACGGGAACTCCAGGATGTCGGTGATCTCGTCGATCAGGCCGGCCTGGCCCTCCACGTCGATCCGCCCGCCGACCTCGGCTGCCGCCTCCACGGCACCGCGGACCACCGCGCCGCGCCGGGAATCCCGGTCGAGCAGGATGCCGTGCATGTGCAGGAAGTGCGGGTAGCCCTCGGCGGATGTCACCCGGACTTCCGGATACGGGGCCTGACGCTGCACCCGGGTCGTGTCGCCCGCGGAGAGGGAGGAGACCACCACGGGCAGGGGAGTACGCCCCAGCAGGGCGAGCAGCCAGCGCACGGGACGCGAGAACGACAGCCCCGGGTCGCTCCAGCGCATGTTGCGTCCGGCACGCAGCCCGGACACGACCTCGGCCAGCAGCTCGCTGAGCACCTCGACGGCCGAGCGCCCCTCCTCGTGACGGGTGAGCGTCACGTACTCGACCCCGTTGACGTCGACGATCCGCACGTCCGTCGGTTCGGCGCCCTGGCTGCGGGCGAAGCCCAGCAAAGCCGGGGTGGGAGCGCCGTCCTTGAAGGCGGCGGCGACCTTCGGCCCGCGCACGGTCCGCATCGTGTCCCGTTCACGCGGCTGCACGCCGTCGACCGTGATGACGATCCGGCGCGGTGTGGCCATCACGGTGATCGCGCCGTGCCCCAGCCGGGTGTCGGCCAGCTTGGCGGTGACCGACTCGCGCACCGCCTCGGTGGTGGCGGGCACGTCGGCGTACGGCAGTTCCTCCACGCCGATCTCGAACAGCAGTGTCTCGACGCCGGGCACCTTGGGCAGCGCGGGCCGCTCGGCCGGGGCCGGTGCGGCCGCCACGCCGAGCGGATACTCCAGCGAGGCCCGCCGCCGCTCCCACAACTTCGCCGACTCGTGCGTCAGCGAGCGCATCAGCGAGAACGCCTTGGCCCGCTCGGTGGTGCTGATGGCGCCGCGCGCGTCGAGCACGTTGAAGGTGTGGCTGCACTTGAGCACGTACAGGTACGCCGGAACCGGCAGCTCCAGGTCGAGCAGGCGCCGGGCCTCGGCCGCGTAGGCCTCGAAGAGCCGGTGGTTGGTGTCGAGGTCGGCGTCGTCGAGGTAGTAGCGGCTCATCTCGTACTCGTTCTGGCCGAACACCTCGCCGTACGTGATGCCCGGCGCGTAGACGATGTCCTTGAAGTGGGACACGCCCTGAAGGTTCATCAGGATGCGTTCGAGGCCGTACGTGATCTCCACCGACACCGGATCCAGGGCGACACCGCCGACCTGCTGGAAGTAGGTGAACTGGGTGATCTCCATGCCGTCCAGCCAGACCTCCCAGCCCAGCCCCCAGGCGCCGAGCGCGGGTGAGGCCCAGTTGTCCTCGACGAACCGCACGTCGTGTGCGCCGAGGTCGACGCCGAGCGCCCTCAGGCTGCCCAGATACAGCTCCTGAGGGTTGCCGGGGTCGGGCTTGAGGATGACCTGGAACTGGGTGTGCGTCTGGAGCCGGTTGGGGTTCTCGCCGTAGCGCGAGTCGTCCGGCCGTACGCTCGGCTCCACATAGGCCACGCTCCAGGGCTCGGGGCCGAGCACGCGCAGCGCCGTGGCCGGGTTGGCCGTACCGGCTCCGACCTCGGTGTTCAACGGCTGCGTGATCATGCAGCCGTTGTCGCTCCAGTACTTCTGCAGGGTGAGGACGGCGTCCTGCATGGTCAGCGCCGTCTGGACGTTCTTCATGATCGAATCGCCTGTTCCCCGAGTCGGCCCGGCAAGGTCGGCCATGATCTCACACGCCAACTACCGCTGACCTGCTGTTTTTTGACCTGCGGCCCGTTGGCCGGATGCCTCCGGTCGATTCACAGCGGGCTCTCAGCCCAGCCTCACGAACCTGACGGCCGGCGTCCTTAGGTTCCACGTCCATGACGGGAAACCACAAGAACACCTCCATCACCCGGCGCCGTGCCCTCGCGGTCGCGGGCGGCACGGTCGCCGCGGGCGGCCTGGCCGCGGCCGGCTACCAGTCGGCCTTCGCGGACACGACAACGTCCACGACCACGGCGACGACCACGGCTACGACCACCTCCTCCGCGAGCTCCGGCACCTGCATGCAGCTGATGTCGAGCGTCACGGAGGGGCCGTACTACCTCGACGGCGCGCTGGTCCGCAAGAACATCACCGAGGGCAAGAGCGGCGTCCCGCTGACGCTGCGCCTGACCGTCGTGGACGCCACGGACGGCTGCACCCCGGTCCCCGGCGCGGCCGTGGAGATCTGGCACTGCGACGCCTGGGGCTACTACTCCGGCTACACCACCGCGAACCCCGGCGGCTCGGCCCCCGCCGAGAGCGAGGACGGCTCCACCGCGAACGACAAGACCTATCTGCGCGGCTACCAGGTCGCCAACGCCAACGGGGTCGTCAAGTTCGAGACGATCGTGCCGGGCTGGTACACCCCGCGCACCTGCCACATCCACCTGAAGGTCCACACCGGCGGCGCGAAGGAGGACGGCACCTACGAGGGCGGCAAGGTCAACTTCACCGGCCAGCTGTTCTTCGACGACGAGATCGCCGAGTCGATCTTCGCCCTGGAGCCGTACAGCAAGCACAGCGGCAGCTACACCAAGCTCGCCGACGACATGGTCTACGACGGTGGCGGCGCGTCCAGCGGCCTGCTCACGCTCACAGCGGTGCACAAGAAGGACCCGTCCAAGGGCTACAAGGGCTTCCTCACCCTGGGCATCGACCCCGATGCCGAGAACACGGGCGCGGGCAGCGGCGGCGGAGGCGGCGGTACACCCTCGAGCGGCGCCCCCACGGGCGAACCGCCGACGGGCGCCCCCAACCCCTCGTCCTCCCCCTCTTCCTGAGGTACGGCGATGAACAGCCGTGAGGACGAGTCGCTCGCGCAGGCCGCCGTCGACGCGCTGGTCGGCCAACTGGCCCTGGCCCCCAAGCCGGGCCTGCCCGACCCGCGCGATCTGACCGCCCGGGCCACCCGCCGGGACCACAGCGCCCTGCGCTGGTCGGCCAGGGCGCTGCTGCCCGGCCTCACGGCGATGGCAGCGGCGGCCCGCCGCACGGGCGAGCCCAGCGCCCGGCTCCGCGCGGAACTGGGCGCGATCGGCCGCTCCACCGAACACACCGTGGGTCTGACGGGCGGCGGCCACCGGGGCGCCCTGTGGACGCTCGGCCTGCTGGTCGCGGCGGCGGCCCTGAAACCGGGGGCGCGACCGGCCGACACGACGGCCCTGGCCAAGCAGATCGCCGCCCACCCGGACCGCCGCGCCCCACGCCGCCCCTCACGCGGCTCCACGGTGTCGGCCCGCTACGGCGCGGCCGGCGCGAGGGGAGAGGCCAGGGCCGGCTTCCCTCATGTCCGCCGCGCCCTGACCGCCCTCGCCACATCCCGCGCCCAGGGCGCGGACGAGCCCGAGGCCCGCCTGAACGCCCTGCTCACGGTGATGTCCACCCTCCAGGACACCGAACTGCTCCACACCGCGGGCCCGATCGGCCTGCGCCTTGTCCAGGCGGGAGCGCGGGGGGTGCTGGAGGCGGGCGGCACGGCGACGGAGCCGGGTACCGAGGCTCTGCGAGCTCTGGACGCCGACCTCACCAGCCGAGCCTGGAGCCCGAGCGGCAGTGCGCCCCTACTGGCGGGCGCACTGTTCCTGGACCGTCTGCTCTAGTCGGTCTTCAAGGAGGCCATCCACGCCTCGACCTCGTCCGACCGCCGGGGCAGCGCCGCACTCAGGTTCCGGTTCCCACTCTCGGTCACGAGGATGTCGTCCTCGATCCGCACCCCGATACCCCGGTACTCCTCCGGCACGGTCAGATCGTCGGCCTGGAAGTACAACCCGGGCTCGACGGTCAGACACATCCCCGGCTCCAGCACACCGTCGACATACGTCTCGGTCCGCGCGGCAGCGCAGTCGTGCACGTCCATCCCGAGCATGTGACCTGTGCCGTGCAACGTCCACCGCCGCTGCAGCCCCAGCTCCAGGACCCGCTCCACCGGCCCCTCGACGAGCCCCCACTCGACCAGCTTCTCCGCCAGCACCCGCTGCGCGGCATCATGGAAGTCCCGGTACTTCGCACCCGGCTGCACGGCCGCGATCCCGGCCTCCTGAGCCTCGTACACCGCGTCGTAGATCTTCTTCTGGAGCTCGCTGAACCGCCCGTTGACCGGCAGCGTGCGCGTCACATCCGCCGTGTAGTACGTGTGCGTCTCCACACCCGCGTCGAGCAGCAGCAGATCGCCCGACCGCACGGGCCCGTCGTTGCGCACCCAGTGCAGCGTGCAGGCGTGCGGCCCGGCCGCGGCGATCGTGCCGTAGCCGACGTCGTTGCCCTCCACACGCGCGCGGAGGAAGAACGTGCCCTCGATGTACCGCTCGGAGGTCGCCTCGGCCTTGTCGAGGACCTTCACCACGTCCTCGAAGCCGCGCACGGTCGAGTCGACCGCCTTCTGCAGCTCCCCGACCTCGAAGTCGTCCTTGACCAGCCGCGCCTCGGAGAGGAAGACCCGCAGCTCCTCGTCGCGCTCGGCGGTGACCTTGTCGGTCAGCGCGGCCTCGATGCCGGCGTCGTACCCGCGTACGACCCGCACCGGACCGGTGGCCTCGCCCAGCGCCCCGGCCAGCTCGCGCACATCGGAGGCGGGGATGCCGTACAGCTGCTCCGCCTCGGTCAGGGAGTGGCGGCGGCCGACCCACAGCTCGCCCTGGCCGTCCAGCCAGAACTCGCCGTTCTCCCGGTCGGAACGCGGCAGAAGGTAGATCGTCGCCTCATGGCCCTCGCCCTCGGGCTCCAGGACCAGGACACCGTCCTCCGTCTGGTTGCCGGTGAGGTAGGCGTACTCGACGGAGGCGCGGAAGGCGTACTCGGTGTCGTTCGAGCGGGTCTTCAGGTTGCCCGCGGGGATCACCAGACGCTCGCCCGGGAAGCGCGCGGACAGCGCGGCCCGGCGGGCGGCGGTCTCGGCGGCCTGGGGGACGGGCTCGAGGTCACGCAGCTCGGTGTCGGCCCAGCCGCTCTTCATGTTCTCGGCAAGCTCGTCGGACACGCCGGGGTACAGTCCGTTCTTCCGCTGCTTGATCGGCTCTTCTTCGGCAGTCTCCGGGGTCTCCGAGAGCTCTTCTGCCACGGCGGTCAACCTCCTCGTTACGGCTCTGGGCCATCGTCCACTGTACGGCGGCGCGGAAGAGGCCTCAGGGCGATGACGAGGAGCGTTACTCGAACCGCACCGCCAGCAGCACGACATCCTCCGTACCGTCCTCCCCCAGTCTCGAATTCGCTCGACCGGGAGGTACCCCCCCGTCCAGCCCGGCCGGCAGCACGCTCCGCAGGACGTGGTCGGCGATCGCGCCCGGGTCGCAGCGCAGCGCCCGCGGCACTCCGGCCGCCGCCGCGTGCAGCCGGGCGAAGGCACGGTCGGTGGCCTCGCCGGTGCGGTGCAGCAGCCCGTCGGTGTACAGCAGAACCGTCTCTCCACGCTCGGCGAGGATCTCCACGCTCGGCGCCTCCCAGCACGCGAGCATGCCGAGCGGGGCGGAGACCGACGTCTCCACGAACTCCGTGCGGCGCTGCCCGATGAGCAGTGGCGGGCTGTGCCCGGCGCCGGCCAGCGTGATCTTGCGGGCGGCCGGTTCGCAGTAGCCGAACAGCGCGGTGGCCGAGCGGGCCGGCTCGGTCAGCCGCAGCAGCAGCTCCAGGTCGGACAGGACCGCGACCGGATCCTCCCCCTCCATCACGGCGTACGCGCGCAGGGAAGCCCGCAGGCGTCCCATGGCGGCGACCGCGCTGGGCCCCGACCCCGTGACGGAGCCGACGGCGAGGCCGAGGGCGGCGTCGGGCAGCGGCAGCGCGTCGTACCAGTCGCCGCCGCCGCGCGGGCCGGTGCGGTGCCGGGCGGCGAGCTGGACACCGGGCACCCGCGGCAGCCGCGAGGGGAGCAGCTCGTCCGACATCGTCGCCATGGCCGTGCGCGTGCGCTCCAGCTCGAGGAGCCGGGCGAGGTGTTCGGCGGCGTACTTGGCGTACAGGCCGACGAGGTGGCGCCGGCGCTCGTCCGGCTCGGCGGGTTCGTCGTAGAGCCAGACGGCGGCACCGAGGCGGCCCGCGGTCCCGGTGGACAGGGGCAGGGCGTAGCTGGCGGCGTAGCCGAGACGGGCCGCGACCTCGCGGTGGCGGGGGTCGAGTCCCTCCGCGGCGAACAGGTCGGGCTCGGCGATGCCGTCCTCACCGCCCGGCAGCCCGTCGAGGATCCGGCCGTAGGACAGGGCGCTGCGCGGCACGGTCTCGATGTGGCCGAGGTCGGCGCGGGCCAGGCCCAGGCCGATGGTGGTGTCCGGGCCGAGGCCGTCGCCGGGTTCCAGCACGACGAGTCCACGCCGGGCGCCCACGAGGGCGGCGCCGGCCCGCAGCACTTCCTGGAGTGCCTCGTCGAGCGTGGCCGTACGGGCCAGGCGCTCGGTCAGTTCGTGGAGGGTGGTGAGGTCGGAGACCCAGCCGGCGAGACGGTCCTGCAGTACCGCGCCGGGTGGGGCCGGGGGGTTTGCGGGGACAGCCGGGGAGGTACCCGGCGCGCTGGGCGCGACAGTGTGTGCGGGTGCCGGAACCGTTGAATCGATTCCGGCCACTTTCGGAGGGTGCGGGGCGTTCATGGTCTCCGGCCTTCCGACCGGCGCGTACTGCTCAAAAGCATCGCAAACCCCCATGTCATTCTGCGCCGCCAGCAGTGTCTCCACATGTACACGCACTCGTGAGGAGATGTCCAGCATTGTCCTGCCGGGATTCCTGGTGTCCGTGAGCCCCGAGGGAACAACTCCCCTTCCTCTTGCAGAAATGCAAAGTTGGCTTAAAACTGCCGCAGTGGACGGCTTATTGCGGTCGACTGGGCTTGCTCGACGGAGCGTCACGACGGTCGTGATGGGTACGTACTCGGTGAAGGCCAGGGGTGGTTGGGAATCACCCGGAACCTGGCGACGGACCCGGGCGTCCTATCCACCGACGACCGTGCCCCATCCTCCCGTGGCGGAGGCGGAGAGAAATACGCGCGACGGCAAACGCCATACTTCGCCACCCCTACGCCACGCCCGTGTTTTTGATACACGCAGTACGGGCGGGACGGCCGCGGAGGCAGCCAAAGCTCGACCCATAGGGGTTCCCCCTGCTCGCGGCAGGGGTGTGATGCGCCAACAGGTACGCACAGTGAAGTGATCGACACATGTTGTGATGTGGACCACGGTGTTGCCAGGCGTGCAACGGAAAGGAACGAGCGCTCATGCGCGAGATCCTCGGAAGGCGACGCAGGCTCCTGTCCAAGCGCGGTGACGGGACGCCTGAGCTGATCGGCGCGGCCCTGACTTACGCGACGGAATGGCAGTGGCCCGTACTCCCGGGCGTGGCGGCGGACCCGCAGGGGACGGGCCGTTGCGGCTGCCCCGACCCCGAGTGCACGGTGCCCGGCGCGCACCCCTTCGACCCCGGCCTCCTCGCGGCCACCACCGACGGACGCATGGTCCGCTGGTGGTGGGGCAATCGGCCCACGGCGCCGATCGTGATGGCCACCGGCGGCAAGGCACCCTGCGCGGTGTCGCTGCCCGCCCTGCCGGCCGCCCGCGCCCTCGAGGCGCTCGACCGGATGGGCATGCGGCTCGGCCCGGTCGTCGCCTCCCCCGCCCGCTGGGCGATCCTCGTGAAGCCGTACTCCATGGAGCAGCTCGGCGAACTGCTCTACGCCAAGGACTTCGTGCCCGGCTCCCTCCGCTTCCACAGCGAGGGCGGCTATCTGGCCCTGCCGCCGTCCGAGACGGGCCAGGGCGAGATCCGCTGGGAGCGGGCGCCGCTGCCCGGCTCCGCCTCGCCGTGGGTGCCCGATGTCGAGGCCGTGGTGGACGCCGTGGTCGAAGCCCTCACTCGTACGGGTGTGAGCGCGCCCGAGTTCTAGGACCGTCGGGCGCGCCGGGCCCGGCCTCGGCCCCGGGGCGTTAAGTTCCGGGTTCATGCCGCGTCATGCCCGGGGGCGCTCCCGGGACCCCCGAAAGACCAGACTGCTCGCCCTCGCGGGCGTCGTGGCGGTATGTGCGGTCGCACTGCCGCTGGCGGTGGCGTCCGCGGGCTCCGTGCATTCCGATCGGCATTCCGTTCGTTCGGAGGGCGCCGCCGAACGCGGTGGCCCCGCCTCCGGTTCCGTGCAGGACGAGGTACGTCCCTCCCCGGGTGCCGACGACAAGGCGCTCGGGGTGTCCAAGAGCGCGCCCTCCGCCGTTCCCACCCTGCCCACGCTCGGCCAGGGCCTGGCGACCGCCGTGCGCTGCGGTCCCGAAGTTTCCTCCCCCGACGGCATCGAGGCGCAGACCTGTGTCGTGACGCAGGGTGCGCGGACCTGGGCGCGGACCTACTACCGCAACGCGACCGGCGAGGCGTTGGACGCCGTACTGACCCTGATGGAGCCCGGTGCCCGGACCGTGCGGATGACGTGCGCGGTGAGCCCCGAGGACGAGCCGCGGACGTGCGAGACGCCCCGGGAGCCGGTGCGGGGGAATCTGGCGGCGTACACGGCGGTCGCGGAGTTCGCCCGGCGGGCGGGACAGGGGCCGCTGCTGCTGCGCTCGGGAAGCAACTCACCCGCGTGGACGGGTAGTTGACGAGCGGCTGCGCTCGGTGAACGGTCGCACGGACGAAAAGACCCGGTTGCTGGCGACGGGGGATGCACCAGCAACCGGGCTACAGGAACGGTAACAAGAGATCGGCGGTTCGCAAATTCGCTCTCGCCCTTTCCAGTCACCGACTGGCTTGTCTCCAGCGGGAGTTGTGAGGGGAGTCACCCGTCCCGAGGCGTGCGGGTCCGGCGGGCCGGGGTGGCGGCCGGCCGGACCCGTCGGCGAACGTCAGCTGAGCGTGACCTGCCGGTTGGTGAGGCCGCCGCGGGCGCGGCGCTCGTCCGGGGTGAGCGGCGCTTCCGTGGCCAGGGCGGTGGCGAGGCGTTCGGCGAACTCCGCCGCCGGCTTCTCCACGTCCTCGGCCGTGACCCCGCTCGGCAGGTCCCACACCGGCACCGTGAGCCCGTGAGCGCGGAAGGAGCCCACCAGGCGGGTGCCCTCGCCGAGGCTGGAGCCGCCCGCGGCGTGCAGCCGCGCGAGAGCGTCCAGAAGCTGCTCCTCGGCGTGTGGCATGACCCAACGCAAATGGTTCTTTTCCGGCGTCTCGCACCAGTAGGCGGCGTCCACGCTCTGGAGCTTGACGGTCGGGATGGCCGCGGCGTTGGCCCGCTCCAGGGAGGCGGTCACCTCCGGCGTGGCGTTCTCCGTGTCCGGGACCCAGAACTCGAATCCGCTGTGCACTTCTGGCGCGAAGGTGCCTTCCGGGTCGAGCAGATCCTGCAGCCGCGGACCGCCGGCCGGGGCGCGGCGGCCCTGCACGGGCGTACCGGGCTGGGCCTCCAGGGCGCGCTGGAGGGTGTCGGCGAGGTCGCGGCTGATGTCGCCGGACGAGGTGTCGTTCTGCAGGCCGAGCAGGACCGAGCCGTCGTCACGGCGCAGGGCGGGCCAGGCCATCGGCAGGACCGTGGCCAGTGTGACCGCGGGGACGCCCTCGGGCAGGCCGTCCTTGAGGGGCAGTTCGACCGTGGCCGCCGGGACCAGCTCGCGCAGGGCCACCCAGTCGCACTCGCCGGGCAGGCCCTCGAAGGGGCGGTGCACCAGCTCGGTCGCGGCGTGGGACGCGGCCCGGCCGTGACAGGCCTTGTAGCGGCGGCCGCTGCCGCAGGGGCAGGGCTCGCGGGCGCCTACAACCGGGACCTCGCCATCCGTGATCTGCGGGCGCTTGGCCTTCGTCTGGGGTCGCTTCTTGGCCATCGATGGTCTCCCGGTTACGGCTCGTCTCGTACGGTCGCGAGCCTAGCCGTTCGGGCCTCGGGCGACGGGATCCTGTGGACAACACTCGGTGCAGCGCCGCGTACGGGCGCTCGGTGCCCAGCACTCGGTCCAGCGCTCAGTCCATGTCCTCGAAGGCGTCCGCGAAGTCGAGCCCGGGTATCTGGGACACCGCCGGGGCCGCGACGCGCGTCACGAAGTCGTCGCGGCGGTGGCCGGCGTCCGGGTCGTACACGTCGTCGTGGACGATGACCCACACCGTGACCTCGCCGCGGATGTCGTCGCGTACGCCCCAGTCGTCGGCCAGCGCGGTGATGATGTTCAGCCCGCGGCCGCCGTGCGCCGTGACCGACGGGGTCGCCGGGGCGGGGCGGGTCGGGCCGCCGCCGTCCGTGACCTCGACGATGAGCCTGCCGGCCGGGTCCACACGCCACGCGGCAAGCACGTCGCCGTCACCGGACAGGGCGTCGCCGAGTGGCCTGCCGTGTTTGCACGCGTTGCTCAAAAGTTCGGAAAGGATCAGTACGGCGTCGTCGATGACCGAATCCGCTACGCCACCGCTGCGCAACTGTGAACGCATACGGTGCCTTGCTTTCCCCACGCCCGCAGGGCCATGGGGTACGGCCATGCTCGACGACGTGGGCACCTCCTGTGCCACCACCAACGCCACCCCCGAGACCTCCTTCGCCCCACGCCACGGTGTGGATGCCCCATTGGCCTGTACCGGAAACCGGCCAATCAACGTCCTGTGACGCATTCACCACGATCGAATACGGACCGAACGCGCCGGAGCACTCCCCGTAATCGCATGGCTTGTTTTCGTCGGTGTGGCCGAGACGGGAGGATCCCGCCCGTCAAGGCGTGAGGTCAAGGGGTGTGCGTGGGTCTGGTGGGACTTGTGTGGTCGGCCTCAGCGGCCGAGGCGGTCCAGCACGGCACGCGGACGGTTGGTGATGATGGCGTCGATGCCGAGGTCGATGCAGAGATCCACGTCCTCCGGCTCGTTCACGGTCCACACGTGCACCTGGTGGCCGGCCCGTTTCAGGCGCTCCACATAGACGGGGTGGTTGCGCACGATCCGGATCGAGGGGCCGGCGATCCCCACGCCCAGGGGCAGTCGCCCGTCCCGCAGCCGGGGCGAGGCGAACTGCGTCAGGTAGACCGTCGGCAGGGTCGGCGAGGCGGCCCGCACCCGGTGCAGCGAGCGGGCCGAGAAGCTCATCACCCGCACCCGGGACTCCTCGGCGGTGGCCGGGGTGTCGAGGCCGAAGCGCTTCAGCAGGGCCAGCAGCCGCTCCTCGACCTGTCCCGCCCAGCGCGTGGGGTGCTTGGTCTCGATGGCCAGTTCCACCCGGCGCCCGGCGTCGGCGACGAGTCCGAGCAGCCGCTCCAGGGTGAGTACGGAGGTCGCCTCGCGGTCCTCCGGGGGGTGCTCCCAGTCGGGTTCCTCGTCGCGCCCCTTCCAGGCCTCGCGCGTCTTCCACGAGCCGAAGTCCAGGGCGGCGAGGTCGGCGAGCTCCAGGGCGGAGACCGCGCCGCGGCCGTTGGACGTACGGTTGATCCGGCGGTCGTGCACACACACGAGGTGGCCGTCGGCGGTGAGGCGCACATCGCACTCGAGGGCGTCCGCACCGTCCTCGATCGCCTTGGTGTACGCGGCCAGGGTGTGCTCCGGGGCCTCCTCGGAGGCTCCGCGGTGGGCGACGACTTGAATCACATGCTGCCGTGCGTGGGTCACCGCGTCATGGTGCCACCGAGTCCGGGTACGCGTCCGGTCGTACGGACCCGACGGATTCACAGGCCCGTACGGAGGCGCCGGAATTGCATCCTTTTCGCCAGTAATGACCTATATAAAGAATGGCCGCGGACCCACAGCCACCGCTTATGGTGCTCTGACGTCCCGTGGGAAAAGCTGACGGCATACAAAGGGACAAGCACAGCTGTATCGCGCCGGACCGTCGCCAGCGTGAAAAAGCGTGACCGAGTGCGACCCAGGAAAAGCAGCCGTGGATCGAGGAGAGAAGCTGTGAGCACCGAGAACGAGGGCACCGCGGTACCCCCCGCCCCGTCCGCACCCCCCGTGCCGGTGGATGCTCCCGCTGCTCCGGCGCCCCAGGGGCCGTACGGGCAGGACGCCCAGGGGCAGGCCGCTCATGGAGAGGGCGCTTCCGGTGCCGCCGGGCATCCCGGCGGTTCCTCCTCCGCCCCCGACCCCTCCTGGCCGCCGCCCCCGCCCCCGGCCACCCCGTCGTACGGCGACGGCGGTGCCGGATCGTCGTACGGCGACGGCGGTGCCGGCTACGGAGCGGGCGGCTGGGGTTCCTCCTACCAGCAGCCGGCGCCGAAGCCCGGCCGCGGCCGCGGTGGTCTGGTCGTCGCGATCCTGGCTGCCGCGCTGGTCGCGGGCGGTCTGGGCGGCGGCCTCGGCTACACCCTGGCGAAGAACAACGACGAGACCTCCGGCTCCACGACGGTCTCCGCCTCCACCAGCGGCGGCGACGTCAAGCGCGACCCGGGCACGGTCGCGGGCGTGGCCGCCAAGGCGCTGCCGAGCACGGTCACGATCGAGGCCGAGAGCAACAGCGGCGAGGGCGGCACCGGTACGGGCTTCGTCTTCGACAAGCAGG
Source organism: Streptomyces sp. NPDC040589 (assembly GCF_055594445.1). Classification (NCBI taxonomy): domain Bacteria; kingdom Bacillati; phylum Actinomycetota; class Actinomycetes; order Kitasatosporales; family Streptomycetaceae; genus Streptomyces; species Streptomyces sp. NPDC040589. The sequence continues at coordinate 157,833 of NZ_JBVIWP010000005.1, read as the reverse complement.
GCCACATCGTCACCAACAACCACGTGGTGGCGGGCGCGGTGGACGGCGGCAAGCTCACGGCGACCTTCCCGAGCGGCAAGAAGTACGACGCCGAGGTGGTCGGCCACGCGCAGGGCTACGACGTGGCGGTCATCAAGCTCAAGAACGCCCCCTCCGACCTGAAGCCCCTCACCCTCGGCGACTCGGACAAGGTGGCCGTCGGCGACGCGACCATCGCGATCGGCGCCCCCTTCGGGCTGTCCGACACGGTGACGACGGGCATCATCAGCGCCAAGAACCGCCCGGTGGCCTCCAGCGACGGCAGCGGCAGCCAGGCGTCGTACATGAGCGCCCTGCAGACCGACGCCTCGATCAACCCGGGCAACTCCGGCGGTCCGCTGCTGGACGGGCAGGGCAACGTCATCGGCATCAACTCCGCGATCCAGTCCACCGGCAACGGCGGCTTCGGCACCGGCCAGTCCGGCTCGATCGGCCTGGGCTTCGCCATCCCGATCAACCAGGCCGAGTACGTCGCCCAGGAGCTGATCAAGAACGGCAAGCCGGTGTACGCGAAGATCGGCGCGTCCGTCTCCCTGGACGACAGCTCGGACGGCGCGCAGATCACCGACCAGGGCGCGGGCGGCGCGGCACCGGTCGAGCCCGGCGGCCCGGCCGCCAAGGCGGGCCTCAAGCCCGGCGACGTCATCACCAAGCTCGACGACCGGGTGATCGACTCCGGCCCCACCCTGATCGGCGAGATCTGGACCCACAAGCCCGGCGACAAGGTCACGATCACCTACGAGCGCGGCGGCAAGCAGCAGACGGTCGACGTCACCCTGGGCTCGCGCACCGGCGACAGCTGACACCCACCCGCGCGCACCGACCCGTTACCCTTGTCCCCGCGCCGCCGATCACGGCCGGCGCGGGGAGGCGTGCCCGAGCGGCCGAAGGGAACGGTCTTGAAAACCGTCGTGGCAGCGATGTCACCGTGGGTTCAAATCCCACCGCCTCCGCGCAGGTCATAGATATTGCAGGTCAGGAGGGGCGCCTCTCGCTGAGGGGCGCCTCTTCCGCATGGGGTCTGTCTCACCTTGATCCGGCTGTGTCGCGTTGTTGATCAGTGCATGTGGACCAGGCGTGGACCAAGAACGCGTGCGGTGCAGCCGCTTGGCATCGGCCGTGATCCGCAGGTGACGGGCGGGGCTGATCGCTGGACGCTCGGAGACCGAGCGACGTGGGTGGGCTGCCCGTGGGGCACATCCCTGGCCACCGGAACCGGCTCCTACTGCCCGGCTCATGCCAAGGCCCAGCCCAAACGCGCCGACGCCCGCTGGCCCACGGCCTCGGGGCCCCGAACCACGCGATCCCGAGGCCGCCGGTCACCAGTCAGTTAACCGGAGAGAAGCGCGGCCCCGCCTGTATGAGGGGAACAGGCCCTGGACCGCTACGCCTCGCCAGTATCACTGGTCCAACGGGCACAGCCCGGCAGCGACACGCATCCTTCAGCACTCCGCACCACAGGCGTCGGCGGTCTGAGGTTCGGTCACTTGAGGGTGACCCCTTGTTGTTCTTGGGGTTGTCGGAGGTCTTCCACAGAACCGACTCCCAGCCGGGCCTGCACACGGCCGCCAAGCTCACCCATGACGATGCCGATACGTCCCTTGACGGTGTCCTTCGCCAGTGCACCGATGGCTGGTCTGCTGGTTGCCCGCCACGCAAGGAGCATCGCGATCCGGGGGGCATACCAGAGGGTCGACCGCCAGTTCATGGCCAACGCCTTCGCCCACGCCACGTTCGGCGACCGGGACGACACTCACCAGGCGATCGGGGAAGCGCACCGCCGATCGGAGCAGACCCAGGCGAGCGATCCGGTCCCGTCATGGTGGCGTACTTCGATGAGCCGAAGCTCTGTGGACACGGGTATTGCCCATGGCCGACTGGCCGGCGCGGACGCGGCTGGGCCAGGGCAAGCTCGACCAGGCATGAGGTACGGCGCCTGTTGCTCGGCCTCAGGGTCTTCTCCAGGCTCGTCGTTTCGCCGTTGATCGCATCCAACGCCCAACCCTGGATGGTCGGTATCGGTGTCGGTGGCGTCGTATTCGGCGGGTTGCAGGCGGGCATCTGGCGAGGCTCTAGCCCCCAAATAGGTGAGAGCGGCTGCCAACCCATTTTCACAGAATCTGAGATCGGGAAGCAGCTTCGCCCCCGTGCAAGTCAACGGCGGGGAATCGCGATTTGGTGACGTTCCCCAGTCCCCCGTCCGGAGTGCAGCAGTCAGCGCCGTCCGGCCCATTAAGCATTATTAAGCATTTCGTGATTGGTTGGTCAATTCCAGCGAAGGCCCTTGAGGCGACCGTGAATCGATCGCTTCCTCGAATAATATGCCATCGTCAGAACCGCCGATGCAGGCATCACCCCTCACAGGAATTGGCCCCTCGATGACACTGAATTTCCCTGGTGCGTCACGATGGCGCTCCATGTCGCTTTGGATCGCTGCGGTAGTAACCGCGCTGATCGCCGCTGCTGTGATCGCGATGTCGCCGACACGCGCTGAAGCCGTTGCCACGCCTGTGCCTCTGGGTACGGCAGGCGATTACGGAGTACTGGCGGGTTCGACAGTCACCAACACCGGCCCGACGACGGTCGAGCGTAACGTCGGGGTGAGTCCGGGTACGGCGATCGTGGGGTTCCCGCCCGGCGCGGTGCTGCCGCCCGGAACCATCCACGCCGCTGACGCCGAGGCTCTCCAGGCCCAGAGCGATCTGACCACGGCGTACAACCAGGCTGCCGGGCAGGCACCGGACGTCACGTACACCGGAGACCCCGTTGAGCTCGGTGGCCAGACGCTGGTTCCGGGCGTCTACAAGGTGCCCGTCAGTGCCCAGATCACCGGCACCCTCACCCTGAACGGCCAGGGCAACCCCAACGCGGTCTGGGTGTTCCAGGTCGGTTCGACGCTGACGACGGCGTCCGCGAGCTCGGTGAGTTTCACCAATGGCGCCAACCCGTGCAACGTGTACTGGCAGATCGGCAGCTCGGCCACTCTCGGTACCGGCACCAGGTTCGTGGGCAACGTTCTCGCCTTGACCACGATCACTGCCAACACGAATACGACCGTCAACGGCCGGCTGCTGGCCCGCAACGGCGCCGTGAATCTGGACACCAACACGATCTTCCAGGGTGAGTGCGGGACCAGTCCCACCGGGACTCCGACGGGCACTCCCACTGGGACTCCGACTGGGACTCCGACGGGCACTCCCACTGGGACTCCGACTGGGACTCCGACGGGCACTCCGACTGGGACTCCGACGGGCACTCCCACCGGGACTCCGACGGGCACTCCGACGGGCACTCCGACTGGGACTCCGACGGGCACTCCCACCGGGACTCCGACGGGCACTCCCACGGGCACTCCCACCGGGACTCCGACTGGGACTCCGACGGGCACTCCCACCGGGACTCCGACTGGGACTCCGACGGGCACTCCCACGGACGGCGGCCATCACGACGGGGGCAAGAAGCACGATGAGCACGGCCATCATGACGGGGGCAAGAAGCACGATGAGCACGGCCATCATGACGGGGGCAAGAAGCACGATGAGCACGGCCATCACGACGAGGGCAAGAAGCACGATGAGCACGGCCATCACGACGAGGGCAAGAAGCACGATGGGCATGACAGCCATGGCTGGGCAGACGTCCCGTCGTGGTCTGGGCGGTAGCTGACCCGGCCATGTGCCTGGTAGGGATTGCCTGGCTTCTGGCATAGGGATCAGCAGCCAGTGGAACAAACGGCGCGCGGCGGATCGTCATCGATTCCGTCGCGCGCCGTAGCCGTGCCGGGGGGTGTGAGCATCGCTGGAGCGAAGCGTCATGCACCCGCCTGGTCGCTGCCTGAGTGATTGCAACAGGAGGCCGTCGGCACTCCTCGTGGCGTGATGCCCGATTCCACGGATCAGAAGGCTGCGGGCCCCTCCGGTGAGGGGAACGAGGCTGTGCGGACCGATTCTTCGACCCCTTTCTGCGGGCGGTCCTGGGCGGACCAAGCAGGGGCCTCTCCTCCTTTCGGCCGATGAGGCCGCACGATCTTTCTCGGGTATTCGGGTGATAAGGCCGATAATCCGCCCAGGTAGGGGAAGCATGAGACTGCCATGGCTTCACCGATTCCATCGGCGTCCATCCGCGTCAAGGAGACAGAAATGCGTCGAAGCGCCAGCGTGCTGATCGCATCAGGGGCTCTTGTTGCTGCCCTCGGATCCCCGGCAATCGCCGACGATAACATCGTCGCTCTGATCCCCATTAAAGTGGAAAACACTACCAGCGTTCTGAACAACCCCAACGTTCTGAACAACCCGAGTGTTCTGAACAACCCGAGCGTCCTGAACAACCCCAGCGTCCTGAACAACACTGACGTGGACGACGATGACGTTGTGATTCTGGACCAGGATTGACAGTTCGGTGCCCCCGGCTTCGTCGGGGGCACCGCAGCATCAAGGAAAGCAGTGAACCCCGTGTAGACCACGGCCCCCGCGAGGCCCTGGTGGACGGGGGCAGGAGGTGGGTTGCCCCAGCGGCCGAAGGGAGGGGCTGTCGAGCGTGCTCGGCAGCCCCTCTCGCGTGTTCGTCGTGGAGTGGGGGCGCGAGCAGTGATTTCGCGGGTGCTGGACCTCATGCCCGACGGGTCGACGGCCGGGTTTCCCGGCGACCCCGACCAGGGGCCGATCGAGCGCGGGGCCGTGCTCGACCACTGGAAGTCGAACGGCTTCCTCGCGCAGGTCCGTCCGGCGTCGCTGTGCGTCCCGGCCGGCCCTGGCGGGTGGATGGCCCTGCCCGCTTCGGAGGGGGCGGGGCTGCTGTACCGGAAGTGGGAGGGGCAGGTGACCGGGCCGGCGGCCCATGTAGACCGGGTCGAGCGGGATGCCCGGATGGCCGTCGTGGTAGCCCGGGCCCGGGCGCTGTCGGGGCTGCGGTGGAGTTCTCCGGTGGGGCACTGACCGGCGCGCGGGCACCGGCCTAGGGCCGGAGTTCCGTGTGCGGCGGTGCCGTGCCCGCGAGGTCGTGGCGGATGTACCACTCGGTGCCGAGCAGCCGCTCCCGCTCGGGTGCCGGCAGGGCGGCGATCAGGCCCGGGGCGGCTCCCCGTGCCACCTCGGTGCGGTGGGCCAGGACGGCCGCGGTCTTCTGCTCCAGCCAGGGGGTGACGTCGGCGGTCGCCGTGATGCGGTCGTCGGGGACGGTGTGCATCGTCTTGCCCGTGGCGGCCAGGTGCCCGCCCCACCCCCGGACGGCGGAGTGCGGGTGCGTGGCCAGGTACAGGGCGCTCGGCTGCCAGGGCTCGCCGGCGTCGGGGTAGAGGCGTTCGAGTCCGGCGGCGTGGACCGCGAGCAGGGTCATGCGGTGGGTGTGCACATGGTCCTCGTGACCGGTCAGGCCGCCGTACGCGTCGTGGGTGACGACGATCTCCGGGCGGACGTCGCGGATCTGTGCGACCAGTTCCCCCACCGCCTCGTCGAGCGGGGCGTCGCACCAGCGCGGTCTGCCGGGGGCCGAGTGCGGCACGCGAGAGTCGGCGTGGCCGAGCATGCGTGGCTGGCCGGCGCCGAGGATGTGGCATGCCTCGGCCAGTTCCGCGGCGCGTGGGGTGTCCGCCGCCCAGGTCGCGGTGACGACCGTCGTGCGAGCGCCCGCGGACGCGGAACGGGCGAGGACGCCGCCCGCCACCAGGGACTCGTCGTCGGGGTGGGCGAAGACCGCGAGCAGGCTCGGTGACGGTGACGGCATCGGCGACAGCCTTCGCTACGGCCGGCCCGGCTGCGAGGGCGCGTCGGTGATCGTGATGGCCTGGCTCGGGCATTTCTCCGCCGCTTCCAGGATCTCCGGGGCGTCGCCTTCGCTGGACCGGCCCGGGCGGACGACGCCGTATCCGTCGACGAACTCGAAGACCGCCGGGGCCCGGTGGGCGCATTCGGCGGAGCCGTAACAGAGTTCGCGGTCGACGGAGACCTTCATGCCCCTGTCTCTGCCCAGCGCGCCGCCGGCCGAACCGGCCCGGCTAGCGGGTGCCGGCGGCGGCGAGCCAGTGGGCGACCCGGCGGACGGCGGGCTCGTCGAGCCGTTCGACGAGCGCCTGGACGGTCGTGTCGTCCTCGGGGGTGAGGTCGTAGAGGCCCGCCTTGCCCAGCCCGGCCATGAGGACCTGGTGGCGGCGGCCGGTCATCCGCTCCGCGAGCACGGTCGGTTCGCCGGGGGACTCCGTGTCAGGGCTCGTCGGCTGTGGTGAAGCCGTCTGCTTCAGCGGTGGGTCGAACAGCTGCCACGCGCCGTCCTCCGGCCCCCAGAGCGCGACGGTCACCTCGTCGCCACGGGCACGCATGGTCTGGGTCATCTCGCCGAGCGCGTACAGCACGGGCGCGCGGTGGGGCGACTCCGCGACGGCCCGCCAGGACTTCGCGGCCGGCCGGTAGAGCATCGCCACCCAACGTGGATCGCCCTGCGGCTCCGGGCTCTCGGGACGTGTCTCCATCGCGCTCACCCCTGTACGTCGCTGGTACGTCGCTCCGGAAGCGGTACGGCAGGCGCCGACCATAACTGACGGACCGTCAGTTATCCAGGGTCGCAGGGCGCGTTGCAGACGGGGAGAGCCACCGGAGGGACGACCACGGCGTCCGGCACCGGTCCCTCCCCTCGTGGGGACCGGTGCCGAACGGTGGAGCTGCCGTCGTCCGGCGCGGACGCAAGCGAACGCAAGCGGACGGAAGCCGATGGAAGCGGACGGAAGCTGTCCGGAATCGTGCGTTGCTGCGTCCGGATCCTGCCAGTTCAGGCTGCTGAAGAGGAGATTCCGGTGCCGGACGGACGGCATTACCGCAGGTCAGCCGTATAGAGTGAGTTTTCCGGTCCGGACGTCCAGGCGTGACAAGTAAGGAGTGGAGACCTTGAGTTCCGACTCGGGGGCACGCACCGCCTTCGCGGAACGCCTCGCGCTGCTCTACAAGGAAGCCGGTAACCCTCCGCTCAAGCGTGTGTCCGAAGCGGTCGCCCGGCTCCAGCGGGTCGACGAACGCGGGCGGCCCGTGCGGGTGTCCGCCCAGCGCATCAGCGACTGGCGGCGGGCCAGGAACGTACCCGCCCAGTTCGCCGCTCTCGCGGCCGTGTTGCACGTACTGATCCCCGAGGCGCGACGCTCGCGGCCCACGCCGGTGTCCCCGGGCCTGTACGACCTCGGCCAGTGGCAGCGGCTGTGGGAGCGGGCGGTGGCCGACCCGGTCGCCGAGCGCCCCGAGGCGTCCCCGGCACAGGAAGGGCCTTCGGCCGAGGCCCCGCCCACGCCCGGCGGGGTGAGCCCGTACCGCGGGCTGGCCTGTTACCGCCGGGAGGACGCGCGTTGGTTCTTCGGCCGGGAGCGGAGCACGGACGCGCTCGTCGCGCAGCTCGGGGCCGTGGCGGAGGCGGGCGGCCTGGTCATGCTCGTGGGCGCGTCGGGAGCGGGGAAGTCCTCGTTGCTGAACGCCGGTCTGGTGCCCGCCCTGCGGGACGGCGCGCTGAGCGGCGACGACGGTGCGGAGCACGGCCGGGCGCGCAAGGTCGCGCAACTCGTCCCGGGCGGTGATCCGCTGACGGAGCTGACCCGCCGCATCCCCGAACTGGCGCCCGTCCTCATATCCGGGGCAGGGGAGTCCGATGTCCCGTCCGCCACGGAACAGGGACAGGAACAGGACCAGGGACAGGAACAGGACCAGGAAGCGGGGGCCGAGGCGGCCGACGGCTCAGCCGTAGAGCACGAGGAACCGGCGGAACCCGGCGCTCCCCCCACCGCGGACGCCGTCCGTGCAGCCGTCGCAGCCTGGGCGCGGCGCGAGGCGCCCTCCGGTGCGCGTCCGGTCGTCATAGTGGACCAGTTCGAGGAGACGTTCACGCTCTGCCCCGACGAGGCGGACCGGCGTACCTTCATCGAGGTCCTGCACGCCGTGTGCTCACCCGCCCGACGGGGCGAACCGGCCCCGGCGGTGGTGGTCCTGGGCATACGCGCCGACTTCTACGAGCGGTGCCTCAGATATCCCGAACTGGCCGACGCGCTCCAGCACCGGCACATGGTGCTCGGGCCGCTGACCTCGGCGGAGCTGCGCGACGCGGTGACCGGCCCGGCCAAGGCCGTCGGCCTGGAGCTGGAACCGGGCCTGGCGGAGCTGATCGTCCGGGAGGTCAGCGCCGACGGCCCGCGCGGTGCGCACGACGCGGGCGTGCTCCCCCTCCTCTCGCACGCCCTGCTCGCCACCTGGCAGCGCAGAAAGGCGGGCCGGCTGACGCTGGCCGGCTACCGCGCGGCCGGCGGCATCCAGGGCGCCGTCGCGGCGACCGCCGAGCGGGCCTGGTCCGGCCTCGACCCGGCGGCGCGCACGGCGGCGCGGCTGCTCCTGCTCCGGCTGGTCCGCCTCGGCGAGGACACCCAGGCCACCCGCAGGCGGGGGACCCGGCGGAAGCTGGCGGAGGAGTCGACCGACCCGGGCAAGACCGAGGAGTCCCTGGAGGCGCTGGTCCGTGCCCGGCTGGTGACCCTCGACGCGGAGACCGTGGAGATCACCCACGAGGCGCTGCTGCACGCCTGGCCGCGCCTGCGCGACTGGATCGACGACGACCGGCAGGGCAATCTGCTGCGCCAGCGCCTGGAGGAGGACGGCCGGGCCTGGGAGGAATCGAACCGCGACACGTCACTGCTCTACCGGGGCTCCCGGCTGGAACAGGCCCACGGCTGGGCGAAATCCGCCGGGGACACGTTCCTGACCCGGAGCGCGGTGGAGTTCCTGGCCGCCTCGGTCAGGCTGCGCCGGCGCATCATCTGGATCAGCCGGGGCGCGGTGGCGACGCTGGTCGTCCTGGCGATGCTGGCCGTCGGGTCGGCCGTCATCGCCTCGAAGCAGCGGGACGAGGCCGTGTTCGAGCAGGTCCTCGCCCAGGCCGACCGCGTCCAGTACACGGATCCGTCGCTGTCCGCGCAGCTCGATCTGGTGGCCCACCGGCTGCGGCCGGACGACAAGGGCGCGAACAGCCGCCTGATGTCCATCGTGAACGCCCCGCTGGCCACGCCGCTGGTCGGCCACACGGGCGCCGTCTACCTCACGACGTTCAGCCCGGACGGGCGGACCCTGGCCACGGCCAGCTACGACCGGACCGTACGGCTGTGGGACGTGGCCGACCCGAAGCGTCCGAAGCCTCTGGGCGAGCCGCTCACCGGCCACACGAGCTGGGTGAGCAGCGCGGTCTTCAGCCCGGACGGCCGTACCCTCGCCAGCGCGTCCGACGACGGCACGATCCGGCTGTGGGACGTGACGGACCCCGGCCGGCCGAAGCGGCTCGGCAAGCCGCTGACCGGCCATGACAGCACGATCTACCTGGTCGCCTTCAGCCCGGACGGACGCACGCTCGCCTCCGTGGGCGACGATCGCACCGTCCGGCTGTGGGACGTGGCCGATCCGCGCCGGCCGCGGGCGCTGGGCAAGCCCCTGACCGGGCACGAGGCCGCCGTGCGCTCGGTGGCGTTCAGCCCGGACGGCAGGACGCTGGCCGCCGGTGGCGACGACGGGGCGATCCGGCTGTGGGACGTGACCGACCCCCGGCGCCCGGAAGAGGCAGGGGAGCAGCTGACCGGTCACACCGCCACCGTGCACTCCGTGGCCTTCAGCCCGGACGGCCGTACGCTCGCCAGCGGCAGCTCGGACAACACCGTACGGCTGTGGAACACGGCCGATCCGCGCCACCCGGAACCGATCGGTACGCCGCTCACCGGCCATACCGGGCCGGTGTGGTCCGTGGCCTTCAGCCCCGACGGGAACATGCTCGCCGCCGCCAGCGCGGACAGCACCGCGAGCCTGTGGAAGGTCGGTGATCCGGAGTACCCGTCGCAGGTCGGCGGGCCCCTGGCGGGCAGCAGCGGCGAGATGTACGCGCTCGGCTTCAGCCCCGACGGGCGCACCCTCGCCACCGGGGCGGGCGACAACAAGGTCCGCCTGTGGTCGCTGCCGACGTCGGACATGATCGGCCGGACCGGAGCGTTCCGCCCGGACGGGCGGGTGCTCGCGACGGCGGCGCTCGACGGGCGGGTGCGGCTGTGGGACGTGCGGACGCCGGGCAGGCCCGTGCGGATGGGCGAACCGTTCCGGCCGGAGGGCGGCGTACGGACCCTGGAGTTCTCCCCGGACGGCCGTACCCTCGCGGTGGTGACGGGCAGCCTGGCCTTGCAGCTGTGGAAGGTCGACGAACCTCGACGCCCTGTCCCGCACGGGTCTTCCATCCCCCTGCGCACCCGTCTCGCCGACCCGCTGGCGTTCAGCCCGGACGGGCAGGTCCTGGCGACCCCCTCCGACGACCGCACCGTCCAGCTGTGGAACGTCGGTGACCCGGCCCGTCCCCGCACGCTCGGCGCGCCCCTCACCGGTCACAAGGGGTACGTCAACGCCCTCGTCTTCAGCCCGGACGGCCGTACGCTCGCCAGTGGCAGCGCGGACGGCACCATCCGGCTGTGGAACGCGGCCGACCCCGGCCGGCCGACCCTGCTCCGCGCGCCTCTCAAGGGCCATCTCGGAGCCGTCAACGCCCTCGCCTACAGTCCCGACGGCCGCACCCTGGCCAGCGCCGGCGACGACAACTCGGTCCGCCTCTGGGACATCGAGGACCCCGCCGAGGCCTCCGAGCAGGCGCGCCTGACAGGTCACAAGGAAGCGGTCGTGTCACTGACGTTCAGCCGGAGCGGGCGCACCCTGGCCAGCGGCGGCAACGACAGCACCGTCCGGCTGTGGAACGTATCCGACCCTTCCGGGGCCACCGCGATCGGCCAGTCGATGGGACCCAACGCCAAGACCGGCAACTTCCTGGCGTTCAGCCCGAACAGCCACATGCTCGGGGTGTCGAGCGGCGCCGACAGCATCCGGCTCTGGAACCTGGACACCGACGAGGCCGTACGCCGCATCTGCTCGATGACCCGGGGTGTTCTGACGCCGGACACCTGGCGCGAGTACTTGCCCCGGCTCTCCTACGATGTGCCGTGCGCAGGCTGATGAGACCGCGATACGGCAACAGGGCGGTCCTGTACGGCAGTTGAGTGATACGAGTCACAACCCGGCGTTTCCTGACGGGCAGTCGGCTCCTCCCGCGCAAGCGCTTGTTACCCTTGGCCATAGCCCGACCGCTGGTGCATCCCCCGTCGCCAGCGGTCGGGCATTCGCATGTGGTCCGCTCAGCGCAGGTCGAGGCGCATCAGGATGCGGGGATGGCCGGCCAGGACCGAGGTGGTGGGGGCCGCGTAGGTGAAGCCGGCTCGTTCGAAGTTCTTCCTCAGCCCGGCGTAGGCCATCGTCAGGTCGACCTTGGCGTCGCCGTTGTCGAGGGGGTACGCCTCGATCGCCGGTGCGCCCCGGGCGCGGGCGAAGTCGACCGCGCCGGCGATGAGCGCGTGCGAGATGCCCTGCTTGCGGTGGCCGGGGCGGACCCGGACGCACCACAGCGACCAGACGGGCAGGTCGTCGACGTGCGGGATCTTGCGGTTGCGGGCGAAGGCCGTGTCCGAGCGCGGTGCGACGGCTGCCCAGCCGACGGGTTCGTCACCCTCGTGGGCGAGCACGCCCGGGGGAGGGTCCGCACGGCACAACTCCGCGACGTGGTCACCCCGGGCCGGGCCACGCAGTTCCTTGTTGAGCTTGGAGGGGATCCGGTAGCTCAGGCACCAGCAGACATTCGCCCCGGGCGACTTCGGCCCGAGCACGGCACGGACGTCGTCGAAATCCGTGGCCGGGCGGACGTCGATGCTCATGGCACCACGATGGCACGGCCTCGGCGCGTTCGCCGCTCGGTTCTTTCCGGCTGATGGCCCGACGTGCGGGGATACGCTCCCGGCATGGACGTCCGTGTCGAGATCATCCGCGAGCCGAGCGAGGAACTCGTCGACGCCTTCGGGCGGTTGCTCCCGCAGCTGTCCACGACGGCCCGGCCTCTGGACCGCGCGGCGGTCGATCGCCTGGTGGGCTGTGATGCGAACACCGTGCTCGTGGCCCGGTCCGGCGGCACGATCATCGGCACCCTGACGCTCGTGCTGCTGCCGCTGCCGTCCGGGCCGCGGGGGCGCGTCGAGAACGTGGTCGTCGACGACGCGGCGCGCGGGCAGGGCATCGCCGGCCTGCTCATCGAGGAGGCCCTGCGCCTCGCCCGCCGGGCCGGGGCCCGCACCGTCGACCTCACCTCCCGGCCGGACCGCGCCGCGGCGAACCGGCTCTACGAGCGTCTCGGCTTCCAGGCCCGGGAGTCGACGGTCCACCGCTACACAGTGGACTGAGCCGTCGACGTTGACGCCGACGCCGCCCGCAGCATCCGCAGCTGGCCGATCTCGGTCACGTTCTTCATCAGCTCGGCGTTCACCCAGGCCACCATGTGCGCGACGGTGTACTTGGGGTCGCCCTGCGACGGGAACGAAGCCGTGGCGTCCAGGTCGGTGTCGGTGAGGTCGTCCAGGACCGCCAGCCACTGAGTGCGCAGGTCGCGCAGCCACTCGACGGTCGGGGCGCCCTCGCCGGGCCATGCGATGTCCGTGCGGTCGCGGGGCGGCCTGCCCTGCATGTGGTCGAGGGCTACGCTCCACCACCACCCCATGTGCCAGCTCACCCACGCGATCGTGGGGACGGGCACCGGGTCGGGCTCGGTGTCCGCCCAGTCCGGTACCCAGGCGCCGTCGGGCGCCCGGCGCATCGTCCAGCACAGGGGCGCGGGCTCCCAGAGGAAGTCCTCGGGCTCCAGCCGCTCCAGGTGGTACTCGAACAACGACCAGGTCAACTCGAACTGCCAGCGCGGCAGTTCCGTACGGGAAACGCTCATCGGGCGACCCTACGCAACCGCTCGGGCGTCCCGGGCCAGTCCCGGCCAGTCGATGTCCCGCAGCCCCCGCTCCGTGTCGCAGCCCGACGGCAGGCGCGGGGCCGACTGGAACCAGACGACGGCCAGGCGCGAGCGGTACAGGACCGGGTCGTGGGCCGGATCGAGGGCGGCGGAGTGGAACGTGCCGAGGCAGGCCACGGCGGGCAGGACCTCGACGGGACCGAGTCCGCCCGCGTACTGGTCGGGGCGCTCGCGCGGGGGCGGGACGAGGTGGACGGGCGTGCCGGGGTGGGACCGCTCGGCGGCGCGCAGCAGCTCGCGGATCCGCAGATCGTTGACCGGCTTGCAGGGATAGCCCCCCAGCGGGTCGCCGCAGGCCGAGAGCAGGTCGCCGTACGTCGACGAGAACCGCAGTTCGGCGAGGTCCACCGAGCGGCCGGAGGCGAGAACGAGGCGGGCGAGCGCCATGGCCGGCGGTCGGGCGTGCTGGTGCATGGAGGTCTTTCGGTGCTGGTGGACGAGGCCCTGCTCACGGCCGGTGCCCCGTCATCCGGGCCGCGGACGCGATCGTCGTCCGGGCCTCACGCTCGGACAGGCCGGTGTGGAGAGCCGCTTCGACCAGGGGATCCACGAGCGCCGGGCCGATTCCGTCCTCGTACGCCCGGCAGGCCGCCCAGAACAGCCGGGTGTTGCGCTGCCCCTCGTGCGCGGCGAGGACGAACTGGACCAGGCCCTGGCCGTGCCCGCCGGCCGACGGGGGCGTGGGGTGGTGGACGCGCGGCGGCGGGAGCAGCAGCCGCAGCAGGGAGCGCGGGCAGGGGGCGGGCACCAGGTGCGCGGTCCCGGGAGCCGCGGCGTACACCCCCTGGTCCGTACGGGAGCCGGGGCCGACGAGGTAGCCGCCGGCGCCCCGGATGTCGATGCCGGGGGCGAGACGGCCCGCCGAGTTGGGGACCACCGCGTCGGGCGGGCCGCTCAGCCAGAGGTGACGCCCGCCGGACGGGGTCAGGACCACCACCGTCGGGGGGATGGTGAACAGATGCCGCAGGGCCAGCTCGCGCAGGGCGGCCGAGGAGTCCGTGCCGGTCTTCACGTCCAGGTCGATGCCGATCAGCTGGTGCGGGGGCAGGCCGCAGGCGATGCCGTAGCCGGTCGCCCAGGGCGCCGCGGCGAAGAGTTCGCGGATGCGGGCCGGGTCGCTGGAGGCGTCGTACACGCCGTGGCCGAGCCGGCCGCACGCGCCGTGGCAGGGGGAGGGGGCGGGGTCGTCGCGGTGCGGGGAGCGCAGTGCCGGGAGCTTGGTGCGGGACAGGGGGATGACGGCCAGTCCGCGTTCGGCGGCTGACAGGGCGTGTGCGAGGGCCAGCGTCGTGGCCTGCCGGTCGGTGGTGGCCATGGTTCTAGTTTCGTACGTACGTTCGAAAAAGGAAAGAGGGGGCGGGTGTGGCGCGCCGGTATGGAGGCCTGTGCGCGAAAAGTGCTGGAACGCTTCGCCCCTTGCGGCACCAGGGTCCGATCCGCCCTTTCCGCCCCTGTCCGGTACTGAAGTGACGCAAAGGGGTTTATCGACATGTCATCACGCTTGAGTGCGAATAGAGGCTTCCGGTGTGGTTCGCCGGGGATTCGGTGGGCAACTCTGGACTCGCGACGTCGAGCAACGGACCAGGGCGGTCGGCCAACTTCCCTGGAGACAGCAGCACTTCTTCACGCAGTCCTTGGTTCCGAAGTCTCTGAAGTCCTTGGAGGGACAACAACATGGCAAGCATCCGTACCGCCCGCGTCATCGCCGCCGTCTCCGCCCTTCCGCTCGCGGCCGCCCTCTTCACCGGCATCGCGACGGCGGACAACGGCTCCTTCGCGGACAACGGATCGATCGCGTCCGTCACGGAGGCCGAGGCGGGTGTCCTCGGCAGCGGCGTCGGCGGTGACAACTTCGGCACCTCGTCCACCACCAATCAGCAGGCCGTCGGCGAGGGCGCCTCGAACCAGAGCAACACCGCGCAGGTCAACGGCTCCGCCTTCACGGCCGTCAACCAGGGCAACGACAACACCGCCGTCAGCTTCACCCCGCTGTGGTGGTGAGCTGAGCGGGCCGGTGTACCGGCATCGGCCCGCCGTCCGTGTGGGTGTGCTTCGTGGGGTGACAAGCGTCTGAGCGGCGGCACTTCGGTGCCGCCGCGCAGGCGTTTTCGCGTCCGTGGGGTGCGATGCCTTGACGCCGCCGCGTATCTGACGGACAGTCAGAAATCGTGAACGGTGAGCCGGAGGTCCACGAGGAGTCCGAGGAGTCGGAGAAATCCGAGGAGTTCGAGGCGCGCCTGAAGGCCTACGAGGGCCGCCCGGCCGCCGCCACCGGGGCCGGCCGGGACCCCGTCAACGAGCCGATGATCAGGCACTGGTGCGAGGCCATGGGTGACACCAACCCCGCCTACACCGGACCGGACGCCATCGCTCCCCCCACCATGCTCCAGGCCTGGACCATGGCGGGCCTCTCCCGCCGCCCGGAACGCACGGCGGCCTACGACGAACTGCTCCGCCTGCTCGACGAGTCGGGCTACCACGCGGTCGTCGCCACCGACTGCGAGCAGGAGTATCTACGCCCCCTGCGCCCCGGCGACGAGATCACCTTCGACTCGGTGATCGAGTCGGTCTCGGACCTGAAGACCACCAAGCTGGGGGCGGGTCACTTCGTCACGACCCGTACGGACATCCGGGCCGGCGGCGAACTCGCCGGCACCCACCGCTTCCGCATCCTCAAGTACGCCCCCGCGCACCGGTCGCGGCGCCCGAAGGAACCCCGCCCGCGCCCCGTGATCAACCGCGACAACGCCGGCTTCTGGGAGGGCGTGGCCCGCCACGAACTGCTCATCCAGCGCTGCACCGGCTGCGGCGACCTGCGTTTCCCCTGGCTGCCGGGCTGCAACAGCTGCGGCTGCCCTCAGTGGGACACCGTGGAGGCGAGCGGCGAGGGCACGGTCTATTCGTACGTGGTCATGCACCACCCGCCCTTCCCGGCCTTCGAGCCTCCCTACGCGGTCGGGCTGATCGAGCTCGCGGAGGGCGTGCGGATCGTCAGCAACGTGGTGGGAGTGCCGTACGACAAGGTGCGGATCGGCATGCCGGTCCGGCTCGAGTTCCGGCGCTACGACGAAGAGCTGGTGCTGCCCGTCTTCCAGGGGGTTACGGAATGAACGTCGGCGACCGCCTCCCGCCCCTGGAGATCCCGGTCACCCGCACCCTGATCGTCGCCGGGGCGATCGCCTCCCGCGACTACCAGGACGTGCACCACGACCCGGACCTGGCCCGGGAGAAGGGCTCCCCCGACATCTTCATGAACATCCTGACGACCAACGGCCTGGTCGGCCGGTACATCACGGACCACTTCGGTCCGGGGGCCGTACTGCGCCGGGTGGCCATCCGGCTCGGCGCGCCCAACCACCCCGGCGACACGATGGTGCTGACCGGCACGGTCGAGGAGGTCGACGGCGCCATGGTGACGGTCCGGGTCGTCGGCGCGAACGGCATCGGCCAGCACGTCACCGGCACGGTGACGGTCACGGTTCCGGCGGAAGCCGGGACGGCGACGGCTCCCGCCGGACCGTCATGACCGACGACACCGCATCCGCGGCTGCCGCGTGCAGTGTCTCCCCGGCCGCCGTACGCCGTGGTACCCGGGCCGCCGTGTGCCGTGTCTCCGCGGCCGCCGCGGCCGCCCTGGCCGCCCCGGCCGCCCCGGCCGGTCCCGCGGGCGCTCGCGGGACCCCAGGTGCCTGGCCCGGCGTGAGCCGAGGAGGCCCGGCAATGCCCCCAAGAGGCCCGGCAATG
Source organism: Streptomyces sp. NPDC040589 (assembly GCF_055594445.1). NCBI lineage: Bacteria > Bacillati > Actinomycetota > Actinomycetes > Kitasatosporales > Streptomycetaceae > Streptomyces > Streptomyces sp. NPDC040589. Next base: position 141,171 of record NZ_JBVIWP010000005.1, on the reverse strand, counting down.
CCCCCAGGAGGCCCGTCATGAGTCCCCGTCGGCACGACACCCTCGGCGGGCGTGCGGCCATCGCCGGCATCGGGGCCACCGAGTTCTCCAAGGACTCGGGCCGCAGCGAGCTGCGCCTGGCCGTCGAGGCGGTGCGGGCGGCGCTGGCGGACGCCGGGCTCGTGCCGGCCGACGTCGACGGGATGGTCACGTTCACCATGGACACCAGCCCGGAGATCACCGTGGCCCAGGCGGCGGGCATCGGCGAGCTCTCCTTCTTCTCCCGGATCCACTACGGCGGCGGCGCGGCCTGCGCCACCGTCCAGCAGGCGGCCCTCGCGATCGCCGCGGGCGTGGCGGACGTGGTCGTCTGCTACCGGGCGTTCAACGAGCGCTCGGGCCGCCGCTTCGGCTCCGGGGTCCGGCACCGAGAGCCGTCGGCCGAGGGCACCGCGCTCGGCTGGTCGCTGCCGTTCGGGCTGCTCACCCCGGCCTCCTGGGTGGCGATGGCGGCCCAGCGCTACCTCCACACGTACGGGCTGAAGCCGGAGGTGTTCGGGCACGTGGCCGTGACCGACCGCGCGTACGCGGCGACCAATCCGGCGGCGTACTTCCACGGCCGGCCCATCACCCTGGCCGACCACGCCGCGTCCCGCTGGATCGTCGAGCCGCTGCGGCTGCTGGACTGCTGCCAGGAGACCGACGGCGGACAGGCCCTCGTCGTCACCTCCGTGGAGCGGGCCCGCGACCTGCCCCATCCGCCCGCCGTGATCGCGGCGGCCGCCCAGGGCGCGGGCCGGGCGCAGGAGCAGATGACCAGCTTCTACCGCGACGACCTGACTGGCCTGCCCGAGACGGCGGTGGTGGCCCGGCAGCTGTGGCGGACCTCCGGACTCGCACCGGCCGACATCGACGTGGGGATCCTCTACGACCACTTCACGCCGTTCGTGCTGACGCAGCTGGAGGAGTTCGGCTTCTGCGGCCCCGGCGAGGCCCCCGACTTCGTGGCCGAGAAGCGCCTGCCGCTCAACACACACGGGGGACAGCTGGGGGAGGCGTACCTGCACGGGATGAACGGGATCGCGGAGGCCGTCCGGCAGATCAGGGGTACGGCGGTGAACCGGATCCCCGGAGCGGAACGGGTCCTGGTGACGGCGGGGACGGGCGTGCCCACGTCGGGACTCGTGCTCACCGCCGACCCGCAGGGGACAACCCGCAGTACCCCGGTCCCACCGCTCCACCTGTAGGAGGTGCAGCAGGCCCTACCACTACAACCTGAGGGGGACTTCGCTTCGGGACCTGCGGCCGATCCGCTGGACCTGGCCCGCTCATAGCGTTGAGCCATGACCACACTCGTCTGCACCAGCGCGTCGAAGGCCGCTGCACCAGCGGCGCAGACCCTTCCGTATCCCTCGTTCTCGTCGTACGTCAGGGCCCGCCAGCCGGTGCTGCTGCGTACCGCCCGCTCGCTCACCGGCAACCCGAGCGACGCGGAGGACCTGTTGCAGACCGCGCTCACCAAGACGTACGTGGCCTGGGAGCGTATCGAGGACCACCGCGCCCTCGACGGCTATGTGCGCCGGGCGCTGCTGAACACGCGGACGTCGCAGTGGCGCAAGCGCAAGGTCGACGAGTTCGCCTGCGACGAGATGCCCGAGCCGGAGCCGGTGACCGGCAGCGACGACCCGGCCGAGCGGCAGGCGCTGCGCGACGCGATGTGGCGGGCGATCATGCGGCTGCCCGCCCGGCAGCGGGCGATGGTGGTCCTCAGGTACTACGAGGACCTGAGCGAGGTCCAGACGGCCGAAGTGCTCGGCGTCTCGGTGGGCACGGTGAAGTCGGCCGTCTCGCGAGCGCTGGGAAAGCTCCGCGAGGACGCTGAGCTGGGGCTTGTCCGCCAGTGAGCCCCTCCTCGCACGCCGCCTCGGCCGCCACTGAACCTCTCGTTCCGCTTGGCGTGATGTGATCGATCGCCCGGTCCTAGTGACATACCGCGCGGTATGTGCGCAGAATCAGCGCAACCCTTACCACCGCGTAGGCAATGTCGCCCCGGGAGGACGCCGTGCTGAGCACGATGCAGGACGTACCGCTGCTGATCTCGAGGATCCTGACCCACGGGTCCACGATCCACGGGACATCGCAGGTGACCACCTGGACCGGTGAGGACGAGCCGCACCGCCGCTCCTTCGCGGAGATCGGCGCCCGCTCCGCCCAGCTGGCCCACGCGCTCCGGGAGGACCTCGGCGTCGTCGGCGACGAGCGCGTCGCGACTCTGGCCTGGAACAACGCGGAGCATGTGGAGGCCTACTTCGCGATCCCGTCCATGGGCGCGGTCCTGCACACCCTGAACCTCCGCCTCCCGCCCGAGCAGCTGGCCTGGATCGTCAGCCACGCCGCCGACCGCGTGATCATCGCCAACGGTTCGCTGCTCCCCCTGCTCGCCCCGCTGCTCCCGCACCTGAAGACGGTCGAGCACGTGGTCGTCACCGGCCCCGGGGACCGCTCCCTGCTCGCGGACGCCACCGCGCGGGTGCACGAGTACGAGGACCTGATCGCCGGGAAGCCGACGTCGTACGACTGGCCCGAGCTGGACGAACGCCAGGCCGCCGCCATGTGCTACACCTCCGGCACCACCGGCGACCCCAAGGGCGTGGTCTACAGCCACCGCTCCATCTATCTGCACTCCATGCAGGTCAACATGGCCCAGTCGATGGGCCTGACCGACGAGGACACCTCGCTGGTCGTCGTCCCCCAGTTCCATGTGAACGCCTGGGGTCTGCCGCACGCGACCTTCATGACCGGCGTGAACATGCTGATGCCGGACCGCTTCCTCCAGCCGGCCCCGCTCGCCGCGATGATCGAGAGCGAGAAGCCCACCCACGCGGCCGCCGTCCCCACCATCTGGCAGGGCCTGCTCGCCGAGCTGACCGCGAACCCGCGTGACGTCTCCTCCCTCGGCCAGGTCACCATCGGCGGCGCGGCGTGTCCGCCGTCGCTCATGGAGGCCTTCGACAAGCTGGGCATGCGGGTCTGCCACGCCTGGGGCATGACGGAGACGTCCCCGCTCGGCACGATCGCCCGCCCCCCGGCCAGTGCGATCGGCACGGCGGAGGAACTCGCCTACCGCCTCACCCAGGGCCGCTTCCCGGCCGGCGTCGAGGGCCGCCTGACCGGCCCCGGCGGCGAACGCCTCCCCTGGGACGGCGAGTCGGCCGGTGAGCTGGAGGTACGCGGCCCCTGGATCGCGGGCGCCTACTACAACGGCCCGGAAGCCGACCCGCTCCGCCCCGCCGACAAGTTCAGTGAGGACGGCTGGCTCAAGACGGGCGACGTCGGGACCATCTCCCCCGACGGCTACCTCACCCTCACCGACCGGGCCAAGGACGTCATCAAGTCCGGCGGCGAGTGGATCTCGTCGGTGGATCTGGAGAACGCGCTCATGGCCCATCCCGAGGTGGCCGAGGCGGCCGTCGTCGCTGTCCCCGACGAGAAGTGGGGCGAGCGCCCCCTGGCCACGGTCGTCCTCAAGGAGGGCTCCACCGCCACCTTCGAGACCCTGCGCGCCTTCCTCGCCGACGAGGGCCACATCGCCAAGTGGCAGCTCCCGGAGCGCTGGACGGTCATCGAGGCGGTCCCGAAGACGAGCGTCGGCAAGTTCGACAAGAAGGTACTGCGCAGGCAGTACGCGGAAGGCGACCTGGACATCACCAAGCTCGGCTGACCCCGCCGAACACCCCGGAGCCCCCTGGCCACCCGCCAGGGGGCTCACCCCTGCACGGCGCTCCATGCGTCCCACTCGTCCTCGAGCACGCCGAAGACCAGCGAGTCCCGCAAGCCGTCACGAATGAGCTGGGTGTGCCGCAGGCGTCCCTCCAGCGTCATGCCGAGCTTGGCCAGCACCCGTGCGGAGCCGAGATTCCGCGGGTCGCAGGTGGCATGGACGCGGTGGAGCCGCAATTCGCCGAAGGCGTGTGCGAGAAGCAGCCGCCCGATCTCCGTCCCGATGCCCTGCCCCCAGACGCGCGGGTGCACGATGCAGGAGATCTCGCCCTGGCGCCGGGGTGCGTCGCGCACCCGCCGCACCTCCCCCATCCCCACGACCTCCCGCCCGAGGCGGGCCACATAGGGGAACCGACGCCGGGGCCTGTCCGACCAGGCGGCGACCGCGCCCGTAACGAACTCCCGCGTCTCGTCCGGCGTGTTCGGTCCCCACGGCTGGTAGCGGCAGGCCTCGGCCAGGGACGCCCATGAGTGAACGGCGGGCCAGTCTTCCGGGGCGATCTTGTCGAGGGTCACGGGATCGGGCTTCATGGGACGATCATGTCCACTCGATGCGGAGCAACGCAGAGACAATGAGACGCCAGCGGCCCCGGAGCGCTCCGGGGTGCCTCTCGTCTAAGTGCTCAATCGGGAATGCCTGTGTGCAGTCGTTGCGGTCGTTTCGAACGACGTGTTGGCGCAACCACGGCTTTCAAGACCGTTCCCTTCGGCTCAGCAGCGTGCGAACCAACAGATCGAACGCGCGTTGGAAGCCACATCGGGGGACTCGGTTGGGTGATTCTCGGCCGAGACGGGCATAAGAGAGCCTCCTGCCCAGCGCTCCTACCTGCTGGCCAGAGCTTCGGCCTCTGCCCGGGTCCGCAATGCCTCCAGTGCAGCGGATTCCGCCTCCAGTATTGCGGAGCCGGCGAAGTCGATCGCGAACGACGCATACCCCTCCGCATCATCCGCCTTGAGCTCGGCACGCTTCACGTCAAGCTCGCCCTTGCGCTCCTGGATGTGGCTCTTGACCGTCGCTACATGCTCCTGCCACTTGTTCCTTGCCTCTTCCAGTGACGCAGCGGTGGCGGCCTTCTGTTCGGCTGCGTCACGGCTGAGCTGCTCTGCCCGCTGTTCCGTCTCCCGCTGAACCTGTTCGATCGCGGCCGACAGCTCCTCCTGGTTCTTGGCGATGGCACTCTGCACCTGCTCTTGTGCCTGCTTCGACCAATCCGTCAGTTGGGTGATGCGGTCGGTCATCTCCGTCATGGTCCTCCCCTTCCGATTACCCATAAAAGGAGGATTCTCATCAATTCGAACATATCCGGCATGGGGCTGCCACTCGCACGCCAACTCGACCCTGCACGCCAGGAATTCCGCGCGAGGTTCCGACGAGGACCGGGTTGGCTGACGAGGATCGGTGTGGACTGGGTTCGATGGTTCGCTACCGGGCGCCTGAGGGCGGACCGAGTCCTGCGGCGCGTTTCAGAGGCGTGGCCTGACGCGCCGTTGTACGTTGCCGGGCTCGGTGGGCGAGGCCGCGGACATGCGCAAGGGCGTGGCAGAGGTTAGACAAGAAGGGTGATGGTCAACAGACCGTGTGATGTCGGAATTCCGCCGGAACTGTCTGTTCAGGCCGCCCAGAGGGCTGTCGCGCCTCTTTGTCTCTCCTGCGAGCGTCGATGACCCGGCCGGACCCCGGACAGGAGCCGCAGCATGAAGGGCCCCCGCCCTCCAAAGCCGAGTCCGCAGAAGCGGGGTCTGCCGCCCGGATGCCCCGGTGGCTGCCGCGTGCCATGGTGCTCGCGCTTGCCCTGGTCGGCGTCTTCCAGCTCGGCAGCTGGGCGTTCCACAGGCTCACCGGTCTGCTGGTCGGCATTCTGGTCGCGGCTTTCCTGGCGCTGGGGATCGAGCCGGCGGTCGGCCGGCTGGTGGCCCGGGGTATGCGCCGGAGCCTGGCCGCACTCCTGGTGTGTCTCGTCGTCGTCCTCGCGGCGGCGGGGTTCTTCGCGCTGTTCGGCTCGCTCCTGGCGGGCCAGATCAGCGGCATCGTCGACAACTTCCCGCGGTACTTCGACTCCGTCATCGGCTGGATCAACCGGACGTTCCACACGGATCTGTCGCGGGTCGACATCCAGGGCCGGCTGCTGCGCTCCGACTGGCTGAGGACGTACGTGCAGAAGAGCGCGGGCGGGGTGTTCGATTTTTCGGCTTCCGTGCTCGGCGGTCTGGCCCGGTTGCTGACGATCTTCCTGTTCGCCTTCTACTTCGCCCTGGACGGCCTCCGGCTACGCCGCACGCTGTGCTCGCTGCTGCCACCGGCCAAGCAGTCCGAGGTGCTACGGGCCTGGGAGATCGCGGTCGACAAGACGAGCGGATACCTCTACTCCCGGGGACTGATGGCCCTGGTCTCCGCGGTCGCCCACTTCATCATCCTGGCGCTGCTGGGCGTGCCGTACGCCGCGGCGCTCGCCGTGTGGGTGGGCGTGGTGTCGCAGTTCATCCCGGTCATCGGCACCTATCTGGCCGCGGCTGTGCCCATGCTGGCCGCTTTCGCCGTCGACCCCTGGTACGCGGTGTGGGTGCTGGTCTTCATCGTGGTCTATCAGCAGTTCGAGAACTACCTGATCCAGCCGAGACTCACGTCCAGGACCGTGGACATCCATCCGGCGGTGGCCTTCGGCTCCGTGGTCGCGGGCACGCTACTGCTCGGTGCGGCGGGCACGCTGATCGCCATTCCGGTGGTGGCCACGGTGCAGACGTTCCTCGGTGCGTATGTGAAGCGGTACGACGTGGCGGATGATCTGCGGGTACAGGACGACCGGCGTTACCCGCGCGGGGACGGTGCGACGCTGCGCGCGCGGCTGCGCGGCCTGCTGCACCGCCGCGATCGGTCCTGACCGGGCTTGCGAAGGTCTCCGCCAGGTGAAATTGGGCCGGGTGCGTGACGATGGAGGTGTACGCCAGACCGTGCTGTTCCAGGAGGAGGCAACGGCATGACACATCCCTCCGGTTCCTCGGGCACCGGCGCTCCGCGCGACACCTCACCACAAGACGCCGCTTTGGCCGAAGACCTGGGCGCCTTGGCGAACGTGAGCTGGCAGGCTCTTCTCACCACGGGCCTGGCCACGATCGCCCTCGGCGTCGTGGTCTTCGCCTGGCCTGAGGAGACGCTGCGGGTCGTCGGCGTACTCTTCGGCATCTACCTGCTGGTTACCGGCGTCTTCCAGCTGGCCGCCGCCTTCGGCACGCACATCCCCCGGCATCTTCGGGCGCTGCACTTCCTCACGGGCGCGCTCTCCGTCCTGCTCGGGCTGATCTGCTTCCGCGGCACGATGCAGTCGATCCTGCTGCTCGCCCTGTGGATCGGCTTCAGCTGGCTGCTGCGGGGCACCATGGTGACGGTCACGGCGGCCTCGGCCCCGGAAACGCCGGCGCGAGGCTGGATGTTCTTCACCGGGATCATCGGCATCCTGGCGGGCATCGTACTGATCGTCTCGCCGTTCACCTCGATCGGCGCGCTCACCCTGGCGGCGGGCATCATGGCCGTGGTCCTGGGGGTGGTCGAGGTGTTCCAGGCCATCAGGATGCGCGTCGAAGTCGGTCGCCTCGCTACGGGCGGCACTGCCCCCCAGCGGCGGCCCCTGTTCCACCGCCCGCACCCCCAGCACTGATCGCGGGGCCGGACCGGCCAGTCCCGGACGAGCGGAAAGCGGCACGTGTGCGGTGCGCGGGTACCTCGGTCAGGCGGGATGAGCGCTTGACCGTCGAGCGGGCCGGCTGCTTTACGCTCGCCCGTGGGCCACGCCTGGTCCACACGCATTGATCCACAACACGACAGAGCCGGATCAAGGTGAGACAAGCCGCTTACAGAAGGGGTGCCCCTCGGTGAGGGAGAGGCCGACGACATGCCGGAGCTGGCCGACGATGGCCGGCCGCAGTGCTTCGCCGCCGTGCTGGTCGTCTCGTCGCCAGTAGTCCTTGATGGAGGAGCGGAAGGCTTCAAGCGTGGCCGTATTCAGGCTCGTTCGCGTGGCGAGCGCCAAGATGCTGTCCACAGGCCGACTGGAGCGCCGTCGTCCCGCAGATGCGGCGCATCCTGGTCGGCGACGGCGAGGACGCCCGGGACCGCCTGCGCGCGTCGGTCAAGGAGGCGGCGCGCAGGCTGACGGCCCGGTAGGACCGGTCGGCCGACCGCCGGCTCAGCCGGTCCCGAACCCGGTCAGTTGGTCCCGATCCGGCTCAGCAGCTCGACGATCCGGGTCTGCACCTCGCCGCTGGTGGACCGCTCCGCGAGGAACAGCACCGTCTCCCCGGACGCCAGCCGCGGCAGGTCGGCCTGGTCGACGGCGGCGGTGTAGACGACGAGCGGGGTGCGGTTCAGCTGCCCGTTCGCGCGCAGCCAGTCGATGATCCCGGCGAACCCGGCCTGCCGCCCGTGCACCTGCATCAGGTCCATCACGACCAGGTTCGGCCGGAAGTCGCTCGCCAGCGTCACCGCGTCCGCGTCGCTCGCGGCCCGCGCGACCTGCATCCCGCGCCGCTCCAGCGTCGCCGTCAGCGCCAGCGCGATCTCCGCGTGCTCCTCGATCAGCAGCACCCGCGGCGGGTGCTGCTCACTGTCGCGCGGCGCCAGCGCCTTCAGCAGCACGGCCGGATCGGCACCGTAGGCCGCGTCCCGCGAGGCCTGTCCGAGCCCGGCCGTCACGAGCACGGGCACCTCGGCGGCCACGGCGGCCTGGCGCAGCGACTGCAGCGCCGTACGGGTGATCGGCCCGGTCAGCGGGTCGACGAACAGCGCGGCGGGGAACGCCGCGATCTGCGCGTTGACCTCCTCGCGCGAGTTCACGATCACCGGCCGGTAGCCGCGGTCGCTCAGCGCCTGCTGGGTGCTGACGTCAGGCGCGGGCCACACCAGCAGCCGCCGCGGGTTGTCCAGCGGCTCCGGCGGCAGCTCGTCGTCCATCGGCTGCGGCCGCGGCGGATCGGCCACCTCGACGGCGCCCCCGGGCCCGTCCAGCGGCTCGGGCCCCTCGGCGGCGTTCTCGTCGGGGGCGCCTATGGCGTACGACCGCCCGCCGCCCTCGGTCAGCTGCGAGAGCCGGGACTGACCGGCGAGGGACGGCTGCGCCGGGGCGGGCGCGGACGCCGGGGCGGGCACCTGGGCGGCGACCGGCGGGGGCGTCGGCTCGGTCGTCGGATGCGGGCGCGCGGCCTGCTCCGGACGCGCCGCCTGCTCGGGGCGCTGACCCTGTTCCGGACGGGACGCCGGTTCCGTACGCGTGGCCTGATCGCTACGCGTGGCCGGGTCGGGCGGCGTGCCGAGCTTGCGGCGCCGGCCCGACCCGCCCGGCTGGTGCGGGGGAGGCGTCGCCGTCGGCAGGGGGACGGACATGGCCGGCGGCTGCTGGACCTGGGCCGCCTGCCGGTTGAACGGCACGCCCTGCCCCAGCGTCCGCACGCTGATCGCCCGCCCCTGCGTCGAGTTCGGATCGACGGGCGCCGAGGCCTCCGCGGGCAACGGCTGAGCCGCCCGCTGCGCCTGCGCCGCGCCCTCCGGCGGCAACGGGGCCCCCGGGGCCGGAGTGTTCGGGGCCGGGCTGTTCGGGGCCGGGGTCTTCGGCTGCGGCGCCTGAGGGGGTGTGCCGTTCGTCGGTACGGCGAAACCGGCCCCCGTGCTGTCGTCGTCGGCGGCGGGCCAGGACTGGGGGGCGGGGGTGCCGCCCTGAGCCGGGGTCCCCTGGGCGGGAGCGCCCTGAGCCGGGGTGCCTTGGGCCGGTGTTCCCTGTCCCGGTGCGGCCTCGGCGGGGAGTGGCTGCCCGGCGGAGGGCTGCTGCGCCGGTGGGGCGACGCCCTGCTGCGGCAGGGGCTGCGCGCCCTGGGCCGGAGGCTGCATCGCCTGCCCCGGGAGGGCCGCCCGCACACTGTGCCCGAGCCCGCCCTGCGCGGGGACGGACACGCCCTGCGGGGCGCTTCCTTGGGCGGCCGCGTTCCCCTGGGGCTGAACGGCGTTGCCCTGCGGCGGCACGGCCGCACCCGGCGCGACCTGGGCAGCGGCCACCCCGACCTGGACGGGCGCGCCCTGCCCCGGCGGGACCTGACCCGCGGCGTCCTGCCGCGCGGGAACCCCCTGCCCGGGCCCCGCAGGCACGGAACCGGGCGGTACGGCAGCAGCCGGGTCGGCACCCGCCGGTACGGCACCTGCCGGCGCGGCACCCGCCGCACCGGGCGCCTGCACCGCGGCGGTCGCCTCGCCCTGCTGCGGCACCACGGCCCGCCGGCGACGGCCCGTCGGCGCACTCGTGGGATGCGGCTGCGGCGGGGTGTGATCGGCGGACTGGTCGTGCGGTACGGCGTCGTGCCGCCCCTCCTCGGCCACCCCGTCACCGGAGGCGGCCGCCGCGGCGACCGCCACGGCCTCCTGCCCCTGGTCGGTCTGTCCGGGCGGAACGCCCTGTCCGGCCGGAACGCCTTGGTGGGCCGGTTCGTCCGGGGTCGTCTGATCGGCCTCGGCAGGCGGCAGGGCGAACACCGGACGCGGCCCCGCGGCCTGCTGCGCCGCCGCCCGCTCGTTGGCGGCGGCCAGCGCACGCCGCCGGCGCCCGGTCGGCTGCTGGGCCTGTCCCTGCGCGGCGTCGGCCGAACCGGAGCCGGCGTCAGCGGACGGCGCGGGCAGCGCCGGCGGCAGCGCGCGCTGCTCCCCCGGGTCGTGCCGGGCCCGCCGTCCGGAGGCCTCGGGCACGCCCTGCGGCGGAACGGTCCCGCCCAGCCCCGTACCCGAGGCGGCGGTCCCGGCCGCATGCTCGGCGGCCGTGACGACGGCCCCTTCGGCGACACCCTGGACGGCACTCCCGACGGCCTCGATGGCGAGGGCCTCCGCGGCGGCGCCCTCGGCCGGACGCCCGCGCCGCCGCCCGGTACCGCCCGACCCGGCGCTCTCACCGGAAGCCCGCGCCGGAAGAGCGGCCGGTTCCCCGGCGCCCCGCCTCCTGCGCCGCCCGGTAGCACCACCGGAAGCACCGGAAGCACCGGAACCACCCGAACCGTCGGCCTCGTCGCCCTCGGCCGGAACATCCCCGTCCAGGAAGGCATCGGTGGTGGCGCGCCGCGCCCGGCGCCGCCCCCCACCAGAGGTCTGCTCACTCGAGGCCCCGGGGAGGCCCTCGTCGACCGCCTGGTCGACCGCCTCGGCGGCATCCGCGGCGACAGCCCCGGCCCCGCCCCCGATCGGCACCTCGAGGACGTACGCGCTCCCGCTCATCCCCGGCACGTCATGCGTCTGCAGCACGCCGCCGTGAGCCCGGACGATCCCCCGCACGATCGGCTCGTGCACGGTGTCGCCACCGGCGTACGGCCCGCGCACCTCGATGCGTACGACCTCGCCGCGCTGCGCCGCCGCCACCACGACGGTGTTGTCCAGATAACCGCCCGCCGACAGGGGCGTGTTGCCGGTCGCGTCGACCCCCGCCACGTCCGCGACCAGATGCGCGAGGGCGGTGGCGAGCAGCCGGGGATCGACCTCGGCCTCGATGGGCGGCGCGTGCACGGCGAACTGCACCCGCCCGGGGCCGATGAGCTCGACGGCCCCGTCGACCCCGGAGGCGACGACGGCGTCGAGCATCACCTTGGTACGGGTGATGTTCTCGCTGCCCGTGTCGAGCCGCTGGTAGCCGAGGACGTTGTCGATGAGCGTCGTGATCCGCGAATAGCCGGCGGACAGGTGGTGCAGCACCTGGTTGGCCTCGGGCCACAGCTGCCCGGCGTCGTCGGCGGCCAGCGCGGCCAGCTCGCGGCGCAGTTCCTCCAGCGGCCCGCGCAGCGACCGTCCCAGCAGGGTCAGCAACTGCTCGTGCCGGGCGGCGAGCGCCTCGTACCGGTCCTTCTCCCGCTCCCCGAGCGCGGCGTACCGATCCTCGTTCGCGCCGAGTTCCTCGGCGTGCCGCTCGCTCAGCTCCTCCAGCTCGGTGACGTGCCGCTGGCGCAGCGCGGTCAGCTCGGAGGCGTGCTCCTCGGCGACCCGCTCCAGCTCTTCCTCGTGGCGCTTGGCCGCCGCCTCCTTCTCCTCGACGACCGCGTCGTACGGCCGCCGGTCGGTGAAGGTCATCACGGCGCCGACGAGCTGGTCGCCGTCCCGCACGGGCGCGGTCGTCAGATCGACCGGCACCTTGCCGCCGTCCTTGGCGTACAGCACCTGGCCGCGCACCCGGTGCTTGCGCCCGGAGCGCAGGGTGTCGGCGAGCGGCGACTCCTCGTACGGGAAGTCCGACCCGTCGGCACGCGAGTGCAGCACCAGTTCGTGCAGTTCACGCCCGCCGAGATCGCTGGCCCGGAAGCCCAGGATCTGGGCGGCGGCCGGATTGACGAGCACGATCCGCCCGTCGGTGTCGGTCCCGACGACGCCCTCGGAAGCGGCCCGCAGAATCATCTCGGTCTGCCGCTGCGACCGCGCGAGCTCCGCCTCGGTGTCCACGGTCCCGGACAGATCGCGTACGACGAGCATGAGCAGCTCGTCGCCGGTGTAGCCGTAACCGTCGTAGGCCTGCTGCCCGTTCTCCAGATTCGCACTGGTGACCTCGACGGGAAACTCGGTCCCGTCCGTCCTGCGCGCGATCATCCGGGTCGGCTTGGTCCGGGCATGCGGATCGAGGTGCTCCGGCCGTCGCATGGAGCCGGGGATGAGTTTGGAGTCGAACTGCGGCAGCAGATCGAGCAGCCCGCGCCCCACCAGAGCGGTGCCCGGAGTCTCGAAGGCCTCCAGGGCGATGGTGTTGGCGTTGACGACCGTCCCGTTGGCATTGACCAGCACCAACGCGTCGGGGAGCGCATCCAGTATGGCTGCGAGGCGAGCAGCGCCTCGGGATGGCCTGCTGCTCACGAGACGCTTCCTCCCTGTTACCGCACCTTGCCGACCGCTCGGGCCATCTTGCCAACCGTCCCGCAGCGTGTCACGCGAGGGAGTCTAAGGGCTGCGGTTGCGCTCGCGACGCCGGATGAGAGCGAGGTCGCACGAGCAAGTGACCCCGAACTGACGACCGAGTAACCGCCAAACGCCCGCCCTCCTGCGACGACGTCGCGGGACCTTCGCGGGACCTTTACGACGGCGGTGGTTCTGTACCTTTTGGCCGGGCCGGATAGAAGGAGGACGGGGAGGGTCGAAATCCGGACGAGGTACGGAGGACGAAAGCGGGGCGGGAGCGCGGGGAGAGGCCGGTGCCGGAGTCGAAGCAGGGACGGCGGCGGGCCTCAGGTGCCCTGCCCGGCCCTCATGTCCGGCAGGAGCGGCACGAGCCGGTCCCAGCGGGAGATCTGGCAGCCGTCGCGGCGGTCGTACGTGGCGTCGACGGGGCGCCCGGCCCAGGTGCCGGTGACGTGCGCGGTGGCGGGCCCGCCGTACTGCATGGTGCAGAAGCCGCCCTTCGGGGCGGGAGCGAAGGCCTCCTGCCCCCACCGCGTGTCCCGCTCCAGGGCGGCACAGGCGCCGCTCGGGTCGGGATGGCTGCCGCCGGCGGGTGCGCAGTACAGCTCGAAGGTCCCGTCGGCCCCGCCGCCCGCGTTCCGCACGGTGACGGTGAGGTGATCCCGCTCCTTGCTCTTGCTCTTGCCGTCGCCGAGCCCGGCCTGGCCGTACGCGGCCGGCGACACCGCGGCCAGTGCCCCGAGGGCGGCGACGGAGGCGGCGGCACCGAGGACGAGGCGCCGCAGACCGGTGCGGGGGGTGGTCCGGGGCGCGGTTCGGGCGGTGGCCCGGGAAAAGGCAGTCGACATGCCCTGACTAACGCGACGCGCCCCGGGACGTTGCGCGACAGCCCGAGAAGGCTTTTGCCCTGCGACCTTCCTGCCTAGTACCGTGGGGGGCGATTGGTGACGCGGCGCTCGACTGTGTCATCATCGGCAAGCACCGACTCGCGCTCGCGCGGGAGGATGTGCGTGGAGGCGTCGCCTAGTCCGGTCTATGGCGCCGCACTGCTAATGCGGTTTGGGTCTTAAAGCCCATCGAGGGTTCAAATCCCTCCGCCTCCGCACCTGATCACGAAGCCCCGGTCACCCGACCGGGGCTTCGCTGTCATCCCGGCCGGAACAGCCGTTTCCCCAGCTCACAAGGGGTATGGCAAACGGATTTCACATGGCGGCGGCAGTCATGTAATGTTCTTCCTGTCGCCGCGAGCGAGCCGGAAGGCCCGAGAGCGGCGATAAAACAGAACAAGCACTCGTAGCTTAACGGATAGAGCATCTGACTACGGATCAGAAGGTTGCAGGTTCGAATCCTGCCGAGTGCACAGCAGATCAGAGGCCCTGTGGAGTGATCCACAGGGCCTCTGGCTTATGTCTTGACGGCAGCGTTTGACGGCAACCGCATCAGAAGGCGCGGAGTGCTCTAGCTGCGTACTGCTTGAAGAAGCGGGGATTTCTGTGCTCGGCCGGAGCGCGGGTCTCAGACGGTCGCGGCCAGCCAGCCGATGGTTTCGGTGGTGTGCTTCCCATCGCTCTTGGTGGCGCCGGCGTACACCTCGTTCAGGCGGATCAGGAAGCCCGTGTTGGTGACGTCATGGACGCGGATCCCCGGCGTCTCCGGGCCGTTGAAGGTCTGGGTCAGCGGGAGGACGACGACGTTGGCACCCGCCGGGAACGGGGTGGGGAACGTGACGCGTGTGAAGGTCGAGGTGTTACCGCCGCTCGTCTCGATCGGGTTGTCAGACCTCAGGTCGATTTTGCCGGTCTGGATGAAGCTCATCGTCGACTTCCTTCGAGTGGGGGGTTGGATCGCTCGACCGCCTCCGGCAGCCGACGGGAGCCTTGTCACGAAATCGGCCCCGTATGCCGAAGTCCCGCAAACGAGTGATCGCCTTTCGGACAGCGGGAGACCGTGCGCTTCCTGGCTGGTCCACGGGCCAAAGTCGTCTAGAGCGTGTCTCCTTGATCTGCTCATCGGTTGATCGGATGTGTCCGTCCGGCTAGTGATCACTGATGCGATAGGGGTCCGGGTCGGGCCGAGCCCGACGACCACGCGCTCGGCCGCTCGCGCGGCGGCCTGAGCACGAAAGTCCATCTCCTCAGCGAGGGCCGTGCACGGCCCTTGGCCCTCCGCGTCACCACGGGGCAGGCGAGCGACACACCGGCCTTCGAGGCCGTCATGGCCGGCAGCCGGCGACTTGGACTGGCTGCGCCAGGACGTCCTGGACCCCCTCAACAAGACCATCGAGAAGTCGACCGGCACACAGGAAGCCGCCAGCTTCGTCGACCTCTACGACTCCTCCCAGAACCACAGCGTCTGCGACACCGGCAAGTGGGTGGAAGGCATCCACACCCGCTTCCCTGACCAGCCTGCCTTCGTGCACCCCCACGCCCGCGGCCATCGCAACGCCGCCGACCACGTTGCCGCGGCCATGCTGAACGCCCTCGGCGTGGCCTGACCCGCACCCGGCACCCCCGACGCGCCTTGCGTTTCGGTGGCGGGGTACGTGCGGAAAGAGGACGCTGGAGTCAGGGGCAACGTGAGGGAGAGGCACCCCATGGCCCAGACCAGCCGAGACCACAAGGCGCGACAGCCGTTCCTTTCCCGCCCCGGCGTCCGCCGCTTCATACCGTTCGTTCTGATCACCGCGGTCGCTCTGGTCTTCATCTTCGAGAACCGCACGAGTGTCGAGATCCGCCTTCTCATCCCGATGGTGACCATGCCCCTGTGGGGAGCCCTCTTGATCGCCTGGGCTCTCGGCATCATCGCCTCCCTCTTCACCGTGCGCCGCCGGTCGAACCGGCACTCACGGCGGCCGGGGTAGGCAGCCGGGGTAGGAGAAGGCCAGCGAGTCGCTTCGTCCAGGAGACGCGTCGCGTCGTCGGCGGACGCCCCGCTGCGATCGTGGGGCCATGAGTGAACTGTGGGGCCATGAGTGAACTGGTGGAGCGGGTGGACGAGCGGGATCGCGTGCTCGGTGTGGTGGAGCGGGGCGAGGCCATCGAGAGGCGCTGGCCGCACCGTGTCGCGACGACCGTCTGCCGTGATCCGGAAGGGCGCTTCCTCGTGCATCGGAGACAGGAGGGCGTGTCCCGGTTCCCGGGGCAGTACAACTGGCTGATCGGCGGCGCCGCCGAGGTCGGGGAGACGTACGAGGAGGCGGCGGCGCGTGAACTCACCGAGGAACTGGGCGTCCGGGTGCCGGTGCGGTTCGTCTTCAAGTTCCTGTGTGACGGGCTGATCAGTCCCTACTGGCTGGGTCTGCACGAAGCCGTGGTCACCGAGGTGCTCGCGCCCGATCCGTCGGAGATCGCCTGGCACGGATGGGGCACCGAGGGCGAGTTGCGGGAGGCATTCAGGCAGTGGACGTTCGTCGGCGATGAGGTCGAAGTCTTCAGGCGCTATCTGGCTCGGCCGGCCCCCGGTCAGTCGGGGCGGCAGTGTTCCTCCAAGTAGTTCGCCGCCAGGGTGCTCGCGCGGGTGAACCAGTCGTTGAGGACCGCGATTTCGGCGGGGGAGTAGTCCGCGAAGAGTTCCGTGAGGCGGGCGTAGTACGGCTCGTAGACCTCGAGGACGCGGGCGACCGCGTCGGGGCGGGCGGCTACGCGGATGCGGCGGCGGTCGGTCGGGTCGGGGCGGCGGGTGATGTATCCGGCGCGTTCCAGGCGGTTGAGGATGCCGGTGACCGCGCCGGTCGTGACGTGGACGCGGGTTGCCAAGTCGCCTGCGGTGAGGAGGTTTTCGCCGGCCTCCATCACGTAGGCGAAGCAGGTGAGGTCGGTCACGTTCATGCCGACCTGCTGGGCGATCTCGTGCTGTCCGACCAGGTGGGTCGCGATGAGGTGGTCCATCGCCGACAGTGCCTGCTCCGGCGTGGCGGCCGGACGCGGCTTGGCTTGCATTCCCAATTCCCTTAGTTCGTGAGAGGTTTGGGTCCTTGACAGCTGGGTGGTGAGGGGTTCGGGGTGCGCCCCCGGATTCCATCGGTGTGATGAGGGGGCAGCGCGTGAGCGCACATCAGTATGACCACGGGCACACGTTCGCGGGATGGGTCGGATGCGCGATCGGGAGCGTCGCGGCCGGCGTGGCGGGTGCCGGGGTGGTCATGGTCTCGGGCCTGCTGATCGCCGGTGGGATAGCCATCGGGGTCGTGGCTCTGCTCGTCACCTGGGCGCTGCACCTCTCCGGGTGGGGCAAGGGGCCCGGCCTCCGGCCCCGGGAGGAGTGGGGCTGGCGGGTGCGGGACTCGTCGGCGGCGGGTGGGCACGACGAGTGTCTGGGGTGCCGGCTGGCCGGGCGGCGGCGGCCCGTGGGTGCGGCCGGGGCTGTACCCGTGCGTGCGGGTGGGGAGACGGAGGCCGCTGCTGCCGTGGGGGCCGATTCCGTGAGGTGATGCTCCTTATGAGGTGATCCCCCTCCGTGAGGTGATCCCCCTCCGTGAGGTGATCCCCCTCCGTGAGGTGACTCCTCCCTCCGTGAGGTGCCCCTCCCGTCGCCCGTTCGTCGTCGTCCCCGTTGACCGCCCCGGCCGGGCGCCGCGGTGCCGTTGTCAGTGGTGCCCTCTAGTCTCGGCAGAGATGGCACAGGCATGGAAGTGCTCGGGGCTGCGATGGTCGGCGGACGGTCCCGTGCTGGTGTGGGACGGCGGGCGGCGCAGTGCGCTGACCTGGGGGAAGCGCGTGGCCTTCGGGGTCGCGGAGGGGGGCGTGCGGACGTGTGTGGGGGCTCGGGGGCATGCGTGTCCGGCGCGGGTGGCCGTGCCGGGGCGGAGTACGGGGGCGCGGTGCGAGGAGTGTGCGCGGCTGGACCGGGCGCACTCCGTGGCCGCCGACACGATCGCGGACGATCCGCGGCCGTATCACGTATATCTGGCGTGGTTCGGGCCCGGCATGGTCAAGGTCGGGATCACGGCGGTGGAGCGGGGGTCGGCCCGGCTTCTGGAGCAGGGTGCCGTCTGCTTCAGCTGGCTGGGTGCCGGGCCGCTCATGGCCGCGCGGCGTACCGAGGAGCTGCTGCGGGCCGCGCTGGGGGTGCCCGACCGGATTCCATACGCCGAGAAGCGGGCCGTGCGGGCCGCGTTGCCGCAGGCGGCGGCCGATCGGGCCGGTGAGGTCGCCGAGTTGCATACGCGGGCGGTGGCGCTAGGGGGGTGGCCGGAGTCGCTGGTGCGGGAGCCGCTGCGGGTTGTCGATCACGTTGGGGTGTTCGGGCTCGCCGGGTTGTCCGGTGCCGTCGGGGGCGTGAGTGAGCTGGTTGCCGGCGGGGTCGTGAGCGGGGAGCTCGTGGCCGCTGCCGGGCCCGATCTGCATCTGTCCACCGGGGGTGGGGTCGTCGTGCTCGATACGCGGTTGATGACCGGGTGGGAGCTGGTGCCCGACGGAGGCGCGGAACTGACCGTTCCCGTGCGGGAGTTCAAGGAGGATGCGGGGGTGCAGGAGGGGTTGTTCTGATCAGCCCCTCCTGATTTGCCCAGCGGACCCACAGCTTCCCCCACCCCCCTCACCCCACCGGACCCCGACATTCCCAGGCGTTGCCCAGGCGTTCCCTGAGAACCGCCTGTGGGTTTCTCAGGGAATTCACAGGTTGCCGAAAGGGTGCTCTCAGAGGTCCCCGACATCGTGTTCACATGACCACGACCTCGCCCCACGGGCGCACCGAACTGCTCAGGCCGGACGGGAGCCCCGTCCGCGTGCTTGTGGTGGACGACGAGCTGTCGATCACCGAACTGCTGTCCATGGCCCTTCGCTATGAGGGCTGGCAGATCCGGAGCGCGGGGGACGGCCAGGGCGCAGTCCAGACCGCGCGCGACTTCCGGCCCGACGCCGTCGTGCTCGACATGATGCTGCCCGACATGGACGGGCTGGCGGTTCTCGGGCGGCTGCGGCGGGAGCTGCCCGACGTGCCCGTGCTCTTCCTGACCGCCAAGGACGCCGTCGAGGACCGGATCGCCGGGCTGACGGCCGGTGGCGACGACTACGTCACCAAGCCGTTCAGCCTCGAAGAGGTCGTCGCCCGGCTGCGCGGGCTGATACGGCGGTCCGGTGCGGCCGACCGGCGCTCCGACTCCACGCTGGTCGTCGGCGACCTCACCCTCGACGAGGACAGCCACGAAGTGACCCGGGCCGGTGCGAACATCCACCTGACCGCGACCGAGTTCGAGCTGCTGCGGTTCCTGATGCGCAACCCGCGGCGCGTGCTCAGCAAGGCGCAGATCCTGGACCGCGTGTGGTCGTACGACTTCGGCGGGCAGGCCAATGTCGTCGAGCTGTACATCTCGTATCTGCGGCGGAAGATCGACGCCGGGCGCGAGCCGATGATCCACACCCGGCGTGGTGCCGGTTACCTGATCAAGCCCGCGGCGTCATGAGCGGACGACGACGGACGCGTACGCAGCAGAGAGCGGGCAAGCAGGCGCGAGCGGGCAAGCCGCGCACTCTGCGGACGCGGCTCGTCGTCGCGTCCGTGGTGCTGATCGCCGTGGTGTGTGCGGTGATCGGGACCGTGACGACCCTCGCGCTCAGGTCGCATCTGTACGAGCAGCTGGACGCGAAGGTCGACGACGCCGGCAAGCGGCTGTCGGGACCCATGAAACTCGGGGGCGGGAAGGACGGAGACGGGCAGGACGGGACCGGGAACAGCGGGACCGGGAATAGCGGGACCGGGAACAGCGGGACCGGGAACTCCGGAAGCGGGCAGAGCGCGGAACAGCAGGACGCCGGATCGAAGGACAGGATCACCGGCTTCGCCGAGGGACCCGCGCAGCCGGGCACCGTCGCCGCCGAGGTCGGTGCCGACGGCAGCGTCACCCAGGCGGTCTTCGCCAAGGAGACCTCCAACGACAACGGCCCCTTCCAGCGGAACCTGCCCGTCGAGCTCAGCGACGAGCAGCAGGCCGCCCTCGCCGAGGTGCCGAAGACGCACGGCGTGTACACCATCGACATCCCCGACCTCGGCGAGTACCGCGTGCAGTACGTCACCGAAGTCGACGGTAGTGGCAGCTACTACGTCGCCCTGCCCACCGAATCCGTCACCACCACCATCAACACCCTCATCCTCGTCGAGGTGAGCGTCACCGGCGCCGGACTGGTCGCCGCCGCCATCGCCGGCTCCGTCCTCATCGGCGTCGCCACCCGCCCCCTCCGACGGGTCGCGGCCACCGCCACCCGCGTCTCCGAACTTCCCCTGCACACCGGCGAGGTGAACCTCAGCGAGCGCGTGCCCGACTCCGAGACCGACCCGCACACCGAGGTCGGACAGGTCGGTGCCGCGCTCAACCGGATGCTTGATCACGTCCACGGCGCGCTGCACGCGCGGCAGCAGAGCGAGACGCGGGTCCGGCAGTTCGTCGCCGACGCCAGTCACGAGCTGCGCACCCCCCTCGCCTCCATTCGCGGGTACGCCGAGCTGACCAGGCGCGGCAGAGAGGACGTCGGGCCCGACACCCGGCACGCGCTCGGGCGGATCGAGTCCGAGGCCGGGCGGATGACGCTGCTCGTGGAGGATCTGCTGCTGCTCGCGCGCCTGGACGCCGGGCGGCCGCTGCAGTTCGAGCAGACCGACCTCGTACCGCTCGTCGTGGACACCATCAGCGACGCCCGTGCCGCCGGCCAGGACCACAACTGGCGCCTGGACCTGCCCGACGAGCCCGCGCTCGTGTCTGCGGACGCGGCCCGGCTGCAACAGGTCCTCGTCAACCTGCTCGGCAACGCCCGCAATCACACCCCGAACGGTACGACCGTCACCGCGCGGGTGCAGCGGCGCGGGCCCTGGCTGTGCGTGGACGTGGAGGACAACGGGCAGGGCATTCCGGCCGAGTTGCTCCCCCATGTCTTCGAACGGTTCGCGCGCGGCGACTCCGCGCGTTCCCGCACCACCGGATCGACCGGTCTCGGCCTCGCCATCGTGCAGGCCGTGGCGACCGCGCACGGCGGTGCCGTGACCGTCGACAGCGTGCCCGGGCGGACCGTCTTCACGGTGCACCTGCCCGAGCTCCCGGCCCAGCCGCAGCCGGAAATGAGCTGGCAACAGCACTCACAGGCACGCCACAGCGTCACCACATCGGTACAACAGGGCGCCTGACGAGAGTCGGTTCCATGCGAACCGATTCTTCTCCCGGCACCCTGCCGGCGCGGGAGCACCTCCCGGCCGCGCCAGCCGGTACGCCTGTCCTGGACGTAGTGATCCCCGTCTACAACGAGGAGAAGGACCTCCAGCCGTGCGTCCGCAGACTGTACGAGCACCTCGAGAGGACGTTCCCGTACGCGTTCCGCATCACGATCGCGGACAACGCCTCCACGGACACGACTCCGCAGGTGGCGGCGCGGCTGGCGGCGGAGATCCCCGAGGTCACCCTCTTCCGGCTGGAGCAGAAGGGCCGCGGCCGGGCCCTGCGGGCCGTCTGGTCGGCCTCCGACGCCCCGGTGCTGGCGTATATGGACGTGGACCTGTCCACCGACCTCAACGCGCTGCTCCCGCTGGTGGCGCCGCTGATCTCCGGCCACTCGGACCTCGCGATCGGCTCCCGGCTCGCCCGTAGCTCGCGCGTGGTGCGCGGCCCCAAGCGGGAGTTCATCAGCCGGGCCTACAACCTCATCCTGCGCGGCTCGCTCCAGGCCCGCTTCTCGGACGCCCAGTGCGGGTTCAAGGCCATCCGCCGTGACGTGGCGCAGGTGCTGCTGCCCCTCGTCGAGGACACCGGCTGGTTCTTCGACACCGAGATGCTGGTGCTCGCCGAGCGCGCGGGGCTCCGTATCCACGAGGTGCCGGTCGACTGGGTCGACGACCCCGACTCGACCGTGCACATCGTCAAGACCGCGACCGACGACCTCAAGGGCGTGTGGCGGATCGGCAGGGCCCTGGCCACCGGCTCGCTGCCGCTGGACCGCATCGCCAGGCCGTTCGGGGACGACCCGCGCGACCGCGAGATCAAGGACGTACCGAAGGGCCTGGCCCGCCAGCTCGTCGGGTTCTGCGTGGTCGGCGCCCTGTCCACCCTCTTCTACCTGCTCCTCTACAGCGGCTTCCGCGTCTTCACCGGGTCCCAGTTCGCCAACGCGCTCGCCCTGCTGGTCTCGGCGATCGCCAACACGGCGGCCAACCGGCGGCTCACCTTCGGGGTGCGCGGACGCGGCGGGGCCGTACGGCACCAGGCGCAGGGCCTGGTCGTCTTCGGCATCGGACTCGCCCTGACCAGCGGCTCGCTCGCGGCGCTCAACGCGGCCACGTCCGAGCCCACGCACTCCACCGAACTGGCGGTGCTCATCGCCGCGAACCTCGCGGCGACGGTGCTGCGTTTCCTGCTCTTCCGGGCGTGGGTGTTCCCGGACCGGCGCGACGGCGACCCGGCGGTGGCCGCCTCGCACACCCCGGTCCACCCGCTGTCCTCGCCGACCTCTTCCACCGCGCGCCACGACCCGTACGGGCCGCTCCCGCAGCGCACCCCCCAGTACGCGCACGACACCGCCCAGTGGGGGAGGGACGCCACCATGCGGCTGCAGCCGGTGCGCCCGAACGACACCGACCCGAGGGACTCCCGATGACGATCCACTACGACCAGCAGACCGCGGACAGAGACACGAGTACGAGTGCCTGGACCCGTCCGCCGACCCCACCGGCATCCGTTCCCGGAGCCGATGAACCCAAGAAGCCCTTCGTACGACGCCTGTGGCACGGCCGCCCCGAGGACCCCCGCTGGGCCCGCCCGGCCTTCCTCGGCCTGCTCCTGGTGACCGCCGCGCTCTACCTCTACAACCTGAGCGCCTCCGGCTACGCCAACTCGTTCTACTCGGCGGCCGTCCAGGCCGGCAGCCAGTCCTGGAAGGCGTTCTTCTTCGGCTCGCTGGACGCGGCGGGCGCCATCACCGTCGACAAGCCCCCGGCCGCGCTGTGGCCGATGGCCCTGTCGGTGCGGCTGTTCGGACTCAGCTCCTGGGCGATCCTCGTCCCCGAGGTCCTCATGGGCGTCGGCACGGTCGCGGTCGTGTACGCGGCGGTGCGCCGCCGGTTCAGCCCCGCGGCCGGTCTGATCGCGGGCGCGGCGCTCGCGCTCACCCCCGTCGCCGCGCTGATGTTCCGCTTCAACAACCCCGACGCGATGCTGGCGCTGCTGATGGCCGCCGCCTGCTACTTCGTCATCCGGGGCCTGGAGGACGGCCGGACGAAGTGGCTGCTCTGGGCCGGTGCCGCGATCGGCTTCGCCTTCCTCGCCAAGACCCTCCAGGCCTTCCTGATCCTCCCGGCGCTGGCGCTGGTCTACGGCGTCTGCGCCCCGGTGACGGTGAGGAAGCGGATCGGCCAGCTCGCGGCGGGCCTGCTCGCGATCGTCGTCTCCGGCGGCTGGTGGGTCGCGATCGTCGAGCTGTGGCCCGCGTCGTCCCGGCCGTACATCGGCGGCTCGCAGAACAACAGCTTCCTGGAACTGACCTTCGGCTACAACGGCCTGGGCCGCCTCAACGGCGAGGAGACCGGCAGCGTCGGGGGCGGCGGAGGAGGCGGCAACGGCGGCGGCGCCTGGGGCGAGACCGGCTGGGACCGGATGTTCAGCTCCTCCATCGGCGGCCAGATCTCCTGGCTGATCCCGGCCGCGCTGATCCTGCTCGTCGCGGGCCTGGTGGCGACACGCAAGGCCCGCCGTACCTCGGCGACGCGCGGTGCGTTCCTGGTGTGGGGCGGCTCGCTGCTGATCACCATGGTGGTCTTCAGCTATATGCAGGGCATCTTCCACGAGTACTACACCGTGGCCCTCGCCCCCTACATCGCCCCGCTCGTCGGCATGGGCGCGGCGCTGCTCTGGGAGAAGCGCGACAAGGCGTGGGCGTCGCTGACCCTGGCGGCCGCGATGACGGCCACCGCGGCCTGGGGATACGTCCTGCTCAATCGCTCCTCCGACTACCTGCCCTGGCTGAAGTGGCTCGTCCTGGTCGGCGGTCTGACCGCGGCCCTCGGCCTGGTCTTCGCCGGGCGGCTGGGCCATCGACTGGCCCTGGGCGCTGCGGGGCTCGGCCTCGTCGCCGCGCTGGCCGGTCCGGCGGCGTACACCCTCACCACGCTGAACGAGGGACACTCCGGCTCGATCGTCACCGCGGGCCCGGCGGTCTCGGGCGGCCGTGGTGGCCCCGGCGGTGGTGGCGGCATGGGCGGTGGCCCCGGCGGGGGCGGCTTCCCTGGCGGCGGCCGGAACCAGCAGGGCCAGAACCAGCAGGGTCAGCAGGGCCAAGGCCAAGGCCAGGGCCAGCCGCCCGGCAATGGCAACGGCAACGGCTTCCCCGGCGGCCGCCAGAACCAGCAGGGCCAGCAGAACGGCGACGGCCGTATGGGCGGCATGGGCGGCGGCGGTGGCGGCATGGGCGGTCTGCTCAACGGCGCCAGCGTCAGCTCCGAGGCCAAGGCGCTCCTGGAGAAGAACGCGGACGACTACACCTGGGTCGCGGCGGCCATCGGCGCCCAGAACGCGGCGAGTTACCAGCTGTCCACCGGAGACCCGGTGATGGCCATCGGCGGCTTCAACGGCACGGACCCGTCCCCGACGCTGGCCCAGTTCAAGCAGTACGTGGCGGAAGGAAAGATCCACTACTTCATCAGCTCGGGCAGCGGCGGCGGCATGGGCGGCAACAGCGACGGCACGTCCTCCCAGATCACTTCCTGGATCGAGTCCACCTTCAAGAAGGTCACGGTCGGCTCGTCCACCTTCTACGACCTCACGCAGAAGGCGAGCGGCTGACAGTCACCTGAGTACGGCCCAGTAGGGCGAGGGGCGGTGGCCGAGTGCCACCCCCCCTCGCCGTAACTCTGTTGTACGCCGTATGGGAACTGTTCTACGGTGTACAGCATGACGACATCCCCACAGGAACAGGCCCCACCCCGGACGGCTTCCGGCGGCCACCCCCAACGCTGGCTGATCCTCGGTGTCATCTGCCTCGCGCAGCTCACCGTGCTGCTCGACAACACCATCCTGAACGTGGCGATCCCCTCGCTCACCCGCGAGATGGACGCGACGACCGCCGACGTCCAGTGGATGATGAACGCGTATGCGCTGGTCCAGTCCGGCCTGCTGCTCACGGCGGGCAACGCCGCCGACCGCTACGGCCGCAAGCTGCTGCTGATGTCGGGCCTCGCGATCTTCGGCGTGGGCTCGCTGGCGGCCGGCCTCTCCCAGAGCCCGGCCCAGCTGATCGCGGCCCGTGCGGGCATGGGCGTCGGCGGCGCGCTGCTGATGACCACGATCCTCGCCGTCGTCATGCAGATCTTCGACGACAAGGAGCGGGTGAAGGCCATCGCGCTGTGGTCGACGGTCAGTTCGCTCGGCTTCGCGGCCGGGCCGCTGATCGGCGGTGTGATGCTGAACCACTTCTGGTGGGGCGCCATCTTCCTGATCAACATCCCGGTCGCCGTGCTCGGCCTGGTCGCGGTCGCCGCGCTCGTCCCGGAGTCCAAGCACAAGGAGGGCGACCGGCCCGACCTGGTCGGCGCGGTGCTGTCGACCATCGGCATGACGGCGTGCGTGTACGCGATCATCACCGGGCCCGAGCACGGCTGGACGTCCGGCCAGGTGCTGGTCTCCGCGCTGATCGGCGCGGCCGTACTCGGCGTGTTCGTGATGTGGGAGCTGCGCGTCGACAACCCCATGCTCGACATGCACTTCTTCCGCAACCAGAAGTTCGTCGGCGCGGTCGCGGGCACGATCCTCGTGGCGTTCGGCATGACGGGGTCGCTGTTCCTGCTCACGCAGCACCTCCAGTTCGTCCTCGGCTACGAGCCGCTGGACGCCGGGCTGCGGACCGCGCCGCTGGCGCTGACCGTCGTCGTGCTCAACTTCTCCGGGCTCGGGGCGAAGCTGGTGCTCAAGGCCGGTACGCCGGCGGCCATCGCGCTCGGGATGACGCTGGTGTCCGCGGGGCTGGCGGCGATCGCGCTGTTCGGCGGGCAGGGGTACGGCGGGATGCTGCTCGGTCTGATCATCATGGGCGGGGGTGTGGCGTTGTCCATGCCGGCCATGGCCAACGCGATCATGAGTGCGATTCCGCCCGAGAAGGCGGGTGTGGGAGCGGGCATCAACGGGACGCTCGCGGAGTTCGGCAACGGCCTTGGTGTCGCGGTCCTCGGCGCCGTGCTCAACTCGCGGTTCGCGTCCCTGGTCGCCGTGTCCGCTGCGTCCTTGCCGGCGGCGCTGGCGGCGGCGGACTCGGCCGAGGAGAAGGCCCGGATATCCGACGCGTTCGCCTCCGGCCTGGAGAGCAGTCAGCTGGTGGGGGCGGCGGCCGTTCTGCTGGGTGGTTTGGTCGCGGCGGCGTTGTTGCGGCGGGCCGAGCGGGCAGAGTCCGCCTAGGAGCTCGGGCCGATGGGTGGTCGGGCGGGTGCGGGTCCGCTGCGGTTGATCGCGCTCACGCGGCGGAGCCGCATGTCGGCACAGCCCGCGCCCCAGGCAAAGACTGGGCGCCTAGCATGATCGGCATCAGCAAGTCGAGGAAGGTGCGCCATGGCGAAAGCAGCCGACAAAGCCGCGCGGAGCAGTGTGTGGCTGGACGGCAAGGCGCACCGGCGACGCGGCGGGGGACAGCCCTCCGGGCTGGACCGGACCCGCATCATCGAGGTCACCATGCGGCTGCTCGACGCCGAGGGGCTGGCCAAGTTCTCGATGCGGCGCCTGGCCGGCGAGCTGAACGTCACCGCGATGTCCGTCTACTGGTACGTCGACACCAAGGACGACCTCCTCGAACTCGCCCTGGACGAGGCCATGGGCGAGATGCGGCTGCCCGAGGCGGAAGCCGACGAGGACTGGCGCGACCAGGTGCGTGCCCTCGCCCGGGAGTACCGCGGGCTGCTGGTGCGCCACCCCTGGGTGTCGCAGCTGGTCGGCACCTACCTCAACATCGGTCCCAACAACCTGGCGTACTCGAGGGCCGTGCAGCGCGTGGTCCGCAGGACCGGGCTGCCCGCGAACCGGCTGACGAGCACGATCTCGGCGGTCTTCCAGTTCGTCTACGGGTACGGCACGCTCGAGGGCCATCTCTCCACCCGGGCCGCGGCCACGGGCATGACCCTGGACGAGTACTTCCAGGACGCCATGAGCGCGGCGACCGAGTCCTCGCAGGCCGCCGACCTCATCCGGGACTCCCAGGAGATGATGGCGGCCCGCGGCGGCGACACGGTGGCGGAGATGCTGGAGCGGGACTTCGAGTTCGCGCTGGAACTGCTGATCGCCGGCATCGAGACGATCGTCGCCCGGGAAGCGAACTCCTAGTCCCCTTCCACCAGCCGCGCCGGGAACCCACCCGTCGCCACCGGACCCCACCGTTCCGGTGTGATCCGGATGATCGACTTGCCCTGCTTGACCATGGCCGCGCGGTACTCGTCCCAGTCGGGGTGCTCACCGGCGATGTTCCGGTAGTACTCCACGAGCGGTTCGATGGAGTCGGGGGTGTCGATGACCTCGGCGGTGCCGTCGATCTGTACCCACGGGCCGTTCCAGTCGTCGCTCAGGACGATCAGGCTCACGCGCGGGTCCCGCTTGGCGTTGCGGGTCTTGGCCCGCTCCGGGTACGTGGAGACCACGATCCGGCCGGAGTCGTCGACACCGCAGGTCAGCGGCGAGCCCTGGGGGCCGTCGTCGGCCCGCCGGGTCAGCAGGATCGCGTGGTGCCGGGGCCGTACGAAGTCGAGCAACTCGTTGAGGGAGACACGGGTGTTCGTCGCGATGTTCGGTGCCATGGGCGGCAGCCTACGACGCCATGGCCTCCGCGAGGTTGTCGTACACGGGGACGTCCCGGCGCAGTCCGGTCAGCTCCAGGACGCTGCTCGTGACGCCGTCGGGCCGGGCCACCAGACGCACCCGGGCCTCGGGGCGCAGCCGGTGGCGGATGTCGTTGATGAGCCGGACGCCCTGGGAGTCCATGAAGGACGTGCAGGAGAGGTCGAGGACGAGCAGTTCCAGCCGGTCGCCACGGTCCCGGGCCGCGGACATGATGAGCGGGAGCAGCTCGGCGGCGTTGCAGAAGTCGATCTCCGCGGGCATCGTGAGGCAGACACGGCCGGGCAGGTCCCGTGGTTCGGTGGGATTCGGGATGAAAGTCACAGCACTCACCTGGCAGACGTTCGTCCGGATTCCGGTAAGGCCGCTTCCTGACCCTTGGGCCCATTCCACCACGCCGGGGCGCGGCTGCGGAAGCGCCTGTCGCGGCCGTCGGCCGGACGTCACCTGGACGCAACCGAGCAGCTAGAGTGCTGTCCGTCCTGTGCTCGCAGTCGGGAATGTGCTGCGGAGCTCTCCTGCGCACGGCCATGGCCGTGCATGCCGAAGAGGTTCGTGGTGGCTGCGTCCGAGTTTCCTGATTTGCCCCGTTTTCCGGTTGGCTCCGAGCTGGCCGAAGCCCTGACGGTGGCGTCTCAGCAACTGCACGAGACGCTCACGCCCCACAACACCCTGCGTACGGCCGTCCGGCTGGCCGTGCATCTCATGCCCGGGGCCGAGCACGCCGGCGTCTCCGTACTCGAGCGCGGCAGCCGGCTCCGAACGCTGGCCTGGACCGACGAGGTCGTGCGCTCCGCCGAGGCCCGGCACACCGGCCGCGAACCGCACGGGCACTGGGAGCGGTTGTGGAACAGCCCGGTCGCGCGGACAGGGGACAGCGAGGCGGACGACGGCTGGGACGTGCTGTCGGCCCTGGGGCTGCGCTCGGCGCTGTCGCTGCGGCTGCGCGCCGACCGCCGCCGGCTGACCGTGCTCACGGCCTACGCGCGCAAGCCGGGCGTCTTCGACGAGGACGCGACGCGCATCGGCCGGCTGTTCACCGCGCACGTCAGCATCGCCCTGGACTCCGCGACCGTGCGCGAGCAGCTCACCGAGGCCATGCACACCCGGGACCTGATCGGCCAGGCCACGGGCATCCTGATGGAGCGCCAGGGCATCGACGCGGCCGCGGCCTTCGAGAGCCTGGTGCGGGCCTCCCAGCGGGAGAACGTGAAACTGCGCGACATCGCCCGCCGGATCGTCGGCACGCACAACAGCACCTGACATGAGCCCGGTTACGTCCGGGGGCGTGGGCGCGGGACGACGGGATACACGTACGGTCATGAGTTCCGAGACGTCCGACACGCTGGACCAGGCGATGGTGCGCAGCAGTGGTCTCGACACCCTGCTGCACGATCTGACCGACCGTGCGGTGATGGAGGTGCCCGGCGCCGCCGCGTGCAGTATCACGGTGCGCCGGGCCGGGCGGCTGCTCACCCTGGCCGGCAGCGCAGGCCTGCCGAGCGGCCTGGACCTGCGCCAGTACGAGAACGGTTCGGGTCCCTGCGTCGAGGCCGCCGAGACCGGCGCCGAGCAGTACGCCCCCGATCTGTCGGCGGAGTCCCGCTGGCCGTCGTACACGCGGTACGCCCTGTCCACGGGCGTCCGCTGTGTGCTGGCCGTGCCCATCGAGGTCGAGGGCGAGACGGGCGCGGCGCTCAACTTCTACGGCGAGCGGCCCGGGGCGCTGGGCGCGGACCTGGAGGTGGCCCGGGCCTTCGCGGCACGGGCAGGGGAGGCGATCGACGTGGCGCTGCGGATCGAACGCCGGCGCCAGTCGGCGGCCGACGTGCGCACCGCGCTGCTCTCCCGCAGCGTCATCGACCAGGCGATCGGCATCCTCATGGCCCGGGAGCGGATCGACGCACGCATCGCGCTGGAGCGGCTGCGCCGGGTCTCGCAGGACCGGAACGTCAAACTCCGCGACCTGTGCGACCAGTTGGTGGCCAGAGTGTCCCGGCCGTCCGGCCCGGCCTCAGACAGCCGGAAGTGACTCGCCCTGCACGGCCTGGATGTCCAGCTCCACCTTGAGCGTCGTGCCGATGGCGGCGATGCCCGCCTGGAGGACCTGGTTGTAGTTCATCGCGAAGTCCTCGCGGTGCAGCTCGGTCGTGGCGCGGAACGCCGCGCGGGTGCCGCCCCAGGGGTCCGGGCCCGTGCCGAGGTAGGCCAGATCGAGGTCGACCGGCCGTACGACACCGTGCATGCCCAGCTCGCCGTGGACCGTCCACCGGTCGGAACCGGCCGCCGTCAGCCCGGTCGACCGGTAGGTGATCTCGGGGAACCGCTCGACATCCAGAAAGTCCGGCGACTTCAGGTGCCCGTCGCGCATGCCGTTGCCGGTGTCGACGGACGCGGCCCGGATCACCGCCTCCACACGGGACTTGGCGACGTCGTCCGGGGCGATCTCGATCGAGCCGGAGAACTCCGTGAACCGGCCGTGCACGCTGGAGATGCCCAGGTGCTGGGCCACGGCGGCCACGCTGGAGTGCACCGGGTCGACGGTCCACGGGCCCGGCGGCGGCAGCTCGGTGCCGCCCTGCCGCGCCAGCGTCAACGTGCCGACCTCGGCCCGTCCGCTCGCGGTGACGATCACGCTGGAGGCCGCCGGCGCGTACCCGACGGCCGTGACGATGACGGTGTACGCCCCCGCCTCCAGCGGCGTCGCGTCCCGTACGGCGCCCTCGGCGTCGGCCTCGGCACGCAGCACCTGCGCGCCCCTCATGTCCGCCACCGTGACGACCGCGTGCGACACGGCCCAGCCGTCCCGGGTACGGATCCTCGCTGTCAGTCCCATCTCAGCTACTCCTCAGAAAGAAACCGGCCCGCGACAGGGGGCGCACCTCCGCTCAGAGCGCGCCCCACTGCCACGGGCCGGGGTCCGTACGCAGGTCCTCCCCGGCGGGCCAGACCCCGCTCACCTGCGTTGAAAACAACGGTCGGAATCGGCCCGGCCCGCCGGGCAGGCCCTACTCGCCGGGGTGGGCGAGTTCGATGTCGTGGCCGTCGGCGCCGGCGCCCGTCACCGTCAGGGCGGTGGCCACCGGCGGATAGCCCGTGGCGATGACGGTGTACTCGCCGCCGTCCAGGTCGGTGAAGGCGTACGCCCCGTCCGTGCCGGTCGTGGCCGAGCCGACGACATTGCCCGCCTGGTCGACCAGCGTCACCCGGGCATCGGCCAGCGGGCCGTGCGGGGCGCGGACGACACCCTGGACGCGGGCGCCCGAGTCCAGGTCCATCTCGACCCGGGTGACCCCGGTGCCGCCCACCTCGACGGGCAGGGCCTGCGGCCGGTACCCGGCGGCGTTCACCGCGACGGTCACCGCCCCCGGCACCAGCTCGGCGAAGGTGAAGTCGCCCTGCTCACCGGTGGTCCCGGTGGCCAGCAGGTCGCCGCGCACATCGGTCACGATGACCATCGCGTCCTTGACCGGCTGCCCGTTCTCGGCGGCCCGCACCAGACCGGTCAGCCCGCTGGTGCCGCTGAGCAGGATGTCGTAGGTGACCGGCTCGCCGTTCACCACGACCGTGGACGCCTGCGGCTGGAAGCCGTCGGCGGAGGCGATCAGGACGTACGAACCGGAGCCCGGGGCGTCCACCGCGTACGAGCCGTCGGCCTGCGCCACGGACCGGCCCAGCTGACGCCCGGCCAGCGAGATCAGCGTGACGGCGGCCTGCGGCACGGGCGCGGACTCGGCGCCGCGGACGAACCCGTGAACGGGGACGCCGGGAGCACCGCCGGAGGCCTCCTCCGCACGGACCGCCGTGGCGACCGCGGCGAGCCGCCGCGTGCCCTCGGGCCCGGCGCCGTCGACCGCCTCGGTCTCGGCAACGGCCCAGCTCGGCACGGCCTTCTCCGCGGCGGGAGCCACGGCCTCGGCGGGAGCCACGGCCTCGGCAGGCGTCTCCGGCTCGGCGGCCTGCGCCAGCCCGCCCTTCGTCTTCAACGGAACCTCCTTGATGAACAGCGAGACCAGCAGCGCGAGCAGCGCCAACGGAGCCGAGTAGAGGAACACGTCCGCGACACCGTGGCCGTAGGCGCTCTCCACGACGGTGCGCAGCGGCGCGGGCATCGCGTCGAGGTCGGGGATGCCGCCCCCGCCCGTGCCGGCGTGGCCGAGGGCCGCGCCCTTGGGGCCGAGGTCGGCGAGGCCGTCCTTGACATAGTCGGTGATCTTGTTGCCCATGACCGCGCCGAGCGCCGAGACGCCCATGGCACCGCCCAGGGACCGGAAGAAGGTCACCGTGGAGCTGGCGGCACCCAGGTCGCCCGGCTCCACCTGGTTCTGCGTGCAGAGCACCAGGTTCTGCATCATCATGCCGATGCCGAGTCCCAGCAGCGCCATGAAGATCGCGATGTGCCAGTACTCGGTGTCGTACCGGATCGTGCTCAGCAGGCCGAGGCCCGCGGTCACCAGCACACCGCCGGCGACCAGCCACGCCTTCCAGCGCCCGGTGCGGGTGATGACCTGCCCGGAGACGGTCGAGGAGACGAACAGCCCCGCGATCATCGGAATGGTCATGACCCCGGACATCGTCGGCGACTTGTCCCGCGCCAGCTGGAAGTACTGGCTGAAGAACACGGTCCCCGAGAACATCGCGACACCGACGAACAGGGAGGCGACGGAGGCCAGCGTGATGGTGCGGTTGCGGAACAGCCGCAGCGGAATGATCGGCTCGCTCGCCTTCGCCTCGACGAGGACGAACACCGCCAGCAGCACCAGCGAACCGCCGACCATCGCGTACGTCTGCCAGGACAGCCAGTCGTACTTGTCACCGGCGAAGGTCACCCAGACCAGCAGCAGGCAGACGGCAGCGGTGATGAAGAACGCGCCGGCCCAGTCGACCTTGACCTTCCGCTTGACCACGGGCAGGTGCAGGGTCTTCTGCAGCACGATCAGGGCGATCACGGCGAAGGGCACGCCGACGTAGAAGCACCAGCGCCAGCCGAGCCAGTCGGTGTCGGTGATGACACCGCCGACCAGCGGGCCGCCGACCATGGCGGTGGCGAACGTGGCGCCGAGGTAGCCGTTGTAGCGGCCGCGTTCACGCGGGGAGATCATCGCGGCCATGATGATCTGGGCCAGTGCGGACAGGCCGCCCATGCCGATGCCCTGGACCGCGCGGAACGCGATGAGCATGCCGGGGTTCTGCGACATGCCTGCCGCCGCCGAACCCAGCACGAAGATGACCAGGGCGACCTGGATCAGCAGCTTCTTGGAGAACAGGTCGGCGAGCTTGCCCCACAGCGGCGTGGACGCGGTCATCGTCAGCAGGGACGCGGTCACGACCCAGGTGTAGGCGCTCTGGCCGCCACCGAGGTCGCCGATGATCCGGGGCAGGGCGTTGGAGACGATCGTCGACGACAGGATCGCGACGAACATGCCGAGCAGGAGGCCGGTGAGGGCCTCCATGATCTGCCGGTGCGTCATCGGAGCGCCGTCGCCGGAGGGACTGTGCGAGCCTCCCCCGTGCTTGGCATGAGCCCGCACACCGGCTGGTGTGGTCGTTGCCATGGGCTTCCTTTTCTTACGTGCTTGCGGGTGTACGGGTGGTCTGTTCGACAGCGGGTGGTGCCGCCCGGGGCGCGGGCCGGCAGTCGAAGCTCTCCCGCAGCCGCGCCATCAGCTGCGTGAGCCGGCGGACGTCCTCGTCGGACCAGTCGCTCAGGCGCTCTTGAAGCACCTCGGTGGTTCGCCGGGACAGCTCGTCGAGCTGTGCGTCGCCCGCGGGCGTGAGGCGCAGGATGCGTGAGCGCTTGTCCGCGGGGTCGGGGGAGCGTTCGATCCAGCCCCGGTCCACGACGTGCGCGACATGGCGGCTGGTGACCGACATGTCCACCGCGAGCAGCTCGGCGAGCTTGCTCATGCGCATGTCGCCATGGCGGCCCAGCAGGGTCAGAACGGCCGCCGACCCGCCGGGGCATTCGGCCGGCATGATCCGGCCGAGCTCCCGCTTCACGGCACCGAAGGCACTGAACTGGCGGACCAGCTCTTCGTACTGCGCCCTCTCGGCCATGACACCTCCCGCTTTCGTTGCTTAGGGCAACCATAGGAGCTGTTGGTTGCTGAAGGCAAATAAAGGAGGTGAATGCGGCGCCAAAACTTGGCAAAGGCAAGTATTGCGTCAGTAAATGTGCTGGTGGCGAGGGTGGCGGTACCGGTCGTCCCGGGGCAAACGGAAGGCCAACCCCCACTTGGGGAGCCCCGGCGTTTTCGCTAGGGTCTCGGGCCATGGCTAACAACCAGGCCCCCCAGGGCAATCACGACCCTGCCGGCAACACCCAGATGTTCCGCGCGTTCGTCGACGAGGCACCGCAGGGGCGGCAGGCCGCGGCGACGTCCGCCGGCGGCGGCCCGCGCATCGGCCTCATCCTCGGCGTCGTCGTCGCCGTAGCGGTGGTCGCGGCGGTGGCTTGGCTGGCGCTGGCGTAACGCGCACGGCCGGTTTTCCAGTTGCTCGGCGTTTCCGCTGAGGTCGGGTGGATCCGCAACCCGCGAAGCGGGGTGCCTCCCCACTCTCGGCTTCGCTCGAGCGGGGGTACCCCCACCGCCCACCCGTGCCGCCCTGCGGGGACCTCCCAGGCCCTTAAGGCACCGGGGAGGCACGCATGCCCGCAGCCAGGGCAACCACGACGCGCCCGCACCCGCGCACGGCGAGAAGGGGACGTGTCGGGGGGTGTCCGCCCGCAGCGGTTGGCGCGTCAACGCCAGTCAGTCGGTCTCTCACCCCATCGCGCCGTTCCGAGGACGGACACCCCCCGACGCGGCCCCGACCCACGACGAAGCCGCAAGCGCACGCACGACGAAGCGGCAGGCGCCCTACGACGAAGCCGCAAGCGCACGCACGACGAAGCCGGCAGGCGCCCTACGACGAAGCCCAGGCGGGCTCGCGACGAAGCCGTAGGCGGCACCACGGCGAGAGTCGTGGGGCCGCCCCGGGGCGTCAGTCCGAGATCAGGCCTTCCCGCAGCTGCGCCAGCGTCCGCGTCAGCAGGCGGGAGACGTGCATCTGCGAGATGCCGACCTCCTCGCCGATCTGCGACTGGGTCATGTTCGCGAAGAACCGCAGCATGATGATCCGCCGCTCACGAGGCGGCAGCTTCGCCAGCAGCGGCTTCAGGGATTCGCGGTACTCCACGCCCTCCAGCGCGGTGTCCTCGTACCCCAGCCGGTCCGCCAGCGACCCCTCGCCGCCGTCGTCCTCCGGAGCCGGCGAGTCCAGCGAGGACGCCGTGTACGCGTTCCCCACCGCCAGCCCGTCGACGACGTCCTCCTCGGACACCCCGAGCACGGCCGCGAGTTCGGTGACCGTAGGAGACCGGTCCAGCTTCTGCGAGAGCTCGTCACTGGCCTTGGTCAGCGCGAGCCGCAGCTCCTGCAGGCGCCGCGGCACCCGCACCGACCACGACGTGTCGCGGAAGAATCGCTTGATCTCCCCGACCACCGTCGGCATCGCGAACGTCGGGAACTCCACCCCGCGTTCGCAGTCGAACCGGTCGATCGCCTTGATCAGCCCGATCGTGCCGACCTGGACGATGTCCTCCATCGGCTCGTTCCGCGAACGGAACCGCGCCGCGGCATACCGCACCAGCGGCAGGTTGAGCTCGATCAGAGTGTCACGGACGTACGCACGCTCGGGGCTGTCCTCGTCGAGCGCGGCCAGCCGCAGGAACAGGGAGCGGGACAGGGTGCGGGTGTCGATGGCGCCCGCAGCCGGCAGGGCCGGGACGGGCTCGGCCGCCGGTGCCGGAGCATCATCGATGGGGCCGAGTGAGTCGAGAGCATGGGGAGCTGTCTCGCTCTCCGCGAGCGTGAGCACCTTCGAGCTGCCCTGTTCTGCGGACATGCCACCCCCTTTGGGTCGCGGGACGGTCGCGGCGAACGCTCCCGTCTGAGGAACGCAGCCTTCACCTGAATACCGGAGCCGAAGCCCCGGCAAACGCGCTTCACGCAGAATGTCACATGTCGGCAACACGCTGTAGTGACATGTCGACATCTGAGACGCGAATAAGCCCTGCAAACAAGGGGTCTGACGGTCTTTCGGCCCTCAACTGCCGGGAACGGCCCTGATGAGCGATTCCCTCGCCTCGGTGACCTCTCGCTCCTGTTTGCGGTTACGCGTCGATCCTGTTCGCAGACCGCAACCGTTGGAAGCTACGCGCGAGTAGCCGCGAGACATGCATCTGCGAGACGCCGAGTTCCGCGCTGATCTGAGACTGCGTGAGATTGCTGTAGTACCGCAGCAGCAGAATCCGCTGTTCTCTTTCGGGCAGTTGTACGAGCAGATGCCGTACGAGATCCCGGTGCTCCACGCCGTCCAGCGCCGGATCCTCGTAGCCGAGCCGGTCCAGCAGCCCCGGCAGCCCGTCGCCCTCCTGGGCGGCCTCCAGCGAGGTCGCGTGATACGACCGCCCGGCCTCGATGCAGGACAGCACCTCGTCCTCGGTGATGCGCAGCCGCTCGGCGATCTCCGAGGTCGTAGGCGTGCGCCCGAAGGAGGTGGTCAGGTCCTCGGTCGCGCTGTTGACCTGCACCCACAGCTCGTGCAGCCGGCGCGGTACATGGACCGTACGGACGTTGTCGCGGAAGTACCGCTTGATCTCGCCGACGACCGTCGGCATCGCGAACGTCGGGAACTGCACGCCCCGGTCCGGGTCGAAGCGGTCGATGGCGTTGATGAGCCCGATGGTGCCGACCTGGACGACGTCCTCCATCGGCTCGTTGCGGGAGCGGAAACGGGCGGCCGCGTAGCGCACGAGCGGGAGGTTGGCCTCGATGAGCGCCCCGCGCACCCGGTCGTGCTCCGGCGTGCCCGGCTGGAGTTCCTTGAGCTGGCCGAAGAGGACCTGGGTGAGGGCGCGGGTGTCGGCGCCACGGCTCCGCTGGGGAGTCGCTTCCGAGGAGGGTGCCTGAGGCGCAGTACTGGCCAGCACGGTCAACTCCACCTCGTCATCCGTCAACCCGTCCGTCAACCGTTCCATCAAAAGCGGTCATAGCATCACAACACATGCGCACTGTGTGCAAGCACCCCATAACTACGTGTTGAGGGATGAATTACCGCGTACATGCGCTCGAGCGACGGAAGAGCCCTCCGTCGAAGCAACGGAAGAGCCCCCCGTCGAAGCGACGGGGGGCTCGAAGTCGTTCGGGTCGCGGGCGTCAGAACTCGTAGTCCGCGATCACCCACGTGGCGAACTCGCGCCACAGCGCGACACCCGTCTGGTGGTCGGGATGCTCCACGTACCGGCGCAGCGCGTCCGCGTCGTCGAAGGCCGAGTTGATGGCGAAGTCGTGGGCGATGGGGCGGTCGCTGACGTTCCAGCCGAGCTCCCAGAAGCGGATCTCGGGGATCGCGCCGTCGAGCGAGCGGAAGGCCTCGACGCCCTTCACGACGCGCGGGTCGTCGCGCTCGACGCCCTCGTTGAGCTTGAAGAGGACCAGGTGGCGGATCATCACTTTCCTCCGTTGGCGACCCAGGTGGCGAAGTCGCCGAGGGCACTGGCGGCGTCCGATACGCCCTGGAAGCCTACGAGGACGTATTCGGACGCTTTCTTCGGGTCCGTGATGATCAAGTACAGCACGAAGACCACGACGACGTAGACGGCGACCTTCTTCGCGTTCACCGCCATCGCGGCCTCCCTTGTCCCAGGTGTCCCATGCAGCGCACATGATCGCACGAAGGTCCGAGCGCACGAAGAGGCAGATCGCACGAAGGGCCCCGCCTGACGACGGGGCCCTTCTCAAGCGGTAGCGGAGGGATTTGAACCCTCGGTGACTTGCGCCACACTCGCTTTCGAGGCGAGCTCCTTCGGCCGCTCGGACACGCTACCGAGGGAGACCTTACAGCAAGGGGCGGCGTGCTTTGAAATCGGTATTCAGCGGCTCCGGAAGAACTCGGTGAGCAGCCGGGAGCACTCCTCGGCGAGCACGCCCTCGATCACCTCGGGCCGGTGGTTGAGCCGCCGGTCGCGGACCAGATCCCAGAGGGAGCCGGCCGCGCCGGCCTTCTCGTCACGGGCGCCGTAGACGAGACGGTCGACGCGGGACTGCTGGATGGCGCCCGCGCACATCGTGCAGGGCTCCAGTGTCACCACGAGGGTGCAGCCGGCGAGCCGCCACTGGCCGAACTCGGCGGCGGCCCGGCGGATGGCGAGGACCTCCGCGTGGGCCGTCGGGTCGCCGCCGGCCTCGCGTTCGTTGTGCCCGGCCGCGAGTACGGTCGTGCCGTCCGGCGCCAGTACCACGGCGCCGACGGGGACGTCCCCGCCCCGGACGGCCTCGGCGGCCTCGTCCAGGGCGAGTCGCATCGCGGGCCGCCAGGGGTCGCGTACCGGATCCGGCGGTCCCGGGCCGACGGGACCGGTCAGCGGACGGCCTCCAGGGTCTCCGAGGCGCCCAGGGACTCGGCGATCTCGGTGACGGCCTCCGTCGACATCAGGCGCAGCTCCTTCTCGCTGACGCCGAGGTCGTCGAGGATCTGGGGGTCGCCGACGGGGCCGTGCGGCACGGCGTCCGCCGATCCGGTGGCCCCGTCGCCGCCGTCGGCCTCGTCCTCGTCGGGTTCACCGTCCTCGGTGCCGTCGAGGTCGAGGGCGTCGAGGACGTCCCCGTCGTCCGGGTCGCGGCCGAGCAGTTCGTCGGTGAGCAGGATCTCGCCGTAGCTGCTGCGGGCAGCGGCGGCGGCGTCCGAGACGTAGATACGAGGGTCGTCCTCGCCGTCCACGCGGACGACGCCGAACCAGGCGTCCTCCTGCTCGATCAGCACGAGCACCGTGTCCTCGTCGGGGGAGGATTCACGGGCCAGGTCGGCCAGATCCGACAGGGTTTCCACATCGTCGAGCTCTGTGTCGCTCGCTTTCCACCCGTCTTCGGTGCGCGCGAGCAGTGCGGCGAAGTACACCGTGACTCTCCCACTGGTCAGAGGCGTGCCGGTTGGGGGTCCCCCCGGCGGAGGTTGAGGGCGGGGAGTGCTCGTCCGAGCCCCGCCCCCTCGGAATCGTGGCAGAAACAAGGCGTTCAGGGGACGTCTTCGGCACCCTGTGTCCGGCAGTTTTGATCGCACGCTCGTTGCCGCCACCTGCGGATCGTACGCGGCTTTCCCCCTCTCCACGCGCGGTCACCGCGACAATATCCGCGCGGTTCGTGATCTTCTCCAACGGTTTCCTCACCCGTTTCCCACCGGCGAAAGTCCCACGGTCGGACGCGCGGGTCCCCGGCGGCGAACGCGCCCGGGCCCTACCGGCGGAACGTGTGCCGGTCCTGCCGGTGGAACGCGTCCCGGTGCTGCGGGCGGACACGCGCGGTCCTGCGCGGGGGATGTGTCTGGCCCCAGGGGCGGACACATGTGGGACCACGGACGTGCGCGGTCATGGCAGCGAACGCGTCCGGGCTCCACCGGCGGACCGGTGGAGCCCCACGGCCGGACGAACCCGTCCGGGTTCCCACCGACCGACGCACGCGGGCCCCGCCGGTGGAACGCGTGCGCGTTCCGCGGGCCCCACCGGTGGAACGCGTGCGCGTTCCGCGGGCGGATGCGTCTGGGGCCCACTGGATGATCGCCACCGACGGGCCCGTCTGGCTCCTACGGGCGTACCCGTACGGTCCCGACGGCGGACGCCTCCGTGTGCCACCGGCGAACCCGTGCGGCGGCAACGCCGGACCCGTCCGGGTCCCACGGTCGGCCGGCGCGCGGGGCCTACCGATGGCAAGCGTGCGAGTCGCGCCGGTGGGTCCGGGTACGTGGGCCGGTGTCACCAGCGGAACGTGCGCATGCGCATGGCGTGTCGCAGGCGGGCCGTCTTGGCGCGGCGGGGCTGGACTCGGTCGCGCAGTTCGCGGGCCTCGGCGAGGTCGCGCAGGAAGCGGGCGCGGCGTCGGCGGCGCTCGGCGGAGGACACGTCCGGCTCGTCCGTCCGGCCGGCCGCCGGGTCCGCCCCGGGCCATGCGCGCGGCGACAGCTCTTCTCGGGAATCCCGGTCGGGCATCTGGCTCATCACCCCCAGTTCGTCCTTCCCCGCCTTCCCCCGGACGGGCGATTGACGCCGACAACGCCGTGCGGTCCGGGTCACCCGGCCCGGCTACTGTTGTGGACATGCGTCTCCACGTCGTCGACCACCCACTGGTCGCCCACAAGCTCACCACGCTGCGCGACCAGCGCACCGACTCCGCGACCTTCCGCCGTCTCGCCGACGAGCTGGTCACCCTGCTCGCCTACGAGGCCACGCGCGACGTGCGCACCGAGCAGGTCGACATCCGGACGCCGGTGGCCACGACCACGGGCGTCAAGCTCTCCCACCCGCGCCCCCTGGTGGTGCCGATCCTGCGCGCCGGGCTCGGCATGCTGGACGGCATGGTCCGGCTGCTGCCGACCGCCGAGGTGGGCTTCCTCGGCATGATCCGCAACGAGGAGACGCTCGAGGCCTCCACGTACGCGACGCGGATGCCGGAGGACCTGTCGGGGCGCCAGGTGTACGTGCTGGACCCGATGCTCGCCACCGGCGGCACGCTGGTCGCGGCGATCCAGGAGCTGATCAAGCGCGGCGCCGACGATGTGACCGCCGTGGTGCTGCTGGCCGCCCCGGAGGGCGTCGAGATCATGGAGCGCGAGCTGGCCGGCACCCCGGTGACGGTCGTGACCGCCTCGGTCGACGAGCGCCTGAACGAGCACGGCTACATCGTGCCGGGCCTCGGCGACGCGGGCGACCGGATGTACGGCGCGGCGGAGTAAGGACCTCCGAGCCTCTCAGCAGCCCTTCTTCGGCGTGGCAGCCGGCTCGGGCCTGGCCAGCTTGGCCAGGGCCCGGTCGGCCGCGGGCCTCTTCGCCAGGTCCGTGAAGCCGTCGCCGATGACGAGGTCGACCGCGGCACCCTTGCGGGCCGCCTCGGTACGCCGTTCGGCGTCCGGGAGCTGGGCGCCGAGCACGGGCAGCGACGTGCCGAGGGCTGAGGCGGGGCCGAGCAGCACGCCGGTTCCCTTGACCTTCTTGTCGTACTGCTTGGTCGCGTTGCCCACGTCGCCGATCTTGAATCCGCGCTTCTTCAGCTCGTCGGCGGTCTTCTTCGCCAGGCCGCCGCGGGTGGTGGCGTTGAAGACGTTGACCGTGATCGTGCGCGGCTCGGGCAGCGCCTTGGCGGCGGGCGAGGCACTCGCCTTGGTCCTGGGGGCGCAGTCCGAGCCGTTTCCGGCTGCCGAAGCCTTTCCGCCGCCGCCGGTGAAGACATCGATGAGCTGCAGCGTGCCCCAGCCGCCCACGCCGAGCACGGCGACGGAGGCGACGACCACGACGACAAGCCGCCCGCGCCGCCGGGGCCCCCGCATCCGGGGGTACTTGTTGCCCGTGATGCGGTACTTGCCGCCCATGCCGGGGGGAGTCAGCATGCTCATGAACGCAGCGTAGTGCGCCTGGGCGACGATGCCTACTAGATGATCATTCGACATCGCCCAGACGAACCAGACGAACCCGAAAGGGCCAACCCGTTACCGGTGGGGAGTCAGTCGAGTTCGAGCACGCGCGCGTGCAGCACCTGGCGCTGCTGGAGCGCCGCCCGCACCGCGCGGTGCAGGCCGTCCTCCAGGTACAGATCGCCCTGCCACTTCACGACGTGCGCGAAGAGGTCGCCGTAGAACGTCGAGTCCTCGGCGAGGAGGGTCTCCAGGTCCAGCTGCCCCTTGGTCGTCACGAGCTGATCGAGGCGGACCGGGCGCGGCGCGACGTCCGCCCACTGCCGGGTGCTTTCCCGGCCGTGGTCGGGGTACGGCCGGCCGTTTCCGATGCGCTTGAAGATCACACGGAAAGCCTACCGGGCAAGACGTTCCGGGCGCAGCCATGGCGCCGTAGTGCGACGCTGAAAAAAACCCCACAAGGCGGTACGAACCGGGAACAGGGGCGTGAATATGCCGGACCGCGAGACCATGCCGTCGGCCCCGGCTCCGGAAGTGTCGGAGCGCGCCGCCGCCCTCCCCCAGGAGGCCCTGAAGATCGCCTCCGGCTACGCCTTCCCCGGACCCGCCCTGCATCTGGGCGCCCTGCTGTGGGACGGGCGGTGCCTGCCGGACGCGCGGATCCGGGTGCCGCTGGCGATGCTCAACCGCCATGGCCTGATCGCGGGTGCCACCGGCACCGGCAAGACCAAGACGCTCCAGCTGTTCGCCGAGCAGCTGTCCGCCCAGGGCGTGCCCGTCTTCCTCGCCGACATCAAGGGCGACCTCTCCGGGATCGCGGCGCCGGGCCGCCCGGACGCCCGGGTCGAGGGCCGGGCCAAGGACGTCCACCAGCAGTGGACGGCGACGGGGTTCCCGGCCGAGTACTACGCCCTCGGCGGCATCGGCCGCGGCATCCCCGTCCGGGCCACGGTCACCGGCTTCGGCCCGGTGCTGCTGTCCAAGGTGCTGCGGCTGAACCGGACCCAGGAGCAGTCCCTCGCCCTGATCTTCCACTACGCCGACAGCAAGGGCCTGGAGCTGATCGACCTCAAGGACCTCAGGGCGGTCGTGACCTTCCTGACCTCGGACGAGGGCCGGCAGGAGCTGAAGACGATCGGCGGTCTGTCCGCCGCCACGGCCGGGGTGATCCTGCGGTCCCTGACGGCCTTCGAGGCGCAGGGCGCGTCCGGCTTCTTCGGGGAGCCGGAGTTCGACACCGCCGAGTTGCTCCGGACGGGTGAGGACGGACGCGGCATCGTCTCCGTCCTGGAGCTGAACGCCGTACAGGACCGGCCGCAGCTGTTCTCGACCTTCCTGATGTGGCTGCTCGCCGACCTCTTCCACGACCTGCCCGAGCTGGGCGACGTCGACAAGCCCCGGCTGGTCTTCTTCCTCGACGAGGCGCATCTGCTCTTCGACGACGCCTCCGAGACGTTCCTGGAGTCGATCACGCAGACCGTGCGCCTGATTCGCTCGAAAGGGGTCGGCGTCTTCTTCGTGACGCAGACCCCGAAGGACGTACCCGCCGATGTCCTCGCCCAGCTCGGCAACCGGGTCCAGCACGCCTTGCGCGCCTTCACCCCCGACGACCAGAAGGCCCTGAACGCCACGGTGAAGACGTTCCCGAAGTCGCCCTACGACCTCGAAGAGGTGCTGACCAACCTGGGGACGGGCGAGGCGGTGGTGACGGTGCTGAGCGAGAAGGGCGCCCCGACGCCCGTCGCCGCGACCCGGCTGCGCGCGCCCGAGTCCCTGATGGGTCCGGTCGGGCAGGAGGCCCTGGACCGGGCGGTCGAGGAGTCGCCGCTGTACGAGCGGTACGCCCGGGCCGTGGACCGGGAGTCGGCGTACGAGCGGCTGACGGACGACCGGGGCGGCCAGGATGACCGGCGCGGTCGGGGGGCGAAGGGGCCGGACGAGATGCGGGACGCGGCCACCCCGGTGGAGGAGGAACGGCCGTCCGCCGTGGAGCAGGTGGTCGGCAGCGGGGTGTTCAAGTCCCTGGCCCGGTCCGTGGGGACGCAGATCGGGCGGGAGATCACGCGGTCGCTGTTCGGGACGGCTCGGCGTTCGGGGCGGCGGAGGCGCTAGTTCTTCTCTGTGCCGCCTCCGCCGCCGCGCGTGGATCAGCCGCGTTCTCGTTCCTTCGAGGGCTGCTGCGGCTTCTGCCTGTCCGGCTTGGAATCGGGCTTGGGGGCGTTGCGGACGGCCTCCGCGCGCAGCAGGGCGCGCAGGACCGCGTACGGGTCTTGAAGCATGGCTGTTCCTCGTCGTTCCTCGTCGTTCCTGTTCCGTGCGGGGCTGAGGGACCGGTGGCCGGTCCGGTCAGCAG
This sequence comes from Streptomyces sp. NPDC040589, assembly GCF_055594445.1. Lineage (NCBI taxonomy): Bacteria > Bacillati > Actinomycetota > Actinomycetes > Kitasatosporales > Streptomycetaceae > Streptomyces > Streptomyces sp. NPDC040589. The sequence goes on along the minus strand of NZ_JBVIWP010000005.1, from coordinate 97,938 downwards.
CGCAGGACCTCGGAGCGGAGGGGGCGAGGGTCGTGCGGCGGGCCCGGCGGTACGGGCACGGGGCGCGGTGCGGTGTACGCGGGCCCGGGGGCCGGGAGCGGGGCGGGGCGCAGCGGGACGGCGGTGCGCCGGGCGGCCCGGGCCGACGGGCGCAGGGCGGTGTCGAGGACGTCGCACTCGACGGCCGTGCTCTCCCCGGAGACGGTGGCCGTCGGCCCCGTGTACGCCTCGGCGTGCGCGCCCGGCAGGAGCAGGGCGAGCAGCAGGACGAGCACCCGCGGCCACGCCTTCCGGCGGGTGCCGCGGGGGACCGGCTGCGGTGCGGCGGGGGTCACGGGAGGTCGTTCCCCGTCGCGGGTGGGGTGTGACCGTGAGGCATGATCCATGCTCGGACCGGCCCGGAGCGACCCGCCACCCGGGACGGGCCAGGAGGCTGACGCCTGCCTGCCTGCCTGCCTGTCGGGGCGGGCCGGGAGGTTGAGGCCTGGGTGTTGGGGCGGGCCCGGGAGGCTAACGCCTGCGTGCCTGCCTGTCGGGACGGCCGGGAGGTTGAGGCCTGGGTGTTGGGGTGGGCCGGGGCCTGACGCCTGTCACCTGGGGTGGGCCGGGGCCTGACGCCTGTCACCCGGGGCGGGCCGGGAGGCTGACGTCTGCCTGCCAGGGCGGCCCTGGAGGCTGGTCACCCAGGACGGCCCTGGAGACTGGCGTCCGCCACCCAGGACGGCCCGAGAGGCTGACGTCTGCTTGGCCGGTGGGCTGCTACTGGCCGGCGGCCTTCGCCGCCTTGGCCGCCGCCTTCATCTCCTGCTTGTGCGCCCGTACCTTGACCAGCGACTCGGGGCCGGTGATGTCGGCGACGGAACGGAAGGACTGCGGCTCGCCGTACGCGCCCGCGGCCTCCCGCCATCCGTCCGGCCGCACCCCGAGCTGCTTGCCGAGCAGGGCGAGGAAGATCTGGGCCTTCTGCTTGCCGAAGCCCGGCAGCCCGGCCAGCCGCTTCAGCAGTTCCTTGCCGGTGCCGACGTCCTTCCAGACGGCCTCGGCGTCACCGTCGTAGTGCTCGACGAGGTACTGGCAGAGCTGCTGGATCCGCTTGGCCATGGAGCCCGGGTAGCGGTGCACGGCCGGCTTCTGCGAGAGCAGCGCGGCGAAGGCCTCGGGTTCGTGCGCGGCGATCTCGTGAGCGTCCAGGTCGTCCGTGCCGAGCCGCTGGGCGATCGTCGCCGGACCCTTGAACGCCCACTCCATCGGAACTTGCTGGTCCAGCAGCATCCCGACCAGTGCGGCGAGCGGACTGCGGCCGAGCAGTGCGTCGGCCTCGGGGTCCTGGGCGAGGTGAAGGGTGACGTCCATGCCCCGATCATCCCCCGGTCCGGGCCAGGCCGCGTCCGCAGCCCTCTAGGACGCGCGCCAGTACCCCAGCGCGTGCACCCGCTGCTTGGGCAGGCCCAGTTCCTTGCGTACGTACGCCGCCAGGGTCCGGGTCGTCGCCGTGTCGCAGGCGATCCAGACGTACGGGTCCAAGGCGCCCTGGAGCAGCCCGGGCAGGTCCGCCTTCACCTGGTCGACCAGGTGGGCGCCGGAGTCCTGGCGCGGCACATGGCGCAGCTCGTGCCGGGCCGGGTCGGTGCGGAACGGCAGGTCCTCGCCGCCGCCCTCGAACCAGACGGTGGCCGGGGCGGAACCCAGGGCGTCCAGCAGGGAGTTGATGGCCGGCAGCGAGGCGGGGTCGCCGACGGCGAAGACGTGCGAGGGCGCGGGGCTCGGGTGCTCGAAGCCGGTGCCCTGGACGGTCGCCTCGACGGTGTCGCCCGGCTCGGCCGTCCTGGCCCAGTCGCTGGCGCACCCCTCGTGCAGGGCGAACTCCAGGCTGAAGGTGCCGGTCTCCGGGTCCGGGTCGACCAGGGTGTAGGCCCGCTGGTGGGGCTTGCCCGCGTTGTCGAACCACAGCCGGGCCCACATGGTCGGATGGACGCCGGTCGCCGCCAGCAGGCCGCCGTCGGTGAAGGAGAGCCGCCGGTAGTCCGGGGTGACGTCCCGCGCGCCGGTCACGGTGAACACGAAATCCTTCGCGCGCAGCAGCTTGAGGACCGCGCCTTCCCAACCCCGCCCCTGCCCCATCGCTTCTTCACCCTTCACGTACTATTCCGCCACGATCAACTTAGGCAAGCCTAACCTAAAGAACAAAGGGAGCGCAGCGTGGCCACCGAGATCTACCGTGACGCCTGGGGCATTCCGCATCTGCGCGCCGGCAGCGCGGCCGAACTCGCCCACGCGCAGGGCCGCGTCACCGCCCGCGACCGGGCCTGGCAGCTGGAGGTCGAGCGGCACCGGGCCCAGGGCACCTCGGCGTCCTTCCTCGGCGAGAGCGCCCTGGCCTGGGACCGGTTCGCCAGACGGGCCGGACTCGACGACACGGCCAGACGCTGCTTCGAGGAGTTGGAGAGACAGGACCCGGAGACGGCCCGGTGGGTGCGGGCGTACGTCGACGGGGTCAACGCGGGGCTGGCGGAGGGAGCCGGGTCCGCCCCCGAGTTCGCCCGCACCGGCCTCACCCCCGGCCCCTGGCACCCCTGGACCCCGCTCGGCGTCTGGCTCGCCACCCACATCCTCTTCGCCGGGTTCCCGGCCAAGCTCTGGCGCGAGCAGGCCCTCGCCCACCTGGACGAAGACGCCATCGGCCTGTTCGCCACCGACGGCCCCGGCACCTCGGGCTCCAACGGCTGGCTGGTGAGCGGGGAGCGGACCGTCACCGGGCAGGCGGTCATCGCCGGCGACCCCCACCGCTGGATCGAGGACCCGGGCGTCTACCAGCAGATCCACCTGTCCTGCCCCGAGTTCGACGTCGTGGGTCTCGCCGTCCCCGGTGTCCCCGGCATCGCCCACTTCGGGCACACCGGCTCCGTCGCCTGGGCGATCACCAACGCCATGTCCGACTACCAGGACCTCTACCGGGAGCGGCTGCGGCGCACCGGGGCCGGAGTGGAGGCCCTCGGCCCGGACGGGGTCTGGCACCGGGCGGCCCGGCACACGGAGACCGTCGAGGTGGCGGGCGAGGAGCCGGTCGAGGTCGAGGTGATCGAGACCGACCGCGGCCCGGTGGTCATCGGCGGCCCCGAGGGACTCGACGGCGACCCGGCGGACCCCTTGGGCGTGCCGGTGGCGATCAGCCTGCGCTACCCGCCCCGCGTCACCGGCGACCTCGGCTTCGGCGCTCTGCTGCCGCTGCTGCGGGCCCGCCGCATCGCCGACATCGACCAGGCCTTCGACCGGTGGGCCGAGCCGGTCAATGTCGTCCAGGCCGCCGACACCAAGGGCGGTGTCCTGCACCGCGTGGCCGGGTGGGTGCCGCTGCGCGCCGAGTCCAACCGCATGCGCCTGGTGCCCGCCTGGGAACCCGGCCACGAGTGGCACGGCCGGCAGGAGACGCCCCGCGCCGGGCTCACCGACGGTGTCGCCGTCATGGCCAACCAGCGCGGCCCGGCCGAACCCCTCGGCGTCGAGTTCGCCCCGCCGCACCGCGCCGGCCGCATCGCCGAGCTGCTCTCCCGCAAGGAGCGCTGGTCCGCCGCCGACATGCCCGCGATCCACACGGACACCCACCTCGCCTCGGCGGGCCCCCTGCTGGATCACCTCCAGGCCCTCGACGGCCTCACCCCCGAGGCCGCCGCCCTCCGCGACCGGCTCCTCGCCTGGGACCGCCGCATGGACGCCGGCAGCGCCGACGCGGCCCGCTACGCGGCGGTGCGCGGAGCGGTCGTACGACAGCTGGCGGCGCACCCGGCCTTCGCCGCGCTGGCCGTAGCACCGGCGTACCCGGCGGTGTTCCAGCCCTGGCTGGCCCTGATCCCGCGCGTCGGCTTCGCCCTCGAACACCTGCTGCGGGCCGAGGACCTGTACGGAATCGACCGCCCTGCGGCCGTCCGCGCGGCGGTCGAGGAGGTCGCCGAGCGGCCCCCGGCCGGTGTCTGGGGCGACACCCACCGGCTCACCCCCTGGCGACCGCTGCGGCCCGGGACGCCGTACGACGAACCGGCGCTGTCCGGCGACCACGACTGCGTGCTGTGCACCTCGGGCGTACCCGGCCTCACCGACCGCGCCGCCCGGGGCCCGGCGGCCCGCTACATCTGGGACCTGGCCCGGCGCGACGACAGCCGCTGGGTGGTCCCGCTCGGCGCCTCGGGCGTCCCCGGCTCGCCCCACCACCGCGACCAGCTCTCCCTGTGGCTCGCCGGAGACCTCGTCCCGGTCGTCACCGACTGGACCCTGCTGAAGAAGGAAACCGATGTCTGACCCGTACGCCCCGTACGCCTCCCGCACGGCCGTCCACGAGCAGACGGCCGACGGCTTCGGCACCGTCCGCGTCCTGCGACTGGACCCGGAATCCGACGCCGCCGTGATCCACCGCTGGGTGCACGAGGACCGGGCCGCCTTCTGGGGCATGAACGACCTCACCGAGCGGCAGGTGGCCGAGACCTACGCCCACCTGGACACCCTCACCACCCACCACGCCTACCTCGTCGTCCGGGACGGCGAGCCGGTCGCCCTCCTCCAGACCTACGAGCCCGAGGCCGACCGCGTCAGCGAGTGCTACGACGTCCGCCCCGGTGACATCGGCGTCCACCTGCTCCTCGCCCCGGCCGGCCCGGGCGGCACACGCTCCGGCTGGACGGCCCGCCTGGTGGCGTCCATCGCCGGATACGTCCTGCTGGGCCTGGACCGACGACGGGTCGTGGTCGACCCGGACGTGCGCAACGAGAAGGCCGTCGCCCGCTTCCTCGAACTGGGCTTCACGGCGGGGCCGGTCGTCGTCCTGCCCGAGATCGACCTCCCCGACGTGTACCTCCCGGAGAAGAAGGCACAGCTCGCCTTCCTCGACCGGGAAGTACTCTTCCCCGCGTGACGCCCGAGGACCTCATCGCGCACTACGGCCTGGAACCGATCCCCCGCGAAGGCGGCCTGTTCCGCCAGACCTGGGCCGGCCCCGAACGCCCCGACGGCCGCCCCGAGGGCACGGCGATCGTCGCGCTCCTGACAGCGGCCGCCTTCTCCGCCCTCCACCGCCTCCCGACCGACGAGGTCTGGCACTTCTACCTCGGCGATCCCCTGGAGCTCCTCCTGCTCGCCCCGGACGGCAGCACGCGGATGGTGGTGCTCGGGCCGGATGTCCTGGGTGGCCAGCACGTCCAGTTCACCGTCCCGGCAGGTACGTGGATGGGCGGGAGGACCCGCGGGCAGTGGACCTTGTTCGGCTGCACGATGGCGCCCGGCTTCACGTTCGAGGGCTACGAACACGGGGATGAGGAGGAGCTGACGGCGCGCTACCCGACAGAGGCGCACAGGATCGCAGGGCTGTCACGTATCTAGGGGCGCGGGGAACCGCGCGACCAGCCACAACGCACCCGCAGCCGCCACACAACACAGCCACACACCCGGTGAGCGTTACACGCTTCCCATCCGTACATAGCCGGAAGCGGTATTGCCCGACCCCGGAGAACCACGTGGACCCACGGCGGAACGAGGAGCGCGATGTCGGACACCCTCGGCGGATCCAAGCCCTGGTGCTGCTCTGCACCGTGCTGGTCCTGCTCCTCTGCAGCGGAGCCCCCGCCTCGGCCCACGCAGCCCTCCGCACCACCACCCCTGACGATGGATCCGTCGTCAAGCAAGCCCCCCGCAGTGTCACCCTGACCTTCACCGAATCCGTAGGCCTGCTCGACGACTCCTTCCGGGTCTTCGGCCCCGACCAGCGCCGCGTCCACACCGGCGAGGCCGCGCACGCGGACGGCCGCTCCGAAACGGCCCGGGTCGGCCTGCCCGGGAAGCTCGCCCAGGGCACCTACACGGTGGCCTGGCGGGTGGTCTCCGCCGACAGCCACCCGGTCTCCGGCGCCTTCACCTTCTCCGTCGGCAAACGGTCCGCCACGGCCACGCAGATCGACACCGGCCCGGACGAGGACCCGCTGACCGGCGGCCTCTACGACGCCGCCCGCTACCTCGCCTACCTCGCCGCCGCGCTGCTCGTCGGCGCGGCGGCGTTCGCACTGCTGTGCCGTCCCGCGAACAGGTCCCCGCTGCGGGGGCCGCTGGTGACGGCCTGGTGGACGCTGCTGGGCTCGACGGTCGCCCTGCTCCTGCTGCGCGCCCCGTACGAGGCGGGCTCGGGCCCGGCGGCGGCGTTCGACGCCTCCGTCCTCGCCCGTACCCTGACCAGCCGCCCGGGCCTGGCCCTGCTCGCCAGGCTGGCCGTTCTCCTGCTGACCGCCGTCTTCCTGGTGTGGCTCTCCAGGCGTCCGGACAGCCGGGACAGCCATGACCGCCGGCAGCCCGTAGCGCTGGCTGCGGGCACGACCCTGGCCGTCGGACTGGCCCTGACCTGGGCGGCGGCCGAGCACGCCTCCGCCGGGATCCAGGTGCCGCTGGCGATGACGTCGTCCGTGCTGCACCTGCTGGCGACCGGAGTCTGGCTGGGCGGCCTCGTGGCCCTGCTCCTGACCCTGCGCCGCTCGTCCGGCGAGGACCTGACGGAGGTCGTGCCCCGCTTCTCCCGTATCGCCTTCGCCTCGGTGACGGTCCTCGTCGTCACCGGCGTGTACCAGTCCTGGCGCGGCCTCGGCTCCGTCTCCGCGCTGACCGGCACGTCGTACGGCCGGCTGCTGCTCGCGAAACTGGTCGCGGTGACCGCGCTGGTACTGGCGGCCGGGTACTCGCGCCGCTGGACGGCTCGTATCGCGGCCCCGGCGACCGCGCCGGCGACCGCCCCGGCGGTGGCCGTGCGCGAACGGGTCGCGCAGCCGGTCGGCGCCCCGCCGCCGGAGGCGACCGGAAAGCCCGAGACGCCGGACGCCGGGGAGCCGGAGCAGCCTGAGGCGCCGTCCCCCGAGCCGGGGGACGGGGACGAGAACGGGGACAGGGACGTACGGCGGGGTCTGCGCCGCTCCGTCCTCATCGAGGTCGCCGTCGCCGCCGTGGTGCTGCTGATCACGACCCTGCTCACCACCACGCTGCCGGGCCGCGCCCAGGCCGAGGCCGCGCAACAGGCCCCGGCGGGCGCGCTGCCGCCCACGACCCTGGTCACGGTGCCCTTCGACACGGGCCTGGACTCCCTGACCGGTCGGGGCACGGTTCAGGTCACCGTGGACCCCGGGCGTGTCGGCGAGAACGGCATCCAGGCCGTGGTCCACGGCTCCGACGGGGGCCCGATCACCGTCCCCGAGGTCCGCATCACCTTCACCCTGCCCTCCCGGAAGGTCGGCCCGATCGACGCCGAACTCACCGACATCGGCTATTGGGGCACCAACTCCGTCAACCTGCCCCTCCCCGGGACCTGGACGATGAAGACGACCGTGCGGGTGTCGGACGTCGACCAGGTGACGGTGTCGAAGCAGGTGCGGATCGTGTCCTAGACAGAGCCGGTTCCTTCACCAACTCCATCCCGTGCAGCCCCCGTTGTCCGGCCAGAGGTTCCGTGTTCCACTGAATCCTTTCTGGCACATCGGTCGCGGGTCACCCGCCCCCGGGCGGGCAGGCACTCCATGGGGGAGTCCGTGTGTGAAGAACTGGGGTTCGAGAAACTCCTCGGCGAGGAGGGCTTCTTCGCGCGGCTGCTCGGACGGACGCCGTCCGGGACCGGCCGGGACCTGCTCTACGGCCCCGACCTCCCCGTCGTCCTGCTCACCGGCGGCCCGGGCATGGGCAAGGGCCGCCTGCTGCGCGCCGTACGGGACCGCTTCGCCGCCAAGGCGCCGGTGATCCACCTGGACTGCGCCTCACCGGTGTACGCGGACCGCGCGGACCCGGAGCCCGGCGCCCGCTCGGCCACGACCGAGGCCCTGGTCGAGGTCGCCCGGCGGCTGTGCACCTGGCAGGGCACGGGCGGCTCGTTCGCCTTCCCGCGGCTCTTCCCGGGCCTTGCCATGATCGCGACCGGCGTCACCGAGGGCACGCCCGAGGCGGTCGCCACGGAGGCCGAACGCTACGAGGGCCTGGCCCAGAAGCAGCGCCTGCGGGGCCTGGGCACCGGCGACTTCTGGCGGGGCGTGCTGCGCGGCGCCATCCGGAACCTGCTGATGACCCTGTACGGGCAGGCGCTCGACCCGTACTCCGCGGCCGTGAGCAACGCCCTGCTGGACGCCCTCTTCCAGCGACTGGGCCCTAGGGGCAGGGCGGAACTGGAGCGGCTCTACGGCGCCTACCCCGGCGCGGCCGGCCAGCCCAGGATCGGGCTGCGCATCCTCGCCGCCGACTTCCGCGCCGGCGGCGAGGCACGGGAGGTGGCGGAGAGCTTCCTCTTCCGGGCCCTGCGCGAGGACCTGGAGGCTGCGTACGCCTCGCCCTCCGGCTGGCTCCGCCGGGTCGGCCGCCCGGCGATGCTGCTGGACCACGCCGAGTCGCCCCTGGGCGAGCGGCTGCTGCGCGCCGTCCTCACCGACCGCCGGGCCGGGCAGCGCGACCGCGTGGTGATCGTGGGCACGGCACGCCGGTCGGACGGCGGCGCCTTCCTGCACGGCGGCCTGCCGCCCGCGGAGGCGGCGCCCCCGGCGGAGTACCGGCCGGCCGACGGCGCCCCGCCGGCCTGGTCCCGGCGCACGGACGGGGCCGCGGACCGGGCACCCCTGGCCGACGGCGTGGTCCTGCTGCGGATGCCGCTGCTCACCGGCGACCAGCTCCGCCGCGAAACCGTACGAAGACAGCAGCGCGCCGAGCCGGAGGGCGGCACGAACCGCCGCCGTATCGACGCGGCCGTGGCCCGGCTGAGCGGCGGCCGCCCGCACACGGTGATCCGGCTGGCCGCCGCAGCCGCGGCCTTCCGCATGCCGGCGGACGCCAACGACCGCGACATCCTGGACGCCCCGCTGCGGCTCCCCGGCGACGACACCCCCGAACGCCCGGTCGCGGACGTCCTGCTCCGCGAACTGATCCTGGACCAGTTACCCGTACGGCTCCCCACCGAGCACCGGGCCCAGTGGCTCGACCTCCTCTCCCACCTGTCGGTGGCCCACGACACGGAGTGCGCGGACGTCCTGCTGCGCCACCACCAGTCGGGCCACGTCCACCACCTGACCGCCCATCACGTGTCCCAGCTCCTCACCGACACCGGATGGCCCACCTGCGAACGCCACTTCATCGGCGACTTCGGCCTCCGCCAGCTGCTGGTGCACCGGCTCTACGGACTGCGCCCCGGCGGCGCCGCCTGGTACGCCGACCACCATCTGCTGCGCGACCACTACGCGGAACGCGCGGTGGGGGAGGCGCAGGGGACCCAGGGCGACGGGGCCTTCCGCTCGCTCACCGCACACCGGATGAACCACCACCTGGTGTCCGGCGGCGCGGACGACGTCGTCAGCCACCTCGCCGCCACACTCCCCGGCCGCCCCGGCGCATGGTGCGCGGATCTTCTGGAGATCGCCCAAGCCCCCTATCCGGGCGGGGCCGACGCCCGGCGGGAGCGCGCCCAGGGGCTGGTCGCGGCGGACGGCCCGCCGCTGCGCCGGACCGTCGACCAGCTGCTGCACGCGGTGTGGCTGTGCGAGGAGCGGACCAGGCCCACCGGCAAGGAGACGGCCCGCACGCTGGCCAAGCTGCTGGACCTGCTCTCGATCATGGACTTCGAGGGCGCGGGCCGGCTCAGCAGGACGGCGACGGACTGGAGCGGCCTGGCGGAGAACGAACAGCCCCTGCTGCGCTGCACCTGCACCGAACAGCTCCGGCGAAGGAGATGACGGCATGCCCAGATGGCGGAAGATCCTCTACTCGGTGTTGCTCGTAGCGGCGATCGTGGCAGGCGTGGCCCTCACCACCTCCCTCCTCGGAAGGCCGGACACCTGCGCCGACGGCGTCGAGCGGATCGAGGGCGAGTGCGTCGGCGTCAACGGCGAGGGCTACGACTTCGGCACCCCGGAGATCGCCGACGTGGCCCGGGCCATCGCCCGCGAGAACCAGCGGATCGAGAACCAGCCGCATGTCACGGTGGCGATGATGCTGCCGCTCCAGTCGGACCGCGAGGCCCTGCGCCGGCAGATGCGCAGCGACCTCCAGGGCGCCTACCTGGGACAACGGCAGGCCAACGAGGGCGAGGGCGAACCCCCCAGGATCCGCCTGGTCCTGGCCAACCCCGGTCAGGCCTACGGCCATCAGGCGAAGGTCGTCGAGACCCTGCTCCGGATGGCCGCCTCCCCCGAGGACCGGCTGCGCGCGGTCACCGGCTTCAACCTGAGCCTCGCCGCCACCGAGGCGGCGGTGAAACGCCTGACGGAGAACAAGATCCCGGTCCTCGCGGCCAGAATCAGCGGCGACAGGATCGCGAACGAGGACCGGCCGGACGGCATGGCCGCCCTGAAGTTCCCCGGCCTGGCCCGCATTCTCCCCACCAACAACGACGCGGCCCAGGCCCTGGCCAACTTCAACGGCGAACGCGGCCGCCGGAACCTCAGGACGGTCCTGGTCTACGACAAACGCCCCGACGGCTACAACGAGTCGCTGGCCAGGGCGTTCAGCAGGATCAAGGAGAAGGGCCCGGCCGGCCCCGCCGCGATGTCCTTCGAGTCCCCGTCCATCGACGAGCCGGGCTCGACCGGCAACCAGTTCACCCAGACGGCCAACAACATCTGCGACTCCGAGGCCGACACGATCTACTTCGCGGGCCGCACGCTCCACCTGCGCATCTTCGCCCTCAAACTCGCCCAGGTGGGCTGCGAGAACCGCCACTACACGATCGTCAGCGGCTCCGACGCGGCCTCGCTGCGCCAGGCCATGACGGAGAAGGACTGGGACCGGCTCCGCGGCGACGACGGCAGGGCGAAGGTGACGGTGCAGTACGCGGCTCCCGCACACCCCGACGCCTGGACCACGGAACTGGCGAAGTGGACGAAGAACCACACGGCGACCCACCACAAGAAGCCGTCCGCCCAGGACCTCCCCCAGTACCTCACCGAACCCCAGGCGGCCCTGGACACCCTGAGAAACCAGATCAAGGCCACCCAGCGCGAAGGCATCGCTCTAGGCTCCACCCCGAACCTGGACGACTCCCGCACGATGCTCGTCCACGACGGCCTCCTCACCATCGGCAAGGCCCTCCACCAGGCCCAACGAGGCGCCCCCGAGACCACCGCCCCCACCCGCGAGGACGTGGGCCGCCAGTGGTCCCTCCTCCAGTCCCGCCACCGCGTCCAGGCCACCAGCGGCCTGATCTGCCTCACCACCGGCGGCAACGCCTACGACAAACCGGCCGCCATCGTCGAACTCGACCCGGGCCGAAAAGGCCAGGGCACCCTGAAGTTCGTCGGTCTGGGCTGGCCGACGGGCAAACCCCAGCCGAAGAACTGCGTGATTCCCAGCACGACACCTTGATCCGCCCCGCGCTGCCCGGGGTGCGGCTGGCGGTGTCCAGGAATCGCCCGGCGCGGACAACCACATGGCTCGGGCCCGGGTCGGGTGCGGTGGCCCCACTGCATGACCCTCGCCCGCGGCAACCCAGCATGGTGAAAGGACCCCTCAGGCGATCGCGTAGTCACTGACGGCCGGTTCGAGAACGTCGAAGGCGCGTGCCGCTTCCTTCGCGATGGTCCTGGCGATCTCGTCGTTGGTGTGCCCGGCCAGGGTCAGGTCCTGGATGCGTTGGAACAGCACGCGGTGCGTGGCGCCGAGCAGCCCGGCGACCGTGCGCACGATGATGTCGTCCGGCTGCGCACCGACGGCCTCGGCGAGGGCCTCGGCCAGCACCTGCTCGCGCTGGTCGTGCAGGTTACGCAGGCACGCCGACAAGGTGGGGCTGTCGGTGATCATGCGGGAGAAGTCCGGGCCGGCGAATCCGGCGACCGGGTCCTGGGCCGCGACGGCGGCCTCGAAAGCACGGCGAAGTGCCGCGAGGGCGGACTCGCCAGGGCGGCGGGACGTCACGGCGCGCGCCAGCGTGGCGCTGAACTCGTCCTGGTGGTCGAGGGCCAAGTCCTCTTTGCGCGCGAAGTAGTTGGTCACCGTCTTCTTCGCGACGCGGGAGGCCGCTGCGATCTCGGCGATGGTGGTGTTCTCGAAGCCCTGCTCGATGAAGAGCCGTGTCGCATGGTCGGAGATCAGCTGTCGCGTCTCCTGCTTCTTCGCCTCCCGCAGACCCAGGGGGGCGGTGACGCCGGCTGTGGTGGCACTCGCTGCGGCGCTCGTCGTCGTCTCCATGAGGCGAATCTTACCTCCGTAGTAAAAATATGCTTACAGCGTCGATCGCATGGAGGTAACATTACAATCGACGTAAGATCAGTTCTGAAGGGACATCGTCCCGACCCCGCAGCCTGGAAAAGGAACCCTTCTTGAGGATCACCGCTTCCACCGTCTCCCTCACGGTCGAAGACATCGCGGCCTCCCGCGGCTTCTTCACCGAGCACCTCGGCTACCGGGAACAGGCCGTGGCCGAAGGATTCGCCTCCCTCACCCGTGACGATGCCGCCGTCGACATCGTCCTGCTCCGGCGGGGCATCGACGTCCTGCCGCCCGACCAGCGCGACCGGCACGCCGGCGGACTGATCCTCGCCTTCACCGTCACCGGTCTTGAAGCCGAGGAGAAACGACTGCGTTCCGAAGGCGTCGACATCACGATGCCGCTGCGCGAAGAGCCATGGGGAGAACGCCTGTTCCAGGTCACCGACCCCAACGGGGTCATCGTCCAGCTCGTCGAATGGATCACACCGGACCACTCCTGATCCCCGGCCCATCGCGCAGCCCGAGAAGAGAGAGCACCGCATGCGAAAGCTCGTGTACTACATCGCCACCACGCTGGACGGATTCATCGCGGGCCCGGACGGCGCCGATCCCACGGGCCCGGACGGCTTCTGGCCGATCCCTGAGGACTACATCCAGCACCTTGTGACGGAGTACCCGGAGACCTTGCCTGTTCACGCCCGGGCGGCGCTGTCCGTCACCGCGCAAGGCACGCACTTCGACACCGTTCTGGAAGGACGGCGCAGCTACGAGATCGGTCTCAAGGCCGGCATCGCCGATGCCTACCCCCACCTACGTCACCTGGTCTTCTCCCGGACCCTCACCGAGAGCCCGGACCCGGCCGTCGAACTGGTCGCCGACGACCCTGTCGACAAGGTGCGGCAGCTGAAGCAGGAGGACGGCAAGGACATCTGGCTGCTGGGCGGCGCGGAACTGGCCGGTTCCCTGTACGGCGAGATCGACCAGCTCATCCTCAAGGTGGCACCGCTGACCACCGGCGCCGGAATCCCGCTCTTCTCCCACAAGGCCGCCTTCGACCCGCGCGGCTGGCAGCTCACCGGCCACACCGTGCTCGACAGCGGCGCGGCCTTCCTCACCTATGCGCGCGCCACCGGCCCCGACACCCCGGCCACCGGGAACTGAAGTCATCCATCAAGACCCGGCTCGGATCACCTCATCCAGCCGCTCCCGCGGCGCCCTGGCGATCGACTGACACCACGCACGTCGAAGGGCCCCACCGCGAACGGTGGGGCCCTTCGACATCGTGCCCGGTGAGGCACTGGCGGAGGATACGAGATTCGAACTCGTGAGGGGTTGCCCCCAACACGCTTTCCAACTGTGTTGGCGGGCTCTTGGGCTACGTTCGGGGCGTTCACCTGCGTTCATGGGCGGTCACTCAGTGGAGTCCGCACCGGGGTGCGGACTCCACTGAACGGCTGCGTACTGCCGTGAATGAGACGGAAACTGAGACGGGGCAGGCTGCCGGACTCACAACCCTTCGTCCGGCCTGACCCCCCGTCGCCGTACAGGCGGGGTGCTGCCCCCACGGGCAGCACCCCCCGCCGGATCAAGCCTGGTTGATCATCTGCGCTCCTGCCAGAAGATCCAGCAGATGGCGGCGATCACCCCTTGAACTGAAGCCACGGCCGCTGAGGTGGTTGAGTCGCTCGGCGTCCCGGTGACGCCGAGCGCCGCGGCGTAGCCGCCGGCATAGCCGGTAGCAAGGGCGACGAGCACTCCCTTGGGACGCCGGGGTTCCTCGCTCCGCTCCGGGAGCGGCTGCATACTGGTCATGACTGCCGTGCACCTTTCTTGGGTGGGTGGTCTGCCGTCGCCCCCAGGTATTGCTGTGAGAGGTGTGCTTTGGGGGCGACGGAGTCTTAAGAGCGTCACCTGACGCCTGCTACTCCGGGGCGCCCCTGCCACGGATGCGGTTGAAGGTAGGCGAGGCAGCATCCTCCAGTGCGGTAGCCGTTTTCGAGCCGTTATCCTTCACGCCTCCGGCAACCGACAAAGCGCCGGATGCGGTTGTCTTACCAGCGATGCCATTCCAGATCGCAGGATCCCGCTTCCAGACAACGTCCGACAGCAGAGTGCTGAGTTCCTCCACGGACCGGCGCGGTTCGTCGCTCCAGGGCATGCATTTGTGCCCGACCGCTCCCAAAGCTGCCAGCACGGCCGGAGCGGCGATGACGGTTGAAGTGCGGGAGCTGAACTCGTCAGCAAAGGTCCGGAAGAGCGCGCTGGCCACCTGGGCAACCGCAGCCTCTGCGGCATCCTTCGGGTAACCCTTCGGCAGGTCTTGTTCCGTGACCGCACCGCTAGTCTTCTCGAACCCAGAGCGGCCGAAGATAGTCGTAACCGTGAACGAGCGCAGTGTCGACAGGGTCATCCACTCCGGATCTGCGACCTTGAGCTGCCTCTTGTTCGTGGCCACCAAGGACTTCAGGGACACTTCCTGCCCGGTGATCGGGTGCGGCACAGAGACCCGGTCCATCAGAGCGAAGGTGATGCTGGTGGCGGCGTCGTTCGAGTCGGAATTGAGCGCGACGTTCTTGTTCGGGATAACCCCGAGCAGGTTGCGGTCGTGGAAGATTTGGCGGGCTGCGCTCAAGGGGATGCCGTGGTAGATCTCCACACACACGGGCCGACTGGTGACCTGCTCCCGTGTGATTCCGTAGCGCGAGGGGCTCTCCGACAAGTGGATGTGTGCCAAGTGCTGCGTCTCGGCGTCCATGAGGACCCCGCTCGCATCGAAGGGCAGGTAGGCGATGTAGTCGACGCCGAATGGCCCGTTGGCCTCGACGTGCTCCAACTCTTGGGGCACCCAGAGAGCGAAGGGAGGAGTAGACCAACTCTCGCCGCGGATGCCGGCGATCCCGTTCGCAACGTAGCGCGCGTAGTCCTTAGCGTTTTCCTTCTTCTTCGTTCCATGAATCATCCGCTGGATCTCATTGCGAATCTCCGCCTGCTCGCGTTCGGCGGCGGACAGGTACGGGAGCGCCTTCGGGTCCTCCGCCCGTCGGGGATCAGGCACGATCCGCGACAGGTGGCCCCACGTCACCGTGGCCAGCGAAAGATGTTTCCTGACCGGCATCACACGGATGGGCTGCCCCTTGTCGACCTCGATGAGTGTGGCGAACTTGGCCGTGGGTGTCTCCGACAACGGGGCTCCCTCCAACTGGACGCGCACTGCGCCTGCCTGATGGTCCAACAGATCGAGGACGCTACAGCCGCGGATGAGTAAGATGCAACCGCGGCTGACGATTTGAACGAGTAGTCGTCCCCGCGGCTGCGCCTTCTACGACCGCGGCTACTCACTGCGACTCGACCGAGGAGCCTGCGGCTACGCGCGAAGCGAGTCATGACTGACTCGAAGATGAACCCGGTCACCGTTTGGGCTTCGCGCTGTCGGTTCTGATCGTGCTGGCAGTGGGCTGGTCCATACGCCATCGCGGATAGGCGGTCGGCCTGGCATCTCCTCCCATACGCTGTGGGTGACGCACGCCGCCGTCGTCGTGGCCAGGGGGAGCATGATGGAGCAGCTTCGGAAGCTTGTGGTCCGCTACGGCGATTGCGAACAGAAGCCCGTGCGCTTCCGTCCAGAAGCGTGGCGCTCGCGGTTGGAGTCGCACGGAGTGGCGAACTCGATACCGGCGTCGGATGTGTGAGCGGGGCGAGCGGCGACCGTCTCATCAGCCGGGGCGACCTGGCCCATATTCGTGAGCGCGTTAGGGACGACGATCCCGACAGTCTGCGTGACCTGTTCGTGGCAGTCATGGTCTGGGGCTCGGGCACCACGAACGGACGGGGACCGCGATACACGGAAGCGGCCTTGTCCGACACGCGCATGCCCACTGTCCTGCGGAGCACGCGCGAAGCGGTCCGAGTCGGCGACCTGAGCGAGGCCTACCGGCAATTCGCCCTCAAGGGGGTGGGACGGTCCTTCTTCACCAAGTGGTTCGCGGCCGTGGATGACCGCGACGCCCCATGCGATCGGGCCTTGATCCTCGACGACCGGGTCTTCCGTTCGCTCAACGCCCTCGGCTGGACCAGTTGGAAGGCGGCCGGCACACGCCACTGGCCCACCCGGTACGCCACCTACGTCAGCTGCATGCACGGCTGGGCCACCTCTATGGGAGTCACGGCGGACTGGCTTGAGTGGCTTCTCTTCTGTCTGAACGGTCGCGTAGACGAGCCCTGAGCGACACGCAGCGAACTTAAGGTCTCCTGCTTCGGGCGCGCCCAGGGCTCGGCGTACGCCTGGCTATTACGTCGACCTCTGGCGGTACGCACGTCGCCAGAGTCAGTGAATCCGTTCCCTTCACTGCGCCACCTGGGGCATACTCAGGATCGACTAAAGAGACTCCTCTGGCTAGGAAGCGGGGCGGGAATGTCGGAATCTGGCATTGTTAAGAAGTTCAAGCAATCTCAAGACGCTCTAGTAATTCAGGCGTCTGACCTTTCCCTGGAGACTATCTTCCAGATGGCGCAGACTGGCGCAATTGATGTGTCGCCACTATTTCAACGGCGGGAAAGGTGGGACCAGCGTCGCCAATCTGCTCTCATCGAGTCCTTCCTGATGAACGTTCCTGTTCCGCCTGTATACCTGTCTGAAGATGATTACGGAAGCTACTCCGTGATCGATGGTAAGCAGCGTATCACTGCGATTCGCGATTTCATGGCGGACAAGTTTCAGCTTACGCAGCTAACTCGCTTTGAAGAGATTAACGGCTTGCGATTTTCGGACCTGCCAGGCGAGCTTCAAAACGCTCTTAAAGTTAGGCCCTACATCAGGGCGATCACCATCCTTCGGCAGTCGGACCGGTCAACGAAGTATGAAGTTTTCCATCGACTGAACTCCGGTGGCGAGCCACTCAACGCACAGGAGATCCGGAACGTAATCTACCGTGGCCCACTGAATGATCTACTGATGGAGCTTTCTGAAGCCCCATTCCTGCGGCGGCAACTTAAAATCAAGGACAATAGGTCTTCTGCCTACAATCTCATGCAGGACGCAGAGTCCGTGCTGCGTTACCTGGTCCTGCTGGAGCAGTGGCGAAGTTTCTCCGGTGACTATCGAGTCTCCATGGACAGTTACATGGAGACAAACATGAATATGGGAGCTCGGGAAATTGACCGACTCCGTCAAACATTCCTGCGAGCGCTGAGTGCGTGTGAGCAAATTTGGGGGCCTCACGCCTTCAAACGTCCCGAGGGCAACGGCTGGCGTGATCAAATGTTGGCCGGTATGTACGACGCCCAGATGGTGGCCGTGAGTTCAGTAGACGACAAGCGGCTGGCCTCGTTGGCGTCACGGAGTGCTGACGTTGTGGAAAATACTCGCTCCCTTTTCGACGACCGGACTTTCAATGAAGCCGTCCGTCTGTCTACTAACACGCCTTCACGTGTCGCGTATCGCATCGGTAGGGTTTTGGAATTGGTTACGGAATTCTAGCAGCTGCGGGGGGTGTGTATGTCTCTATCGTCGCGTGAGGCGTTTATTCAGCGGATCCGCACAATCGAGCAAGCTGCTAGTGAACCGTTTCTTATTGATCGCGTACTAACTGATGTGGCGCACAACAGTCGTGCCCGGCTGTTGCGCAACGGACTTATGGTGGTGGCTTTCACCTCCCTTGAGGATTTCATCCGCGCTCGGACGGGAGATTTGCTAGATGCGGTGAGTAGAACCGTCGTTCATTTCACCGATCTGCCAGAAATTCTGCAAAATGCCGCTACGTTGGGGGCGATGAAGGCGGCAAGAGCTCGAGCGGATATGGCCAAGAACGCAGGTCAAGATCCCATAGCGCTGTTGCAGGAGGCTGGCAGACACGTTGCAAGCACAGCAGGCGGCGCTCTTCAACTGAGTCGGTTCAGTCTTGGGTATTCAGGCTCAAACGTAAGCAGTGGCGAGGTGACGCAGATTGTCACGGCTTTCCATGCTGCTGATGCCTGGAACGAAATATCCCTCATTGCGAGTCGATGTGGGGCAGGCAGTATGCCACTGAAGGCGGCTTATGACCAGGCAATACGATGGCGTCATGATGCTGCACATAATGCTGATGCGGACACTCAACCGCGAGATCTGCAGAATTTCTGCACACAGGCCGTTTCTATCGCTCTCGGGTTTGACGTCATCCTGAGCAGAGCTGCTCGGCTACTGAAAGAAGGTGACGCTAAAATCCTTGCCGGGAAAATTAAAGTATCGGCGGGGTTGAGTTTGCGATTTTTGGATCCGGGATCCAGGGGATATAGTGAAAAAAGAGAGACCTCAACTCGCGCCGCCAAAGTTACCAAGAATCTAGATGATGCACTCAAGGCCGCAATAAAGAATGCTTCCAAAAATTGCGAGCCGGTCGTGTTGCGAGATTCTCAAGGTTTGCCCACCTCTTGGGTGGTCACGGACGTCATGTAGCGGTCCACATAACCCCTTAGGTCGGCGGAGCGGCTTTGGGGTGGCGCTGCTTTGGCGCGAGTGATCATGGCCCCGTAAGCTTCCGGCGCGTCGGGCAGTCTGTGGACCTGCCCGGTAAAGCACGACGTTGGGGCCATGATCTTCGAGGCTCGCGCCAAAGTGGCTCCGTAAAGCCGTGTAGCCGACCGCCCCAGCCACGGCGTACCTCTTCTCTGGCATCAAGTGGCTGATTGCTGTACGCGCGGCACGGGCGCCGGCCGGGCTGGAGCGGGGCGGAGACAGGAGCGCAGGCCCGGCCGGAGGCCGGGCCGCGCGCGGTGAGCGGAGCGAGCCGCCTTGAACCAGTAGAGAAAGTTGTAACTCAGTCGGTGGTGCGGGGCTTGAAGTCGTACGCACATGGAGGAAGCTCGCGACCTCGGCGGTGAGCGAGGGGCAGGAAGAGCACTGGTCGGATCGTCCAAGTGATGCGGGTGGTGGCGTGCTTGACTGTCACCGTGCAGGGCTCGGAGCGCAGGAGAGCTCTTCTTGTCTCGACTCGTTCCTCGTACAGCCATGACCACGCTTCGCCGCTGGCTGCGGTGTCTAGTGCCGGGGTGATGGTCCTGAGCGCGACTGCTACCCATCTGTCGGCTTGGGGAGCGGAGTACGCGTCGAACGATGCATGCAGAGCCGGTTGCTCCGACTCGTTGGTGAGGTCCTGGGTCCAGCACTCGCACCAGTAGCCGCGCGGGAGTCCGGTCACGAGGTCACTCCCGGCGGGTAGGCAACGAGCACGTAGCGGGTGTTCTCGTCGTACAGGGTGAGTTGGTAGGCGGTGCCCCCGGTCAGGTAGGCGAGTGCACGTTCGTGCTCGGCCTCGTCCCTCAACCAGTGGCGCCCCGGCTGGGCGTATGCCGCGTCGAGCTGGTCGGTGACGTTGCGCGTCTGCTCGCGCAGCCAACGCAGTGCGAGGCGGGGACTCGCCGTGTCGAGTGCTCCCAGGGAGATGGAGCGGGTCTCGTATGCGGGGTAGGCCACTGCCCAGCAGCGGTATGCAGTGCCGTTTTCTGCGGCGGCTAAGCGCTCGTGAGGAGTCGCCGTCACCATGCGCGTCCTCCTGGTCGAGGGCTCGCGAAGAGTTCCGCGGTGACCGTGTGGCCGGCCTGGCTGTTGTGGACCAAGACCCGGTGCGCGAGCGCGGTGACCATGCCCAGCCCTCGGCCGTGTTCGGCGTCCTGGTCCTGGTGCTCGACCTTGGGGGAGATGCCGGTGCCTCCGGCGTCCGTGACCGACAGGGCGACCACCTGCCGTGAGACTGCGAGGGCCAGGTGGAAGCTGCCGGATGCCGTGCCGCTGGCCGTGTGAAGGATCGCGTTCGAACTCAGCTCGCTCACGATCAGCTCGGCGTCGTCGGCCAGAGGCGATCCACGCAGGATGTCCCGTGTCCAGCGGCGGGCCCTGCTGACCTCTTCAGGAAAACCTGGGCAAGTGAGTCCCCAGACCCGGGCGGTGCTCGTATACTCGTGCATACAAGTTCCTTCGTGCTGGTAGGCCGCCATGTGCAGCGGGTTCGGGCTAGACGAGTTTGACGCCGTCGTGGGCGCGTATGGCCGGCGGGGATACCGCGTCCAATGCGTCCAGGACGCGGATCGCGTATGCCTCGTCGGCGAGTTCGATGACCTCTTCGCGGGTGGCCCAGCGCAGTGCGCGGGTCTCGTCCCCGGTGGTGGGCGTGCCGTCGGCGGCCTCGCAGCGGAAGACCATGGAGACGATCAAGCCCTTCATGTTCTTGTAGATCCCGGTCAGGGTCGCGGGAAGCGCGATCTTGATGCCGGTCTCTTCAAGGACTTCCCGCTGGAGGGCCTCGGGGATGGTTTCCTCGCGTTCGAGGACTCCGCCCGGGGGTTCCCAGTGGCCGTTGTCACGGCGTTTGATCAAGAGGGCGCGGTCCTGGTCGTCGACGATGACTCCGGCGACGCTCACGGAGTGCGGACGGTCGGTGCTCACGTTCCTCTGCCCTCTCAGCTGGCTAGGCTCTCCACGGTAGCAACAAAGCTCGCCCACTCGTCTAGATACCTAAAGGAGTACACGTGCCCTCTCTTTCCTCCGGCCTCCTCGGCGATCTCGACCCCACGAGCGATCGTGCGGTCTTCCGGCAGATCGCCGACCAGCTGCGCGAGGCCATCGACCGTGGGCGATTCAAGGAGGGCGAAAAGCTGCCCTCCGAGGCCGAACTGGTCGAGCATTACGGGGTTTCCCGTATGACGGTTCGAAACTCCTTCTCCGTCCTCCAGGGCGAGGGCCTGGTGCACGCCGAGCATGGCAAAGGCGTCTTCGTGCGACCACGGCCGCCTGTACGGCGACTCGCCTCAGACCGGTTCGCCCGGCGCCACCGCGAGCAGGGGAAGTCCGCCTTCATCGTGGAGGCCGACGCCGCCGGCAGTCACCCGCAGGTGGACAGCCTGGAAGTCAAGGAGGAGAAGGCCAGCCAGGACGTCTCCACCCGGCTCGGGTCCGTGCGGCGGGTGCTGGCCCGGCGTCGCCGGTATCTGCTGGACGGGCGGCCGGTGGAGTTCGCTACCTCGTATCTGCCGCTCGACATCGCGCGGGGTACGCCGATCGCCGAGCCGAACCCCGGGCCCGGTGGCATCTACGCCCGGCTTGAGGAGCTCGGGCACCGCCTCGACCATTTTGAGGAAGAGATCCGCGCCCGGATGCCCTCGCCCGATGAGGTGCGCACGCTGCGGCTGGCCTCCGGCGTGCCGGTCATTCACTTGATCCGTACCGCGTTCGACCAGGAAGGCCGGGCTGTGGAGGTCTGTGACACGGTCATGGCGGCCGACGCGTACGTGCTGTCGTACCAGCTCCCGGCGACGTGAGCGCCTGACCGGCGGTGGTGCGCGGGGAGGCTTCTCCGAACTCGTACACCCCAACAGGCTTACTCGTATAGACGAGTGGGCAAGTTGTGTGGCAAGGTGGTTGTCGTTCCCGGAGATCGGGTTCGAACACCGCATCTTGTATAGACGAGTAGATGGGAAGAAGTCTTGCGCACCATCCGTGTAGAGACGTCGGCCGCAACGATCCTGCTGACCGAGGCGCCCGAGCCCAAGGTCCGCGACCGGCAGACCGGCGAGATCGCCAAGGACGCGACGAGCGGTGAGGCCCTGATGACGCTCGGCGTCGTCTACCTGGAAGACGGCGAGTCGTCGCTGATCAAGGTCACCGTTCCCGAGAGTGGAGTGTCCGAGGGGCTGACGCTCGGGGCTCCGGTCTCGCTGCCGGGGCTGGTGGCCAGGCCGTGGGAGAGCGTCTTCAACGGGCAGCAGCGGCACGGCATCGCCTACCGCGCCGCCGCCGTGACACCGGCCGCCTTCCCGGCCGCCACCGGGGCCGCTGCCTGATGACCGACCTAACGACAGTCCTGGAAGTGGGTGGTCCTGTCGCCGCACTCGGCGGCGGGGCCGCCTACGCCCGGGCCAAGCACCCCGGGGTGTACTGGTCCACGGTCGGCCTGCCGATATCCACGGCCCGGCTCCTCAGCTCCTACGGCTCAGTCATGGAAGCCTGCGGCCTGACCGTGGCTCCGTCCCGGCTGCGGATGCTGGCGGTCAAGGCCACCACTCGCCGTGAAATCCGGCCCGTACCGCCGCGTCGCGGCATCATCCGCCCCACCTCGACCGGGCTGCGGCTGCGGCTCCGCCTTGCACCGGGGCAGGAACCGGCCGACGTCGCCGCCTCGGCCGAACGGCTGCGGCACGCCTGGGGCGTTCACGCCGTGTACGTCTCGACGATCAAGCCCGGTGTGGTTGAGCTGCGGCTGGTCGGCTTCGACGTGCTGCGGCGGGTGCGGATGCCTCGCAAGGTGGACGCCGGGTTCCTTCAGGTTCCGGTGGCACTGCGGGAAGACGCCATGCCGTTCGTACGCGACTACCGGACCGTGCCCCACCAACTCACCCTCGGCGCGACCCTGTCAGGCAAGTCCATGTACCTACGGCACCTGATCGCCGGACTCGCCCCTCAGCCGGTCGCCCTCGTCGGCATCGACTGCAAACGCGGAGTGGAACTGGCGCCGTTCGCGGCCCGTCTCTCCGCGCTGGCGACCGATCCGGAGCAGGCCGCCGAACTGCTGCCCGTGCTCGTGAAGGAAATGGAGGACCGATACGACCTGATCAAGGACCGGCAGGGCATCGCCCCAGGCACTCCGGCCGAGGAGATCACCTCCGACACCTGGGGACTGCCCGCGTCCGAACGCCCCGTCCCCGTCGTGCTGTTCGTCGACGAGGTGGCTGAACTCTTCCTCGTCGCCACCAGGAAAGACGAGGAACGACGGGATGAGATGGTCACCCAGCTCATCCGGCTCGCCCAACTCGGCCGCGCGGCCGGCATCTACCTGGAGGTCTGCGGGCAGCGCTTCGGCGCCGAGCTGGGCAAGGGAGCGACCATGCTGCGCGCTCAGTTGACCGGCCGGGTCTGCCACCGCGTCAACGACGAAGCCTCAGCCAAGATGGCACTCGGCGACATCGCCCCCGAGGCGGTCTCTGCCACCTGCGCCATTGCTCCCGAACGGCCCGGCCTGGCAGTTGCGGGCGATACCTCCGGTGGGTGGTCACGCATCCGTACGCCGTACCTGTCCCTCAGCGATGCAGCCGAGACCTGCCGCGACTCCGCGCACCTGGTGCCCGACCTGCCCGCGCTCAAGCCCTTCCAGCCCGACGTCGCGGAGCGGCCGGTCGAGTCCCCGGGCCCCGTCGTCGAGCCGCGCTCGGCAACCGGCTGACCTCCTCCACCAACACCGGTCGGCGTGACCGCCTCACGTCAAATCCCTACCCCTCCTATGCCTGAATCCGGAAGGAGTCGCTTCGTGCGTGCCCAACTGGCCCGCGTTGACGCGGTGCTCGTCCAGGCTGTCATCGCTGCCGCGCTGTCCTTCGCCCACCTGCACGACATCGCCTCGGCGGCCGGGCAGGACGGGTGGAAGGCGTGGGCCTACCCGATCTCGGTTGACCTGCTGCTCGTCGCTGCCTGGCGTCGGCTGCGATCGGGGGAGGCGAAAGCGGCCGGGTGGTGCTGGTTCGTCATCGCGCTCGCCGCCTCACTCGGCGCGAACGTCGCGACCGCCGGCCTCCTCGACCTGGACCAGGTCCCGGCCTGGTTGCGCATCCTCGTCGCTGGCTGGCCTGCGGTCGCCTTCCTCGGCGGCACTCTCCTCGCCCATTCCGCGCCAACGGCGAGTGCTCACGACGACGTGGAGGAGACAGGGGAGTTCAAGCACCAGGAGGTCGCTCCCGACCCCGAACCGCCCGCGCAGCCAGCCATCGAGCCACCGACCGAACGCCCTGCCGTTCCCGTCCCTGCCGCCCTCGTCGAACACGCCCGCAAGGTCGCCGCCGAGCACCACACCCGCACCGGCGCCCCGATCGACGCACCGACTCTCCGCGCCCGCCTCGGCGTACCCGCGCCCATGGCGGAAGCCATCGCCGCACACATCTGATGGGAGACCAACCCATGACAGCCAACCGCCGCTTCCGCGACGTCAGCCGTATCGGCCCCGTCCAGGTCGGAACCTCCTTCGACGGCCGAGGCCAGGAGAAGCACACCGCCGCATGCACCGCCCCGCGCTGCGGCTTCTCCGCCGACTACGACAGCCGCGCCGCCGCGGAACTCACGGCCCGCACCCACCGCTGCCCCGTCCGCTGAAAGGACCCGCGCTCGTGACCGTCAGCCTGCCGCTCGTCGTCGTCCTCGGCTTCTTCGCCTGGGGAGCGATCAAGTTCCTCGGCGTCCGTACCTGGGTCGTCGTCCTGATCGCGCTCTTCGGCTTCTGGCTCTCGCACACCTTCCTCGCTCCCGCCATCGAGTCCGGCACGCGCTCCGGCGTGACCGTCATAAACGGCTCACACACCTAGACGAGTAGATAAGGAGACCTCGGCCGTGTTCCTGCCCAAGTACCCGGACAGCCCGACCCCGCCGCCCGCACACACCCACATCCCGACTCACCAGGAGGCGCCCCTACGGCGCTCCCTCCCGTCGGTCTCCATCGATCAGAAGACCGTCGTGGCCCTGGTCGTCGGCGGGGTCGTCCTCACCGCGCTCCTGGCTGCTGTCGCCGTCACGGCGATTTCCGTAGCCGTGGCCGCTGTCGTCCTGCGCTCCATGCTCCGCGACCACCACCGCCGCTGAACCGCGCCGGCCTCCGGGGCGGCGGCACACGACCAAGCATCTCGCCGCCCCGGCGCCTTCCTCCCAACCGAGCCAGTCAGAAGGGAATCGCCATCTTCACCCGCACCACTCCGCCCCCACTTCCGGAACTCGTGAACCTGGCCTCGCAGGGCACGCTGCCGGGTATCCTCCGCCAACTCTCCGGACTCGGCGGCTGCACCCACCCGATCCGCCTCGACGGCCACCGCACCGAATACGACGTAGACACCCGCACCGGCGAGATCGGCAACGTCCTCCACCGCCTCGACTCCACCAGCCTCCCGGCCGGTCAACTCCTGGTCCGCTGCAACAACCGCCGCACGACCCGCTGCGCCGCCTGCGCGGAGGTCTACCGCCGCGACACCTTCCACCTGATCACTTCGGGCCTGCGAGGCGGCAAGGGCACCCCCGAACACGTCGCCACGCACCCGCGCGTGTTCGCCACCTTCACCGCGCCAAGCTTCGGCCCGGTCCACAACCGCCCCTCCAGCGGACGCCCCTGCCGCTGCGGCATCCGCCACGACCAGGACGACGACGCACTCGGCACCCCGCTCGACCCGGACACCTACGACTACGAAGCTGCCGTGTTGTGGAACGCCCACGCCGGTCCGCTCTGGCGGCGCTTCTCGACCTACCTGCGCCGAGAGGTCGCCAAGCGCGCGGGACTGTCACAGCGCCGGTTCCGCGAGCACGCCCGGGTGTCCTTCGCCAAGGTCGCCGAGTACCAGAAGCGCGGAGCGGTCCACTTCCACGCAGTCATCCGCATCGACGGCCCCAGCGGCGGCGACACCGCACCCCCAACCTGGGCAACCGCCGAACTGCTCACCGACGCCATCGGCACCGCCGCAGCCAAGGTCAATGTCGAGGGCCCGGTCATCGATGGCCGCTCCCACACCTTCACCTTCGGCCGTCAACTCGACGTCCGCACCATCCGCTCGGCCGACTTCGACGACGGCCAGGAGCTGACCGAACGGGCCGTCGCCGCCTACATCGCCAAGTACGCCACCAAGGGCGCCGAGACCGCCACGGGAGCTCTCGACCGCCCCCTCAAGTTCGCCGCCGAACTCGCCCAGTTCGGCATCAGCGACCACGCCCGCCGCATGATCCGTACCGCATGGTTCCTCGGCGCCCGCAAGGACCTCGAACACCTCCGCCTGCGCGCCTGGGCCCACATGCTCGGCTTCCGCGGCCACTTCTCCACCAAGTCCCGCCGCTACTCCACCACCCTCGGCGCCCTCCGCGACGCCCGCGCCGAATGGCGCCGAGCCCAAGCCGCCACAGCCAACGGCCCCGAGCCCGACACGACGTACGTCCTCGCGCACTGGGTCTTCGCCGGAACCGGCCTCTCGGAGGCCGAATCCTGGCTTGCCGCCTCCCTCGAACCCGCCCCCGGAACGGAAGGAGAACCAACCAATGGCTGAGCCCCGAGCCACTGCCACCGTGCTGGAGTCCCACGACCCTTCCCTGATGCTCCTGACCGTCGAAGAGGCAGCACGGCGGCTCCGGATCGGCCGTACGACCTGCTTTCGGCTCGTCCTGGCCGGAGAGATCGAGTCGGTGACGGTCGGACGGCTCCGCCGCATCCCTGCCGACGCCGTACCCGCCTACGTGGCCAAGCTGCGCCACCGACCCGCCGAAGCGGCCTGAGGGGGAAGCCATGGCAGAAGAGAAGCGCACACGGCAGCCCAACGGCGCCTCGTCGATCTATTTCGGCAAGGACGGGAAATGGCACGGACGAGTGACGGTCGGCCTCCGCGATGACGGCAAACCGGACCGTCGTCACATTGAGCGCAAGACCAAGGCTGCCGTGACCAAGGCAGTCCGCGAGATGGAGCGGGCGCGGGACGAGAAGAAGCTCAGGAAGCCGGGGCAGGGCTGGACGGTCCAGGCCTGGCTTGAGCACTGGGTCGAGAACATCGCCAAGCCGTACGTCTCCGAGAACACGTACGACGGCTACGAGGTCGACGTGCGCGTGCACCTGGTCCCCGGCCTCGGTGCTCACAAGCTCGACCGCCTGGAGCCGGAACATCTGGAGCGCTTTTACCAGCGGATGCAGGAAGCCGGGAGCTCCGCCGGCACCGCTCATCACACTCACCGGACGATCCGGGTCGCCCTCGGTGAGGCCAAGCGGCGTGGGCATGTCGCCACCAACGTTGCTGAGATCGCCAAGGCCCCGAGACTCGAAGAAGAGGACATCGAGCCGTTCACGATCGAAGAGGTTCAGAGCGTCCTGGTGGAGGCCGCCAAGCTCCGCAACAGTGCGCGATGGGTCGTGGCCTTGGCTCTCGGTCTCCGTCAGGGGGAAGCGCTCGGGCTCCACTGGGAAGACGTCGACCTGGACGCGGGATACGTCCGCATCCGCAAGAACCGGCTGCGGCCCAAGTACGCCCACGGGTGTGGCGCCGACCCCTGCGGTCGGATGGCTGGCTACTGCCCTCAGAAGCAGCAGACCCGCCGAGAGCACAAGTCCACCAAGTCACGCGCCGGGCGACGCACTATCGGCCTGCCCGACCCGCTGATCAAGATTCTCCGCCAGCACCAGGAGACGCAGGAACGAGAACGGGTCGCGGCCGCTGCCGACTGGGAGGGCAAGGGCTACGTGTTCGCCTCGCCGACCGGCGGGCCGCTGAGCCCGAACACCGACTTCCACACCTGGAAGCGGCTTCTGCGTGACGCGGGCGTACGAGACGGCCGTCTCCATGACGCTCGCCACACCGCAGCTACGGTCCTACTGATCCTCGGCGTCCCGGACGTCGTGATCGACTCGATCATGGGTTGGGAGCCCGGGGGAGCGGCTCGTATGCGCGCCCGCTACATGCACGTGACCGGGACCATGCTCCGCAAGGTCGCGCAGCAAGTCGGCGACGCGCTGTGGGAGCTCCCGAAAACCAACTGAGACGGAAACTGAGACGGACAACGTCGAAGGGCCCCACCGCGAACGGTGGGGCCCTTCGACATCGTGCCCGGTGAGGCACTGGCGGAGGATACGAGATTCGAACTCGTGAGGGGTTGCCCCCAACACGCTTTCCAAGCGTGCGCCCTAGGCCTCTAGGCGAATCCTCCGTCGAAGACATTACATGACTGGGAGGAGTGCTCGCGAACTCGTTCCCAGCCCCTGACATCAGGTAACCTTGGCGCAGCCCCTCACGCGGCGCTATCTGACTGAACTCCCCCAGGGCCGGAAGGCAGCAAGGGTAGGTTGGCTCTGGCGGGTGCGTGGGGGGCGTTTGCGTTCCCGGGGCGGGGCTCGTTGTCAGTGGGCGCCTATAACCTCGTATGCGTGTCGTCTCTCGCTCTGTACCGCCGCTATCGCCCGGAGACCTTCGCCGAGGTCATCGGGCAGCAGCACGTCACCGACCCGTTGCAGCAGGCGCTGCGCAACAACCGGGTCAACCACGCGTACCTGTTCAGCGGGCCGCGCGGGTGTGGCAAGACGACCAGCGCGCGGATTTTGGCGCGGTGTCTGAACTGCGAGCAGGGGCCGACGCCCACCCCGTGCGGTGAGTGCCAGTCGTGTCAGGACCTCGCGCGCAACGGCCCCGGTTCCATCGACGTCATCGAGATCGACGCCGCGTCGCACGGTGGCGTGGACGACGCCCGTGACCTGCGCGAAAAGGCCTTCTTCGGACCCGCGCGCAGCCGCTACAAGATCTACATCATCGACGAGGCCCACATGGTCACGTCGGCCGGTTTCAACGCGCTGCTGAAGGTCGTCGAGGAGCCGCCGGAGCACCTCAAGTTCATCTTCGCGACCACCGAGCCCGAGAAGGTCATCGGGACGATCCGCTCGCGGACCCATCACTACCCCTTCCGGCTCGTGCCGCCCGGAACCCTGCGGGACTACCTCGCCGAGGTGTGCCAGAAGGAGACCATCCCGGTCGACGACGGTGTGCTCCCGCTCGTCGTGCGGGCAGGCGCCGGTTCCGTGCGTGACTCCATGTCCGTCATGGACCAGCTCCTCGCCGGTGCCGCGGCGGACGGTGTGACGTATGCCATGGCGACCGCCCTGCTCGGGTACACCGACGGCTCCCTCCTCGACTCCGTCGTCGAGTCCTTCGCCACCGGCGACGGGGCCGCGGCCTTCGAGGTTGTCGACCATGTGATCGAGGGCGGGAACGACCCCCGTCGCTTCGTCGCCGACCTGCTGGAGCGGCTGCGTGACCTGGTGATCCTCGCCGCCGTTCCGGACGCGGCCGAGAAGGGGCTCATCGACGCCCCCGCCGATGTCGTCGAGCGCATGCAGGCCCAGGCCGGCACCTTCGGCGCCGCCGAGCTGAGCCGGGCCGCCGACCTCGTCAACGAGGGACTGACCGAGATGCGCGGCGCCAACTCGCCCCGTCTCCAGCTCGAGCTGATCTGCGCCCGCGTCCTGCTCCCCGCCGCCTACGGCGACGACCG
Organism: Streptomyces sp. NPDC040589; assembly: GCF_055594445.1. Taxonomy (NCBI): domain Bacteria; kingdom Bacillati; phylum Actinomycetota; class Actinomycetes; order Kitasatosporales; family Streptomycetaceae; genus Streptomyces; species Streptomyces sp. NPDC040589. The sequence continues at coordinate 68,738 of NZ_JBVIWP010000005.1, read as the reverse complement.
GTCCGTCATGGCCCGTCTGGACCGCATCGAGCGCGGCGTGAACTTCTCCGCGGGACCCGCCGGCATGCCCGCCATGGGCTACGTGCCCGGGCCCGAGGGGCACGGTGGAGCGGCGGCTCCAGCGGCTGCGGCCGCTCCTCCGGTTCCGCCCGGTGGCGGTCCGGCCGCGGCCCGCGCGGCCGTACGGGCTTCCGGGGCACCGGGGAACGGGAGCGGCAGCACCGGTGGCAGCGGCGGCGGTGATACGGCGGCTGCGGCCGGGTACGCCGCCCCCGACGCTCCCGGTAACCCGGGCTCCCCCGGTGCCCCCGCCGAGCAGCCCCCGGCCGCCGCAGGCCCCGCCGCCGGCGGGCAGGCCGAGCCGCCCCGGCCTCCCGAGCCGCCCCGGCCTCCCGAGCCGCCCCGGCCTCCCGAGCCGTCCCAGGCACCCCTGGCGCCCACGACGCCCGCACCCGCATCCGGACCCGCATCCGCCCCGGCGGCCCCGGCCCCCGGCGCCTGGCCCACCGCAGCCTCCGCGGGCAGCGGCGGCCGTCGCCCCGGCGGCTGGCCCACGTCCGCCCCGGGAGCGGCAGGCCCCGCGGCAGGAAGTGCCCCGGCAGCGAGCACCCCCGCGCCGAGCGCACCCGCCCCCAGCACCCCGCCGGAACCCTCGCCGTCGGCCCCCGCTCCGGCCGCCCCCGCCCCTGCCCCCGCAGGCGGCGGTCTCGACCCCCGCATGCTCTGGCCGAACATCCTGGAGGCCGTCAAGAACCGTCGGCGCTTCACCTGGATCCTGCTCAGCCAGAACGCCCAGGTGGCCGGCTTCGACGGCACGACCCTCCAGCTCGGCTTCGTCAACGCGGGTGCGCGGGACAACTTCCTGAGCAGCGGCAGCGAGGACGTGCTGCGGCAGGCGCTGGGCGAGCAGTTCAACGTCCAGTGGAAGATCGAGGCGATCGTCGACCCCTCCGGCGGCTCCGCGCCCCCGGCCCCGGGCGGCCCGTCCGGCTTCGGAGGAGGCGGTGCCGGCCCCGGCGGCAACGCCGGTGGCTACGGCGGCGGCAGCTACAGCTCCGGCGGTGGCGGCTACAACGCGGGAGGCGGCAGCGGCGGCAGCGGCGGTACGGCAACCGCCCAGCGCCCCGCCCCGTCCCAGTCGACCGCCCCGTCCACCCCCGCCCAGCAGTCGAGCACGCCTTCTTCCGCCCCCACCTCTGCCCCCGCGGCGTCCGCCCCCGCGCCCCAGCCCTCCACCCCGAAGCCGCGGTCCGTGTCCGTCGAGGACGACATCCCCGAGGACGACGACCCCGACCTCGACGAGTCGGCCCTCTCCGGGCAGGACCTGATCGTCCGGGAGCTGGGGGCAACGGTGGTGGACGAGTTCACGAACGAGCCCTAGCCGGCCGAACGAGCTCCAGCCCGGCCGAACCAGCTCCAGCCCGGCCGAACGAGCCCCAGCCGCCCGGTCAGTGCCCCCGCTTCGGAGGAACCTCCAACCCAACACCCCCACCCCCTTCGGAAGCCCGCACAAAGGAATCCCGGCGCTTCCCGTTAGGCTGACCCCCGTGAAGGTCCTCGTCATCGGTACCGGCGCCCGCGAACACGCCCTGTGCCACTCGCTGTCCCTCGACCCCGACGTCACCGCGCTGCACTGCGCCCCCGGCAATGCCGGCATCGCCGAGGTCGCCGAGCTGCACCAGGTCGACGCCCTGGACGGCGCCGCCGTCACCGCGCTGGCCACCCGGCTCGGCGCGGAGCTCGTGGTCGTCGGCCCGGAGGCACCGCTGGTCGCCGGAGTCGCCGACGCCGTGCGCGCGGCGGGCATCCCGGTCTTCGGCCCGTCCGGCCCGGCCGCGCAGCTCGAGGGCTCCAAGGCCTTCGCGAAGGACGTCATGGCGGCGGCCGAGGTGCCCACGGCACGCTCGTACGTCTGCACCACGGCGGACGAGGTCGACACGGCCCTCGACGCCTTCGGTGCTCCGTACGTCGTCAAGGACGACGGGCTCGCCGCGGGCAAGGGTGTCGTCGTCACCGACGACCTCGAAGCCGCCCGGGCCCACGCCGCGGCCTGCGAGCGCGTGGTCATCGAGGAGTTCCTCGACGGCCCCGAGGTCTCCCTGTTCGCCGTCACCGACGGCGAGACGGTCGTGCCGCTCCAGCCCGCCCAGGACTTCAAGCGCGCGCTGGACGGCGACGAGGGGCCGAACACGGGCGGCATGGGGGCGTACTCCCCGCTGCCGTGGGCCGACCCGAAGCTGGTCGACGAGGTGCTGCAGACGGTCCTGCAGCCGACCGTGGACGAGATGCAGCGCCGCGGCACGCCGTTCTCCGGCCTGCTCTACGCCGGTCTCGCGATCACCTCCCGCGGTGTCCGCGTGATCGAGTTCAACGCCCGCTTCGGCGACCCGGAGACCCAGGTCGTCCTGGCCCGCCTGAAGACGCCGCTGGCCGGCCTCCTGATGGCCGCCGCCACCGGCAACCTCGCCCACCTCGAGCCGCTGCGCTGGAGCGACGACGCGGCCGTGACCGTGGTCGTCGCCTCGCACAACTACCCCGGCACCCCGCGCACCGGCGACCCGATCACCGGCCTCGACGAGGTCGCCGCCCAGGACGCCCCGCACGCGTACGTCCTGCACGCCGGTACCAAGAGCGACGGGGACGCGATCGTCAGCGCGGGCGGCCGCGTCCTGTCCGTCACGGCCACCGGCAAGGACCTCGCCGAGGCCCGCGACCGTGCCTACACGGCCGTCGGGCGCGTCCGCCTCGACGGCTCCCAGCACCGCACGGACATCGCCGCGAAGGCGGCAGGCGCGTAACCGGGCCCACACCCGACCCGCCCTACACACAGCAGGGGAACCACCCCGCCGCCGATGAACCTCACAGGCCCCGAATCCGTCTCAGGATCCGGGGCCTGAAGTTTTCGGTAGGTGAGGGCCTGACCCTCGCTTTCCGTCATCCACCTCTCCCCTGAGCCATTCCATCGAGTGACCGATGTCCTATCCGGCTGACGGGGCGCTGAGCCCCAACTAGGGTGCGGCGCAAGCGTTCCGGCACTTGGCCCACCGGCATTGCGATGTCAGTGGCGGGTGCCACAGTGGGGGAGTGAGCAAGGAAAGCGTCAGGTCAACGGGGAGGGGGTGAGGTCGGTCGTGACCAGAATGGGTGTGGAGGCAGGCGCGCAGGTCGCGCGGGCACGGGCACTCGTCGTGCTGCGCATCCGCAGCCGCGCGCTGGCCGTCGCCCTGCTGCCCGCGGCCGTCGCCGTGATCCTGCTCGCGGGGGCTTTCTCCGGCCGTCTCGTCGGTCCCGGCTGGGACGCCGCCCGCTGGGTCGTGACGCCGGTCGCCGTCCTCGTGCTGCTCGCCGCCGCCGGGATCGCCCTGGTCGTCGCCCGGGCCCGTCCGGCCATGAGCCCGACCGTCCCGATCGCCGAGGAGTCGGCTCCCGACCTGTACCGGATGGTGCGCGACCTGGCCGACCGCCTCGAGGTCCCCGCCCCCTCCGCGATAGCGCTCACGCCGGACTGCGACAGCTGGCTGGAGGACCGCACCCACCCGGCCCACGGACCGCCTCCGCCCGAGGAGCACGACGACATAGCGGGCGCGGGGAAGCACGCGCACCGTCGTCACCCCGTCGCGCCGGTCCTCGTCATCGGCTCTCCCTTCCTGTGGTGGATGCGGGTCGGCGAGCTGCGCGCGGTCCTCGCCCCGGTCGTCGCCGGTACGGGCCCCTCCGCCCACCCGGACATAGCCGCGGCCCGGCGCTTCGTCCGGGGCCTCGACGCCGCGGTGGCCGTGACCTCGGCGCCCCGCCGCGACCCGGTGTCGCGAGCCGTACTGTCCGGCGTCGGCTGGGTGGCCCGGCTGCTGCTGCGCGGTTGCCGCCTCCATGCCGCCGAGCTGGAGCGGGGCGTGGCGGCCGCGGCGGCGGAGCGTGCACAGGCTGTGGATTACGGGCTGCGGATCGTCGCCCAGGAGCAGGTGGGCCTGGCGTACGCGGGCTGGGACCGGCTGCTGACCCGCGTCGCGCTGCCCGCCTGGCGGATGGGCCGCTGGCCGTCCCGGCTGGACGCCGGCGTGGTGGCGGCGCTCACGGAGCTGTCCCGGCGCGACCGCCTGGCCGAGGGCTTCGCGTCCCGTCTCGGGGAGCGGCCCGCCTGCGATCTGCTCGAGGAGCCGGGCGCGGTCGACGAGTCCGCCTCCCTCCTCGCCGCCCGACTCTTCCACGGCGGCCCTGCCGAGCCCGGGCCCGACTGGTCGCCGGTGGACTGGAGCGAGTATCCGGAAGAGGTCGTGGACCGCAAATGGCGCATCGACGCGGCCCGGCTCCACCGCGTCCTGGACGCGATGGGCGTCCGCCCCGCCACCGGCCCCGCGGCCCCCGCCACCGGCAGCCCGACCCTGTCCCGCGTCCTGGACCACCTGACGGACCCGACCGGCGAATCACCCCTGAGCCAGAGAAGCACGGGCCCGACCGGCGACGCGTCTCTCACCCAGAGAAGCACCGACCCGTCCGGCGAAGCGCCCCTCCCCACCAGAAGCCCGGAACCACCCCCTCCCCCCGACGACGACGAAGAAGACCTCTCCGGCACCACCCCCCGCAGCGCGAACCTCGCCGCCCGCCTCAGCGCCGAACTGGGCCGCGAAGAGGCCGCCGCGACGCCCCGCCCGTCGACCGCCGCCTCACCGGCCGCCGGCTCCCCGGCCGCCCCGGACCCCCTCGCCCTCTGGGACGACCGAGCCCTCCCCCTCTTCCCCCTCCAGCCCCCGCGCACGGCCCGTGAACTGCTCGCCGACCACCTCACGGCGATGATCTGCTGTGCCGCGATGGACACCGCCGGCGCGACGCCCGGCCTGGACTGGCTGGACGGCCCCACGCTCCTCCACAACGGCGAGCGCACCGCCGATCTCGCGCCCAAAATCCTCACCCTGATCGAGGAGGGCGACCCCACCCCCCTGCGCGCCTGGCTGGCCGAGCTGGGGATACGCCCGGAGAAGCCGGTCCGGCTCGTCTGACCGCCGGAGCATCCGCTTCCACTTCTGGCCAATTCGAAACGAACAGTGACGAAGTGCGCGCGTTATGTGATGTGCTTGGACCGTTCGCGCACATGGCAAGGGCTGACGACATACGACAAGCACATAAGCGCGACGACATCACACGGGGACGCACTCACCGCACTCAGCGCACAGACCACACGCACCACACCAGTACGCACCACCACGGGGGCGATGGGGAGGGGAAACAGCCATGGCTTCGGAGCAGATCGGCCGCTGGGAGTCGGGAGCGCTGGCGCACGCCGTGACGGATCCCTTCGGACAGGGCCCCGTTCCGTGGCTGCGCGGCACCGTGACGTACTTCGACGACACCGGCCAGGTCGTCCCCTGGTACGTGGACCAGGACGCGCCCCACGCCCCGAGGAAATCCACCCGCTCCAACGGCCCCCGCGCGGCCGACGACGTCCACCGCCAGATCAAGGGCTTCACCTCCACCGGAGCGGTCGCGCCCGGCGACGCCATCGACTTCCACATCACCGTCGACCCGCCCCAGGAGTTCGGCGTCGACATCTACCGCATAGGCCACTACGGCGGTGACGGCGCCGCCAAGATCACGACCAGCCCGCGGCTGTCCGGCATCGTGCAGCCCGCGCCGCTCACCGCGGACCGTACGGTCTCGTGCCACCACTGGTGGCTGTCCTGGCGGCTCCAGGTCCCGTCGTACTGGAACATCGGCGCGTACGTCGCCGTCCTCACCACCGCCGGCGGCTACCGCTCCCACGTCCCGTTCACGGTCCGCCACGACCAGCCCGCCGACCTGCTCCTCGTCCTGCCCGACATCACCTGGCAGGCGTACAACCTCTACCCGGAGGACGGCCGCACCGGCGCCAGCCTCTACCACGCCTGGGACGAGGAGGGCCGGCTGCTGGGCGAGTCGGAGGCCGCCACGACGGTCTCCTTCGACCGTCCCTACGCGGGCGCGGGCCTCCCCCTCCACGTCGGCCACGCCTACGACTTCATCCGCTGGGCCGAGCGCTACGGCTACGACATCGCCTATGCCACGGCGAGCGACCTGCACGCGGGCCGCGTCGACCCCACCCACTACCGCGGCCTGGTCTTCCCGGGCCACGACGAGTACTGGTCGGCCGCCATGCGCGGCAGTGTGGAGCTCGCCCGCGACGCCGGGACCTCGCTCGTCTTCCTCTCCGCCAACTCCATGTACTGGCAGGTGGAACTGGGCCCCTCCCCGTCCGGCGTCCCCGACCGCCTGCTGACCTGCCGCAAGCGCAGGGGCCCGGGCAAGCCGGTGCTGTGGCGGGAGATCGACCGGGCGGAGCAGCAGCTCATAGGCATCCAGTACGCGGGGCACGTCCCCGAGCCGCAGCCCTTGATCGTGCGCAACGCCGATCACTGGCTGTGGGAGGCGTCCGGCGCGCACGAGGGCGACGAGATCGCCGACCTGGTGGCGGGCGAGGCCGACCGCTACTTCCCGCGCACCCCGCTGCCCGAGCACGAGGAGCGCGTGCTGCTCGCGCACTCCCCGTACTCCGACAAGGAAGGCGCCCGGCGCCACCAGGAGACGTCCCTCTACCGCGCCCCGTCGGGCGCCTGGGTCTTCGCATCCGGAACGTTCGCCTGGACCCCGGCGCTGGACCGCCCGGACCACGTCGACCCCCGCATCCAGCGCGCCACCGCAAACCTCCTGGACCGCATCTGCAAACGCGACTGACCCACTGTCCGTGATCACCCGCGCATACGGGAGAATCAAGGCATAGGACAGAACCACGGGGAGGAACCGTGTCCGGATTCGTAGAAAAGCCCGAGCCGATCCAGGTTCCGGGTCTGGTGCATCTGCACACCGGCAAGGTGCGCGAGCTGTACCAGAACGAGGCGGGCGACCTCGTGATGGTCGCCAGCGACCGCATCTCCGCCTACGACTGGGTGCTGCCGACCGAGATCCCCGACAAGGGCCGAGTCCTCACCCAGCTCTCCCTGTGGTGGTTCGACCAGCTCGCCGACCTGGTCCCGAACCACGTCCTGAGCACCGAACTGCCCGCCGGCGCCCCCGCCGACTGGGCGGGCCGCACGCTGGTCTGCAAGTCCCTGCAGATGGTCCCCGTGGAGTGCGTGGCCCGCGGCTACCTCACCGGCTCGGGCCTGGTCGAGTACAAGGAGTCCCGCACGGTCTGCGGCCTCGCCCTCCCCGAGGGCCTGGTCGACGGCAGCGAACTGCCCGCGCCGATCTTCACCCCGGCCACCAAGGCCGCAGTCGGCGAGCACGACGAGAACGTCTCCTACGAGGAGGTCGCCCGCCAGGTCGGCGCGGACACCGCGGCCCGACTGCGCCAGGCGACCCTCGCCGTCTACGCCCGGGGCCGGGACATCGCCCGGGAGCGGGGCATCATCCTCGCGGACACGAAGTTCGAGTTCGGCTTCGACGGCGACGACCTGGTCCTCGCGGACGAGGTCCTCACCGCGGACTCCTCCCGTTTCTGGCCGGCCGACCAGTGGGAGCCGGGCCGCGCGCAGCCGTCGTACGACAAGCAGTTCGTCCGCGACTGGCTGACCTCGGCGGAGTCCGGCTGGGACCGCAAGAGCGAGCAGCCCCCGCCGGCGCTGCCGCAGCAGGTCGTCGACGCCACCCGCGCCAAGTACGTGGAGGCGTACGAGCGCCTGACGGGCCTGACCTGGTCCTGAACACACAGAAGCCCCCCGGCCGGAACCGGGGGGGGCTTCTCGCTGGAGCGAACGACGAGGTTCGAACTCGCGACCTCAACCTTGGCAAGGTTGCGCTCTACCAACTGAGCTACGTTCGCATGCGCCGTGGCGCGGGAACCACTATACCCAACCTCGCTCCCGTGCGAGCCGCACCGCCGCATGCCGGTTCTCCGCCCCGAGCTTCGACACCGCCGAGGACAGGTAGTTCCGTACGGTCCCCTGCGACAGCGCGGCCCGCTCGGCGATCTCCGCCACGGGTGCACCGTCGGCGGCGAGTTCCAGCACCTCCGCCTCCCGCGCGGTCAGCGGCGAGTCCCCGGCGGCGATCGCGTCGGCGGCCAACTCAGGGTCCACGTAACGGTTGCCGACGTGCACGGTACGAATGAGCTCCGCGAGCCGCTGCGCACTCACGGTCTTCGGCACGAACCCCCGTACCCCGGCCTCCAGCGCCCGCTTCAGATGCCCGGGCCGCCCGTGGCTGGTGACGATGAGCACCTTGCAGCCGGGCAGTTCGGAGCGCAGGGATGTGGCGACCTTCACACCGTCGGCGCCGGGCATCTGGAGATCCAGCACCGCGACGTCGGGCTCGTGCGCCCGGGCCATCGCCAGCGCCTCCGGACCGGTGGCCGCCTCGGCGACGATCATGAGGTCGTCCTCCAGCGACAGCAGCGCGGCGAGCGCCCCACGGATGAGGTGCTCGTCGTCGGCGAGCAGCAGCCGCACGGGCTCCCCGGCCGTCATGGCGTGACCTCACTCACGGAACGCACGGCGGAGACGGACGCGGGGCCGGCAGTGGCGGAAGGGGTGGCCGACGACGGCAGCGGAATCTCCGCCGTCAGCCGGAACAGCCCCCGCCCCGCGGGCCCGGCCTCCAACGTGCCGTCGATCTCCGCCAGCCGCTCCCGCAATCCGGTGAGCCCCGAGCCGGAGGGGCCGGAGGAGCCGGGAGCGCCGGGCAGCCCGGTATCGGCCTCCGTGACCACCCCGTCGTTCTCCACGGACAACACCACGCACCCCTCCACCACCCGCAGCCGCACCGCACACCGCCGCGCGTCCCCGTGCCGCAGGACATTCGTCGCGGCCTCCCGCACCACCCACCCCAGTGCGGACTGCACCCCGGACGGCAGCCCCACCGGCACCGGTCCGGTGACCGCGCAGTCGATTCCGGCCGCGGCCAGCACCCCCTGCGCCCCGGCGAGTTCCGACCCGAGGTCGGCCTCCCGGTAGCCGCGGACGACCTCCCGCACCTCCCGCTGCGACTCGTGCGCGAGCCGCTGGACCTCGACCATCTGCGCCACGGCCTCCGGCCGCCCCCGCTGGGCCAGCTGCACGGCCAGTTCGCTCTTGAGCGCGATCACGGCCAGGTTCCGGCCCATCACGTCGTGCAGATCACGCCCGAACCTGAGCCGCTCCTCGGCGACGGCGAGCCGGGCCCGGGTCTCGCGGGCCTCGTCGAGTTCGTAGACGATGTTGAGCAGCCACAGTGAGACGACGGCCGTGAAGGCGAGCAGCCCGCCCGCGAACAGCGCGATCACCGCCGTGAAGAGCGATTCGCCCAGCGAGGCGCCCCGGGTGAACGCAACGAGCCAGGAGACCGTCGCGAAGCCCACGACGATCGCGAACACCTGCCGCCGCTCGCGGACCCCGAGGGCGATGGTGCCGACACCGATGATGCCGACGACGCCGAGGGCCCCGCCCGCGGCGGTGTCCACGCTCTCGCCGCCCGGCCCGTGGTCGGCGATGCCGATCGAGACGGCGCAGACCGCGGCGGTCACGGCGGCCAGCGTCCACAGCAGCCGGACGGGCTGAGGCCGCCTGCCGCGCGTCCAGTCCAGCGCCCGCGACACGGTGACGCAGCAGACCGCGGCGTGCGCACCGGCCATGAGCAGCATCCCGGCCCCGAGCCACGCTCCCATCGGGAGGGCCATGAGCCCGACCATGACGAACTCCGTCACCGCGAAGGACTGGAACGACCACCGCGTGTACGTCTCGACCTTCTCCGGCGTCGTCTTCCGCCGCCACCACCCGCCCGGCCCGCGCATCAGCCCGTCCCTCCCCCTTTGGTCAGCGCCGCGGTTCCCAGCGGAACCACCGCCGTACAGCAAACACCGACACGAGGATCCAGGCCACCGCCGTCGCCACGGCGCCCAGCGCCTCGTACGCCGACAGGTCACCGGTCCAGCCGCCGCGCACCAGGCTGACGACGGGCGTCAGCGGCAGCAGCTCGCACAGGGAGGCCAGCCGGTCCGGCAGCAGCTCCAGCGGAAAGAACATGCCCGAGCCCATCATCGAGACGATCAGCAGCGGCATGGGCGTGACCTGGGCGCTCTCGCCGGTCCGGGTGAAACCGGCGGTGACCGCGGCGAGGGCGGCGCACAGCACGAGCCCCAACAGCAGGCCCGCGACGGCCAGCTGGGGCGCGGACGGCGCGGACATGTCCAGCAGCACGGTGCAGCCCGCCGCGAGCAGCAGGCACTGCGCGAGCGCGGTGACGGCGGCGGGCATGGCGGAGCCGGCCAGGATCTCGGTGTCCCGCAGCTCACCGGTGCGCAGTCGCTTGAGGACGAGTTCCTCACGCCGGACGACGAAGACGCCGACGAGCACCGAGTAGACGGCGAACAGCAGGGAGAAGCCGACCGCGGCGGGCAGCACCAGGGTGCCGGCGTCCAGCCCCGCCCCCGCGAGGTCCATCTCCTGGGCCGCCGACCGCACACTGACCGGCATCACCAGCGGCACGAACAGTGCGGCGACGAGCGCGCCCCTGTTCCGCCCGAGCAGGGTCAGCTCGGCGCGGGCCAGTGCCGTCATGCGGCTCATCGGCGTGGTGGCCGCGGCCTCGGGGGCGAGCGCCGGGCGGGGTGTCGTGTGGGTGGCACTCATGCCGCGTACTCCTTCGTCGTCGTTGCCGGGGCCCGTCCCGCGGAGGCATCCTTGGCGATCCCGAGGAACGCCTCCTCCAGGGAGGCCGACCGCACGTCCAGGCGGCGCAGTTCCACCCGGGCCCGCTCGGCCCACAGCAGCAGCCCGGTGGCCGCGCGCTGCAGTTCATGGGTGCGGAGCCGGACGATCCGGCCGTCGGTCTCGTGCCCGCTCACGCCCAGCTCCCCGAGCGGCGGCAGGTCGCCCACCAAGTAGCCGTCGGGCAGCTCGAAGGAGATGTGCGACGGCTCCGAAGCGGTCACCTCGGCCGGGGTCCCGGTGAGGGCGGCACGGCCCTCGTGCATGATCGCCAGCCGGTCGGCGAGGTTCTCGGCCTCTTCCAGGTAGTGCGTGGTCAGCAGCACCGTCGTGCCGCCGTCGCGCAGTGCGCTCACCAACTCCCACGTTTCCCGGCGGCCTTCGACGTCCAGTCCGGTGGTCGGCTCGTCCAGGAAGAGCACCTCGGGGTGGCCGAGCAGGGCGAGTGCCAGATCCAGGCGGCGCCGCTGGCCGCCGGACAACTGCTTGACCCGGACGTCGGCCTTCGACTCCAGTCGGACCAGCGCGAGGGCCTCCGACGGCGGACGGGCCCCGCTCACGCACCCCGCCCACATCCGCGCGGTCTCCGCGACGGTCAGCTCGGACGGGAAGCCGCCTTCCTGGAGCATCACGCCGGTGCGGGGCCGGACGAGGGCCCGGTCGGTGTACGGGTCGTGCCCGAGGACCCGCACCGTCCCGGCGGTGGGCGGCGCGAGCCCCTCGAGCACCTCCACGGTCGACGTCTTGCCCGCGCCGTTGGTGCCCAGCAGCGCGAAGATCTCCCCGCGTCGCACGGAAAAGCTGATTCCGCGTACCGCCTCGAACCCGCCCCCGTACACACGCCGCAGGTCAGTGACCTCAATCACGTGTTCGTGTCCGTTGTTTTCCATGCCTTCAGCGTTCCGCCCCGGCGGACCCGGCAGCAGTGCGCGTTGTCATCACTCGGCATGACAAATGTCAGACGGGCCCGCGATGCGCACGAAAAGACCCCGGTCCTGATGGACCGGGGTCTCATTCCCGAGCGGACGACGAGGTTCGAACTCGCGACCTCAACCTTGGCAAGGTTGCGCTCTACCAGCTGAGCTACGTCCGCAATTGCCCCCGATCGGCTCTCACCGATCGGTGCGGGCACCAGCCTACCTGATCCACAGGAGTGGTCGGTACGGTGATGCAGAGCGGGTGACAGGAATCGCACACTGCGCCTTCCCCCTGGAAGGGGGATGTTCTACTACTGAACTACACCCGCATGTTTCCGTGAGCTGGGCCTTTCGGCCTCGCCCCTCGGCGTGCTCCAGACTCTAACTGATCAGCCCGGGTGCTGCGCAAGTCGGTTGGCGCGAGGGGCGGATGGCCGGCCGTCGGGCGGGGCTCACCGGGCCGTCACTGCGCGGCCGTGAACGCCTCGTAGACCTTCTTGGGGATGCGCCCGCGCGCGGGGACCTCCATCTTGTTGGCCTGGGCCCAGGCCCGCACGGCCGACGGGTCGGGGGCGACCTCCGTCTGCCGGTACGCCTTGCCCGAGCGGGACCGCTTGCGGCCGGCCTCCACGTAAGGCGCGAGCGCCTTCCGCAGTTCGTCGGCATTGCCTTCGTTCAGGTCGATCTCGTACGACTTGCCGTCCAGTCCGAAAGCGATCGTTTCCGCCGCTTCCGAGCCGTCGATGTCGTCAAAGAGAGTGACCACGACCTTCTGCGCCACGAATATCGGTCCCTTCCTGCGGCACTTGCCAATTCATTTGTACAGTGCCGTGCAATGCATTGTGAAGACCGACTAAATCCTTCCGCGTGTCCAAAAGCAAGAGGGAGCGGAGCGACTTCGTTGGAAGGGTGGCGGTGGGAGACGGGTGGGCGCAATAGGTTCCGGGTGACGACCCGGAATCTTTCCCGGAAATTTTCGTGTGTGGACCCGACGATGCGGGATCGTGATGACCGTCACGTAGTTTCCTACAAGTCGACGCGCGTAGAAATTTTGTGCGGGTAGTCTGAAGGGACCTGCTCAGCACCACACACCGGGAGTGCCAGTGGCACGCGTCGTAGTCGACGTCATGCTCAAGCCGGAGATCCTCGACCCCCAGGGCCAGGCGGTGCAGCGCGCACTGCCGCGGCTGGGTTTCGAGGGGATCTCGGACGTCCGCCAGGGAAAGCGTTTCGAACTGGAAGTTGACGGGCCGGTCGACGAGGCCGCCCTCGCCCGCATTCACGATCTTGCGGAGTCCTTCCTCGCGAACACCGTGATCGAGGACTTCACCGTCCGGGTCGAGGAAGTCGCGGAGGCCGTGAAGTGACCGCTCGTATTGGCGTGGTCACTTTTCCCGGCAGTCTGGACGACCGGGACACGCAGCGCGCGATCCGGGTCGCGGGCGCCGAGCCGGTCGCCCTGTGGCACAAGGACAAGGACCTCAAGCAGGTCGACGCCGTGGTGTTGTGCGGTGGTTTCTCCTACGGCGACTATCTGCGCGCCGGGGCCATCGCCCGTTTCTCGCCGGTGATGGAGCCCCTGCTGGAGCAGGCGAAGGCCGGTCTGCCGGTGCTCGGGATCTGCAACGGCTTCCAGATCCTCACCGAGGCCCATCTGCTGCCGGGCACGATGCTGCGCAACGACCACCTGCACTTCATCTGCCGTGACCAGAAGCTGCGGGTGGAGAACGCCGAGACCTCCTGGACCACCGACTACACGGCCGGCCAGGAGATCCACATCCCGCTGAAGAACAACGACGGGCAGTACGTGGCCGACGCGTACACGCTCGACCAGCTGGAGGCCGAGGGCCGCGTCGCCTTCCGCTACCTGGACTTCAATCCCAACGGTTCCCAGCGGGACATCGCCGGCGTCACCAACGCGGCCGGAAACGTGGTCGGCCTGATGCCGCACCCCGAGCACGCCGTCGAGCAGCTGATCGGTACCGGTCGTACCGACGGTCTGCCGTTCTTCACCTCGATCCTCAAGAAGCTGGTCAACGCATGAGCCGGACGCCTCTGGACACGGTCGAGCACGCGGCCGAGACCCCCGACGTCGAGCTGCCCTGGGCCGAACTCGGTCTGAAGAAGGACGAGTACGAGCGGGTCGTGGAGATCCTCGGCCGCCGGCCCACCGGGGCCGAGCTCGCCATGTACTCCGTCATGTGGTCCGAGCACTGCTCGTACAAGTCGTCGAAGGTGCACCTGCGCCAGTTCGGCGAGAAGGCGCCCCAGTCGGACGCCCTCCTCGTCGGCATCGGCGAGAACGCCGGTGTCGTGGACGTCGGCCAGGGCTACGCCGTGACCTTCAAGGTCGAGTCGCACAACCACCCGTCGTACGTGGAGCCCTACCAGGGCGCGGCCACCGGTGTCGGCGGCATCGTCCGCGACATCATCGCCATGGGTGCGCGGCCCGTCGCCGTCGTCGACCCGCTCCGCTTCGGCGCGGCCGACCACCCCGACACCAAGCGCGTCCTGCCGGGTGTCGTCGCGGGCATCGGCGGCTACGGCAACTGCCTGGGGCTGCCCAACATCGGCGGCGAGGTCGTCTTCGACTCCTGCTACCAGGGCAACCCGCTGGTCAACGCCGGTGCCATCGGTGTGATGCGGCACGAGGACATCCACCTCGCGAAGGCGTCCGGCGCGGGCAACAAGGTCATCCTCTACGGGGCCCGGACCGGCGGTGACGGCATCGGCGGCGCCTCGATCCTGGCCTCCGAGACCTTCGACGACGCCAAGCCGAGCAAGCGCCCGGCCGTCCAGGTCGGCGACCCCTTCCAGGAGAAGCTCCTCATCGAGTGCACCCTGGAGGCCTTCCAGGAGAAGCTGGTCGTCGGCATCCAGGACCTCGGTGCGGCGGGCCTGTCCTGCGCCACCTCCGAGCTCGCCTCCAACGGCTCCGGCGGCATGCGCGTCACCCTGGACGACGTCCCCCTGCGCGACTCCACGCTCTCGCCCGAGGAAATCCTCATGAGCGAGTCGCAGGAGCGCATGTGCGCGGTCGTCGAGCCGGAGAAGGTCGACCGCTTCCTGGAGATCTGCGAGAAGTGGGACGTCATCGCCACCGTCATCGGTGAGGTGACCGACGGCGACCGCCTGGAGATCTACTGGCACGGTGGCAAGATCGTCGACGTCGACCCGCGCACGGTCGCGCACGAGGGCCCGGTCTACGAGCGCCCGTACGCCCGCCCGTCCTGGCAGGACACGCTCCAGGCCGACGACGCGAACAAGCTGCCCCGGCCGGCGACCTCCGAGGAGCTGAAGGACCAGGTCCTGAAGCTGGTCGGCTCCCCGAACCAGGCCTCCAAGTCCTGGATCACCTCGCAGTACGACCACTTCGTGCAGGGCAACACGGTTCTCGCCCAGCCCGAGGACTCCGGCATGATCCGGATCGACGAGGAGTCCGGCCTCGGCGTGGCCCTCGCGACCGACGGCAACGGCCGGTACGCCAAGCTCGACCCGTACCACGGCGCCCAGCTGGCGCTGGCGGAGGCGTACCGCAACGTCGCGACGACCGGTGCGAAGCCGCTGGCCGTCTCCGACTGCCTGAACTTCGGCTCGCCCGAGGACCCGGCGGTGATGTGGCAGTTCGCGGAGGCCGTGCGCGGTCTGGCGGACGCCTGTCAGCAGCTGGGCACTCCGGTGACCGGCGGCAACGTCTCGCTCTACAACCAGACGGGCGAGGCGGCCATCCACCCGACCCCGGTCGTCGCGGTCCTCGGCGTCATCGACGACGTGGCCCGCCGCACGCCGGTCGCCTTCCAGGAGGAGGGCCAGCTGCTCTACCTCCTCGGCGACACGCGTGAGGAGTTCGGCGGTTCGGCCTGGTCCCAGGTCGTGCACGACCACCTCGGCGGCCTGCCCCCGAAGGTCGACCTGGAGCGCGAGCGCCTCCTGGCCGAGATCCTGATCGCCGCCTCCCGCGACGGCATGATCGACTCGGCGCACGACCTGTCCGACGGCGGTCTGATCCAGGCGGTCGTCGAGTCGGCGCTGCTGGGCGGCAAGGGCGCCCGTCTGATCGTCCCGGACGGTCTGGACGCCTTCACCTTCCTCTTCTCCGAGTCGGCGGGCCGCGCGGTCGTGGCCGTGCCGCGCTCCGAGGAGCTCCGCTTCAACGACATGTGCGGTGCGCGGGGCCTCCCGGCCACCCGTATCGGTGTCGTCGACGGCACCGAGTCTGATTCAAATGCAGTGGTGGACGTCCAGGGCGAGTTCGCGCTCTCCCTGTCCGAGCTGCGCGAGACGCACGAGGCGACGATCCCGGCGCTGCTGGCGTAAGCCGGCCGGATGTCACGAAGCCCCCGCCCGGTCCGCCGGGCGGGGGCTTCGGTGTTCTCTCCCACACGCTTGCGCGTAATTACGTAGTTCCGTAATCTCGGAGGAGTGGAGGAACTCGAAGCACGCGTAGCCGACCTGGAGCGCCGCCTGGCGGCCCTGGAAGGCGCCCACCACGCCGGACCCCGCCTCGACGAGAGCGACTTCTGGGCGCTGAACGGCCTGAAGGAGCAGCTGGCCGAGCTGGGAGCGGACGACGGCGGCATCCTCTACACCGGCTCCGTGCGCCTGCCGACGGGCGAGCCGTACGTGTGGCAGATGGGCGTCCTGACGGAGGGGCTGCTGGAGCAGGACTGGACGGCGGCCGCCGAGTCGTTCGCCGCGCTCGGCCACCCCGTGCGGCTCCGGCTGCTCCGCGAGATCCTCGGCGGCCGGCGCACCGCGGCCGAACTCGCCGAGCTGGACGAGGTCGGCACGACCGGCCAGATCTACCACCACCTGCGCCAGCTCACCGGCACCGGCTGGCTGCACACGACCGGCCGGGGCCGCTACGAGGTGCCGGACCAGCGCGTCGTACCGCTGCTGGTGGCGGTGGCGACGGCGCGACCGTAGAAGCGACGAACTGGAGGCAGGATGTCCGCACGCAAGCTCGGCACAGTGGCCTTCCAAGGCCTCCAGCTGGCGTTCATCGGCCTGGTGATCGCCCACATCTGCTTCGGCTGGGACTACCCCGTCCTGTGGAACTGCCTGCTGCTGCTCCTCGCGTACGCCGTCGTCACCGTCACCAACCGGTGGGGCGGCGCCCCCGACAGCCCCCGCCGGGCCCGGGAACCCCTCGAAGTCGCCCCGCCCGTGACCGGCCGCTGGTCCGCGCTGAACAGCCCGGCCGAGCGCACCCCGAGCCACGGGATCCACACCCACGGGCAGACGTACGCCATCGACATCCTCGCCGAGCCCGAGCCGGGCGCCCGCCCCGCCTTCCGCCCCCTGTGGCCGCTCGCCCGCCGCCCCGAGGACTTCCCGGCCTTCGGCGCCGAGATCCTCGCGGTCGCCGACGCCACGGTCGTACGGGCGACCGACGGGCAGCGCGACCACCTCAGCCGCAACTCACTGCCCGGCCTGCTCTACCTGCTGCTCGTCGAGGGCTCGGTACGAGAGATGTCCGGCATCCGCCACATCCTCGGCAACCACATCGTCCTGGACTTCGGCAACGGCACCTACGCCGCCTACGCCCACCTCCAGCGCGGCTCCGTCACCGTCCGCGAGGGCGACCGCGTCCGGGCCGGACAGCCGCTCGCCCGCTGCGGCAACTCCGGCAACTCCTCCGAGCCGCACCTGCACTTCCAGCTGATGGACGGCCCCGACCCGGACGGCGCCCGGGGCGTCCCCTTCACCTGGACCGGCATCGGCGTGCCCGGCAACGGGCAGACCTTCGAGGCACCCCCGACTGTCACAGCCCGCACTTAGTGTGTCCCTCATGCCCCCGGCCAAGAAGCGCCCCCGCGCCTACGACCCCGCCAAGACCCGGGCCGCCGTGCTCGCCCAGTTCGGGAACATACGCCGGGCCGTGGGCCCCCTCGGCCCCGAGCAGCTGAGCCTGCCCACGCGCCTCGGCGACTGGACCGTGCGCGAGCTGGCCGCGCACTGCGCCATGGCCCTGGACGCCGTGGACCGGCTGCTGGGGGAGCCCGAGCCCGCGCGGCAGGACGGCCGGCTGCTCGACTGGCCGTTCGCCATAGCCGAGGACGCCCCCGCCATCGCCGGCACCGCCCGCCGCCTCGCCGAGGAGCACCCGGACCTCGACACCCACCTCGCCGACGCCGAGCAGCGCTTCACCACCCACCTCGACGCACACCCCGCCGGCCGGCTGCTCCCCACCAGCGCGGGCGCCCTGCCCCTGGCCGACTACGTCGTCACGCGCACCGTCGAACTCGTCGTCCACACCGACGACCTCAACGCCGCCGTCCCCGGCCTGGACATCCCCTACGACCGTCAGGCCCTGGCCGCCTGCACCCGGCTGCTCGCCGACGCCCTCGCCGCGAAGGCGCCCGGCGGCTCGACGGAGGTGCGGGTGCCGCCGTACGCGGTGGTGCAGTGCGTGGAGGGCCCGAGGCACACCCGGGGCACCCCGCCCAACGTCGTCGAGACGGACCCGCTCACCTGGATCCGGCTGGCGACCGGGCGGCTGACCTGGAAGCAGGCGCTCCAGGACGCCCACGTCAGCGCGAGCGGCGAGCGGGCCGACCTGGACGCGTACCTGCCCGTGATGAGCTGAGGGGAACCGATCCCCCCGGTTGCCCCGTCGAAGTGGCATGGACAGGCAGAAGCAGCGCATGACCCTGACGGCCGCCGCCATGCTCGTCCCGCTCATGGCGGCCTGCGGCAGTGAGAAGGCGGACAGCGGCAGCGGTTCGGTCGGTGCCGACAAGCCGGCGGTGACCGGCATGCGGTGGAGCGTGGACAGCGTCACCGCGGACGGCACCACCCGGAAGGCACCCACCGGCGCCCACGTGACCATCGACAAGGGCCGGGCCGAGGGCAGCTTCGGCTGCAACAACTTCGGCGCCGACGCCACCGTCGACGGCGACCGCGTCCGGCTCAGCAAGACCATGGCCACGGAGATGGCCTGCGAGAACAAGCCCATGGCCTTCGAGGAGACCCTGGCCCGCACGCTCTCCGACCAGGAGTTCGAGGCGAAGGTGGACGGCGACCGCCTCACCCTCACCACCGACAAGGGCGACACCGTCCGTCTCACCAAGGCCAAGGACGCCGAGCTGAGCGGCACCAAGTGGACCGTGACGACCCCGGAGGCGGCCGACGGCCGTGCCCACCTCACCTTCGACGAGAAGAAGGGCACCGTCTCCGGAAGCCTCGGCTGCAACAAGGTGAACGCCAAGGCCACCGTGCGCGACGGCCATATCACCCTGGGCCCTCCGGCCACGACCCGAATGATGTGCGAAGACTCACTCATGACCGGCGAGAAGACTCTGCTCCGTCTTTTCGACGGGAAGCTGAAGTACGGAGTCGATCACCAGACTCTTACGCTGACCAGCGAAAACGGTACGAGTGTGCGAGCCGTAGCCGAGCAGTGATCCACCAAAAAGTCCGGAATCCCCAATTCGGACCAGTGGTCGACCTCGCCTACACTCGGTGGCGTGCCACGTGGTGACGGACGACTCAACCACGACCTGCTCCCCGGTGAGAAGGGCCCCCAGGACGCTTGTGGCGTCTTCGGTGTCTGGGCTCCGGGCGAAGAGGTCGCCAAGCTCACGTACTTCGGGCTCTACGCCCTCCAGCATCGAGGCCAGGAATCCGCGGGAATCGCGGTCAGCAACGGCTCTCAGATCCTTGTCTTCAAGGACATGGGCCTGGTCTCCCAGGTCTTCGACGAAACCTCCCTCGGCTCGCTCCAGGGACACATCGCGGTCGGACACGCCCGCTACTCGACCACCGGTGCCTCCGTGTGGGAGAACGCCCAGCCGACGTTCCGTGCCACCGGGCACGGCTCCATCGCGCTCGGCCACAACGGCAACCTGGTCAACACCGCCCAGCTCGCCGAGATGGTCGCCGACCTCCCCAAGCAGGAGGGCGGCCGCACCCCGCGCGTCGCGGCGACCAACGACACCGACCTGCTCACCGCGCTCCTCGCGGCCCAGGTCGACGAGGACGGCAAGCCGCTGACCATCGAGGACGCGGCCCATCGCGTCCTCCCGCAGGTCAAGGGCGCCTTCTCCCTCGTCTTCATGGACGAGCACACGCTGTACGCGGGCCGCGACCCGCAGGGCATCCGCCCGCTGGTCCTCGGCCGCCTGGAGCGCGGCTGGGTCGTGGCCTCCGAGTCCGCGGCCCTCGACATCTGCGGCGCCAGCTACGTCCGCGAGATCGAGCCGGGCGAGTTCGTCGCCATCGACGAGAACGGCCTGCGGTCCTCCCGATTCGCGGAAGCGAAGCCCAAGGGCTGCGTCTTCGAGTACGTGTATCTGGCCCGCCCGGACACGGACATCGCCGGCCGGAACGTCTACCTCTCCCGGGTGGAGATGGGCCGCAAGCTCGCCAAGGAGGCCCCGGCCGAGGCCGACCTCGTCATAGCGACCCCGGAGTCCGGCACCCCCGCCGCCATCGGCTACGCGGAGGCGTCCGGCATCCCCTTCGGCTCCGGCCTGGTGAAGAACGCCTACGTCGGGCGTACGTTCATCCAGCCCTCGCAGACCATCCGCCAGCTGGGTATCCGCCTGAAGCTGAACCCGCTGAAGGAAGTCATCAAGGGCAAGCGCCTGGTCGTCGTCGACGACTCGATCGTGCGCGGCAACACGCAGCGGGCCCTGGTCCGCATGCTCCGCGAGGCGGGCGCCGCCGAGGTCCACATCCGGATCTCCTCGCCGCCCGTGAAGTGGCCCTGCTTCTTCGGCATCGACTTCGCCACCCGCGCCGAACTCATCGCCAACGGCATGACCGTCGACGAGATCGGCACCTCGATGGGCGCCGACTCCCTGGCGTACATCTCCATCGACGGCATGATCGAGGCGACCACCATCGCCAAGCCGAATCTGTGCCGCGCCTGCTTCGACGGTGAGTACCCGATGGAGCTCCCGGACCCCGAGCTGCTCGGCAAGCAGCTCCTCGAGACCGAGCTGGCCGCCGGCCCGGCCGCCACGGCCGCCGCCGACGCGATCCGCCGCCCGTAGTCAGCCCGTATCACCTGCCGTACGACACGAAAGCTCTCACAGCCATGTCTGAGACCCACAGTGCCGAGGGCGGCGCCAGCCCCGCATCTGCTTCCTACAAAACAGCAGGTGTCGACATCGAAGCGGGCGACCGCGCCGTAGAACTCATGAAGGAGTGGGTGAAGAAGGCGCAGCGCCCCGAGGTCCTCGGCGGCCTCGGCGGCTTCGCCGGCCTCTTCGACGCCTCCGCCCTGAAGAACTACGAGCGTCCCCTGCTCGCCTCCGCCACGGACGGCGTCGGCACCAAGGTCGACATCGCCCGCCAGCTGGGCGTCTACGACAGCATCGGCCACGACCTGGTCGCCATGGTCATGGACGACATCGTGGTCTGCGGCGCCGAGCCGCTGTTCATGACCGACTACATCTGCGTCGGCAAGGTCCACCCCGAGCGCGTCGCCGCCATCGTCAAGGGCATCGCCGAGGGCTGTGTGCTGGCCGGCTGCGCCCTGGTCGGCGGCGAGACCGCCGAGCACCCGGGCCTGCTGGGCGAGGACGACTTCGACGTCGCCGGCGCCGGTACGGGTGTCGTGGAGGCCGACCGGCTGCTCGGCGCGGATCGTATCCGTACGGGTGACGCGGTGATCGCCATGGCGTCCTCCGGTCTTCACTCGAACGGGTACTCCCTCGTCCGCCACGTCCTGCTGAACCAGGCGGGCCTCGCGCTGGACACCCACATCGACGAGCTCGGCCGCACCCTCGGAGAGGAGCTGCTGGAGCCGACGAAGATCTACTCGCTGGACTGCCTGGCCCTGATGCGCACCACCGAGGTGCATGCCTTCAGCCACATCACCGGCGGCGGTCTCGCTGCGAACCTCGCCCGGGTGATCCCGGACGGCCTGCACGCGATCGTCGACCGCTCCACCTGGACCCCGGCCCCGATCTTCGACCTCGTGGGCCGGACGGGTCAGGTCGAGCGCCTGGAGCTGGAGAAGACCCTGAACATGGGCGTGGGCATGATCGCGATCGTGCCGCAGGAGTCCACGGACGTGGCCCTGACAACCCTGGCCGACCGTGGCGTGGACGCCTGGGTGGCAGGGGAGATCACGGACCGGGGCGAGCACACCACCGGCGCCGCCCTGATCGGTGACTACGCGAGCTGAGGCACGGGGCTAATAACCCTGCGGGCAGCACAGAACCCGGTCGGTGACCGGAGTCACCGACCGGGTGAGTGCTCAGTGCAGGGTCAAGCGCCGCGACGGTGTTGTGAGGACTGGTCGTCCTCGTCCTCGTCGTCGTCCTCATAGAGGTCGGCGTACCGTGCGTACAGGTCCTCATCCTGATCATCGTCCTCGACCACCGGCTCGCCGTTAGGCGGCTGCGGATGTGAAGGCGATGCACCCAGCTCCTCGGCCAGGCGTGAGAGGTCAGTCCCACCGCTGTTGTACTTCAGCTGGCGGGCGACCTTCGTCTGCTTGGCCTTGGCCCGGCCGCGCCCCATGGCTCGACCCCCTCAACGACGGGGCTCGACGGCCCCAGAGTCTTGACACGCGTTCATGGTCCGGCACGGACTCTCCGCAGAGAGACCGTGTCCGTAGGGCTTCCACGGTACCTGAGCCCGCGCCCATACGGTACGTCGCCCGCATGACGTGCCCGCGCCCAGAACCCTCGAGGCGCCCCGTCCTCGCTGGTCAACCGCGATTTTAACCACTTATCGGCGGTCGACCCGCCGGTAGAAGTGAGAGTTCTCTCTAACTGCCCACCGACGGGTACCGGCCAAACGTACGAGACCCCTCCGGGTCAGTCCCGTATCCGCTCCGGGTCAGCGCGCCCGGCGCGCCATGGCCGCGTCGTGCATCCGCTGCTCGGCGATCCGGTCGGCCGCGGCGGCCGGCGGAATACCGTCCTCCTTCGCACGTGCGAATATGGCCAGCGTCGTGTCGTAGATCTTCGCCGCCTGCGCCCTGCACCGCTCGAAGTCGAAGCCGTGCAGCTCGTCGGCCACCTGGATGACACCGCCGGCGTTCACCACGTAGTCCGGCGCGTAGAGGATCCCGCGGTCGGCGAGGTCCTTCTCCACACCCGGGTGGGCGAGCTGGTTGTTGGCGGCGCCGCAGACCACCTCGGCGGTGAGCACGGGCACGGTGTCGTCGTTCAGGGCGCCGCCCAGCGCGCAGGGGGCGTAGATGCCCAGCCCGTCGACCCGGATCAGCTCGTCGGTGTCCCTGACGGCGATCACGTCCCGGTGCCGCTCGGTGATCCGCCGCACGGCGTCCTCGCGCACGTCCGTGACGAAGACCTCGGCGCCCTCCTTCACCAGGTGCTCCACCAGGTGGTGGCCGACCTTGCCGACGCCGGCGATGCCGACCCGCTTCGCGCGCAGCGTCGGGTCGCCCCACAGGTGCTGGGCGGAGGCGCGCATGCCCTGGTAGACGCCGTAGGCGGTGAGGACGGAGGAATCCCCGGCGCCGCCGTTCTCGGGGGACCGGCCGGTGGTCCAGCGGCACTCGCGGGCCACGACGTCCATGTCGGCGACATACGTACCGACGTCGCAGGCGGTGACGTAGCGGCCGCCGAGGGAGGCCACGAAGCGGCCGTAGGCGAGGAGCAGCTCCTCGCTCTTGATCCGCTCCGGGTCGCCGATGATCACGGCCTTGCCGCCGCCGTGGTCGAGACCGGCCATGGCGTTCTTGTACGACATCCCGCGCGCGAGGTTCAGCGCGTCGGCGACGGCCTCCGCCTCGGTCGCGTACGGGTAGAAGCGCGTACCGCCGAGCGCGGGGCCCAGAGCGGTGGAGTGGAGGGCGATGACGGCCTTGAGGCCGCTCGCGCGGTCCTGGCAGAGCACGACTTGCTCATGACCCCCCTGGTCCGAGTGGAACAGGGTGTGCAGTACATCAGCAGGCGCGCCGGCTACGTCGGTCACTGTGGTGACTCCTGAGTAAGTTGCGGCGGGTGGGGCTGGGCTCCCGTGTGGGTGGCGGAAGCTGTTGAGCATGAGATTAGGGCCTGGTGCGCCCGTCGGCGGCACCGAGCACAGGATCCCCTCCATGCGGAGTACGCCCGTGCGACGATTTGCATAGTCTTCCCGTGCGTTCGTGAGTGGGTTCGGCAGGTTTTCGCGACGGAGCGCGGGGGAGGGAGCAGGCGTGCCCAAGGTGTCCTCGGTGATCGTCCCCTACGCGACCTACCTGCGCGTGTACGAACCGCTGGCCGCCTTCGCCGAGCCGGAGCGCAGCCACTGGGCCCGCTACGCGCGTCGTACGGACCGACCCTCGTACCAGGACGAACTCCGTCGGGCCCTGGCCGACTTGGCGCCCACCCCGCCGGTCCCGGTGCCGGTGCACGAGAGCGAGGACGCCTTCGTGCTCGATGTCGACGGCGTCGTCTGCGTCTGCCCCTGGCGCACCCGGCTGCGCGGCTGGCAGGCCCTGGACGAGCTCTCCGAGGAGCTCCCGCAGCCCGTCCTGGACGTGGTCCTGCCGCCCCTCCTGCGGAACCAGGCCGCCCAGGACTACGAGCGCTGGCTGGCGATCAACCCGGACGCCCGGCCGTGGATCCGTACGGCGACCTGGCAGGTGCCGATCAACTGGTTCGTGCTGGTCTCCGACGAGGAGCGTGAGTACGACAAGGGGGCCTCGGTCGACAGCCCGCCGGTGCTGCGCTACCGCACGCCGATGGTCCAGGCCCGGCGGCGCGTGGCCCGGGGCCTGCGGGCTCTGAAGGAGGCCATGGACGAGGGGCCGCTGATCGACGGCCTGGTGGACGTCGGACGCTGGCTGGAGGAGTTCCACCCGCGCTCGCTCGTGGAGCTGGACTACGGCGGTCTGGTGCACGCCGTGCCGGCCGGGGCGCTGGAGGACGACCACTCGGCGGCGGACGTGGCGGAGGGGATCGCCGCGCTGCGCCGGGGCGACGGGACGGCCGCGGGCGCGGCGTACGGGCGGCTGGTGGAGCGGTGGCGTTCCGTGCGGGATCTGCGGTCGGCCAACTGACCTCTGACCTTGAGATCCCTACGGACGGCTCGCGGTCGGTCACGAACTGACGTTTGACGAACCGCCCGATTTGAGGTTTTGTCCTCGCACCGAGTTCCTGAAGCGGACTGTGCGTTTCCTGAGGCTTCGTCAGCAAGGGACGTAGGACCCGATCCGGGCGTACCTCTCAAGCAGGCCAAGCGTGACGGACTACACGTACGTGGCTCTTGCGCCCCTTGCCCCTCCTCATGCCAAAATAGGACAAGGAGTCCGGGGGGCTCCTTCCGTCCCGTAGTGCTGCACTATGGGCGGAATCTCAGCATTACACGCTTTGGGGGGTCTCGTGACTCCTGATCGCCGCTGTGACTGATCGTCACAGCGGCGTGACTGTCCGCTATGGCATGGTCCATCGGCTTCCGTCGCTGATGAACACCTGGAGGGGCAATTCCATCGGTTTGGCCGACGAGGCTGGACGGATGGTGTAGTTGTAGTGCCGAGGACAAGCCGTTCGTCCTATAACCGACTCGACTCGCGTCCGCCATTTCGGGCAACGCGGGTCAAGGTGCAGAATTTAGAGGAAAGAACCGAGAAGGTTCGGTTCTCCCGAGGAGGCCGCTCATGACCGCTCGCACCCCTGATGCCGAGCCGCTGCTGACCCCGGCTGAGGTCGCCACCATGTTCCGTGTGGACCCGAAGACGGTCACGCGGTGGGCGAAGGCCGGCAAGCTCACGTCGATCCGCACGCTCGGCGGGCATCGGCGCTACCGCGAGGCTGAGGTCCGCGCTCTGCTCGCGGGCATTCCGCAGCAGCGCAGCGAGGCCTGAACAATTGAATACCGGACAAACCGGCTGGTCCCCCACTGGCCGCGGCGTCCGGAACCCTAGCTCCAAGCGACGCGGGTCCTGCCCCAACAGGCCCCACGCCCAAGCCAGTCAGAGCTTCGCGGGCATGTAACAGGGTGCGTCGTAGATCGCGTTGGACTCCGCCGGGTCCAGCGCGATCTTTTTTGTGCGCCGACCGTCGGTCTTCCGGGCCTGCTGTGAGCGGCCTTGTCGGAGTCTGAGGAGGGGTGTCGGATCTCCTGTGCGCAGCGCCCCGGGGTGGAGTGCAATTGCACATATTAAATTGACCTGTTGTAGGTGGGGTGTAAGTACCGTACTTTCCAAAACTCATGCAGTGACACCCGTCACATACCAATCGGCTTGTTAGCCCTGACGCCGGTGCGGTAGGGGAGCCTTCGGCTCCAGCACCCCACGCTCGGGCGGGTGTTGAGGCCGGCCCGGAGCGGACTCCATCGCCAGCCGCAGCAGTCGGTGGCAGATCGGGCAGTGGCGCGTGAGGTGCCGGTACGACGACGCGGCTGACAGGTGCGCGCGAAGCAGGGCCCGCGTCTCGTGCCTAGCCGATGCCGCCATACGCCACCTCCAGAGGGCCGCACGGGGAACGGCCCTGGTTTCTGGGTACCGAGCGAACGAGGGGCCGTCAAGACGGCGTGGGGGAGCCCTGGAGGTTCCTGCGGAGGTCAAGGCGCGCAAAAGAGCCCGGATCCGAGGATCCGGGCTCTCTCGCTGCAGGCATGAGAAAGGGCCCGCGTCCCTTGCGGGATGCGGGCCCTTCTCGCTTCACTGCGGTCCTGACGGGATTTGAACCCGCGGCCTCCACCTTGACAGGGTGGCGAGCACTCCAAACTGCTCCACAGGACCAGGTTTCGCGGCGCCATTCGTGCGTTGCGCTGCGAGAAGAGACTGTACAGGAGGGGTGGGGCCCCGCGCGAACTCACCCAACGCGCACGGGCGATTACGGGACAGCCGCGTCGATCGCCTTGACGATCCGCTTGTCGGAGACGGGGTACGCCGTGCCCAGCGCATGGGCGAAGTAGCTGACCCGGAGCTCCTCGATCATCCAGCGGATGTCCAGGACCGACGACGGGACCGGCCGGCCCTGCGGCATCTGCTCCAGCAGCCAGGCGTACTCGTCCTGCATCTCGTGGACCTTCTGCATCCGCGTCGTGTCCCGTTGGACGTTCGCCGGCATCTGCTGCAGACGCCGGTCCACCGCCACCAGATAGCGCATCAGGTCCGGCTGGCGCCGCAGCCCCGCCTCCGTCACGAAGCCCGGCTTCACGAGGGCGTCCAGTTGCTTGCGTACGTCCTGGAGGTTCGGCAGCAGCGCGGGGCTGCGTACGCCCTTCAGGCGGCGCTCACAGGCCTGCCAGGCGGCCAGGACCTGCTGCACCTGGCCCACCGTACGGACCGTGGTGTCGACGATCTCCGCGCGGACCTTGTCGTACAGCTTCCGGTACGACTCCTCGTCCCACGCCGGCCCGCCGAAGTCCGCGATCAGCTTGTCGGCGGCCGCCATCGCGCAGTCGTCGAACAGGCCCTGGATGGAGCCGTGCGGGTTCGCGGACAGCGCCAGCTTCTGCGCGTTCGTCAGCTTCTCGGAGGCGAACTTCGCCGGGTTCACCGGGATGTTGCGGAGGATCAGGCGGCGCGTGCCCTTCCACATGGCCCGCACCTGCTCGGCCTCCGTGTCGAAGAGGCGTACCGAGACCGTGTCACCGTCGTCGACCAGCGCCGGATACGCCTTCACCGGCTGGCCGGCCCGCCGGGTCTCGAAGACGCGGGTGAGCGTGCCGATGGTCCAGTCGGTGAGGCCCTTGCGCTCCAGGGACTCGCCGCCCCGGCGCTCCGCGGTGGCGGCAGCCGCCTGGGAGAGGGCCTTGCGGGCCTTCGGCCGCAACTGCAGCTTCAGCGCCTCCAGGTCCTTGTCCTCCGCGAGTTTGCGACGCCGCTCGTCGACGATCCGGAACGTGACCTTGAGGTGCTCGGGGACCTTGGACCAGTCGAAGTCGTCCGCCTCGAAGGGGACGCCGACCATGCGCCGCAGTTCGCGGGCCATCGTCGTCGTGAGGGGCTCCTGGAGGGGGACCGCGCTGTCCAGGAACGCCTTCGCGTAGTTCGGCGCGGGGACGTAGTGGCGGCGGATCGGCTTGGGCAGGGACCGGATGAGCTCCATGACGACCTCTTCCCGCAGGCCCGGGATCTGCCAGTCGAAGCCCTCGTCCGTGACCTGGTTGAGGACCTGGAGCGGGATGTGGACGGTCACACCGTCGGCGTCCGCGCCCGGCTCGAACTGGTAGGTCACACGGAACTTGAGGTCTCCCTGGCGCCAGGAGTCCGGGTAGTCGGCCTTGGTGACCTCGCTCGCCTTCTCGTTGATGAGCATCTCGCGCTCGAAGTCGAGGAAGTCGGGCTGCTCGTGGCGCTTGTGCTTCCACCAGGAGTCGAAGTGGGCGCCGGAGACGACGTGTTCGGGGATCTTCTGGTCGTAGAAGTCGAACAGCGTCTCGTCGTCGACGAGGATGTCCCGGCGCCGGGCGCGGTGCTCCAGCTCCTCCACCTCGGTGAGGAGCCGGCGGTTGTCCGAGAAGAACTTGTGGTGCGTGCGCCAGTCGCCCTCGACGAGCGCGTTCCGGATGAACAGCTCGCGGCTGACCTCCGGGTCGATCCGGCCGTAGTTGACCTTCCGCTGCGCCACGATCGGTACGCCGTACAGCGTGACCTTCTCGTACGCCATCACCGCGGCCTGGTCCTTCTCCCAGTGCGGTTCGCTGTAGGTGCGCTTGAGGAGGTGGGCGGCGAGGGGTTCGACCCACTCGGGCTCGATCTTCGCGTTGACGCGGGCCCAGAGGCGGGACGTCTCGACGAGTTCGGCGGACATCACGAAGCGTGGGGGCTTCTTGAAGAGGGCCGAGCCGGGGAAGACCGCGAACTTGGCGTTGCGGGCGCCCAGGTATTCGTTCTTCCCTGTGCTTCTCCCGCCCTCGCCCCCGGCCTCCTTCACGTCCTTCATGCCGATGTGGGAGAGCAGGCCGGCGAGGAGGGAGACGTGGATGCGGTCGGCCGGGGCGTCGTCCTCGTTGAGGTGGATGCCCATCTGCTTCGCGACCGTGCGCAACTGCGAGTAGATGTCCTGCCATTCGCGGATGCGAAGGAAGTTGAGGTACTCCTGCTTGCACATCCGGCGGAAGGAGGACGAGCCCCGCTCCTTCTGCTGCTCGCGGATGTGGCGCCAGAGGTTGAGATAGGCCAGGAAGTCGCTGGTCTCGTCCTTGAAGCGGGCGTGCTGCTGGTCGGCCTGCGCCTGTTTGTCGGCGGGCCGCTCGCGCGGATCCTGGATGGACAGCGCGGCGGCTATGACCATGACCTCGCGGACACAGCCGTTCCGGTCGGCCTCCAGCACCATGCGGGCCAGCCGCGGGTCGACCGGCAGCTGGGCGAGCTTGCGGCCGGTCTGCGTGAGCCGCTTGCGGATGTCCTTCTGGGCCGGGTCGAAGGCGCCCAGTTCCTGGAGGAGCTGCACGCCGTCGCGGATGTTGCGGTGGTCCGGCGGGTCGATGAAGGGGAACTTCTCGATGTCGCCGAGGCCGGCCGCGGTCATCTGCAGGATGACGGAGGCGAGGTTCGTACGGAGGATCTCCGCGTCCGTGAACTCCGGGCGGGCGTTGAAGTCGTCCTCGCCGTAGAGGCGGATGCAGATGCCGTCGGACGTACGGCCGCAGCGGCCCTTGCGCTGGTTGGCGCTGGCCTGGGAGACCGGCTCGATCGGGAGGCGCTGGACCTTGGTGCGGTGGCTGTAGCGGGAGATCCGCGCGAAGCCCGGGTCGATGACGTACTTGATGCCCGGGACGGTGAGGGAGGTCTCGGCGACGTTGGTCGCCAGAACGATCCTGCGTCCGGTGTGCGGCTGGAAGACACGGTGTTGCTCCGCGTGCGACAGCCGGGCGTAGAGAGGCAGGATCTCGGTGAATCTGTACTGCTTCTTCGTGAGCGCGTCGGCCGTGTCCCGGATCTCCCGCTCGCCGGAGAGGAAGACGAGGATGTCGCCCTTGCCCTCCTTCTGGAGTTCCTCAACGGCGTCGGTGATCGCGGTGATCTGGTCGCGGTCGGCGTCGTCGGAGTCCTCTTCGAGGAGCGGCCGGTAGCGCACCTCCACGGGGTACGTACGGCCGCTGACCTCGATGATCGGGGCGTCGCCGAAGTGCCGGGAGAAGCGCTCGGGGTCGATGGTGGCCGAGGTGATGACGACCTTGAGGTCGGGCCGCTTCGGCAGCAGCTGGGCGAGGTAGCCCAGCAGGAAGTCGATGTTGAGGGACCGCTCGTGGGCCTCGTCGATGATGATCGTGTCGTAGGCGCGCAGCTCGCGGTCGGTCTGGATCTCGGCGAGCAGGATGCCGTCCGTCATCAGCTTGACGAAGGTGGCCTCCGGGTCGACCTGATCGGTGAAACGGACCTTCCAGCCGACGGCCTCGCCGAGCGGGGTGTCCAGCTCCTCCGCCACACGCTCGGCGACGGTGCGGGCGGCGATACGACGGGGCTGGGTGTGCCCGATCATTCCGCGGACGCCCCGCCCGAGCTCCATGCAGATCTTCGGGATCTGCGTGGTCTTCCCGGAACCGGTCTCGCCGGCGACGATCACGACCTGGTGGTCGCGGATGGCGTCGGCGATCGTGTCCTTCTTCTGGCTGACCGGCAACTGCTCGGGGTACGTGACCTCGGGCACGCGGGCGCGCCGCCCGGCCATCCGCTCCTCGGCCTTGGCGACCTCCGCCTCGATCTCGGCGAGCACGGCGGCCTGGGCCTCCGGCTTACGGATCTTGCGCGCACCTTCGAGCCTGCGGCCGAGCCGGTGCGCGTCGCGCAGGGACAGCTCGGTCAGGCGGGGGGCGAGGGCGCCGAGGGCGGGGGCGGAGTGCGTAGACATACGGGATCCAGGATCTCATCCCCGGGAAATCCGTGGCGAACGGTTTTGTCCCGCGGCCCGCGCCTGCTCCCCGAGGCACGGAGTGAGGTTTGACCGTTTCTCGTTCGGGCGGCGATTGCATGGCGGTGAGGTCGTACGGCAGCCGCTCACGATTGGAGGGCCTCCCGTCCCATGCCCGAAGCCACCGAAGTCCTGATCGTGGGTGCCGGTCCCACCGGTCTGATGCTCGCCGGAGACCTCGCCGCGGCGGGCGTCTCCGTCACCGTGCTCGAGCGCCGCACCGAGAGGTCGCAGCTGACCCGCGCCTTCGCGGTCCATGCCCGGACGCTCGAACTGCTGGACGCCCGGGGCATCGCCGACGAACTCGTCGCCGGCGGCGTCCAGATCGGCAAGCTCCAGATGATCGGGGACGCGCAGCTGGATCTGAGGCGGCTGCCGAGCAGATACCCGTACATGCTGCTGACCCCTCAGTACGCGACCGAGGCGGTGCTGGCGAAACGTGCCGAGGCGCTCGGTGCCGAGATGGTGGCCGGCGCGGATGTCACCGGCGTCGAGCAGGACGCCGACGGTGCGACCGTGACCGTGCTCCGGGCCGACGGCACACACCAGACACGGCGTGCCGGTTACCTGGTCGGCGCGGACGGCATGAACAGCGTCGTGCGCCGGGCGCTGGGGTTTCCGTTCCCCGGCCGGGCCGCCCTGCGCTCGGTGATGCTCGCCGATGTCCGGCTGGCCGTGCCGCAGGCCATGCCGGTGGCGAACGCGGTCCGGGAGGGGATCGCCTTCGTCTCCCCGCTCGGCGACGGCTGGCACCGGGTGGTCGCCTGGGACCGCGAAAAGGCCCTGCCGGTCGAGGCCCCTCTCGATCTGGAGGATGTGCGGACGATCACCCGCAAGGCCCTCGGGACCGACTTCGGCATGCACGACCCGCGCTGGCTGTCCCGCTTCCAGACCGACGAGCGCCAGGTGCCGCGGTACCGGCTCGGGCGGGTGCTGCTCGCGGGGGATGCCGCGCATGTGCACTCTCCGGCGGGCGGCCAGGGCATGAACACCGGTCTGCAGGACGCCGCCAATCTCGCCTGGCGGCTGGCGGCGGTGGTACGCGGGTGGGCGCCTGAGGGGCTGCTCGACGGGTATCAGGCCGAGCGGCACCCGATCGGGCGGGAAGTGATCCGGGACAGCGGCAGGATGATGCGGCTGGCGCTGATCCATTCGCCCGTGCTGAGCACCGCCATGAACCTGCTCTCGCGCGCCGCCGCCGCTCTTCCACCGGTGGCCGACCGTCTGGCGGCCAAGGCGACGGGGCTCGCCATCTCCTACCCGGCACCTTCCGGCGCCCACCCCCGCACCGGCCGGCGCGCTCCCGACCTGGAACTCGCCCAGGGCACCAGCATGGGCACGGGCTCCGCGACGCGGCTGTACGAGGCGCTGCGCGCCTGCCGGTTCGTGCTCGTCAGCCGGTTCCCCGAGGTGACGGGCTGGGAGGACCGGACGATCACCGTCACTCCGGCCGCCGGCTCGAAGGCCCCGGCGCTGCTGCTGGTCCGCCCGGACGGTTACATCGCCTGGGCCGCGGACGACCACGACCACGACGCGCTGCTGACTGCCCTGACCACATGGCTCGGCCCTCGGCAGGACGTGGCATCGACGTGAACCATGACATGACTGAGCCCCTCTCCGATCATGCCGGAGAGGGGCTCATGCCCTGAACGGGCGGCGGTGGCTGGGGCCGGGGTCGAACCGGCGACCTTCCGCTTTTCAGGCGGACGCTCGTACCAACTGAGCTACCCAGCCACGAGGTTTCACGTGAAACCTCAGCGGTCCTGACGGGATTTGAACCCGCGGCCTCCACCTTGACAGGGTGGCGAGCACTCCAAACTGCTCCACAGGACCAAGCGTGTCGTACGACAGTGTCGCACAGGGTGGTGCGTGCCCCCAACGGGATTCGAACCCGTGCTACCGCCTTGAAAGGGCGGCGTCCTAGGCCGCTAGACGATGAGGGCTATCGGCCCGCCTGCGCGCTTCTCAGCGCGTCGGGGACGTGAGAAGCATATGGGATGGCGGGACCTATCGCCAAAACGGTTTAGGGGGAGGCGGAGGGGGTGCCCTCCGTGGGGGTGCTCGGGGGGCTCGGTGACGGGTTCGCGCCGGGCTGGTTCTCCTCCGGCAGGTGGCGGCTGACCTCGGCCGTCGTGAGGCCGAGGCCGCCCAGCTCGATCTCGTCCCAGGCCTGGAGGTGGCGGGAGTCCCGGTCGAAGTACAGGATCGACGCCTCGATGGGGTCCGGGTGCCTGCCCTCGATGGCGCGCAGGCCGCTGCCGCCGGTGGAGCCCTCGATGCGCAGTCGGGTGCCGTACTTCATGACCTCCGTCTCGTCGTGGTGGAGATGGCCGGCCAGCGCCAGGGGGACCTCGCCGTCGACCTCGCGCACCGCCGCCGGTTCGTGGGCGACGGCGACGTCCACCGGGGTGCCGGCCGTGCGCTGATCGCGCAGGGCCGTGGCCAGCCGGGCACCCGCCAGTTCCTGGGACTGGGCGGCGCCGATCTGCTTCGAGCGGTCCGGCGTGTACTGCGGATCGCCGACGCCCGCGAAACGCAGACCCTTGATCGTCTTCGCCCGGCCGTCGTCCAGGACGTGGACGTTCCTCAGGTCCTCCAGGTACTGCTGGGTGAGCATCGAGTCGTGGTTGCCGCGGACCCAGACGTAGGGGGCACCGAGGTCCTCGATGGGGTCCAGGAAGCCGTTCTCGGCTGCCGTTCCGTGGTCCATGGTGTCGCCCGAGTCGACGATCACGTCCACCTTGTACTGCTCCACGAGCGAGGCGATGATCTTCCAGCTCGCCGGGTTGAGGTGGATGTCGGAGACGTGCAGGACCCGGATGGTGGAGGGGTCGGGCGCGTAGGCCGGGAGCGTCGAGGTGGCGTCGTAGAGCTTGGTCACGTTGGTGACCAGGCGGGCCAATTCCTTCTGGTAGACGTCGAATTCGGTGACGATGCTGCGCGCGTTGCCGACCAGGGAGGGGGCCGAGGTGAGCAGGCCGGAGAACTTGGGCTCCAGGACGGAGTCGGGGCGCCAGGTGGCGTAGGCCGTGCCGCCCGAGGCGGCGAGGAGGGTGAGGGCGAGGCCGCCGGCGGCGAGGGCGCGGCGGGGGCGGCGGTAGACCGCGAGGCCGAGGGCGGTGGCGCCGGCCACGACGGCGACGCTGGAGCGGACGGCCAGGTCGAGGGTGCCGCGGCCGACGTCCTCGGTGACCTCGTCCTGGAGGCCGGAAAGGCGTTCGGGGTGGTCGACCAGGGCCTGGGAGCGATCCGGGTCGAGCTGGTCGACGTTCACGTCCAGACGTACGGGGGCGTTGTGGCTGTCCAGCGCCAGGGCGCCCAGCGGCGAGACGTTGATCTTGGTGCCGCCGGTGAAGGAGGGGCGCAGGGTCATGGTGGTGTTCATCGGGCCGACCGGGACCCGGACATTGCCCACGACCAGCAGCCCCAGCCAGGCGCCGAGGAGGACGACGGCGACGAGTCCGACCGCTCGGGCCCACGGGTGCGGCTGCCGTACGAGCTCGATCGTGGTGGGCGCCTGGCGGGAGCGATAGCGGCGGGCCAGAGCGCGCGGGGGCTTGCGGATCGGGTTCAGGACACTCCGGACTGCGGCGGGGACGCGGGCCATTGATCCCGTATGCCCAAGTCCCGGGGCGGATATGCGACGCCGGATGGCTCTCGTACGGCCGGGTCGTGGCCGACAATGGGCCTGTGCTGGAGATGACGCGCGAGGAGTTCGAGGAACTGGTCGCCGAGGCGCTCGACCGGATCCCGCCGGAGCTGACGCGACTGATGGACAACGTCGCGGTGTTCGTCGAGGACGAACCGCCGGCGGACGATCCCGAGCTGCTCGGGCTCTACGAGGGGACTCCGCTGACCGACCGGGGGGAGTGGTACGCCGGTGTGCTGCCCGACCGGATCACGATCTACCGGAACCCGACCCTGCGGATGTGCGAGTCGAGGGAGGACGTCGTCGCGGAGACGGAGGTCACCGTGGTGCACGAGATCGCGCACCACTTCGGCATCGACGACGAGCGCCTTCACGCCCTGGGCTACGGCTGAGCGTGATGTGAACGCGGGGCGCGTGTCCTCTTGCGGGCGGCGGGAGTTGGAGGTGTTGACTCCATCACCCTTCCCGGAGGTGGCCCCGTGCGCCCCTTGTACGTACCCGTCCGCCTGGCCGCCACGGTCGTGGCCGTCGCCGCCGCCGCCGGCTGCATGAGCGTCGGCGACGACGGCGCGGGCGGGAGCGCCAAGCCGTCGCACTCCGCGGGGCAGCGCGCGGGGGAGGGGCCCGACGGCGGGCCGGCGGTGTCGGGCGGCGGCGCCGGCGTCGGTCCGGCGGCGGCCGACGGCAAGCACGGGCGCGGCAAGGGGAAGAAGGGCAAGAAGGGCGAGCGCGGCAGGCCCGGGGAGTCGGCGTCTCCCGAGGCGTCCCCGTCCGCCGCGGTGAGCGCGCCCGCGCCGGGAGGCGGCAAGCCGGGGAAGCCGGCCAAGCCGACGCCGAAGCCGCCGGCGCCGCCCACTCCCACCCGGACGGCCGAACCGGAGCCCACGCCGACACCGCCCGAGCCGACGACATCGCCGGAGCCGACGCCCGAGCCGTCGTCGTCGGCGCACGAGCCGCCGGGGCCGCAACTGGCGCAGCGGGAGCCGGCTCCGGAGGCGGGTGCACCGGCGTAGCCCCCCGCTGTGAGCCTCGTCGCGGCGGGAACATACTCTGGGGGTGGTCGGTTGACAGCCGACGGGAGGTTCTCCGGGCCACTGGCCTTCAGAGAGCGTCCCTGCTGTCTCCTACGGAGTCCGGTTTGCCTTACGGGGCCCGGAGTGCGTATGGTGGCAGATCGTTTGAACCCATTCTTGCCCGGCGCCACTACAGAGCGCGCCGTGTGGCGCGTACTCTCCCTTGCCGTGGTGGACCGCATTGAGGCGGTCGTATTGCGAATCGCGAATCACGGAGTTGACGGGCGCGTGCCGACGGAGACTCCGGAAGGTTTCGCATTCGCATGTCCATCGCCAGTACTGATCACGTCGTCGTGCCCGAGAACGAGGCAGCCGACACCACCCCCGAAGTGACCTTCGCCGACCTCGGTCTGCCCGAGGGCGTCGTGCGCAAGCTCGCACAGAACGGCGTGACCACCCCCTTCCCCATCCAGGCCGCGACCATTCCGGACGCCCTGGCCGGCAAGGACATCCTCGGCCGTGGCCGCACCGGCTCCGGCAAGACCCTCTCCTTCGGTCTGCCGACCCTGGCGACGCTCGCCGGCGGCCGCACCGAGAAGCACAAGCCGCGGGCCGTCATCCTCACGCCGACGCGTGAGCTCGCCATGCAGGTCGCCGACGCGCTCCAGCCCTACGGCGACGTCCTCGGCCTGAAGATGAAGGTCGTCTGCGGCGGTACGTCGATGGGCAACCAGATCTACGCCCTGGAGCGCGGCGTCGACGTCCTCGTCGCCACCCCCGGCCGGCTGCGCGACATCATCAACCGCGGTGCCTGCTCCCTGGAGAACGTGCAGATCGCCGTCCTCGACGAGGCCGACCAGATGTCGGACCTGGGCTTCCTGCCCGAGGTCACCGAGCTGCTCGACCAGGTCCCGGCGGGCGGTCAGCGCATGCTGTTCTCGGCCACGATGGAGAACGAGATCTCCACGCTGGTCAAGCGCTACCTGAGCGACCCGGTCACACACGAGGTCGACAGCGCCCAGGGCAACGTCACGACGATGTCGCACCACATCCTCATCGTGAAGCCCAAGGACAAGGCGCCGGTCACCGCCGCGGTCGCCTCCCGTAAGGGCCGCACGATCATCTTCGTCCGCACCCAGCTGGGCGCCGACCGTATCGCCGAGCAGCTCTGCGACTCCGGCGTGAAGGCCGACGCGCTGCACGGCGGAATGACGCAGGGCGCGCGCACCCGCGTGCTGGAGGACTTCAAGAAGGGCTACGTCAACGCGCTCGTCGCGACCGACGTCGCCGCCCGCGGCATCCACGTCGACGGCATCGACCTGGTGCTGAACGTGGACCCGGCCGGGGACCACAAGGACTACCTGCACCGGGCCGGCCGTACGGCGCGTGCCGGGCGCACGGGCACGGTCGTCTCCCTCTCGCTCCCGCACCAGCGGCGTCAGATCTTCCGGCTGATGGAGGACGCTGGCGTCGACGCCGGGCGCCACATCATCCAGGGCGGCGCGGCCTTCGATCCGGAGGTCGCCGAGATCACCGGCGCCCGGTCGATGACCGAGGTCCAGGCCGAGTCCGTGGGCAACTCCGCGCAGCAGGCCGAGCGTGAGGTCGCGCAGCTCACCAAGGAGCTGGAGCGGGCGCAGCGGCGTGCGAACGAGCTGCGTGAGGAGTCCGACCGGCTGCTCGCGCGGGTCGCGCGCGAGCGCGGCGAGGAGCCCGCGGCGGCCGTCGAGTCCGCCACGACCGGGGACGCTCCGGCCGGTGTCGAGGTGTCGGTTCCGGAGCAGCCGACCGCGCAGGACGTCGCGCGCGAGGAGCGTGCCGAGTCGTCGGCGCCTTCTGCGTCCGCCCCGTCGTACGAGCGCCGGGAGCGGCGCGAGGAGCGTGGCGGCGGCTACGGCCGTGACCGGTACGCCGACCGGGAGCGGTCCTTCGACCGTGACCGCGGTGGCGACCGCGGCGGGCGTTCCTTCGACCGTGACCGCGGTGGCGACCGTGGCGGGCGTTCCTTCGAGCGGCGTGACGAGCGTGGCGGCGGCTTCAACCGCGACCGCGACCGTGACCGCGGTGGCGACCGTGGCGGCGACCGTGGTGGCCGTTCCTTCGACCGCGACCGTGGCTTCCGTCGGGACGACCGTGCCGACCGGGGCGAGCGCGGGGGCTTCCGGCGTGACGACCGCGGCGGGCGTTCCTTCGACCGTGACCGCGGTGGCGACCGTGGCGGCCGGCCGTTCGAGCGGCGTGACGAGCGTGGCGGCGGCTTCAACCGCGACCGCGACCGTGACCGCGGTGGCGACCGTGGCGGCTTCCGCCGCGACGAGCGCGGTGGGCACCGGGGCAGCGACCGTCCCTTCAACCGGGACCGCCGGGACGACCGTCCGGGCTACCGCGCCGGCGGGCACGACCGCCCGAACGGCCGTCGTGACGACCACCGCGGTGGCGGCTCCTTCGGCCGCCGCGAGGACAAGCCGCGCTGGAAGCGCAACGGCTGACGCATAGCCGTGTGGAGCGCCGTGGCCCCCGCCCCGACGGGCGGACCACGGCGCTCTGCTTTCGGTCCCGTACGGTGGTGGGTGACCGGCACGATCCGATACCCGATCGGAGACTCGCCGTCGTCCGGCTATGCTCGTGGGGGCAACATCACCCGGGCCCTTAGCTCAATTGGCAGAGCAGTGGACTTTTAATCCATTGGTTGTGGGTTCGAGTCCCACAGGGCCTACCGAAGAGCCCCAGTTCAGAGAGTCTCTGAACTGGGGCTCGAGTCGTTCTCCGGGCGGCTCAGCCCGTCGTCAGCATCCCCGCCCGCAGTCGTGCCACCGTCCGGGAGATGAGGCGGGAGACGTGCATCTGGGAGATGCCGAGGCGGGCGCCGATGTCGGCCTGGGTGAGTTCTTCGACGAAGCGCAGGTGGAGGATGAGGCGCTGGCGTTCGTCGAGTTCGGCGAGCAGGGGAGCGAGGGCGTGGAAGTCCTCGACCAGTTCGAGGGCCGGATCCTCCTCGCCGATGAACTCCGAGAGCGTCGCGTCGCTTTCGTCCGCGTCGCCGCCGACCGTCGCGTCGAGGGACGAGGAAAGGTAGCCGTTCGCCGCGACCTGGGCCTCGACGACCTGCTCCTCGGTGATGTTCATCAGGGCCGCGAGTTCGGCGACCCGGGGCGCGCGGCCGAGGCGGGAGGCCAGTTCCTCGGTGGCCTTGGCGAGTTCCGTACGGGCCTCCTGCAGCCGGCGCGGCACGTGCACGGCCCAGGACGTGTCGCGGAAGAACCGCTTGATCTCGCCGACGATGTAGGGCACCGCGAAGCTGGTGAACTGCACCTCGCGGGAGACCTCGAAGCGGTCGATCGCCTTGATCAGCCCGATGATGCCGACCTGGACGACGTCCTCCATCGCCTGGCCGCTGCCGCGGAACCGGCGGGCCGCGAACCGCACCAGCGACATGTTCATCTCGATGAGCGTGTTGCGCGCGTACTGGTACTCGGGAGTGCCCTCCTCCAGTACGGCGAGCCGCTCCAGGAACTGTCCGGTCAGCCCGCGCGCGTCCTGCGGGGCGAGCTTCTGCGGCTCGGCGATCCGGGGCAGCACCTCGCTGGTCTCGATGCCGGAATCCGTCGTCGTGCCGATGCGTGTGGTCGCCGTCACGGGCCCTCCCTCGTTAGTCCCGGCCCGCTCCCATCCCCCGACAGGCCACCTCCAGCGCCGCTACCCGCAGTCGCCCGGCTCATGCCCCGCATATGCCCCATCGAGATGTAGCCCACAGTCGGCGCAGGTCGGGGCGGTGTCGGGGTACTCGCAGAAGTCTGCGACGGCACGGGACAGGAGGGTGGGGCGGCGTGGCGGGGAGGAGTTCAGGCAGACCGGGTGTCGGGCGAGCGGGAGTCGTCGGCGCTGTCGGAGGCATCGTGTATCCGGGCCGCCGCCACGTCGCAGAACGCCTCGAGACCCTGCAGCAGCGCGACCCGCTTGGCCGCGGGCATCTGGTCGAGCACCGTGCGCAGCGCCTGCTCCCGCCGTACGCGCAGATCGGCGAGGAACGTACGGCCCCGGCTGCTGAGGCGCAGGCGTACCTCGCGCCGGTCCACCGGACTCACCACGCGCTCGACGAACCCGGTCGCCTGCAGCCGGTCGCACAGCCGGCTCGTCGAGGGCGGCGTGGAGGCCAGGGAGTCGGCGAGCGTGCGCAGGTTGATGCCCTCGTGGTGTTCGAGGATGAGCAGCACGCGCAACTGGGAGGCGGAGGCGGGTGCCGTCGAGGCCCGGCCCCAGAGGACTTCCAGCAACTCCGCGGCCGTGGAGGTCACACGTGCGACCTCTGCTGGCTCAGGGCGGGGTCGGAGGGAAGTCACAGTCACACTCTCGCAGGCACCGGGATGGCCGTCAGCGTACTAGGCGCGCGGGGAGCCAGGGGTGACCCGGGCAGGGTCACAGCCGCCCACCCCCGTGTATCTCAGACCAAGGATTGGTGTGTCGACCCTCGTGACGACGATCGTGAACAGATTCGTGGCCGCCGAGCGCGCCCTGCGCACGGCGGCACCCCAT
This sequence comes from Streptomyces sp. NPDC040589, assembly GCF_055594445.1. Classification (NCBI taxonomy): domain Bacteria; kingdom Bacillati; phylum Actinomycetota; class Actinomycetes; order Kitasatosporales; family Streptomycetaceae; genus Streptomyces; species Streptomyces sp. NPDC040589. The sequence goes on along the minus strand of NZ_JBVIWP010000005.1, from coordinate 29,198 downwards.
CAGCTGCTGGACGCGGTCCGTCGTGTACTGACCGATCAGTACGCGGCGGACTCCGTCGAGCTTTTCCTGGCCGACTACGGACTGACGGTGCTTCAGCCGGTGTCCGTGCTGCCGCACACCCTCCAGCCGGTGTCCGTGCACAACAGCCCGGCGGGCCGGGCCTTCGGGGCGCAGGAGCCCTGTGTGGAGGCCCTTCCGGGTGACCCGGCGGACAAGGTGCGTGCGCATCTGCCCGTCACCGTGCGCGGCGACCGGCTCGGTGTGCTGACCGTCGTCCTGCCGGGCGGCGAGCACGCCGACGGCTGCCTCGGCGAACTGGCCGAGATCGCCCAGGTGCTGGGGCACGAGGTCGTCGTGGCCGAGAGGGACACCGACCTGTACCTCCAGGCACGCCGCCGGGACCGCCTCACCCTCGCCGCCGAGATGCAGTGGCAACTGCTGCCGGGCCGTTCCTGCTCCCGCCCCGAGTACGAGCTCGGCGCGCAGCTGGAACCGGCGTACGCGATCTTCGGCGACAACTTCGACTGGTCCGCCACGGCCGACCGGCTCAGCCTCTACGTCACCAACGGCATGGGCGAGGGCATCGAGGCCTCCCTGCTGACGAACCTGGCGATCAACGCCCTGCGCAACGCGCGCCGGGCCGGTCTCCCCCTCGCCGACCAGGCCGCCCTGGCCGACCAGGCGGTGTACGCGCACTACCGGGGCCGCTGCTACCTGTCCGTGCTCATGCTCGACTTCGACCTGGCCACCGGGCGGGTCCGGGCGGTGGACGCCGGGTCCCCGCGACTGCTGCGGCTGCGCCGGGGTGCGGTGGAACGGGTGGACTTCGACGCCCAGTTGCCGCTCGGCATGTTCGAGGAGACCGACTACGTGGCCCAGGAGTTCCGGGCCGAGCCCGGCGACCGGCTCGTCTTCGTCAGCGACGGGGTGTACGACGTCGCCTCCCCGGGCGGAGAGGCGTACGGCGACGCCGCCCTGGCGCGGGCGATCCAGTCGACCCGGCTGCTCCCGGCCGCCGATGTGCCCCGGGCCGTCCTGCGCGAACTGAACGGCCATCGCGGCAGGCCCGTCGCCGACGACGACGCCCTGGTGGTGTGTCTGGACTGGCGTGGGCGATGAGGGAAGGGGAAGGCGCAGGTCGGGGGGGCGACGGTGGGCAGTTGTTTGGTGTTGCCCCGCGTCGGCACTAATGTTTGTCATACGGCAAGTAATGGCTGAGGCGCCCTGGCGCGGCCTCGGTCCGGCCCGTGCAAGGGAGCGATGCAAGTGTCGGAGTCGGAACAGAACGCGGAACAGGAGCCGTCCCATTACCAGGTGAGCGCCTTTTTCGAACGGCGCCGCGAGCAGGTAGCCCAACGATGGGCGGACGCCGCCCTGTTCCGCACGGTCTTCACCGTGTCACGGGACGAGGCCGTGGAGGCGGGCAGGTCCGTGGCCGCCGCGCTGGCGGCGGTGGCGGCTTCCGGGCGGATCGAGGACATCCGGGCGCCCGGATTCGAGCCGGTGCGCGACCAGTTGGGCCGGATGGCGGCCTCCCGCGCCCGGACGGGGATCGACCCGGACGGGGTCGCCGACGAGGTGGCCGCCCTGCGCGAACCGGTGACCGAACTGCTGCGCGCCGAGTTCCCGGACCCGTACGCCCCCGAGGCGCAGGAAGCCGTGCTGGCCCTGACCGTGCTCATGGGCACGCTGCGCATGGTTGTGATGGAGACGATGGTCAGCGCGGGCGAGGAACTGATCGCACGGCAGCGCGAGCAGCTGCTCGAAGCGGCCACCCCGGTGATCAAACTCTGGGATAGCACCGTCGCCGTGCCGCTGATCGGCACGCTGGACAGCGCGCGCAGCCAGGTGGTCATGGAGAGCCTGCTGGACGCGATCGTCGCCGAGCGCGCCCGGTTCGCCATCCTCGACATCACCGGCGTGCCCACGGTCGACTCGCTGGTCGCCCAGCATCTGATGAAGACGGTGGCGGCGGCCCGGCTGATGGGCGCCGAGTGCATCGTCTCCGGGATCCGGCCCGCGATCGCGCAGACCATCGTCCACCTGGGCATCGACCTCGGCACGGTGCTCACGCGCGCGAGCCTGGAGGACGCGCTGGCCTACGCGCTCAGCCGGCAGGGCGTCGAGATCGCGCCGCTCCGGTCGGCCGGCCCGGCGGCAGACACGGGCGTGCGATGAGCGGGTTCGGGCCGGCGGTGCCCGGACCCGCGGGGGGACACGCCTTCACGGTGCCGGTCCTCCAGCTGGGCGACACCCTGCTGGTCACCCTCCAGGGAGAGCTGCACGACGGGATGGCCGAGCAGCTCCAGCAGGACATCACGGGCCGGATCGCGCACTCGCGGGTGACCGGGGTGGTCATCGACATCTCGGGCGTCGACATGGTCGACTCTTTCCTGGGGCGGGTCCTCGCCGAGATCGCCGCCGGAGCCGGACTGCTGGCCGCCCGTACGGTGCTGGCCGGGATGCGCCCGGCGGTGGCGATCACCCTGGTCGAACTGGGGCTCACCCTGCCGGGGCTGCGTACGGCCCTGGACGTCGAACGCGCGATGGAGCTGCTCGCCGACGGTGAGCCTCACAGTGAGGGGAGTCCCTGATGCAGGCCTCTCGCCATGCCGCGCCGACGAGCCTGCCGATCGGCTCGGACGCCGATCTGGCCTGGGTACGGCAGCAGGTACGGCAGGCCGCCGCCGAGCTCGGGTTCGGGCTGGTGCAGCAGACCAAGCTCGTCACGGCGGCCAGCGAACTGGCCCGCAACACCCTCGTCCACGGCGGGGGCGGCCATGTGGAGATCACCCCGCTGGGCCTCGGGTCGTCGAGCGGGCTGCGGCTCGCCTTCGTCGACACCGGGCCCGGCATCCGAGACCTCGACCAGGCGATGACCGACGGCTACACCAGCGGCGGCGGGCTCGGCCTCGGCATGAGCGGGGCCAAGCGGCTGGTCCACGAGTTCGAGGTGCACAGCCGGCCTGGCGAGGGGACCACCGTCACCGTCACCGCCTGGGCCACCGCCGTACCGCCGTCCCGGCCGGGGCTCTGATGAGCAGGGTGTGGGACGTGCCGGTGGACGACTCGACCCGGGTGCGGGACGTCCGGGTGGCAGCCGAGGAGGCCAGCGCCCGCGCCGGGCTTCCCGCGCCCCGCACCGCGACCGCCGCGCTGGTGGCGACGGAGCTGGCGACCAACCTGCTGCGGCACGCCGACGGCGGGCGCGTCGTCATCAACCTCGTCGAGAGCGGCCGGGACGGCGCCCCGGAGACATCCGTGCAGCTCGTCTCGCTCGACCACGGCCCCGGCATCCCGGACATCGCGGCGGCGATGCGCGACGGCTACACCACCGCGTCCTCCCTGGGCGCCGGCCTCGGCACGTGCCGGCGCATAGCGAACGACTTCGACCTGCACAGCGCCCCCGGGCGGGGCACCGTGGCCGTGGCCCGCATCGGGCACGAGCGGGCCGCCAAGGGGTCGCAGCCTCCGCCGGGCCCGCGCGTGGGCGGCGTCAACGTCCCCCTCGGCCGGGCCGAGCACTCCGGCGACGCGTGGAGCCGGGTGTACGACGGCGACCGCGTGACCCTCCTGCTCGCCGACGGGCTCGGCCACGGGCCCAAGGCCGCCGAGGCGTCCGACGCCGCCGTGGCCGAACTGCGCGGGGTGGCCCACCTGCCGCCCGCCGAGATCCTGCGGCACCTGGGCAGGACCCTGCGGCCCACCCGGGGCGCGGCCGTAGCCGTGGCCCAACTCGACCTGTCCTCCGGACAGTTGAGCTTCGCCGGGGTCGGCAACGTCGGCGGCCGGCTGCGCACCGACGGCACCTGGAAGCCGCTTCTGTCCCACCCCGGCATCGTGGGCGCCCAAGCCCCGGCGACCGTGCCCGTGCAGCGCGTTCCGTGGCAGGAGGGCAGCCTGCTCGTCCTGCACAGCGATGGTCTGCCCGGCCGCTGGACGCCGCCCGACGACGGCGTGCTCCTCTCCTGCGACCCGGCGGTGGTGGCCGTGGCGGTGCTGCGGGACGCCGGGAGCGCGGCCCTGCCGGTGCGGGACGACACATGTGTGGCCGTACTGGGTGCCGGTGCCGGTGCCGGTGCCGGTGCCGCTGCCGGCGGTCGGCCCGGCTCAGGGGCCTGACTCACTCAGTTCCGTCAGGGTGCGGCACGACCGCGTCCCGTGCCGCCAGAAAACCCAGCAACCCCCGGCTCAGCGCCACCCGTTCCGCCGGTTCCATAGCCGTCAACGCCGTGGCCAGGGCCTCGGTCCGGCGGCTTGCGACATCCTTCAGAACGTGCCGGCCGTGCGGGGTGAGCCACAGCTGTACCTCGCGGCGGGTGCCCGGGTGCGGGGCCCGTTCCAACAGGCCGGCCGCCGCGAGCCGGTCGCAGAGCCGGCTGGCCGTGGGGAGGCCGATGTCCAGCTCGTCCGCCAGGGCCGTGACGTTCAGGCCGGCTGCCGCCTCCACGGTGCGCAGCGCCCGCAGCTGGTGCGGGGACAGGCGCAGGGACGCCTCCTGGGCGGCGACCGACCACAGGGCCGTCAGACTGTCCACGGCATCGGCGACCTGTGACGCGACGGCCTCCGGGCCGTCGCCCGGTCCCCTCGCCCGGGGGTCGCCGGGGCCGCCGAGATCGGTCACGAAACGTCACTTTCCATAAGCTTCGGGTACTGCGGAGATCACCCTCTTCCAAAGGCTGTACCCGATGAGCCGAGAGGCAAGCAGCCCCGGTTCAGCGCCGTCCCGGCCGGACCCCGTTCAGCCCGCGCTGAGCTCCGTCAGCGCGGCCAGCGGCAGCGTGTGCTGGGTCTGGAGGACTTTGGCGCGCAGATAGCGGACGTTGTGCGCGGTGGTGAACACGCCCGTGGGGACGCGGTCGCGGACGTCGACGCCCAGGGTGCGCAACTGGTCCGCCTTGTCGGGGTTGTTGGAGAGCAGGTCCAGCTCCTCGATGCCCAGGGCCCGGAGCATCTGGGCCGCCGCCGTGTAGTCGCGGGCGTCCTCCGGCAGCCCGAGCGCCGCGTTCGCCTCGTACGTGTCGAGGCCCTCGTCCTGGAGGGCGTACGCGTCGAGCTTGTTGTAGAGGCCGATGCCCCGGCCCTCCTGACGGAGGTAGAGGAGCACGCCGCCGCGGTCGGCTATGCGCTCGACCGCCTCGCGCAGCTGCGGACCGCAGTCGCAGCGGGCCGAGCCGAACACGTCCCCGGTCAGGCACTCGGAGTGCAGTCGCACCAGCGGGACCGGGCCCGGCTCGCCCAGGACTACGGCCACGTGTTCCTGGTTGTCGGCCAGCCCGTGGAAGGTGACGAGTTCGGCGTCGACCTGGTAGCCGTCGTGGAAGCGAAGCGGTACCCGGACGCGGGAGCGCGGGGTGGCGAGGGCGGCGGGGGTGTCGGGCATGCGGGGCCTCCGGGTTCCGTTCCTGTTCGGCTGCACAGCCGTCTGCTTCAGATTTGAAGCAGATCCACGGTTCGGAACACTACCCTTGCTTTAAATTTGAAGCAACGAGGTTCCGTCTCTTGTGACGTGCCTCACTTAAGCGCCTCGGGGCGGACTGCGGCCGCCTCACGAACGGGCCGGAGGGCCTCATGAACGGGCCGTGGAGGACCTCACGAACGGGCCGTGGAGGACCTCATGAACAGGCCGTGGAGGACCTCCGCCGCCATGGCACGTCGTCCGACGTCGGACGTGCCCCGTCCTCCTGGAGCCCCTGCGCGATCGCCGCGGAGATCTCCTCCAGCTGCGCCACCTGCTCCTCGCTGAGCCGGTCGAACACGAAACTCCGCACGGTCTCGACATGCCCGGGCGCCGCGCGCTCCAGTACGGCGAACCCCGCGTCGGTCAGTGCGGCGATACTGCCCCGCTTGTCGTACCGGCAGGCCTCGCGTCGCAGCATGCCGTCCTTCTCCAGCCGCGTCACCGCGTACGTCAGGCGGCTGCGTGTGATCTTCAGCCGCTCGGCGAGATCGGTCATGCGCAGACGCTGTTCGGGGGACTCCGACAGGACGGACAGGATGGAGTAGTAAAGGTGCGGCATGCCGGCGTCCTGCTGGAGCTGCCGGTCGATCGCGTCCTCCAGGAGCAGCGAGGATGCGATGTACGCGCGCCAGGCGCGTTGCTCCTCGGGGGTGAGCCAGCGAGTCGTCATGCCGCCAGTGTAGGTTTGTTTCAAACTTGAACCAAGACCCGGCGGGCTCGATCCCGCCGGTCCGCCGTCCCACCCGACCGGGGAGCGTCGATGCCTCACCCGTACGTCCTGCTGTCCGCCGCCGTCTCCCTCGACGGCTACCTGGACGACACCGGGCCCGAACGCCTGCTGCTGTCCGGCCCGGCCGACTTCGACCGGGTCGACGAGGTCCGGGCGTCCGTCGACGCGATCCTGGTCGGCGCCGGCACCATCCGCGCCGACAACCCGCGCCTGCTGGTCAACTCGGACCAGCGGCGCGCCGCCCGCACGGCTGCAGGCCAACCCGAATACCCCCTCAAGGTCACCGTCAGCGGCACCGGCGACCTCGACCCCGAGGCGCGGTTCTGGCACACCGGCGGCGAGAAGGTCCTCTACACGACCGACCAGGGCGCCGAGCGTGCCCGAGCCCTCGGCCTCGCCACCGACGTGGTCCCCCTCGGCACCGACCTCGACTGGCGGCGGCTCCTCACCCACCTGCACGACGCACGGGGCGTACGGCGGCTCATGGTGGAGGGCGGCGGCCTGATCCACACCCAGCTCCTCACCCAGGGCCTGGCCGACGAACTCCAGCTGGTGCTCGCACCGCTCTTCGTGGGCGATCCGAAGGCCCCCCGTCTCTTCGGGCCCGGCGGCTACCAGGGCGGCCGGCTCCGGCTGCTGGAGACACGGCGGATCGAGGACGTGGTCCTCATGCGCTACGAACCCACCGCCCCGGGCACCGGCTCCCTCGCCACCGCGGCCGACCACCACTGGCTGGCCCTCGCCTGCGAACTGGCGGACCTCTGCCCGCCGTCGGACACGGCGTTCAGCGTGGGCGCGGTGGTGGTCGCGGCCGACGGCACGGAACTGGCCCGCGGCCACTCCCGCGAGGGCGGCGACCCGGTCGCGCACGCCGAGGAGGCGGCCCTGGCGAAGCTCGACCCGTCCGACCCGCGGCTCGCCACCGCCACGGTCTACAGCAGCCTGGAGCCCTGCGCCCGCCGCGCCTCCCGCCCCGCACCCTGCGCCCGGCTGCTCCTCGACGCGGGCGTCCGCCGAGTGGTCACCGCCTGGCGCGAGCCGGACACCTTCGTCCAGGGCGCCGACGGCAGCGGCGTCCTGGCGGCCGGCGGGGCGAAGGTCGTCGCCCTCCTGGAACACGAGCAGCGGGCCAAGGCCCCGAACCGCCATCTGCTGCAGGGGGCGGATCCTGCCACTGAGTGAGGTGGTCACGAGTGGTCCCGCGGATGGCGTACACTGGAATCACAACGACGCGGGGTGGAGCAGCTCGGTAGCTCGCTGGGCTCATAACCCAGAGGTCGCAGGTTCAAATCCTGTCCCCGCTACTGAAGGCCGAGGGCCGGAATCCGAAAGGGTTCCGGCCCTCGGTGTATTTCCGGTGTTTCCGCACCCCCGTTACTGCCAGTGAGTGAAGCGCACCGCTCCGCATAACAACTGACACGCCGTCAATACCCGGCAGTCACTTACGGAGTGGTCAACTCGCCCGATTTGAGCCGGTCATGGCAGGTAAGTCCGCACGAAAAAGGTTAATGATCAAGTGGAATCGCTGGAATACACTCCCCGGGTCTATTAACGTTCGATAACGCAGCGCGGTCGTCCCAGCCGTCACAGAAGGCGGCTCCGTGCGCACGCGCCGAATCCCGAAAGGGAACCGGGGAACCACCACTTGGGGTGAATCGGGCGTAAGCCGCCGTGGAAGCACGGTCGGTATACGCGCGTAGGAGACCTTCCTGCTCCGAACCCGTCAGCTAACCCGGTAGGCGAGAAGGAAGGAAAGGAGTACGCCCACGTGGCGTCCAACCGGCCTGCCCCCGCGGCCCCGTTCGCGCGCAACCAGCGCGACACCGAGACTTTTGGCTACGGCGGTCAGCGCACCGACGAGGGCCCGTTCCAGGAGTGGAACCCCACCGAGGAATCCATCCGTCCCGTCCGTGGCCGGCATCGCGTCACCAAGCAGCGCGGCGGAGGCCTCGCCCGCAGCTCCACCGTCCTGGGCGTCGGCGTCATAGCCGCCGTGGGCGCGGGCGGCATGGCCAGCGCCCAGACCGGCAAGCCGCCGGTTTCCATCTCCGTGCCGGACCTGCCCTCGGTGGGTTCCCTCATCTCGGACGACGACACCCCCGCGGGCTCCTCGACTCCGCTCAGCGGTCTCGGCACCACCACGGCGGACACCGAGGAGAACTCCTCCGGCGCCGGCGAGGCGCTGCGCGCCCGGATCATGGCCCAGGTCGAGTACCAGCAGGACCAGATCGACACCAAGGCCGCGCAGGACGCCGCCGACGCCGCCGAGAAGGCGGCCGCGGAAGCCGTGGCCAAGGCCGAGGAAGAAGCCAAGGCCAAGGCCGCCGAGGCCAAGAGGAAGGCGGAGGAGGAGGCCAAGAAGAAGGCCGAGGCCGAGCGACTCGCCGCCCTCGCCAAGCAGTTCACGCTGCCGACCTCCTCGTACACCCTCACCTCGACCTTCGGTCAGGCCGGCGCCTACTGGTCCTCCGGCTACCACACGGGTCTCGACTTCGCCGCCCCCACGGGCACGCCGATCAAGGCGGTGCACAGCGGCACCATCACCGAGGCGGGCTGGAACGGCTCGTACGGCTACAAGACGGTCCTCACCCTCGATGACGGCACGGAGATCTGGTACGCGCACCAGTCCTCCATCGGCGTCAGCGTCGGCCAGAAGGTCAGCACGGGCGATGTCATCGGCCGTGTCGGTGCCACCGGCAACGTCACCGGCGCCCACCTGCACCTCGAGGTGCACTCCGGTGGCGCCGGCAGCGGGATCGACCCGATGGCGTGGCTGCGGGGCAAGGGACTGAACCCGTAAGCGGCACAAGCCAGTCGAAGCACCGGCAGCCCTGACGACGACCCCCCGACGTCAGGGCTGCCGGTCTCCGTTGTGCGCGCGGGCGTTTACAGGACCTTTGCGTCCGCCCTGGAATGAGCCGCTCCGGCACGGTCGTTGACGAGGAGCATGACTTCTCTTCGCAAGCTCGGATCCTCCGACCTCGAGATCTTCCCGCTCGCCCTCGGCGGCAACGTCTTCGGCTGGACCGCCGACGAGGCCGAGTCCTTCGCCGTTCTCGACGCGTACACCGCCGCAGGCGGCAACTTCGTCGACACCGCCGACGTCTACTCGGCGTGGGTCGACGGCAACCAGGGCGGCGAGTCCGAGACCGTCCTCGGCAAGTGGCTTGAGGCGCGCGGCAACCGCGCCGATGTCGTCGTCGCCACGAAGGTCAGCCAGCACCCCGAGTTCCAGGGCCTGACCGCCGCCAACATCAAGGCCGCCGCCGACGCCTCGCTGCGCCGCCTGCGCACCGACTACATCGACCTCTACTACACCCACTTCGACCAGCCCGACGTTCCGGTGGAGGAGATCATCGGGGCGCTCGACGAGCTGGTGAAGGCCGGGAAGGTGCGGCACATAGCCGCCTCCAACATCTCGGCGGAGCGGCTGCGGGCCTCCCTGGAGTTCTCCGACCGCGAGGGCCTCGCCCGCTATGTGGCGCTCCAGCCCCACTACAACCTGGTCTCCCGCGACACCTACGAGGGCGAGCTCCAGGACCTCGCCGAGCGCTCCGGACTGGCGGCCGTCCCCTACTACGCACTCGCGTCCGGCTTCCTCACCGGCAAGTACCGGCCCGGCACGACCGTCGACAGCGCGCGGGCCGGCGGTGCCGCCAAGCACCTGGAGACCGAGCGGGGCCTCCGGGTCCTCGACGCCCTGGACGAGATCGCCGCGACCCACGACGTCCCCGTCGCCACGGTCGCCCTGGCCTGGCTCGCGGCCAGGCCGACGGTGGCGGCGCCGATCGCGTCCGCCCGCACGGTGGAGCAGCTGCCGGCGCTGGTCGGAGTCGGGGACCTCACACTGAGCGAGGCGGAGGTCGACCGCCTCACGGAGGCTTCGGCCTGATCGGTCGCCGCGGTGGGTGAGGCGGGGCTTCGGCCTGCTCGGTGAGCATGCTCGCCGTCTGAACCGCCAGGGACTCAGCACCCCGGCAGGCGCTGCCGGCGACGGCCCCGGGCCTGCGCGGTGGGGCTTCGGCTGGGGCGCTCTGCCTGGGGCTGGTGGCCGGCCGGCTTCGTTGCGTGCGGGTGCGGGTTGACTGCCGTCGCATGTGCTGCCGTGACCGGTCTGTGTGGTGGGGCCACGGCCGGGGCGGCCGGCCCCGGACCAGCGGACGACCGGCGCCAGACCGGCCGGCAACCACACCGCACCGGTGGCCGGCCCGGCATTCGTTGCCGACGGCTGCGGGCCGCCCGCCGTCGGCCGCGCGCCGCCGAGACCGGTCCGTGCGGCGGCGTCGCGGCCGCGGCACCGGCACCGGACCGGAGGGCGACCGCACCGGACCGGCCGACGACCGGCCGCGTTGCCCGCGGCTGTCGGCCGGCGCCTCTGCTACGAGCGGTACGGGTTGTACGCGGGGTACGACGTCGTCGGGTAGCCGTAGCCGGATGCCCCCGTCGGATGGCCGTAGCCGTAGGCCCCGTACAGCGGCCAGGGCGGTGCCGCCACCGGTACGGGAGGGGCCGTGATCCGCGCGGCGTGGTCCAGCGCGGGACGGGCCGCCTCCCGGCGCCGCCACAGTTCCTCCAGCAGTTCCCGTTCCCGTACGACGAAGTCGGTCCCGGCGCGGCCGAGGCGGCCCCGGTGCCGCAGGAACGCGAGAGACGTCGCGTAGGCCTCGTACTGCGCCACCGCCCGCGCCGCGGTCTTCCCCGCGTGGCGGCGCGCGTACTGGCGGGCGATGCGCCGGGCCCGCATCGAGCCGAGCGCGTACGGCTCGGCCGGAGTCAGCCAGCCGGCGACGGCGTACGGGGGCAGCTCCGCCCGTACGGTCTTGAGCTCCCGCTGCCGGGTCCAGATCACCAGCCACGTCAGCAGCCCGAAGATGGGCACCATGAACGCCGCGTACACGGCGAAGAACCCGTACTCGCCGAACGCCGACGAGCCGTTCCACATCGCGTGCATGCCCATCGCGAGCAGCAGCCCGGAGAGGGGGAAGGCGATGCGGCGGATGTGCTGGCGGTCCGCCGAGAGCGCGGCGATGCCGAAGCCGATGCCCGTGAGGACGGTGAAGAGCGGGTGCGCGAACGGCGACATGACGATCCGCACGAAGAAGGTCGCCGCCGTGACGGAGGCGATGCCGCTGTGCCCGGCGAGCTGGTCGGTGCCGAAGGCGATGCCCAGGTAGAGGATGTTCTCCGTGAACGCGAAGCCGGTGGCGGTGACGCCGGCTATGACGACTCCGTCGAGGATGCCGGTGAAGTCACGCCGCCGGAAGAGGAAGACCAGTAAAACGGCCGCCGCCTTGGCCGACTCCTCGACCACCGGCGCGATGACGGTCGCGCCGAGCGTGTCCGCTCTCGTCGGGTCCGCGGTCGCCGTCGCTATCCACTGGGTCGCGAAGCTGTTGGCGACGATCGCTATCAGCGCCGCCGCGCAGGCGCCCCAGGCGAAGGCGAACAGCAGGTTCCGCCAGGGGCCCGGTTCGACCCGGTCCAGCCAGCGGAACGCGGCTATCAGCAGGGGAACCGGGAGGACGGCCAACCCGAGCCCGACCAGGAACCCCTCCGTGCCGGTCTCCTCGCGGACCAGGGCGAGGATGACGAGGCCGGAGATCACGAGGAGCGTGGACAGCGCGCCGTAGCGCACCCAGGCGCGCTGCCACCAGTGGGCGTGCCGCAGAGGGCCGGCGGCGGACCCGCCGGCGAAGGGCGCGCCGTCGGGCGGACCGCTGGGGTACGACGGATGTGGGGGGCAGGTGGCCACGGCATTGACCCTAACGACGGATGGGCGCTGTCCGCAGGCGGGAGAGATCCGGGGAGCGGTCAGGCGCCGGCGGGGGGTTGCTCCACGTGCTGTACGCGACGGAAGAGGAGGTCGTTCACGACATGACCCTTGTCCAGTCCCTGGCCCTCGAAACGGGTCAGGGGACGGAAGTCGGGACGGGGCGCGAAACCGCCGTCCGCCTGCGTGTTCTCGAAGTCGGGGTGCGCGGTGAGGACCTCGAGCATCTGCTCGGCGTACGGTTCCCAGTCGGTGGCGCAGTGCACGGTCCCGCCGGGCTTGATGCGGGTCGCGGCGAGGGTCAGGAAGTCGGGCTGGATGAGCCTGCGCTTGTGGTGCCGCTTCTTGGGCCAGGGGTCGGGGAAGTAGACGCGGAGGCCGTCGAGGGAGTCCGGGGTGAGCATCTCGCGGAGCAGGATGATCGCGTCGCCGTTCGCGACCCGGATGTTGGACATGCCGTCGCGGTCGGCGAGATTGAGCAGGTTGCCCTGGCCGGGGGTGTGGACGTCGACGGCGAGGATGTTGGTGCGGGGGTCGGCGGCGGCCATCCGGGCGGTCGCCTCGCCCATGCCGAAGCCGATCTCCAGGACGACGGGGTTGTCGTTTCCGAACAGGTCGGCGAGGTCGAGCCCCCGCTGCCCGTCGATGTCCAGGCCCCACTTGGGCCACAACCGCTGCAGCGCGTCCGCCTGCCCCGCGGTCACCCGGCTCCGCCGCGGCTGGAAACTCCGGATCCGCCGCTCGAAGTGCGACCCGGCGGGATCGGCCTTCGGCCCGTCGGGAAAGCGCGGCTCACCCTTGGCCCGCGTGTGCCGGATGGACACACCGGGCGCGTGGTCGAGGTGCTCGCCGTCGGGGGTGGTGGGCGGCTGGATGCTTTCAGGGGTATTCACGGAGTCAGACACAGTGAGGCCGATTTTACGGCCGTCGGGTAAGGGGGTGCGGCGGGGCGAGACCGCGGCACCCCGCTCCGCCGGATCGCTGGCCTCACCCGGGCCCCGCTCACACTCCGCTCCGCCGGGTCGTGGGCCCACCCGGACCTGCGTCACAGCCCGCTCCGCCGGATCGCGGGCCTCACCCGGGCCCCGCTCACACTCCGCTCCGCCGGGTCGCGGGCCCACCCGGACCTGCGTCACAGCCCGCTCCGCCGGATCGCGGGCCTCACCCGGGCCCCGCTCACACTCCGCTCCGCCGGATCGCGGACCCACGGGGGCTCACAGCCCGCTCAACGCCCTCCGCGCCACCTCCCGCCCGATCGGCAGGCTCGCCGTAGCCGCAGGTGAAGGCGCGTTCAGCACATGCACCGTGCGAGCGCCCTCGCGGATCAGGAAGTCGTCCACCAGCGTGCCATCCCGCAGCACGGCCTGGGCCCGCACCCCCGCCGCCGTCGGCACCAGGTCCTCCTCGGTCACCCCGGGCAGCAATCTGCCCACCGCGTCCGTGAACGCCGCCTTGGACAGCGACCGCCGCAGCTCACCCGCCCCGTACCGCCAGTGCCGGCGCGCGATCCGCCAGGATCCCGGCCAGGCCAGCGTCGACCCCAGCTCGCGCCAGCGGACCGTGCCCCAGCCGTAGCCTTCGCGGGCCAGCGCCGGCACCGCGTTGGGCCCGACATGGACACCGCCGTCGATGCCGCGGGTGAGATGCACCCCGAGGAACGGGAACGCCGGGTCGGGGACGGGGTAGACCAGGCCCCGTACGAGCTCCGGCCGGGCGAGTTCGTAGTACTCGCCCCGGAACGGCACGATCTGGACGTCCGGGTCGTCCCCGGTCAGCCGGGCGATCTCGTCGCTGTACAGGCCCGCGCAGTTCACCAGGACCCGGCCGCGCACCACGTCCCCGGCCGAGGTGAGCGCGGCGACGCCCAGCTCGGGGCGGCGGTCGATGCGCACGACCCGCGTGCCGTAGCGGATCTCCGCTCCCGAGCCGTGGGCCAGCTGGCGGGCGACCGCGACGAAGTCGCAGATGCCGGTCGTACCGACGTGTATGGCGGCGAGGCCCCGCACCTCCGGCTCGTACTCCATGATCTGGGACGCGCACAGCTCCCGCACCGGGATCCCGTTCTCCCGGCCGCGCTGCACGAGCGCGTGCAGGCGGGGCAGCTCGGAGCGGTCGGTCGCGACGATCAGCTTGCCGGTGACGGAATGCGCGATGCCGTACTCGGCGCAGAACTTGACCATCTCGGCGGCGCCCCGCACCGCGTAGCGCGCCTTGAGCGAGCCGGGGCGGTAATAGATGCCGCTGTGGATGACGCCGCTGTTGCGGCCGGTCTGATGCCGGGCGGGGCCCGGTTCCTTCTCCAGCACCGTGACACGTGTGCCCGGTGCGGCGCGTGTGATCGCGTACGCCGTCGACAGACCGACGATCCCGCCGCCGATCACCAGTACGTCACAGTCGTATGCGAGCCGCACGAGCACCACCTCCCACCTCGATAGTGCACTGCGCCACTGACATCGCCTTCAAACGCGGCGATGGCAGCACACCTTCAGGGGCGCGGGGAACTGCGCGAACGGCCACGACGAGATCCGCGGCTCCAAGATCACAGCAACCCGGCAGACGCTCACGCGGGAGCCACCAGCAACGGCCGGGCCCGCTCACGGAGCTCCACCACCCGTGGCTCGTCCCCGTACGGCTCCAGCCGGTGCAGGAGATCCTTCACGTACTCCGTGGTCCGGGCGGACGAGATGCGCCCGGCGACCTCCACCGCCCGTACCCCCTGCTCGCAGGCCGCGTCCAGATTCCCCGACTCCAGTTCGGCCACCGCCGAGACGACGAGGCGCAGACCGTGCGAGCGGACGAACTCCTCCGTCGGCTTGGAGAGCGCCTGCTCGGTGAACCGGCGGACCTGGCGGGGAGCCTTGAGGTCGCGGTAGCACTCGGCCGCGTCGGCGGCGAAACGGTCGTAGGAGTAGAAGCCGAGCCAGCTCGGGTCGTTGTCGCCGGGGCGGGCGCGCTCCAGCCAGCTCTCGGCCGCCTTCAGGGCGCCGCCGGCCGCCGGGGCGTCACTCGCGCGGGCATGCGCGCGTGCCTCGACGAGGCGGAAGAAGCTCATGGTGCGGGCCGTCGCCAGGCCGCGGTTGCGTTCCAGGGCGGCCTGGGCGAGGTCCACGCCCTCGTCACCGAAGCCGCGGTAGGTGGCCTGGAGGGACATGGAGGCCAGGACGTAGCCCCCGAGGGGGACGTCCGCCGCCGCCCGGGCCAGGCGCAGGGCCTGGATGTAGTAGCGCTGGGCCGCTTCCTGCTGGCCCGTGTCGAAGGCCATCCAGCCCGCGAGCCGGGTCAGTTCGGCGGAGGCGCCGAAGAGGGCCCGGCCGACCTCGTCGGAGTAGGAGCCGAGCAGCAGGGGGGCCGCCTCCACCCTTAAGCACTCGGGGACCATCGACGAACGCCAGTCGCCGCCGCCGTACTTGGAGTCCCAGCGCCGCGCGTCCTCGGCGGCCTCCCGCAGCTTCTGCACATCGCTGTGGCCGACTTTGAGCGGTGCGCCGGAGTCCTCGCCGGGGCCCACGTCACGCGCGACCGAACTGTCGGCCGGGGTTATCAGCCATCGTGAGGCGGGCGTCGCGTACGCGCTCACCGCGAACGATCCGGCCAGCGACTGCCAGATGCCGCCGGATCCGGCCCGGCGGCCCGCGAGGTCGAGGCGGTACAGCTCCGTCGCGGACCGCACCGCCTGGCCGACGTCCCGTGGGAAGGCGAGGCCGACTTCGGGCGCGGGATCCGCGTCCGCCAGGCCGATCTCGTGGAGCGGCACCGGGCGGCCGAGCTTCTGGCCGATGGCGGCGGCGATGAGGTGCGGCGCCGCGCCCTGCGGCACCATGCCCTTCGACACCCAGCGCGCCACCGACGTCTTGTCGTAGCGAAGCGTCAGACCGCGCTGGGCGCCGAGGTCGTTGACACGCCGCGCGAGGCCTGCGTTGCTGATTCCCGCGAGGGCGAGAACGGCGCCGAGTTTTTCGTTCGGCCCGCGTTGCTCCCTGGACATGAGCCACCCCTCGACACAGACGGCTGCCGGCACTGGCATAACCACGCGGCATTCGTAAACCCAGCGTAGTTCGCCGCATCCCAAGCGTTAAGGGGCATTGTTCCGGTTGGCGGGATTGTGGTCCGTACTGAAGTGCGGTTCAGATACGGGCTGTTGCGGCGTGCTCCCACTGTGTGGCCGTGCGCCCGCCCGTGCGCTCTTCTCCAGCCATCGCGGGAGCGCTTCCATGGTCATTGCGTGGGTCGGCCCGCTGTACTGGATCCAGTGGGCTGGGGGACACCGCCGCCTACATCCCCGCGGGCGGCGGAACGGTCCGGGAGGCGTGCTCCGTCTCCCGGACTGCGCGATCGGGCGATGGTGCGCCGAGCCTGTACGGAGCGTGTTCGACGCTGTCCGTGTAACGGCGATTCGGCTGAAAATCGACCCCGCCGGTCGTGGGGTATCAGGGTTCCGACCACGGCACTTGAGGGCGCATCAGGCGTAGTCGGGGCGCGTATCGGGGGCGCATTCGCGCCGCAGTCGTGTAGGAGACGTGTCGCTGACGTGCCTTGCGTCCGGGCCGTCTTTTCTGCGGCAGGGGCGTTCTGGGCGGTGTGGGCGTCGCCGCCGGGGCGCATTCAACGGAGCGCAAGCGGCGTCGGGACCCTCCGGAGTGCTTCCTTCATGGCAGCATGGTGAACCGGTTCGTACGGTGCACTGGTTGTCCACAGCCTGTGGAGGCGGCGATGCGGTGGTTGGTGGGATGGAGCAGCACCGCCGCGGGAGCACTCGCTGCCGGTTCGGCGGGGGCCACGGGGCAGGACGGCGAGACCGTGCACCCGGTGGGTTCCCAACTCCTGTGGGGCGACCCCGATCCGCTCTGGGCGGTCGGCGACTGGCGCCCCGACGAGGTGCGGGTCGTGAAGGCCGACGACCGGACCCGCATCGCCGTCCTCGGCATCTGCGGTGCCACCGACGAGCAGCTGCGCGTCGCGCTGTTCGCCGCGCGCGGCGGGGCACTTCGGCATCTGACCGCCTGGCCCGGGAGCTACACCGCGATCGTGCAGGTCGGCAGGAGGCTCACCGTCTGCGGCGATCTCGCGGGCGCGCGGCCCGTGTTCCACACGCCCTGGGCCGGCGGTACGGCGTACGCGACGGCCGCGCTGCCGCTGGCCGACCTCATCGAGGCCAACCTCGACTTCGGGCACCTCGCCGCGCTGCTGGCCGCCCCTGACGTGCCCGCCGCGCTGCACGACTCCACGCCGTACGACGGCGTGAAGCGCATTCCGCCGGGGCATGCACTGATCCTGCGCGCCGGTGCACGGGAGATCGCCGGGTACGAGCCCGTCGCCTCGCTGGCGGTCGCGGCGCCTCCGGCCGACCCCGACAGCGCGGTCGACGCCGTGCGCGACGCGCTCGTGGAGG
Organism: Streptomyces sp. NPDC040589; assembly: GCF_055594445.1. Taxonomy (NCBI): domain Bacteria; kingdom Bacillati; phylum Actinomycetota; class Actinomycetes; order Kitasatosporales; family Streptomycetaceae; genus Streptomyces; species Streptomyces sp. NPDC040589. The sequence continues at coordinate 11,848 of NZ_JBVIWP010000005.1, read as the reverse complement.
CCGTACGGACCCGGCTGTCCGCGCCGCGGCACGTCCCCGGGGCGGACATAGACCCCGGCCCCGTCCCCGGCATGGGACCCGCCGAGCGGCGTGCCGCGCGCGGGATGCCCGTCCCGGGGATCGGGGCGGACCTGTCCGGCGGACCGGCCTCGGGGACGCTGGCGCTGCTGGCCTCGGGCCTGCCCGGGATGCCGGGCACGGTGCTGGGACACGGCACGGGCGCGGGGGAACGGCTGCTGGCGGTCACGTTCAACGACCTCGCCGTCGCAGGGCAGGAGGCCGAGCTGGAGCGGGCGGGCGCGCTGGCGGCGAACCCACGGCTGCACCACGTGGTCGTGGCGGGCGGCGAGGAGACCCTTCCGTACGCCGACCTGGACGGCCCGCTGACCGACGAACCCGGGTCGTGTCTGGTGTCGGCGGCCCGGCACCGGGCACGGCTGGCGTCCGGCAGCGCGGACCACTTCACGGGCTACGGGGCCCGTCAGGTCCTGGACGCCCATCCGGCCCGGCTGGCCGACCTGCTGATGGACCGCCGGCGGCGTCATCTCGTGCGGCCGGTCGCCGCGCTGGCCAAGGCGGACGGGTCGGTGCTGGTCCCCGCGCGCGTGTACGCGGCGGCGCGACGGCTGTCCCGTACGCCGTACCGGTCGGGCGTGGAGTCCCTGGCCGAGCGTCTGCTCGACCACCGGTCGGACGACGGCCTCGACGCGCCCGGTGGCGCGGTGGAGGCCTCGCTCGCCGCGCTGACCTGGGGCAGACCCGGGCCGGCCGCGCGCTGGCTGACCGGTGAGGCACTCGCTGAAGTATCGGTTCGCCTTCAGGCGTCCACGCACCGGTCGGAGCTGGTGGGGCCGGGGCAGCGTCCGGGCGACTTCCGCGCGCGTGCGGCGCTGGCACGGCACGCGGCGGACCTGCGGGTGCTGGAGCAGGCCGCGGAGATCCGCTTCCAGCGGCTGCACGCGCCCTTCCTCGACAACCAGGTCGTGCGCGCGGCCCGCGCGCTGCCCGAGGCGTTGCGCGTACGCCCCGGGGCACGGGCGTCGATCCTCCGTACGGTGCTGGAGGGGGCCGGCGTACGGGAGCTGCCGCCCGGGTGGGGCGTCCCGACCCAGGCGACCGAGGCGGCCGCGGCCCGAACGGGCCTGAGAGTGGCGGCGGACTCCCTGGTCACGCTGTTCGACACGCCCCTCCTGGCGGAAGCGGGCCTGGTCGAGGCCCGAGTGGTCCGCAAGGCCCTGCGCTCCGCGGCGGCCGGCGAACCCCTCCCCCTGGACGGCCTCGCGGACCTCGTCTCCCTGGAACTCTGGCTCCGCCGCCTCCTCGCCCGCCGCGGCACCTGCTGGACGGGCACACCGGCACGCCAGCGAGCGGTACCGGCGGGGATCGCGCCGCAGCGGGGGGCGTTGGGAGCGGGGGCCAGGTCGCGCTGAGCTGCGGGCACGCGTGCGCCAAGGGCGGCACGGGTGGGCGCGACGCCCCCGCCGCCCTCCAGGCCCTCATCGGCCACCTCCGCCGCGCCCTCGGCAAGGAAGCCGTGACGACCTCGGAATCCGGCGGCTACCGACTCACGGCCACACGCGACGACATCGACCTCTTCGTCTTCGAACGGCTCGTCCGGCAGGGCACCGACGCCCTCGCCGCCGACGCCCCCGCCCTCGCGGAACGGCATCTCGACGACGCCCTCGCCCTCTGGCGCGGCCCCGCCCTCGCCGACCTGACCGACCGCTCCGCGGCCACCCGCCCGGAGGCCACGCACCTGGAGGCGGCCCGGGCCCGGGCCGAGGCCCGCCTACGGCTCGGCCGCGCGCCGGACGTCGTACCGGAACTGCGGGAACTGACCGCCGTACACCCGTACGACGAGCCCCTGCACGCGCTCCTCATCCGCGCCCTGCGCGACACCGGCAGGCAAGCCGACGCCCTCGCCGCCCACGAGTCGGCCCGCCGAGCCCTCGCCGAGGGCCTGGGCACCGACCCGGGCCCGCAGTTGCGCGCCCTGCACGCCGAACTGCTCGGAGTGCGGGCCGCGCAGGACCGTAAGCCCTCGTCGACGCCCTCCGCACGGCCCGAGCGCACCGGCAACATCCGTCCCCGTCTGACCTCTTTCGTCGGCCGGGAACCCGAGATCAGTCGTCCTGCTGCTGCGCGCCCAGATCGCGCTCGAGGAAGGACACATCGCGCGGGCGCGGGAGCAGTGCGACGCGGCGCGCGTGGAGGCCGCGCGTGGCACACCGCCGCCCCAGTTCATGGTGATGCTGGACCTGATCGACGCCCTGATCACGGCGAGCGAGACCGCTCCGGAGCCCGCCCTGGCCAAACTGGCCGCAGCCCTGCGCGACGCCGTGGACCGGCGATGCTCCGACCTGATCCGGGCGACGGTCGTGGACAGCGCGGCAGGAGTGCTGGCCGACCTCGGCGACTTCCCGCGTGCGGCACGGCTGCTCGGCGCCGGCGACCACTGGAGGGCCGGCCGCCCCCGCCCCATGCCGGAACACGCCCACGCGGAACGGACCGCGGCCACCGCGCGCGCAGCCCTGGGCGGCGTCCGGTGCGAGTCCGAGCGCGCCCTGGGCGTGGGTCTCACCGCTGACGACGTCCTGCGCGAGCTGGACGAGGCGCGGCGTACGTACGCCACTGAGCCACGCTAGGCGCAGGTGAACTTCGACTCCGCCCAGTCCGCGAGAACCACGTTGTCGAGGGCGCCGTGCGGCTCCACCACCAGCCGCACGGCGCTGCGGCCGACGAGATTCACATGGACGGGAACGGCCGGGTCACCGCCCTCGACCAGCCCGGACCGCCACAGCCGGACCCCGTCGGCGTAGACGGAGAAGTACACCTTGCCGAGCCTCAGCGTCAGGTCGTCCACCCCGACGAGCGCGTCGTACGAGGAGCAGGACCGGTTGAGGTCGATGGTGACGGAAGAGCGGCCGTGCACGGTGACGCCCTGCGTGTACCGCTGGTCGCCGACCGACATGCCGTACCGCTTCCAGACCCAGCTGCTCGCCCCGATCCGCATCTCGGGCTCGGTGCCGTCGCCGCTGATGTCGTACGACAGTTCGCTCCACTGGTAGACGGCGGGAGCGGGCGGCGCCTCGGTCGGGGGCGGTGGGGGCGTGGCTGCCGGGGGCGGTGCCGGCCTCGGGGACGCGGGCGGCGGGGTGGGCTTCGGTGCCGGTGTCGCCGCCGAGGACCGTGTGGGACGCGGGCCGGTTCCCGGGGTGGCCGGCGTCGGCGCGGGCGTCTCGGCGCGCGCGGGCACGATGCCCGGGGGCTGCGGCCCGGGCTCCCGCTTCGAGGGGTTCGAGGGGTTCGAGGGGGAGGACGAAGGTGCGGGCGTGGGCTCGCCGGGCCGCACCACCGGCGCCGTCGGGGAAGCCGGGGAAGGGGGAGCCGTCTTCGCTTCCTCCTGCGGCTTCTCGTTGCCGGCCAGGGCCATCACCACCGCGGCCACGACACCCACGGCGACCACACCGGCCGCGATACCGGCCTTCACCGGCCCGCCGACCGCCTCGGAAGCCGCCGCACCGCCGCCGCTTCCCGCCCCACCGGACGAACCGGCGCCCGCGCCCGCCGCCGCGCCGGACGAGCCCGCGCCCGCCGTCGCGGCCGCACCCGCGGCACCGGCCGCTCCCGCTCCTCCGGCGATGAGTCCGGCCACCTTGGCGTACCCGGCGGCACCGAACCAGCCGAGGACGGCGACCGGCACGACGGCGGGGATGCCACCGGCCACGTCCGCGATCTGGCTCGCGGCCAGCCGGCACTTCGCGCACTCGTCCAGGTGCTTGCGCAGCCCTCGCTCGGCACGGGTGCGCAGCCGGCCGCGGGCGTGGGTGCCCAGCTGGTCGGCGTAGCGCGCGCACTCCTCGTCGCCGGTGAGCGTGGCGCTGACGTGAGCCTGGAGGTAGGCCTGCTTGAGGCCCTCACGGGCCCGGCTGGCGAGCACCCGGGTGCCGTTGGCGTCCAGGCCGAAGAGCGTGGCGACCTCGCTGGGCGACTCGTCCTCGACCTCGGTGTGCCACAGCACGGCCTGCCACCGCTCGGGCAGCGACCGGAAGGCCTGCATGGCCATGGACCGCTCGGCCTGGTGCATCGCCCGCACGTCCGCGCCCAGTTCGAGCGTGTCGCCGTCGGACACGTCGGGCCCGTGCGCGGACTGGGCGGCGAAGACCGCGAAGTCGTCGACGAGTTGTTCCCGCCGCGCCGACCTCGTCCAAGAGGCGGCGACGCGCCGTACGGATGTGAGCAGGTACGCGCGGACGGCGTGCTGAGGGCCGGAGCCGCCGCGCACCGCCTGGAGCATGCGGGCGAAGACCTCGGCGGTCAGGTCGTCCGCGGTGTACGCGTCACGGCAGCAGGTCCGGGCGTACCGGCGCACGGCCTGCGCATGGCGCCGGTACAGCTCCTCGTACGCCGTGTCGTCGCCCGAACGCATCCGGTCGATGAGCTCGGTGTCGGCCGGCGGCAGGTCGCGGGGTGGCGGCAGGACAGTGTCCTCGTGCCGGTCGCGCTGGGCCGGGACCGAGCCGTCGGCGGGGTGCCCGCCCGGCGGGACGCTCGCGCGCCCGCCCTGGCTCGGCACTTGTTCGTCCCGCCCGTCAACGTTCATCGCGGAAAGCCCCCGCCAGCCGCCCAACCCGTCCAGACCACCGGGTCAGAGTGCCACAGGGGCTCTTCGTCGGGACCCCCGAGTTCGGACGATCACTCATCCGTGGGGATTTACCGCACGCCAGTACTAGTCATCACCCTTTCGGGGAAGGCTCCCCCTTTACGCCGGGTCCCTCCACTCACGGCCGCGAGCGCAGTCCCTCCAGCAGGATGTCCAGCAGCCGGGCCGAGGCGGCCGCCTGCTGTGCCGCGTCCGGCAGCGAAGGCGCGGCCGTCGCGATCACCAGCAGTACGTCCGACACCGACACGTCCGGCCGCAGCTCACCCGCCGCACGCGCCCGCTCCACGAGCTGACCCACGACCTCGAGCAGCGCCGACGCCCCGGCGTCGTCCTCCGCGGAGACCGCCGGCACCGCGGCGACCGCCACCGGCTCCTCCGGAACCAGCCGCAGCTCCGTCGTGCCCGGCTGCGTCCGCTGCTGCGGCACCCGCGCCTGACCGGCACGGTCCTCCTCGACCGAGACCCGCAGCACCTGCGGCGGCAGCAGCCGCCCGGCGCCGGAGGCCACCGACGTACGCAGGAAGCGCGACAGAGCCGACCACGGCTCGTCCTCCTGCCCGAGCGCCGCCCGCGCCTGGTCGGTCAGCCGGGAGGTCTCCTCCTCGGCTATCCGCCGCACCAGGACGTCCTTGCTCGGGAACCGCCGGTACACCGTGCCCACACCGACCCGCGCGCGCCGCGCCACGTCCTCCATCGGCGCGCCGTACCCCAGCTCGCCGAAGACCTCGCGCGCCGCACGCAGCACGTGCTCCAGATTGCGCTGTGCGTCCACGCGCAGCGGTGTCGTGCGCGGGCCGTCCCCGCGTCCGCTGCCCACCGCCGCGCTCAATGTCGCGCCACCCGCCAGAGCGGATGCGGACGACCAATGAGAATCCTGAACATGCATACGTATTCCCCCGGTAATGACGTCTCCCCCCGGAGACACTCCCCGCCATTCGATGCCGGGGCGGAGGGAACAGGCCCGGGTCCGCGGGCCCGCCCGTCGCGGACCCGGTGAGCGCATCCCCCTACACCCCGTCGACACACGAACATAGTTGAGAGGGAGTCAATTCAGAAGGGGCACGTTCCGCACGGAGCGCCCACCGATCGGAGTACGGGCCGTATACGTCCTGAATGTGCCCCTGCGCGCCCCCTGCGCCACCCCAGCTGACCTGCACTTATTCAGCACAGCTCGATAATCCGGCCAACTCCGCGCGCTCTCTCGCTCAGGTCACACAATTGGTCGAGGCTGTGGACAAACGCAAGCGACGGGTGCGTCATGGGATGGTGAAGGAACGTGCGCGCATTCTCGTTGTCGGTGGTGGCTACGTCGGGATGTACACGGCCCTGCGCCTCCAGCGCAGACTGAAACGGGAACTGGACCGGGGCGAGGCCGAGATCACGGTCGTCACCCCCGACCCGTACATGACATACCAGCCCTTCCTCCCCGAGGCCGCCGCCGGCGCCATCTCCCCCCGTCACGTCGTCGTACCGCTGCGCCGCGTCCTCGACCGGTGCCACGTCGTCATCGGTGAGGCGACCGCCGTCGACCACGCGCAACGCACCGCCACCATCAGCACCCTCGCCACGCAGGAGGAGGGCACGGGCGGAGAGCGGCTGACCTACGACCAGCTCGTCCTCGCCCCCGGCTCCGTCTCGCGCACCCTGCCGGTCCCCGGCCTCGCCGACCACGGCATCGGCTTCAAGACCGTCGAGGAGGCCATCGGCCTGCGCAACCACGTCATCGAACAGATGGACATCGCCTCCTCCACCCGCGACCCCGCGATCCGCGACGCGGCCCTCACCTTCGTCTTCGTCGGCGGCGGCTTCGCCGGTGTGGAGGCACTCGGCGAACTGGAGGACATGGCCCGCTACGCCGCGCGCTACTACCACAACATCCGGCCCGAGGACATGAAGTGGATCCTCGTCGAGGCCTCGGACCGCGTCCTGCCCGAGGTCGGCGAGGAGATGGGCCGCTACACCGTCACCGAACTGCGCCGCCGCAACATCGACGTACGCCTGCGGACCCGCCTGGACTCCTGCGCGGACCGGGTGGCGGCCCTCAGCGACGGCGCCCGCTTCCCCACCCGGACGGTCGTCTGGACGGCCGGCGTCAAACCCCACCCGGTCCTCGCCGCCACCGACCTGCCCCGCAACGACCGCGGACGGCTCATATGCACCCCGGAGCTGACGATCGAGGGCACCACGCACGCGTGGGCGGCGGGAGACGCCGCGGCCGTCCCCGACGTCACCGCGGAGAAACCGGGCGGCGAGTGCGCCCCCAACGCCCAGCACGCCGTCCGCCAGGCCCGGGTCCTCGGCGACAACATCGTGCACGCCCTGCGCGGCGAACCCCTCACCACCTACACCCACAAGTACGTCGGCTCGGTCGCCTCCCTGGGACTGCACAAGGGCGTCGCCCACGTCTACGGACGCAAGCTCAAGGGCTACCCCGCCTGGTTCATGCACCGCGCCTACCACCTCAGCCGCGTGCCCACCTTCAACCGCAAGGCGCGCGTGCTCGCCGAATGGTCCCTGGCCGGCCTGTTCAAACGGGAGATCGTCTCCCTGGGTTCACTCGAACACCCCCGGGCGGAGTTCGAACTCGCGGCCGGTGGAAAGCCTTCTCAAGACCCCCCGCACAACCCGAAGGGGTCGTCCTGACCGGACCCAGGAACTCCACCGGCCGGCCCGGCGTCTGACGGATGCCGGTCCGGTCCGCACACTGCCAGACTGGTCCACCACCGCGGGCGTGCCACCGCTCGCCCCGGTGCGGGCCCCCCGGGGCCCCGGCCGGTTCCGGTGCCGGCCGCCGACGACTACACGAGGCAAGGATTCGTGAACTTCACGCGCTGGAGCGCCCGGCTCCCCGGAACGCAGCGCCGCGCCGCAGCGCGGACCGAGCAGACGGCCTCCCCGGACCGGCGGGGGGACGGCTCCGTACCCGCCGCCCGCGCCGAACAGCTGACCGACGAGACACCGTCCGTACCCGCCGTCGACGAGCTGCGGGTGCGCGAGGTCCTCGACCGCGTCCCCTCCCTCGTCGCCCTGGTCCACGGCCCCGACCACCGCATCGCCTACGTCAACGACGCCTACACGACCGCCTTCGGCGTACGCCCCCTGGGCGAACGCGCCAGCGAGGTCCTCCCGGAGCTGGACGCCCTCGGCCTGTTCCCTCTCCTGGACCAGGTCCAGCGCAGCGGCAAGTCCCGCACGGTGAAGTCCCGCAAGGCCCCCGACGGCCGCTCCTACACCTTCACCTGCACCCCGGTCGCCCAGGGCGACGGCGAGGGCGGCAGCGAAGGCCGCGGTGTCCTGGTCTTCGCCACCGACGTCACCGACCACGCCGAAGCCGCCGAACGCCTGCGCGCCAGCGAACGCCGCCAGCGCGAAACAGCGGTGACCCTGCAGAGATCCCTGCTCCCCCAGGAACTCGAAGAACCGGACGACCTGCGCATCGCCGCCACCTACCACCCCGGCGGCACGGAGGCCGCGGTCGGCGGTGACTGGTACGACGTGATCACCCTGGGCGGCGGCCGCACGGCCCTGGTCATCGGCGACGTCATGGGCCGCGGCGTCCGGGCGGCCGCGGTCATGGGCCAGCTCCGCACCGCGGTCCGCGCCTACGCCCGCCTCGACCTGCCCCCGCACGAGGTCCTGCAACTCCTCGACGGCCTGGCAGCCGAGATCGACGCCAACCAGATCGCCACCTGCGCGTACGCGGTCCACGACCCGAACGAGGGCAAGCTGGTCTACGCCTCCGCCGGCCACCTCCCCATCCTGGTCCGCGACGAGACCGGCACGGTCCTGCGCGCCGAGGAACCCACCGGCCCCCCGCTCGGCACCGGCGGCTGGATGCACTCCTCCGGCTCGATCCCCCTCAGCCCCGGCTCCACGGCCGTCCTCTACACGGACGGCCTGGTGGAGCGCCGGGACGCGGACCTGGACGAGGGCATCGCAGCCCTGGAACGCGCCCTGGCCGGCGCCACCGGAACACCCCAGGTCGTCTGCGACCGACTGGTCCGCTCGGCCGGCGTGACACCCGACCACGACGACGACGTGGCCGTCCTGGTCCTCCAGCACCCCGCCCGCACAGGTGCGGAGGGCGAGCTCTTCCGCAACGCCGCCCTGGAACTCCTGGGCGGCGTGGAAGCGGCCCCCCGCGCGCGTGCCTTCGCCTCCGGCGTCCTGACCAGCTGGCGCTTCCCCGCCGACCTGCACGACCTGGGCGTCCTGGCCACCAGCGAACTGGTCGCCAACTCCCTCCAGCACGGCACCCCGCCGATGCGCCTGCGCCTGCGCCGCACCGACCGCCGCCTGATCATCGAGGTCACCGACGGCGACGACCACCTCCCCAGACGCCGCCGCGCGGAACCGGGCGACGAATCGGGCCGCGGCATCGCCATCGTCGCCACGATCGCGTCGAACTGGGGCTGCAGACGCACCCCGGGCGGCGGCAAGGCGGTCTGGTGCGAATTCGCCCTGCCGCGCACCGGGCCGTCGTAGCCGGGCGGGATCAGACGTCCGCGGAAACGGGCGCCCCACCCCGCGCCACGACCCTGCTCTTCACGAGCCACGGCCGATCCTGCGCCTCGGTCAGCTGGCGACCCAACCGCACGGCCAGGACGGTGATCCCGAGGGAGAACACCAGGAACGCCACGATGTACGGCGCGTGCAGCGAGGCCCCCAGCGGCCCGCCCACCGCCGGCCCGACGGCCAGCGCGAGCTGCTTGACCAGGGCGAACGCCGAGTTGTACTGCCCGGCCATCCCCTCCGGCGCGAGATCCGCGACCAGCGGGGCCACGGTCGGCGACAGCATCGCCTCACCCAGCCCGAACAACGCGTACGTCGAGACGAACGCGGCCGTCGCCATCTCCTGGCTCCCGTGGCCGAGCCCCGCGTACCCGGCGACGGCCCACGCCACGGCCCAGATCAGCCCCACGGCCGCGATCACCCGCGACCGCCTCCGCCGCTCCACGAACCGCAGCACCGCGAACTGCGCGATGACGATCACCAGCGTGTTCGCCGCCAGCGCGGTCCCCAGTGCCGACGTCGATATCCCGGCGGCCTCGACCCCGTACGCACTCAGCCCCGACTCGAACTGCCCGTAGCAGGCGAAGAACAATACGAAGCCCAGCACACACAGCTGCACCATGGCCCGATTGCCCAGCAGCTGCTTCCAGCTGCCCCGCCCCGACGCCACAGGCGCATCGTCGATCCGCGGAGCGTGCGGCGTCCGCACGGTCGCCATCACCACGACCAGCAGCAGGAACATCGCCGCCTCGATCGCGAAGAGGAGGGTGAAGGAGGCGGCACTGGTCGTGTCGACCAGATGACCACCGATGAGGCCACCGACGCCGAGCCCGAGGTTCTGCAGGAAGAACTGCATGGCGAACGCCCGTGACCGCGTCTCCGCCGTCGAGCAGTCCACGATCATCGTCGCCAGCGCCGGCTGCATCACGGCCTGCCCCGCTCCCAGCAGGGCAGCCGACACCAGCACGGCCGCCGCACTGCTCGCGATCCCCAGACTCAGGGCACCTATGGCGGCGGTGATCAGGGCGGCGAGCAGCACCGGCAGGGGGCCACGCCGGACGATGGCCCGCCCGGCGAACGGCAGCACGACCAGCGCGGCCACAGCGAAGACGGCGAGCACGAACCCCGCCGTCATGGCTCCAAGACCTCGCACCTGCGCCACGTAGACGTACAGGTACGGGACCGTGAAGCCGAGCCCGAACGCGCTGAGTGCGTTACCCACGTGAATCCGGCGCATCGCTGCGCCCATCGCCCTGGTCACGTTCACCTCTTCCACAAGTTAGGAGTGAAGACTTCGAAACTAAAGTTCGAAGCTAAAGAGTACATACCCAAGGACTTCAAGGCAAAGAACGTTCGTGCCATACTGCCGCCATGGGCGACACCCCCGGCCCCAGCGAGCCGACCCTCGAAGAACAGATCGCCGCGTACCAGCGCGAGTTCCAGGACCTCGACCCCCAGGTGGAGCAGATCGTCTCGGCCCTGTCCCGCCTCAACCGCCGCATGAACGTCGCCTACGGCCGTCAGACCTCGGCCCTCGGCATCAGCAACGCGGAGTGGGAGGTCCTCAAGGCCCTCGTCCTCTCCGGCGCTCCCTACCGTCTGGGCCCCAGTGACCTCGCCAAGCGCCTCGGTCTCACCCCGGCCGCCATGACCCACCGCATCGACCGCATGGTCGGCGAGGGGCTGGTTACCCGTGAGCGAGACGAGTCCAACCGCGTGCGAGTCATCGTGGAGCTGACATCCGAGGGGCGTGAGAAGTGGCTGGAGGCGATGCGCCTGGCAACGGTCTTCGAGGAGGACCTGCTCCAGGATCTGTCCCCCGTGGAGCGCAACGCGCTCGGCGGCGTCCTGACCCGCCTGTTGCGCAGAGTGGAAGACGCCCAGCCGGACGCCGGTGGCCGTCTCTCGGATCTGGACTGACGCCCACACAAAAGATCTTGACAGGGGCCGCTTGACACCCCCCTGCCCGATCCGTAAAGTTCTTCGGGTTGCCGCGGAGCCGTAACGGTTCTGCGACGGCACTTTCGCCGCTCAAGCGGCACCCAACCACTAGCAAGATCGCTCCCAGCGGAGTTGTTTTCGGCGTGCCCGAATTCAATTCGAATTGGGACTCGACGGCCTGATCGACTCGACACCGGCTCGATTTGGGAAACGGCGAGAGACCGCGCTAAGGTTGGACACGTCGGAACGGCCCAACAGCCGCAAAGACAACCCCCGCTGACTGGGGATCAGGCCCGAAAGGATCTGATAGAGTCGGAACCGCCGGAAAGGGAAACGCGGAAGCGGAAACCTGGAAAGCACCGAGGAAATCGGATCAGAAAGATCTGATAGAGTCGGAAACGCAAGACCGAAGGGAAGCGCCCGGAGGAAAGCCCGAGAGGGTGAGTACAAAGGAAGCGACCGTTCCTTGAGAACTCAACAGCGTGCCAAAAGTCAACGCCAGATATGTTGATACCCCGTCTCCGGCCATCGCTGGGACGAGGTTCCTTTGAAAAAACACAGCGAGGACGCTGTGAACGGTCGGGCTTATTCCGCCTGACTGTTCCGCTCTCGTGGTGTTCATCCCGATTACGGGAAAACATTCACGGAGAGTTTGATCCTGGCTCAGGACGAACGCTGGCGGCGTGCTTAACACATGCAAGTCGAACGATGAACCACTTCGGTGGGGATTAG
>NZ_JBVIWP010000004.1:770720-1048915 GCF_055594445.1 Streptomyces sp. NPDC040589 | reverse complement strand
CGAACCGACAAGCTCGCCCTTGCTTACCAAGCCGCGCTACACCTCGCCTGCATCCTCATCTGGACCCGACACTGACCAAAGAGACAGAACCTAGGCCCAGGTCGAGCCGCCCCGGGTGCAGGGCGTCGATCAGGCCGAACTCCTCGACGGTGGACAGGGCGGTGCGGTGACCGAGTTGCACGGCACCGGAGCCGATCCTGATGGTGGAGGTCGCGGAGGCGGTCAGGGCCAGTACGACGGCGGGTGAGGTCCCGGCCACGCCCGGGTTGAGGTGATGCTCGGCGAACCAGTAGCGGCTGTAGCCGAACCGCTCGGTCTGCCGGGCGAGGTCGATGGTGTGGTGCAGCGCCTCGGCGGCGGTGGAGCCGGACGGGATCGGGACGAGGTCGAGGACCCCGAGAGGGATGCCGGACATGGTCGGATGCTCCTCAGCGGTCTGGTGGTCGCGGACGGTCTCGGGACGTAACGGCTAGCCGCCGTTCTTCGGCAGGCCGGGCGGGTTGATCTCCGACCTGGTCACGGCCTCGTCGGACAGTCCCCAGCGCTTCAGCGCCTTCGCGTAGGTGCCGTTGTCGATGATGTGGTTGATCGCGTCGGCGAGCGGCTCGGCCAGTCCGCTGTTCTTCTTGGTGGTGGCCGCGATGAGACCCTGGAGGCCCGCGCCGGCCCCGGAGTAGGTGCCGACGACCTCCGTCTTCCCGCTGGTGGCCGCGTGGTAGGCGGCGGTCGGGTTGGGGCCGAGGTAGAGGTCGATCCGGCCGGACTGGAGAGCGAGGTAGGTGTCGCTCTCGTTCTGGTAGTACTTGATGTCCACCGGCTTGCGGCCGGCCTTCTTGTTCTGTGCCGACCACTCGACGAGCAGCTTCTCCTGGTTGGTGCCGCTGCTCACGGCGACGGTCTTCCCGGCCACGTCCTTCGGCCCGGTGATCTTCAGGCCGCTGCCCTTCTTCGCCGCGAACCCCAGGTTGTCCTCGCGGTAGGGGGCGAAGTCGTACTTCTCCTTGCGTTCCTCGGTGACGGTGATGTTGCTGAGGCCCGCGTCGTACTTGGCGCTGTCGAGGCCGACGAAGATGTTCTCCCAGGACACGGTGTTGATGTGGGGCTTGAGGCCGAGCACGTCGGCGACGAGGTGGGCGAGGTCGGGCTCGACGCCGATGACGGTCTTGTTGTCGGTGGCGTAGAAGGTCAGCGGTGCGGCGGAGCCGGACGAGGAGACGAGTTCCAGGGTGCCTCTCCTGCGGATCTTCTCCGGGACTTCCTCGGCTATGGAGTCGACCTTTCCGGTCGTGACGCGCTTCTGGTCGGGACTGATGTTGATCTTCGTCTTGCTGCCGGATGTGGCCGCGACCTCGGTCGTGCCGCCGTCGGTGGGGTTGGCGCAGCCGGCGAGGACGAGGGCGGTGGCGAGTCCGAGCGTTGCCGCGGTGGTGCGGCGGGCGGCGAGGGTGGCCACGGTGGTGCTCCTTGTGTGCGTAACAGGCGGGTGGTCAGAGGACCTTGGAGAGGAAGGCGCGGGTGCGCTCGTGCTGCGGGGCGTCGAGGACGGCCGAGGGCGGGCCCTGCTCCACGACGACTCCGCCGTCCATGAAGACCACCGTGTCGGCGACCTCGCGGGCGAAGCCGATCTCGTGGGTCACAACGATCATGGTGGTGCCGGTGCGGCCGAGGTCCTTGATGACGTCGAGGACCTCGCCGACCAGTTCGGGGTCGAGCGCCGAGGTGGGTTCGTCGAAGAGCAGCACCTTGGGTTCGAGGGCGAGTGCGCGGGCGATGGCGACGCGCTGCTGCTGTCCGCCGGACAACTGCCGTGGATACGCATCGGTCTTGTCGGCGAGGCCGACCCGCTCCAGCAGCCGGCGGGCGGTCTCCTCCGCCTCCTTGCGCGGGCGGCGGAGCGCGGAGACGGGGGCCTCGACGAGGTTCTCCAGCACGGTCAGGTGCGGGAAGAGGTTGAAGTTCTGGAAGACGAACCCGATGTTGGTCCGCTGCTTCAGAACGTCCTTCTCCTTCAGCTCGTGCAGTTTGTTGCCCGAGCGGCGGTAGCCGATGAGCTCGCCGTCGATGCCGATCCAGCCGCGGTCGACCTTCTCCAGGTGGTTGATGGTGCGCAGCAGCGTGGACTTGCCGGAGCCGGACGGGCCGAGGATGACGGTGACCTGGCCGGCGCGGACCTCCAGGTCGACGCCGCGCAGCACCTCCAGGGGGCCGAAGCTCTTGTGGACGCCGTGGACGTCGACCATGACGGCATTCATGAGCTCTCCTTCGTCACGAAGCGCCGGGCGCGCTGGAACGGGGTGGGCGGCGGGGTGCGGTCGGCGCCCCGAGCGTAGCGGCGCTCGACGTAGTACTGGGCGACCGACAGCAGGGAGGTCAGGACGACGTACCAGGCGGTGGCTACCAGCAGCAGCGGGATCACCCGGCCGTTGCGGCCGTAGATCACCTGCACCTGGTAGAAGAGCTCGCCGATGGACATCACGTAGACCACCGAGGTGCCTTTGAGCAGGCCGATGATCTCGTTGCCGGCGGTGGGCAGGATGGCGCGCATGGCCTGCGGCAGGACGATCCGGCGGATCTGCCGCTGCCGGGGGATGCCCAGCGCGGCGGCTGCTTCGAGCTGTCCCTGGTCGACGGCGAGGACACCGCCGCGGACGATCTCGGCCGCGTAGGCCGCCTGATGCAGGGTCAGCCCGATGACGGCGGCGCCGATGGTGCCGATGAGGGTGTTGCTGTCGACGGACCAGAACACCGGGCCGAAGGGGATACCGAGGCCCAGCTCCTTGTACAGGGCGCTGAGGTTGAACCAGAACACCAGCTGGACGATCATCGGGATCGACCGGAAGATCCAGATGTAGGTCCAGGCGACGGTCGAGAGCAGCGGGCTGCGCGACAGCCGCATGAAGGCGATCACGGTGCCGAGGAGGAAGCCGAGGACGGTGGCGTAGGCGGTGAGCTGGAGGGTCACCCACACCGCCTGGACGATCGTCTCCGAGAAGACGTAGTCGCGGAAGACGTTCCACTCCCAGACGGGGTTCGTGGCCAGGCCGTGGACGAACTGGGCGATCAGCACGATCACGGCGGCGCCGGCGGCCCAGCGGGCGTAGTGGCGGGTGGGGACGACCTTCAGTTCGGCCGGGTCTTCGACCAGCCTGGGGGCCGGTTCTGTGATGGTGTCGCTGCTCATGGGTCACCTGTGCTCGGGCGGGTTGATCTGCGACGCGTCGATCGCGGAGGCGGAGGTGCCCCACTTCTCGAGGATCCGGGCGTAGGTTCCGTCCTTGATCAGCACGTCGACGGCGGCCTGGAAGGCCTTGGTGAGCGGGGAGTTCTTCCGGAAGGCGAAGCCGACGTCGAGGCGGTGGTACTCGCCGAGGAAAGTGGTCTGGGAGGCGGGCTGGGAGGCCTGGTAGCGCAGGCCGTTGATCGTCGACATGATCACGTCGATGCGGCCCTGCTGGAGCGCGGTGAGCGTCGCGGCGTTCTCCGAGTAGACCTTCACCTCGTACGGCTTCTTGCCGGCCTTCGCGCAGATGTCCTTCTGCGCGGTGAGGGTCGTCTCGAAGGTGGTGCCGGCGCCGGTGCCGATGGTCAGCCCGCACAGCTGCTTCAGGTCGGTGACCTTCTTCTTGAGTGTGGTGTTGCCCTTCTTCACGGCGAAGCCCTGGCCGTCGTTGATGTAGGTGACGAAGTCGACGGTCTTCAGGCGCTGCGTGGTGACACCGAAGTTGCCGGTGCCGACGTCGAACTTGCCGCTGCCGAGGGCGGGCAGGATCGTCTCGAAGGAGGCGTCCTGCCGCGCCGGTTTCACGCCGAGGACCTTGGCCACCGCGTCGGCGATGTCGATGTCCTGGCCCGCGGGCGCCTTGCCGGGCCCGTTCGGGTAGTAGGCCCCGGGCGGGAATCCGACGGAGCTGCCGATGCGCAGGGTGCCCGCCTTGCGGACGTCGGCGGGCAGCAGGGCGGCGGCGGAGTCCACCTTGCGTACGGCGGCGACCGGGTCGTCGGTGGGCGCGGGGGACGCCTGGGCGCCCGCGGGAGTGGTGCCGGGGGTGCCGCCGGAGCCGCAGGCGGTCAGCGCCAGGACGGGCAGCAGGGCGAGGGCGGCGGCGCCGCGCAGCTGGGTTCTGATCGTGGGGGTGTTCACGGCTTCAGGGCCTCTCCGAGGTGCTTCTCGAACGGCAGCGGGCCGATGGTCTCCGGGTCGGCCTCGGTGTCGAACAGCGGTGTGTAGCCGGTGGCCAGGTACAGGCCGCGGGCTTCGGGCTGGCGCGGGCCCGTGGTGAGGTAGATCCGGCGGTAGCCGCGGACGGCCGCCTCGTGCTCAAGCTCGGCGACGACGCGCCGGGCCAGACCGCGCCGCCGGTGGGCGGAGTGGCTCCAGATCCGCTTCAGCTCGGCCGTGGTGGCGTCGTACCGGCGGAAGGCGCCGCCCGCGACGGGTTCGCCGCGCTCCAGGAGCAGCAGGAGCAGGCCGCCGTGCGGTTCGGTGAACTCCTCGTCGGGGTAGCGGGCTATCTCGGTGTGCGCGTCCCTGCCGTAGCGTCTGGAGTACTCGTGGCCGAGTTCGCGCAGGAGTGGCTCGACGCGGGGATCGGAGACGGGGACGTGAATGAACGTCAGTTCCGGTGCGGAGGTCATCCGTTCACCGCCGCGAGGGTCTGCGTACCGCGGGCAGCGCGCTCGGCGTCGCGCTTGGCGACCTCCTCGCGGACGATGGGGATCACGTGCCGTCCGAAGTCGATGGCGTCGCCCAGCAGGTCGTAGCCGCGGGCGGAGAGGATGTCGACGCCGAGGTCGTAGTAGTCCAGGAGGGCCTGGGCGACCGTCTCCGGGGTGCCGACCAGGGCGTTGGAGTTGCCCGCGCCGCCGGTCGCGGCGGCCGTCGGGGTCCACAGGGCGCGGTCGTAGCGCTCCCCCGCCTCGGCGATGGCGATCAGGCGCTGCGAGCCGACGTTTTGAGGTGTTGCAGCCTGGTGCTGGGCGAGTCCGTTGTGGCGCTTGGTGATCGCCTCGCCCCGCTCCTTGCGGGCCTTGATCGCGCCGACCGTGCGGTGTGCCTTCTCCCAGGCCAGTTCCTCGGTCGGGGCGATGATCGGGCGGAAGGCCACCTGGATGCGCGGCACGTCGGTGCGGCCCGCCGCCTTCGCCGCCGCCTTCACCGTCTCGATCTGCTCTGCGGTCTTGGCCAGGGGCTCGCCCCAGAGGCAGTAGACGTCGGCCTCGGCACCGCCGGCGGCGTACGCCGCGGGTGACGAGCCGCCGAAGGACACGTTCGGGCGCGGCTGCTGGACCGGGAAGACGTCGCTGACGAAGTCGTGGAAGCGGTAGTGCTCGCCCTCGTGGTCGAAGGGCTCGCGCGTGGTCCAGATCTTCTTGACGATCCGGATGTACTCGCGGGTGCGGGCGTAGCGCTCGTCCTTGGTGAGGGTGTCGCCCTCGCGGCCCTGTTCGTGGTCGTTGCCGCCCGTGATGAAGTGCACGGTCAGGCGGCCCTCGCTGATCTGGTCGAGGGTGGCGAAGGTCTTCGCGGCGAAGGTCGGGTACGAGACGTTGGGCCGGTGCGCGAGGAGGATCTGGAGCCGGTCCAGCCTGCTCGCGATGTAGGCGGCTGCCGGCGCCGGGTCGGGCGATCCGGAGCCGTAGGCGAACAGCACCCGGTCCCAGTCGTGGTCCTCGTGCGCGCGGGCGAGCCGGAGGGTGTACTCCTTGTCGAAGGCGGCGCCGGAGCGCGGCGTGGTTTCGGAACCGTCGTGGGTGGCGGCGATGCCGAGGAACTCCACGGGCATGGGTATGGCCTTTCCTCAAGTCCTCTGATGACACGCCGAGTTCGGACGGAGACACGGCGGGGCACGCCCTCGGGGCGGCCGGGTGTGACGGCGCCTCAGGGCGTGGGGAACCAGGTGGTGAACAGGGGTGATGACGCCGGGGTACAGGGCCCGGGCGGGGTGGTGCGACGGCAGCGCGTGTCAGAAGAGAGACTCGGCCCGCGACGGGGACACCGAGGGAGGGAAGGGCCGGTCAGACGGCCCGCTGCCGTGTCAGGCGCAACACGCCGCGGACCACACTCGACCGAAGTCGATGTGGACCCGGCTGACCAGGCGCTGTCCGGCATTCATGCGACTACTTGAGCAGGACATCTCGCTTTTCGTCAACCACGGCCCGGATGCCGGACGGGAGTTGCGCGGTTCCGGTGCGTGGTTGACACCTGTGTGTGTCGGACCCTTACGATCGGGCGCACCGCGTTGAGGGACGCGGCGAGCGTGATGACGCCCGAGCCGGACTCCGGTCCCGTACCCATGCCGCGCCTCCCTCCCTGGAGATCCTTCCGATGGTCTCGCCGCCTGATCTCACCGACTCCGCACCTGCCCCCTCCGCAGGGCCTCCGACAGCGCCCTCCGGCCGGGTTCCGGGCCGAGGGCCCGACGACGATCTCCCACGGATCGTGCCGCGCCGGCGCGTCGGCCGCCTGCTGTCCGCGGCCGTCGCGCTGCTGGCCTTCGCGATGGTGGTCAACTCCGTCGTCCGCAACCGCGCCTTCCAGTGGGAGGTGGTCGGCCAGTACTTCACGAGTACCGCCGTGCTCGACGGGCTGCTCCTCACCCTGTGGCTGACCGGCGTGGTGATGGTGCTCGGCTTCCTGCTCGGCATTCCGCTGGCCGTGATGCGGTTGTCCGACAACCCCGTGCTGGCCACGCTGAGTTGGGGCTTCGTGTGGATCTTCCGGTCCACTCCGCTGCTGGTGCAGCTGCTGTTCTGGTTCAACATCGGCGCCCTCTATCCGACGCTCGGACTCGGCATCCCGTTCGGCCCGCAGTTCGTCACCGTCAAGACGGTGAACCTGCTCGGACCGGCCCTCACCGCCGTCATCGGCCTGACGCTGCACGAGGCCGCCTATGCCGCGGAGGTGGTGCGCGGCGGCATCCTCTCGGTGGACTCCGGGCAGAAGGAGGCGGCCCAGGCCCTCGGCATCGGCAGCGCGCGCACCCTGCGCCGGATCGTGGTGCCGCAGGCGATGCGCTCCATCGTGCCGACCGCCGGCAACATGCTGATCGGCACCTTGAAGGGCACGAGCATCGTCAGCGTGCTGGCCGTGCACGACCTGCTGTACTCGGCGCAGTTGGTCTACAACCAGACCTACCAGGTCATCCCGCTGCTGATGGTCGCCACGCTCTGGTACATCGCCATCACCACCGCGCTCAGCGTGGGGCAGTTCTATGTCGAGCGCCACTACGCGCGGGGCGCGGCGCGGGCTCTGCCGCCCACGCCCGTGCAGAGGCTGAGGACTCGGCTGGCCGCATACCGCCGTTCCCCGCGTTCCCTACATTCCCTATAGAATTACTAGGAAAGTATTGACGGCGCCTCGGGCCGCTGCGCAGGATGATGCATGCCCCACACAAGTTGAGGAGACCTCTGCCATGGGCCCAGCCCCTGCGCCGACCGGCCCCGGCACGGAGTCCGAGCCGACCGGGCCCGGACGTACACACTGGCTGCACGTGGCCCGTGAGACGGCGGACGATCTGGCCACGGACGCGGTGGCCAGGGAGCAGGCGGGCAAGCCCCCGTTCGACGAGGTGTCCCGGCTGCGCGAGTCGGGCCTGCTGACGCTCCTGATACCGGCCGCGCTCGGGGGCGGCGGCGAGGACTGGCCCACGGCGTACACCGTGGTCCGGGAGATCGCGGCGGCCGACGGCGCGATCGGCCAACTGCTCGGCTGTCACTACTTCATGTCGTGGAGCGCCCGGTTCTTCACCGAGCCCGCTCTCGCCGCCCGGCTGGAGCGGCGCTCCGCAGCGGAGCAGTGGTGTTGGGGCGGTGGCCTGGCGCGTCAGGAACCGGTTCTGTCACTCGTCAGGAACGCGCGGGGGTATGCGCTGAACGGCCGGCAGGGCTACGCCGCCGGTGTCCTGGTCGCCGACCGGCTCGCCGTGCGGGCCGTACAGGCCGACACCGGCGAGCCGCTCGCCGTCGTGGTCGATCCCGCCCTCCCGGGCGTGGTGATCGACGGCGACGCCGACCCCTTCGGGCAGCGGCTCGCGGCGGGCGGGAGCGTCGAGTTCGACGCCGTACCGGTCTCCGCCGACGATGTGCTGGGCTCCCTGGCCGCGGACGAGGACGTCCTGTCGCCCCTGACCGCCCTGGTGTCACCGGTCGGGCGTCTCCTTTCGGTGCAGCTCCGTCTCGGCATGGCCGAGGGAGTGCTCGCCGAAGCCCGTGAGTACAGCAGGACCGGCCACTCCCACTGGCACCCGGACTGGCCGGTCGGCTCGCCGCAGGACCCGCAGGTGCTGACCGCGTACGGGGAGCTCACCGTGCTCACCCGCTCCGCGTCCGCGCTCGCCGACCAGGCGCGGGATGCCGTGCACGACGGGCTGGCACGCGGCGAGGACCTCGGCTACGAGGAGTACGCGGAGATCTCCGTCCTCGTGGCCATGTCCGAAGCCGCCGCGTCCAAGGCCGTGCAGGAGTCCACCGCCCGCGCCCTCGACATCATCGGTGTCCGCTCCGCGTCCGCACGGCTGGGCTTCGACCGCTTCTGGCGCAATGCCCGCACGCACACGCTGTACGAGCCCGTCGCGCACCGGCTCCGGGATGTCGGAGACTACTTCCTCAACGGGGCGCACCCTCCTTTCGTCCTCCCTGTCTGACCATGGCTGGGCCGGTTCGACGGCGATGGTGAACAGCGCGCTTCGCTCTTATGTACACACCACGGTGGCCTGAGTCCCGGGCCGCGGCTGCGGCTATGCCCGTTCGGCCACCAGGCGCTCGGCGATGTCCTGGCGGGTCCGCTCGTCGGCGTCGGCGGGCGATGCCTCGAACTCCTTGCTCACGGGGCCGCCGGTTTGGTTCCCCCTCATGTCCGCCCAGGCCTGGCGAGCGGTGGCCGGGTCGAGGACCCGCGTCATCACCATGAACAGAGACCGGTCGGACTCGGACATCCCTGCCCGGGCGGACGGGGCGAACTCGGGCGGCAGGTCGGGGAGGCGGAACGGCGAGGGGTCGTGCTTGCCGTGCTTTACCGAAAGGCGGCGACGTGCTGTCGAGCCCACGCCGCGAAGGTGCGAGGTGTGCGGCCGAGGACCCGTTCGACGTCAGGGCTGATCCGCTGCTCGGCGGGCGTGGGCTCGCCGAGGATGGCCAGCGTCGTCTCGATCACGGCCTCGGGCATGAACCGGAGCATCTGAGCCCGGGCCTCGTCAGGGGTCTGCTCGATGAAGCGGACCGGTTCGCCGAGCGCGTCCGCGATCGATTCGGCTCGTTGCCTCGGCGTGCTGAGCGCGGGCCCGGTCAGCTCGTGGATCTGGCCGGCGTGTCCGCTCTCGCGCAGCGTCACGGCGGCCGACTCGGCGATGTCGCCCGGGTCGACCGTGGGCAGGCCGACATCGGCGAACGGCGCGGCGACGGTCCTTCGGGTGCGTACCGACTCGGCCCAGGCGAACATGTTGGAGTGGAAACCGCCGGGACGCAGGACGGTCCAGTCCAGGCCGGACTGCCGCACGGCGTCCTCGATGGCGCGTGCCGTGCCACCGTGCGAGGCCGACTCCGGCCGCGTGGCGACTCCTTGCGAGGACAGCAGCACGACGCGCTCGACTCCGCCGGCCTTGGCGACGTCCATGATGTGCCGGGGGTTCAGCAGGTGGGCGCTGGGCCCGCCGTTCTGCAGGAACAGCGCGTCGGCGCCGTCGAGAAGCGGGCGAAGGCTCTCGGCGTCGGTCAGGTCCGCCCTGTGATGCCGGACGCCCTCGGGAACGTCAGCGTCGGTGATGCTCCGGGACGTCGCGGTCACCCGCTCACCGGCCGCCGCGAGCGTCCGTACGAGCGCACTGCCGACGTTACCGGTCGCCCCCGTCACTACGATCATGAGTAACTCCCCCTGATTTCCAAGTGGTTGGCGTCGCCCGATGGCCGGGCGGGACAGGGGGACGCTAACACCGGAAGTAAAGTAGGTACCTACAGGAAAGCGACTGTCCGAGAGGGAAGCGCATGGCCGCCGACGCCGCACCCATCGCAGCCGACAGCACGACCGAACCGGTGCTCGCCTGCCCGATCTCGCCGGTCGTCGACATCGTCTTCAGCCGGTGGACCACACCTGTCCTGTGGACCCTGCACGCCCACGGCCGGCAGCGCTTCGTGGAACTGCAACGGCGCATCGCCCGCATCACTCCGAAGGTGCTGACCCAGCGACTGCGCCAACTGGAACGCGACGGGCTGGTCGTGCGCACGTACCACCCGGAGGTCCCCCCTCGCGTCGAGTACGAGATCAGCGAACTCGGCCGCAGCCTCGCCCCGCTCTTCGCCCATCTCTCCGAGTGGGCGGCCGGCAACCTGGACAAGGTCGACCGTGCCCGCCGTGAGTACGACGGCGACCCGGCTCGCTAGTACGTGTCGCTACCGCCCCGAGAGCCCCCGGGTGGCCAACCCGAGTGCGTCGGCGAGGCGGTCGCGATGTCCCTCCAGCGCTTCGAGGGTGATGCCTCGGCCGGCTGTCTCACGGGCGAGATCGTCGGCCGCGGCCTTGAGCACGGCGCTCATCACGGCGGCCTGTACCCGGACGTCGAACGTGTCGGGCCGCATGCCCATGCGTTCGGCGAGCACCTCGGTGAACGTCTCTTCCGCACGCTCCCGGAGCACCAGATAGGCGGCGCGCAGCGCGGGTTCGTCGTGGGTCATCCTGACCACCGCGAGCACCGCCTCGACATCCGCGCCGGACGACGAGTCGATGACGGGCTGGTAGGCCGCGCGCAGGTGGTCGATCAGGCCGAGTTCGGGCGGCCAGGCGTGCAGCACCGTCCGGAAGGCGTCGATCATCTGGGTGAGCAGCGGCTCGACGCAGCTCTCCTTGGTGGGGAAGCAGCGCCACAACGTGCGTTCGGAGACCCCGGCGGCTTTCGCGATCTGCTCGCCGGATGTGGCGGCCACGCCCTGCTCGGCGAACAGCCGGACGGCGTGGCGGGAGATGTCCAGGCGCTGCCGCCCGCGTTGCTCGTCGCTCACCGGCGGCCGTCCCCGGCGGGGCACCCGCTCACTGTCCGCCACGAAGTCCTCCATCAGGCGATCTAAACATGCCCGCGACGTGGGATGACTGTCCGAAACTTTAATGACAGTTACTGCCAACAAACTGCTACGGTCGGGGCGGCTCGAAGATCGAATTCTGAGATCACAGAAGGAGCGCCATGAGCGTTGCCGCCGAGCGTCAGCAACTGCCCTTCCCGAGGCCGAACGTGCTCGACCTCGCGCCCCTGTACGACGTGCTGCGCCGGGAGGCGCCCGTCACGCCGGTCACCACACCGGCCGGGGACCCCGCCTGGCTGGTCACCCGTTTCGAGGAGGTCCGCGACCTGCTCAGCGACAAACGACTGGGCCGCTCCCATCCCGAACCGGAACGTGCCTCACGACTGACGTCCGCCGCCGTACTGGACGGACCCACCGGCAACTACGACACCGAGGAGGCCGACCACACGCGGATGCGCCGGCTGCTGACCCCGGCGTTCTCGGCCAAGCGGATGCGCATGCTCACCGACCATGTCCAGCACCTGGTCGACGACTGCGTCGACCAGCTGATCACCGAGCATGCCGCCACCCCCGACGGGGTCGTCGACCTGCAGGCCGGGCTGGCCTTCCCGCTGCCGGTCGCGGTCATCTGCCGGCTGCTCGGCGTGCCCGAGAGCGACCGCGAGCGCTTCGCCTCACTGTCGGAGCGCATGTCCAACTACGCCATCGGCGACGCGGCCCACCAGGCGCGTGACGAGTTCAACGAGTACATGACGGGACTCGCCGAGACGAAACGCGCACAGCCGGGCGAGGACGTGATCTCCGACCTCGTACACGCGCAGAGCACCGACGCGGACTACGACTACGCCGACATGATCCAGCTCTGCGTCGGGCTGCTGTTCGCCGGGCACGAGACCACGGTCAACCGCATCGGCCTGGGCACGCTCTTCCTGCTCACCCGTCCCGACCAGTGGCAGACGCTGACCGCCGACCCCGACGGCCGGGTCAACGCCACCGTCGAGGAGATCATGCGCCTGGGCGCTCCCGGCGACCTCGGCCTGCTGCGCTACGCCCACACCGATGTCGACGTCGCCGGCGTCACCATCCGGCGCGGCGACGCCGTGGTCCTGTCGATCAACGCCGCCAACCGTGACTCCTCGGTCTACTCGGACGCCGAGACCTTCGATCCTGACCGCTCCGAACGCAACCACCTCGGTTTCGGACACGGCGTGCACTTCTGCATCGGCGCGAGCCTGGCCCGTGTCGAACTGCGCATCGTGTTCGCCACCCTGGCACGCCGGCTGCCCGGTCTGCGGCTCGCCAAGGAGCTGGACGAGCTGGAGGTCCGTACCACCCTCACCGGCGGTGTCACCGAGTTGCCCGTGACCTGGTGATTCCCTGAGGTGACCCGGTGTCAGTGCGACTCGCGGGTCACCTCGGAGCCGCTGGAGCCCACGAGGAAGTCGAGGTCGGCGCCGGTGTCGGCCTGGAGGACGTGGTCGACGTAGAGGCGTTCCCAGCCGCGCCGGGGGTTGGCGAAGCCGGTGACGGTGGCCTTGCCGGGGCTTCTGCGGGCGAGTTCGCCGGCGGGGACGTCGACGTCGATCCGGCGGGCCTCGACGTCGAGGGTGATGAAGTCCCCGGTCCGCACGAGGGCGAGCGGGCCGCCGGCCGCGGCCTCGGGAGCCACGTGCAGGACGACCGTGCCGTACGCCGTGCCGCTCATCCGGCCGTCGCAGACGCGGACCATGTCACGCACTCCCTGTTCCAGCAGCTTCTTCGGCAGGGGCATGTTCGACACCTCGGGCATGCCCGGGTAGCCCTTGGGACCGCAGCCGCGCAGAACGAGGACGGAGTCGGCGTCGACGTCGAGCTCGGGGTCGTCGACACGGGCGTGGAAGTCCTCGATGGAGTCGAAGACGACGGCCCGGCCGCGGTGCCGGAGCAGGTGCGAGGAGGCCGCGGCCGGTTTGACGAGCGCCCCGTCGGGGGCGAGGTTGCCGCGCAGGACGGCGATGCCGCCCTCGGCGACCAGCGGTTCGGCACGGGTACGGATGACCTCTCCGTCCCAGATCTCGGCGTCGTCGAGGAAGTCGGCCAACGGTCTGCCGGTGACGGTCAGCGCGTCGGGATCCAGCAGGTCGCGCACCTCGCGCAGGACGGCGAGCAGCCCGCCGGCACGGTGGAAGTCCTCCATGAGGAAACGCCCGGCCGGCTGGAGGTCCACCAGCACCGGTACACGGGAGCCGATGCGGTCGAAGTCGTCGAGCGACAGGTCGATGCCCAACCGGCCCGCGATGGCCAGGAGATGGACGACGGCGTTGGTCGAGCCGCCGATCGCGGCCAGTGCCACGATCGCGTTCCGGAAGGACGCCTCGGTCAGGAACATCCCCGGTCGCCGGTCGGCGCCCACCATGTCCACCGCCAGTCGACCGGTGTGATGCGCGGCCTCCAGCAGACGGCTGTCGGGGGCCGGGATGCCCGCGGTACCCGGCACGACCGTGCCCAGTGCCTCCGCCACCAGCGCCATCGTCGAGGCCGTGCCCATGGTGTTGCAGTGGCCGCGGCTACGGATCATCGCCGACTCGGAGCGGGAGAACTGTTCCTGGGAGAGCGTGCCCGCCCGGACCTCCTCCGACAGCTTCCACACACCGGTGCCACAGCCCAGCAGGCCGCCGCGGAAGGTGCCGTTGAGCATGGGCCCGCCGGGAACCACCACCGCGGGCAGGTCCACCGAGGCCGCGGCCATGAGCAGCGACGGGATCGTCTTGTCACAGCCGCCGAGCAGGACCACGCCGTCGATGGGGTTGGCCCTGAGCATCTCCTCCGTGGCCATCGCTGCCATGTTCCGCCACAGCATGGCGGTGGGCCGCACCTGCGTCTCCCCCAGCGACACCACGGGCAGGTCGAGCGGGATGCCACCCGCCTCGTACACGCCGTTGCGGACCGAGGCCGCGACCTCGTTCAGGTGCGCGTTGCAGGGAGTCAGGTCAGAGGCGGTGTTGGCGATCGCGATCTGGGGCCGGCCGGTGAAGGCGTCACCCGGCACTCCGCGGCGCATCCAGGCCCGGTGTATGTAGGCGTTTCGGTCCTGTCCCTCGTACCACTGCGCGCTGCGGAGCCTCTCCATGGAGCCCTTCCGATAGACGTACGGAGGTCTGAGTTCCGGAACGTCATGAAGCATAAGCATCCAGTCGACGGATCGACAGACCCCGCCGAGCGCGTCGGAAACCCGTCAATATTCGCCCGCGCGGCGCCAGAACCCCGTCAGCAGTGGTCACAGCGCCCGTACGGCCGCCTACTTTCGGAGACATGGAACGGAGCTCACCGACGGCCCCGGTCGGCGACCGCCACTGGCGTGACGGTGCGCGGCTCGCGGTGGGCTGGGCTCTGGTGTTCTACGCCATGTTCCTTCTGGTCGACTGGGACGGCGGAAGTCTGACGCCTCTGCGCGCCCTGCTCTGGGGCCTCTTGTCGGCCACGGTGTTCAGCGTCCTGCTGCCGCCACAGGTCAGCGCGGGCCCCGGCTGGCTGGCGGTACGCACCCCCTGGCGCCGCCTCATCATCCGCACGGACGCACTGACGTCCGTACGCCAGTACGACGGCATCTCGTCCCACCTGGTCCTGCGGGACGTCCACAGCCACCGCCTGGAACTCGACCCCCGCATCCTCACGGCCAACCCCCTGCTCTGGCACGAACTCGACACGGGCGTCCGCCGCTCCCTGGAGCGCGGCACGCTGCGCCACGGCGCGGATGTCCTGGAACGACTCGGCCACCGCATCGACGACGAGACCGTGCACGCGGTGTTCCGGGCATCGGGACTCTCCTGACGCCTTCGGCGGCGCGTTCGGGAGTTCGGCGAGCGCGCCGGTGCACCTCCCTGGCGCGCGGCAGGTGTCGGCCTCTCACCCCTCACACGATGGGTTTGTCCAGATTCCAGTGGCCTCGTCCGGTTCTGGGGTGCGTAACTGCTTGACCGGGGGCGGGAATTCCGCCTCCGCGACCGGAGGTGACCGCTGTGAACGAAGCGCTCATGACCATGGAGACCCTGGACTTCTACGAGCCGCCTCTGAGAGAAGGACGTTGCACCGACTTCGCCCTGATGTCACCGCCTGCGCCACAGGCGACGGCATGGTGCTGCTCGACGAGCGCACCGGCCGGTACTGGCAGCTCAACAGCACCGGCGCTCTCGTCGTCACAGCGCTCCTCGACGGGGCCGCACCGGACCGGGTGGCCGACCCGCCTCGCCGCACGCCCGGTGACCCGCGAGCGCGCGGCCGCGGACGTCACCGCCCTCCTCGACCACCTTCTCAAGGAAGCGCTGGTGTCCGCCTCGTGAGCCAGGTCCTGGACACCGGGGGCGTCCGGCCGCCGGTGAGCCGCCGCATCGCCGCCCACACCGCCGTCGCCGCCGCCCGGCTCATCGCCCTTCTGCCGCCCCGCCGCATCCGCACGGCCCTGCACCTGGCCCGCAGCGGTGCCCGACCCGCCCGCCACGACGAAGCCCTCCGGGCCCGGCAGGACGTGACCGCCGTCAGCACCCTGTGCGCGGGCCGCTACTGTCTCCAACGCTCCCTGGCCACCGCCCTGTTGTGCCGTATGCACGGCCACTGGCCCACCTGGTGCTCCGGGGTACGCACCTCACCCTTCGCCGCCCACGCCTGGGTGGAGGCGGACGATCGCCCCGTCGGTGAACCCCCGGACACCACCGCCTACCGGACGCTGATCAAGGTGGAGGCGCCGCACGGCGGGAGCGGCCGTCCCGGGAGTGACGTCGCCATTCGCTGGGGCTGGTGCCGTAGGTCTCGCGGAAGCGGCGGGAGAAGTGGGCGGGATGGGCGAAGCCCCAGGAGCGGGCGATGGCTTCCACGGTGCGATGAGCCTGTTCCGCTGCGGCCAAGTCCTCGCGAGCGCCTTCGAGCCGGCGGCGGATGACCCATTTCTCGAGACTCAGTCCGCCTTCCTCGCACAGCCGGTAGAGGGTGCGCACCGAGATGCCGTGCGCCCGGGCGACGCGCTGCGGCGTGAGATCCGGCTCGGTGAGATGTGCGCGGAGGTAGGCCAGGACCCGTGTGAACAGGGTCTCCTGCGCCACCTTCCGGCGTGTGGGGTCGTCTCCGGCGGCCGAGACGATCAGAGCACGGGTGAGTTGCACGGTCGCGGCGGCGAGGGCTTCCGCCTCGGGGCCGCCGCTGAACCGGTCCGCGTGCCGGCGCAGTCCGCGGATGTGCTGCACCAGCAGCGATTCGACGGGGCTGTGCTGCAGCAGAGGGATGGCGGCCCGCACCGTGTCGACGGGCAGGGCGAGATGGGCGATGTCGACCGAGAAGGCCACCGAGCGGCCGGAGCCCGACCATCCGTACTCGTGCGACGCGACCATGTGGGGGGTCAGGCCGACGCCGTCCGGTCCCAGTCGCCGCTGGTATCCGTCGCAGCCGAAGGCGCCCGTGCCGAACCCTTCGGCCTGCGTCATGATCGAGACGGTGTCCACCAGTTCACGGCGGGTCTTGCGGTAGGAGCGCACGAAGCGCGCGCCCGTGCCCCGGGTGTCGAACAGGGTGAGAGGCCCGATGTGCCAGATCTCGAGCCTCTTCCACATCGTCGCCGCCGGCTCGTCCTCCTCGACCACGTCGACTCCGCCCTCCCGCGCGACCACGTTGCGGAGAGCCTCGTAGCGGTCGGCGACGGGTAAGCCGTCGGTGTCGAGAACCAGCACGGCGCCTCCCAGGCTGCGGTAGCGGCCTGTCGCCGCTGCTTCCCCGAGGAGCAGTCTGCGGCGTAAGGGCCACTCGCGACAAAGCCGCGTTCATCGGGCACCTGACTCGACGGCTCCGGTACGCGATCCACCGTCGGGTGCGATGGACGAGAGCGTCGTGGCACAGAGGGGCAAGGCTCCGGCGCGCAGAGCACAGCCGGTGGGCGACGCCCGTGCCATGCTCCCCTTCACCAATGCTTCACGTTCCGCAGAGCCACTGATCAATGAGCCGGAAGATCCCCTGTCACCGGGAGTGTTCCCATGCCATTCGTCACCGCAGCCGACGGAGCGCGGATCCACTACAAGGACTGGGGCGAGGGCCGCCCGGTCGTGCTCAGCCACGGCTGGCCGCTCAACGCCGACAGCTGGGAAGCCACGCAACTGCTCCTGGCCACCCACGGATTCCGCGCGATCGCGCACGACCGACGCGGACACGGACGTTCCGAGCAGACCTGGAACGGCAACGAGATGAACACCTACGCCGAGGATCTGGCCGCCCTCATCGACACGCTCGACCTGCGCGATGTCACCCTGGTCGGATTCTCGACGGGCGGCGGCGAGGTCGCCCGCTACGTCGGCCGGCACGGCACCGCGCGCGTCGCCCAGGTCGTCCTGGTCTCCGCCGTACCGCCGCTGATGCTCAGGACCGACGACAACCCGGGCGGCGTGCCGGTCGAGGTGTTCGACGCGATCCGGGCCGGCTCGCTGGCCGACCGGTCACAGCTGTACCGCGATCTGGCCGACGGGCCGTTCTTCGGCAACAACCGCCCCGGCGCCGACGTCTCCCAGGGCATCCGCGACGCGTTCTGGCGCCAGGGCCTGCAGTCCGGGCACCGGAACGCATTCGAGTGTGTCGCCGCCTTCTCCGCCACCGACTTCCGCCGGGATCTGGACGCCATCGACGTCCCCACCCTCGTCATCCACGGCGACGACGACCAGGTGGTGCCGTTCGAGGTGGGCGGCGAGGCGTCGGCGGCGCGCATCAAGAACGCGACGCTCAAGGTCTACCCGGGCGCTCCGCACGGCATCACGGACACGCACAAGGAGCAACTCGGCGCCGACCTGCTCGACTTCCTCAACCACTGACTCCGGAAGGAACCACTCGATGATTCCCGAAGGCCGATCCCGCCGCAGCATGCTCGGCGGACTGATCGCGGCGGGCGGCGCCCTGACGCTCGGGGCCTCAGCAACCCCCGCCGCAGCAGGTACCCATGCCCATGCCGACCGGCCTGGCTCCAAGGCGACCTTCGTCCTCGTCCACGGCGTCTTCGCCGACGCCTCCGGCTGGAACGCCGTCACCACCCGGCTGCTCAAGGCCGGTCACCAGGTCCTCGCCCCGGCCAACCCTCTGCGCGACCCGGCCGGTGACGCCGCATATCTCTCCGGCATCATCGCCGCGCTCTCCGGTCCGGTGATCCTCGTCGGCCACTCCTACGGCGGCGAGGTCATCACCAACGCCGCCCGGGGCCACGCCCACGTCAAGGCGCTCGTCTACGTCGCCGCCTTCGCGCCCGACGAGGGCGAGAGCGCGTTGCAGCTGGCCGGCATGTTCCCCGGCAGCATGCTGGAGGACGCGCTGGTGCTCCGTCCGCTGCCGGACGGCACCGACGCCGAAGGCTCCATCGATCCGGCGAAGTTCCACGACGTCTTCGCCCAGGACCTGCCACGCGCCACCACCAGGGTGATGGCGGTCTCCCAGCGCCCCGGCAGCGTGGGCGGGCTGTCCGGTGCCAGCGGCGCACCGGCGTGGAAGAGCCTGCCGTCCTGGTACGTCGTAGCCGGAGCCGATCGTGTCATTCCGCCCGCCCTTCAGCGGTTCATGGCCGGTCGGGCCGACAGCGGGACCGTAGAAGTGAAGGGTGCCTCGCACGTCGTGATGATGTCCCGGCCGGACGCCGTCGTGCGGCAGATCGAGGCCGCGTACCACGCCACCCGCTGAGCCCCTCCGGAAGGAACGGCAGCCATGAGCACCCCGGACACCATCGTCCTCATCCACGGCTTCTGGGTGACCCCGCGCAGCTGGGAGCACTGGATCGACCATTACAAGAAGCGCGGCTACCGCGTCCTCGCGCCCGCCTACCCCGGTTTCGAGGCGGAGGTCGAGTCCCTCAACACCGACACCACGCCCATCGAGAAGGTCACTGTCGAGGAGATCATCGGGAGCCTGGAGCAGGAGGTCCGGGCCTTGGACAAGCCGCCCGTCCTGATCGGCCACTCCGCCGGCGGCGTGTTCGTCCAGCTTCTGCTCGACCGCGGCTTTGGTGCGGCCGGGGTGGCCATGTGCTCCGCGCCCACGGAGGGCGTGGCCGTCGTGCCGCTGACGCAGATCAAGGCGGCCTTCCCGGTGCTGAAGAACCCGGCCAACCGGCATCGCGCTGTCGGTCTGACCGCCGAGCAGTGGCACTACGCCTTCACCAACACCTTCTCCGAGGAGGAGTCGAAGGCGCTGTACGAGCGGTACGCGATCCCCGCCTCCGGCGCCATCTTCTGGGACAGCGCCCTGGCCACCCTGCGCCCCGGTCACCAGAGCACGTACGTCGACTACCACAACGACGCCCGTGCGCCGCTGCTGTTCATCTCGGGCGAGAAGGACCACCTGATGCCGCCCAAGGTGCAGCAGTCCAACGCCCGGCACTACAAGTCGGACACGGTCACCGAGGTGAAGGAGTACCCGGGGATGCCGCACCTGCTGCCCGCGGCGCCCGGCTGGGAGGAGGTCGCCGACCAGGCCCTCGACTGGGCGCTTGCGCACGCCGGGTAGGCCGAAGGTCCGGTAGACCGCAGCTCCGGTGGACCGTAGGTCCGGTAGACGACACGTCCGGGGCGGCGACCGGCCGCCCCGGACTCCTGGCCCCGGCCTCCGGAAGTAGGGATGGACTCCGCCCATGAGTGAGGCCCGCATCACCCACATCGGCGGCCCGACCACGCTGATCGGGGCGGCGGGATGGCGCCTGCTGACGGACCCGACCTTCGACCCTCCCGGCCACCGCTACTCCTTCGGCTGGAGCACCTCCTCGCGCAAGATGTCGGGCCCGGCGGTCGAGCCGTCCGAACTCCCGCCACTGGACGCGGTACTGCTGACCCACGACCACCACGCCGACAACCTGGACGCCGCCGGGCGCGCCCTGCTGCCGGGGGCTCGCGTCGTACTGACCACGCCGTCCGGCGCACGCCGCCTGGGCGGCAACGCCCACGGCCTCGCCCCCTGGCAGACATGGCGCCTGGAACGCCCCGGCCTCCCCACCATCGAGGTCACCGCCACCCCCGCCCGCCACGGCCCGCCCCTGTCCCGTCCGCTCGTCGGAGACGTGACCGGATTCGCCCTGCGCTGGGAGGGCCAGCGACATGGTGCACTGTGGATCTCCGGGGACACCGTCCTCCACGCCGGCGTACGCGAGCTGGCGCACCGCCTGTCCGTCGGTACCGCGCTGCTCCACTCGGGCGGCGTGCGCTTCCCTTTGACCGGCCCCGTCCGCTACACGATGACGGCGTCGCAGGCGATGGAAGTGTGCCGCCTGCTGCGCCCGCACACCGCACTGCCCGTCCACTACGAGGGATGGACACACTTCCACGAAGGCCGACGCGCCATCGAGGCGGAACTCGCACGGGCCCCCGCCGACATCCGCGCACGGTTCCGCTGGCTGCCCATCGGCAGCGCGCTGGAACTGACGGTGTGACGGGGCACGGCTGCGTACGGCAGGACGTCGGGGTCGCGGAGCAGCCCAGCTGAAGGCTGAGGATGCTGGACGCGCGAACGCCCGCCCCAGGTACGCAGGCGGGCGTTCGGCTGTGAGTCCGACGGGTGGTGCGGCAGGCTTCAGTCCACGATCACCTCGGCACGTGCCGCCGGGGCCGGCCCGGCGAGCGCGCCGCCGAAGTTCCCCTCGACCTCTGCCTTCTCCGCCGCGTTCGGATACGGGTTCGTGCACGCGGTGCCCGCGGTGGAGCCGGACATCAGACTCGAGCACGGTCCGGGCTTGCGATCGGGCAGGCCCAGGATGTGCCCGAGTTCGTGGGCGGAGATGCGAATCGTGTTGTAGCCCTGGTCCACGGCCTGCCGCCCGATGTAGACGGTTCCGTTGCCCAGGGTGGTGGGCAGGGCACGCGGCCAGCCGTTGTCCGCGAGGACCCGTATGTTCGCGCGTTGCCCGGCGGTGGCCGGCCGCAGCTCGACGGCGTCGAGACTCTCGTTCCAGATCGCCGCGCCCCGGTCGACCGCGCTCCTGAACTCCGCGGAGCCACTGGCGTCGTAGATGAGAACACGGGCGGCGAGTGAAGCACTCTCCGCATCGGGGGAAGCGGCCACAGCCTGGCCACCGGCCAGAGAGAAGGACACCACCAAGGCAGCGGCCAGGCCACCGGTCAGCGTACGGACGTGCATGATCGACCTCCTTGTGGGGAAAGGCAGTCGTGCTCATGACATTCTCTGGCCCACTGCCCAGTGGGAATGGAGATGAATCCGTCAATCAGCGTCGGCGCTCTGCGCGGACAACGTCGCAACGCAGTAGCGCGGGACCGCCATGATGCTCCTTCACCCAGGCGCGATCCGCCTCCGTGATCTCGTCGTAGACCCGGGCGAACGCCCGGCCTCGCGCCCACGCGACGACCCGGCTTGTTGGGCAGCCCCACTCAGTCAGTCGGCGCCGCTCGGCTGCCTCCCAACGAGGCGTCAGCAGCCGGTGCGTCGAGCCGTCCACATCCGACAACCCGGCGTACACACGCCCCAGAGCGTCGGTTCCAGCGGGCGGAAAAAGGCAAAGGCAAGGAGAACTCTCTCCTTGCCACTCTCAACGTATAGCGCACCGGGGGGCTTGCGGCAAGACCCGGGGGGTGGCACAGAATCGTCCGCCGAGGCCACAACCTGCGGATATGGGGAGCACGGTGTGCGCGTGTTGTCGATGTATGGGGGACGCGGTGATTCGATCGGCGAGTGCAGTGGAACGGGACACGACCGCCTCGGAGGTATCGCGATGATCGAGCAGTACGTGCGGGACCTTCAGGAGGTCGACGAGGCACAGGTCGCGGTCGTAGGCGGCAAGGGCGCGCACTTGGGCAGGCTGTCGCGGATCGAAGGCATCCGCGTGCCGGGCGGCTTCTGCGTGACGACGGACGCCTTCCGGCGGATCATGGCGGAAGCGCCGTCGATCGACGATCGGCTCGATCAGTTGTCGCGCGTGAACCCCGACGACCGGGAGGCGATCCGCGCACTCAGCGCGGAGATCCGTCGGACCATCGAAGGGATCGCCATCCCGGTCGAGCTCACGGCGGCGATCACCGGCACACTCGCCCGGCTCGGCGAGCAGTCCGCCTGCGCCGTCCGATCCAGCGCGACGGCGGAGGACCTGCCGACGGCCTCCTTCGCCGGCCAGCAGGACACGTACCTGAACGTCGTGGGGCCGACGGCGATCCTCCAGCACATCAGCCGGTGCTGGGCCTCGCTGTTCACCGAGCGAGCCGTGACCTACCGCCAGCGGAACGGCATCGACCACCGTACGGTCCACATGGCCGTGGTCGTGCAGCGCATGGCCTTCCCGCATGCGTCCGGCATCCTGTTCACGGCCGACCCCGTCACGGGCAACCGGAAGGTCGCCACCGTGGACGCCGGCTTCGGCCTCGGTGAGGCCCTGGTCTCCGGCCTGGTGAACCCGGACGTCTTCAAGGTGCGGGACGGCGAAGTCGTCGCCAGGACGATCGCCGCCAAGGAGCGTGCCATTCAGGCCCTGTCGGCCGGCGGCACGCGGGAAGTGGCGATCGACGCGCAGCGGCAGGAGCAGCCGGCGCTGACGGATGCGCAGGTCGTGCGGCTCGTGCAGCTCGGGCGGTCGATCGAAGCACACTTCGGGCGCCCGCAGGACATCGAATGGTGCCTGGTCGACGATGACTTCCAGATCGTGCAGAGCCGGCCGATCACGACGCTGTTCCCCGTCCCCGTCCCCGTCCCCGAGACCGGCGACCAGGAGAACCACGTCTACGTCTCCGTCGGTCATCAGCAGATGATGACCGACCCCATGAAGCCCCTGGGGCTCTCCATGTGGCAGCTGATGGCGATGGTGCCGATGCAGGAGGCCGCCGGGAGGCTGTTCGTCGACGTCACCCGGCGCCTGGCCTCGCCCGCGAGCCGCGCCGGCCTCCTGGACGTCATCGGGAAAGGCGATCCGCTGACCAGGGACGCTCTGGAGACCGTCCTCGACCGCGACGGCTTCGTCCCGTCGCTCCCGGACGCGGGTCCCGGCGGGCCGCCGGCCGGCGGCGCGTCCGCCCCGATCGAGACCGATCCCGCCGTCGTCACCGAGCTGATCGAGCGCAGCCAGGCGTCCGTCGCCGCCCTGGAGCGGGACATCCGGACGAAGAGCGGACCGGCGCTGTTCGACTTCCTGCTGGAGGCGTTCGAGGAGCACAAGCGAGTCCTCAGTGATCCGCTGAGCATGCAGGCGATCATGGCGGGGATGGAGGCCACGTGGTGGCTCAACGACAAGCTGCAGGAGTGGCTGGGCGAGAAGAACGCGGCTGACACGCTCACGCTGTCCGCCCCCGACAACGTCACGTCGGAGATGGGACTGGCGCTGCTCGACGTCGCGGACGTGATCCGCCCGTATCCGGATCTGGTGGCGTTTCTGCAGGGCGTCGAGCACGTCGAGGACGCGGCCTTCCTGGACGAGTTGCCGAAGCTCGCGGGCGGGACCGAAGCGCGCGACGCCATCGAGGCCTACCTCGACCGGTACGGCATGCGCTGCGTCGGCGAGATCGACATCACGAGGCCGCGTTGGCGCGAGCGTCCCGCCACGATCGTGCCCGTGATCCTCGACAACGTCAGGAACTTCGAGCCCGGTGCCGCCGAGCGGCGTTTCGAGGAAGGCCGGCAGAAGGCGCGGAAGAAGGAACAGGACGTGCTGTCGCGCTTGCGGGCCCTGCCGGACGGGGAGCGGAAAGCCGGCGAGGCCAAGCGGATGATCGACCGGGTCAGAACCTTCATCGGGTACCGGGAGTACCCGAAGTACGGCATCGTCAGCCGCTCCTTCGTCTACAAGCGGGCCCTGCTGGCGGAGGCCGAGCGCCTCGTGCGGGCCAACGTGCTTCCCGCGCAGGAGGACGTCTTCTACCTCACGTTCCAGGAGTTCCACGACGCCGTGCGCTCGAACCAGGTGGACGGCCGGCTCATCGAGCAGCGCAAGGAAGCGTTCCGGTCGTACCACGCGCTCACACCGCCCCGGGTGCTCACATCGGACGGTGAGGCCCTCAGCGGGGCGTACCGGCGTGACGACGTGCCGGACGGCGCCCTGATCGGCCTGCCGGTCTCCGCCGGGACCATCGAAGGAAGGGCCCGGGTCATCCTTGACATGGCGGATGCCGATCTCGAGGCGGGCGACATCCTGGTCACGGCCTTCACGGACCCCAGCTGGTCGCCGCTGTTCGTCGGAATCGCGGGGCTGGTGACGGAGGTGGGCGGCTTGATGACCCATGGCGCGGTGATCGCCCGGGAGTACGGTTTGCCGGCCGTCGTGGGCGTGGAGCAGGCCACCCGGCTGATCCGGGACGGACAGCGGATCCGTGTGCACGGAACCGACGGGTACATCGAGATCCTGTCCTGACCCGCCCGGCCCGCACGCCGGGCAACTCCCCTGCGAATGGATCGATTTGATGCCGCAGGGGGTCAATTTCGAGCAACCCTACGACCCTTCTTTCTCATCTTCTCCTAAGGAACGAAAGAGGCGCCCGGGACACCTGGGACACCTGTGGTGTCCGGGCGCAGGAGCCGATCCGGAGGAGAAGCACGTTGATCCATGCTCGGCGCACATTGGTCGCCACTGCGGCCTTGTTCGCGGTGGTGGTGGGGTCGCCAGGACTGGCGCACGCCCAGCCGGCCGCCGACCCCACCCCGTCCGCCCCATCCGCCGGCCCGGGCCCCGGCCCCGACCGTGGCCTGCCGGCCGGCTGGCGGATCACCGGCAAGAGATCCGGCCAGCAGCTGACCTGGCGCTCGAACAGACCCGTACCCATGGGCGACGCCGCTGTCGAGTTCTACTCCGGAGACCGGCTCCTGGGCCGGCCCACGGCCGGCAAGGACGGGCACACCTTCCGCCTCGGCCTCGAAGGCGTGACGCTCGGGGCGGCGACGGACCTGCAGGTGCGGGCCGCGGGGCGCCGCCTCGACGAGGCCGGCGTCAAGGCCGACTCGAAGCGCCGGTCCGCCGAGAAGCGGGTGCGGCCCGCAGATCCGTCGGAGCCGTCGGCCCTGCCGCCGGCCAACCCCGTGGACCCCGGTGTCCCCGGCCCGTACCGCACGGTCAGCGGCGAGTACACGCTGAAGTCGGTGCAACTGCCCGACTTCCCGGCCCCGGTGGAGATGCGCGCGACCGTCACCGCACCCGCCGGCGCCCAGGGCAAACGGCCGCTGGCCCTCTTCCTGCACGGCCGCCACTCCACCTGCTTCACCGGAGGGGCGGACGGTGAGGCACTCGGCGAGTGGCCCTGTCCCACCGGCTCGAAGCCGATACCCAGCTACCGCGGCTATCTGCACGACCAGAAACTCCTGGCGTCTCAGGGGTATGTGACGGTGTCCATATCCGCCAACGGCATCAACGGGCAGGACCACGCGGCACAGGACGCCGGAACCCAGGCCCGCTCCTCCCTGGTACGTCAGCACCTCGCCCGCTGGGCCGACTGGTCGGGCGCCGAACGGGCCAAGGCACCCGCGGTCGTACGGAAGGCCGCGCGGGCCGACCTGTCGCGCGTGCTCCTGGTCGGTCACTCGCGCGGCGGCGAGGGCGTGAACCGGGCCGCGATGGACAGCCTCACCAAGCCGCCCGCGGACAAGGACGGCTACCGCGGTCCGGTGCGCTGGAAGATCCGTGGGAACGTCCTCATCGGCCCCACCGTCTTCGGGCAGAACCCGGCTCCCGATGTGCCGTCCATGACGATCCTGCCGGGCTGCGACGGTGACGTGTCCGACCTGCAGGGTGAGATCTACGTGGACGGGACACGCGGCGTGAGCCGTGGTGCCGCCCTGCACAGCGCGGTCTACATGGTCGGGGCCAACCACAACTACTTCAACACCGAGTGGACGCCGGGGCAGGCCGAGGCGCCGGCCGAGGACGACTTCTGGAACGACGAGGAGGAGGCGCCGGACCCGGTGTGCACGCCGGGGACCGCGACGCGGCTGACGGCTGAGCGGCAGCAGGCCGCCGGTTCGACGTACATCGCCGCCGCGGCCCGGCTGTTCGTCGCGGGCGACGACCGGGTCCGGCCGCTGCTGGACGGCTCGGGCGTCCGCGCGGCGTCCGCGGGTCCCGCGCGCGTCCTCGCCCACGCCGTCGGTGCCCGTCGCACCGCCGCGTTCCTGCCGGACGCCCCGGTCACCGTGGACGGCGGCCGGTTGTGCGCGCAGGTGGACCCCGACCCCGCGACCGCCTGTCTGAACCCCGGGACCCCCGGCAGGTCACCGCACTTCGCCGAGTGGGAGACGGAGCGGGAACCGGGCCGCGACGCCGTGGCGCTCGACTGGTCGGCGCCGGGTTCCGCGGTCCGGGTGCGGCCCGGACGGCCGGTCTCCCTGAGCGGAGCCAAGTCGCTGGCCCTGCGGGTCATCGTGCCGCCGAACACCACCGGCACCCGCATGGACGTGTCCCTCACGGACACCGCGGGCCGGCACGCGACGCTCGGCGCCGTCCGCCTCGACGGACTGCCCGGCTCCGACCGGACGGCCTCGTACTGGGGTCAGGAGGTACGCGTACCGCTGACCTCGGCGACGGCGGCCGGGCTGGATCTGAAGCGGGTGAAGTCCCTGGCACTGACCCCGCGCAGCGGATCGGGACAGGCGTGGCTGATGGACGCCTGGGGCTGGCGCCCTGGCATGGCGACGGTACGCCCGGTCGCGCTGCCCCGCGTCGACATCGGCCAGATGACGGCTGACGAGGGCGACTCCGGAGTCCGGACCTACAAGGTGCCGGTGCGGCTCTCCGGGCAGGGCAGTGGCCAGATCAGGCTCTTCGTCGCGGACCCCGAGACCCGTGAGGTCACGTCCCGGTCGGTGGCGGTGCGGCCCGGCGGCAGCGTCGACGTGCCTGTCGAGGTGCGCGGCAACACCCGCTTCAGTTACGGCACGGCCCACCAGGTGTTCGCGAAGACCGTCCGGGGCGCCGTGGTCGGCAACCATTTCGGCGGCCTGACCGTGAAGGACGACGATCCGATGCCCACCTTCAAGGCGACGCCGGTCGCGGGCCGGGTCGTCGAGGGCCGGAGCCTGAAGTGGCGGATCGAGCAGTCCGCGGTCGCCGACACGGATCTCTGGCTCGAGGCCGCGTTCGCGCCGGTCGAGGGCGGCGCGGAACTGTCGAGCACCGACGTCGACCCGCAATGGTTCGAGGAGAACACCGGCGAGTCACCGCGCCCAGCCCGGCCGCTGTCCGAGGTGGAGGTGTTCTACCCGGACATCACCGTACCCGCGGGGCAGCTGAGCACGGAGGTGACCGTACCCGCCGTCGTGGACGGGGTGAACGAGCCAGAGGAGTCACTGCGGATGCGGATCTCCAGCTGGGAGGACGACCGCGGCGAAGTGGAGGGCCCGGTGCTCGACGGCACGGTGGTGGACGCACCGTAGGCGAAACGGCTCGGACTCCCTGACCGACTGCCGAGCAGAAGTGGACGCGGGTGCCGGAGTTCACGGCACCCGCGTCCCTCGTCTCCTGGTGTCGTCAGGGCCTGCTCGGCTTCACCTTCTCCTCGATGCCGTTCACGCGCACGGTGACCTTCCGCTGGTTCCGCGCCCGGTCGGCGGTGATCGCGTACGACGTGACCTTCCCGTCGCGCCACTCGCAGCCGACCTCGTAGCCGCCGCGGGCACGGAGTCCGCTGAAGGAGCCCTTGGCCTTCCAGTCGTCCGGCAGGGCGGGCAGCAGGTGGATGACGCCGTCGTGGCTCTGCAGAAGCATCTCGGCGACGGCGCCCGAGATACCGAGGTTGCCGTCCATCTGGAAGGGCGGGTGGTTGCAGAACAGGTTGGGCAGCGTGTTGTAGGTCAGCAGTCCGCGCAGCATGATCCGGGCGCGATGCCCATCTCCCAGTCGGGCGAAGAGGGCCGCCCGCCAAGGCCAGGTCCACGAGCGGCGGCTGTCGCCCGACACCGTCGCGGCCGTGAACGGGACGCCTTCCTTCTCGCCGCATCGCGCCTTGAGGGAGACGAGGGCGGCGGCCGCGAACTCGGGTGTTTTCGGGGTGATTTGGCGGCCCGGGTAGACCGCGAAGAGGTGTGATGTGTGGCGGTGGATGTCGGTGGGGCTGTCGATGTCCTCCTGCCACTCCTGCAACTGGCCCCACTTGCCTATCTTGTTCGGCGCCAGGCGCGCCTGCAGGTCCGCGACCTTGGCACGGTAGGCGGGGTCCGCCTTGAGCACCTCCTCGCAGTCGAGGTAGTTCTGGAACAGGTCCCAGATGATCTGCTGGTCGTACATGACTCCGTCCTCGCGCGGCCCGTGCTCGGGGGACCAGCCGTTCGGTGCGACGAGGAGTCCGTCCTCGCGCTCCTTGAGATGGTCCTCCCAGAACTCGCAGATCTCCTTGATCATCGGGTACGCGAGGGTGCGGAGGTAACCCAGGTCCTGGGTGAACGCCCAGTGCTCGTACAGGTGTTGCGCGTACCAGGCGCTCGCGACGGTGTTCCACTCCCACGCGTTGCCGCCGAAGACGCTCTGGCTGGTGCGGGCGGTCCAGCCGCGCGTGTCCTTGCCGAAGGCGTTGCGGGTCGCCACACGGCTGGGTACCGCCACCTGCTCGATGAACCGGACGAGTGCCTCGTGGCACTCCGGCAGGTTCGTCGTCTCGGCTCCCCAGTAGTTCATCTGGACGTTGATGTTGGTGTGGTAGTCGGAGGCCCACGCCGGCTGGTTGCTGTCGTTCCACAGGCCCTGGAGGTTGGCGGGCAGGCCGTTCGGGCGTGAGGAACTGACCAGCAGGTAGCGGCCGTAGTCGAACATCGTCTGCTCGAGTGTCGGGTCCGCCCCGCCCGCCGCGTAGCGCGCCAGCCGGGCGTCGGTCGGCAGAGCGACGACGGCCGTGTCGGAGGTGCCCCAGTCGACCGAGACGCGGTTCATGAGGGCGCGCGTCTCGGCGATGTGCTGCTCGCGCAGCTTGCCGTAGGACCGGGAGGCCGCCTTGCCGAGCGCCCTGGCGATGCCCGGTTCCGGATCGGGTCCGCGCCACCCGGCGGCGGCGTCGAGCCTGTAGTCGGTGCGGGCGTCCAGGAGCAGGGTCAGGGTGGTGCAGCCGCTGAAGCGGAGCATCGATCCGTCGGCGCGGAGGTCGCCGTCGGTGTGTACGGCCTGGACGGTGCACGCGTGCTTGAGGCCGTTGCCCATGACACCGCTGAAGGCGATCCGGCGGGCGCCGGCGTCGACGGTCGTCGGCGTGTCGTCCTGTCCGGACGTCAGCGATATCGCTCCGGAGAGTCCACGGGCGCGGTCCGACGTGTAGCGGAAGACCATGACGTCCGCGGAACGGCTCGCGAAGGCCTCCCGCAGGACGCGCCGTCCCGGCGCCCCGAAGCGGGTGACGTGCAGTCCCTTGACGAAGTCGAGGGTGCGCCGGTAATCGACGACCGTCCGCTGTGCGCGCGTGTCGAAGCCCCTGCCTTCCAGCGCGATCCCCGCGATCTGGAAGCCGGTGGACGACGCGCCGGGGGTCAGGGTGAGCCGGTAGACGCGGTGGGCCGTGCTGTTGGTGATCCGGAACGTCCGGGTCTCGCCGCGGCCGGCGAAGGGCGCTCCGGGGTTCTGCGTGTCGAGGGTCGTCCAGGCGGTCCCGTCCTGCGACGCCTCGAGCCGCCATCGCCGGGGGTCGTCCTTCGGACGGTCCGGGGCCGCCGTCAGCGTGTACGAGGTGATGACGACCGCGCGGGGCAGCTCGGCCTGCCATACGACCGCTGGTGCGGGGGCGTCGACCCGCCAGACCGTGGCCGGATCGCCGTCCACTGAGCATGAGAGGTCCGTAGCCCGGGACCGGGTCCCGGCGCCGGAGCCCTTGGAGTGTCCGCTCGGCGACGACAGGTACAGCACACCGCCCGCGCCGAGGTCGACGCCGGACAGACCGATCTCGCTCACCTGAAAGTGGCTGACGCCTGCCTCGGGGACGAAGTCGAACCGGTAGAAGCGGTAGGCCGCGGGGTCGGCAGCACAGGTGAACTCCTTCGTCTGGAAGCGACTCTCGAAGGGCGCTTCCAGCGTGCGTCTGTCGAGCGTGGTCCAGGTGGCGCCGTCGGCGGAACCGGAGAACGTCCACTCCTGCGGGTCGCGCTGCGGCACGTCGTTGGCACTCGTCAGACGGTAGGACGCGACCGCGACGGGTTCGGGAAGCTCGACCTGCCACCGCACCTTCGAACCGGGGCCCTCGATGCACCACTTGGTGCCCGAGTCACCGTCGTACGTCTTGTCGACACCCTCCGAGGAAGAGCTGCTGTACGGTCCCCCCGGAGCCGTGACCTTCGGACTCGCACGGGGAGCGAAGGTGACGACGACGTCGCCGAAGTTCCGGTACGAGCCGAACCCCGTCATGCCGGTGTCGAAATCACTGTCCGGTTTGCCCGCGAGGGCGTTGTCGTAGTCGTTGACGCCGCCCCACAGGCTCTGTTCGTTGAACTGGATGCGCTCCTCGTAGGGATCGGCGAAGAGCATGGCGCCGAGCCGGCCGTTGCCGATCGGCAGGGCCTGCGACTGCCAGTCCGTGGCGGGTACGGAGTAGGTCAATGCCTCGCGAGACAGGGTCGGCCACTGGACGGCCGCCGGCGCGTCGGCCCCTGCGGCAACGGCCTGCCCCAGGGGAGTTCCGCCGGTCAACTGGGCGAGCAGAGGCGCGAAGGCGAGGCCACCGCCGGCCTTGAGAATGCTGCGTCGCTGCGGTTGGGATTCATTGATCACGGTGAGATCTCCCGGCCCATTCATCGGCTCTTTCGCGGAGGAAGTGACAGCCACATCGACACCTGTCGAGGGCGCGAACATCGTCGCCGGGGAATAGATCGGATGTCTAGGGGCGTGCACCACTGACCCACCTGGCGCGCTGTGCGCCTGGCCGGTCCGCGCCAGGGAACAAAGCCGCCGTATGCCGAATCCAAGAGATGTCAGTGGTCGTCGCGAACGACCGCGGGTGTCGCGAGGCGGAGGACGGCATGGAACGACTCGATACGGGCGCACTGGCGGCCCGGACTGCGCGCATGTTGGAGCACCTCGCCGCGGCGGCGGGCAAGCGGGCGCTGGCGGAGACCGAGTCTCGTCTGCGCGAGGCGGCACCCAGGCTCGCCGATGGCCGGATCGTCGTCGTGGTCCGCGGCGAGTTCAACCGCGGCAAGTCCGGTCTCGTGAATGCCCCTGGTGGAGCGGAAGGGCCTCCTCCCCGTCGATGTGCTGCAGACCACCAGCGTGGTCACCACGGTCGGCTGGGATCCGCAGGCGCAGGCCACGGCCCGGTTGCGCGACGCGGGCGGCGAGACCGAGGCACGGGCGATCCCTCTCGACGAGATAGCGCACTACGTGACGGAGAGCTCGAACCCGGGCAACCGGCACCGGGCCGAGCTCATCGAAGTGCTGCTGCCCCACCCGAAGCTGGCCGACGGCGTCACTCTGGTCGACACACCGGGCGTGGGGGGCGTGTTCCCCGAGCACACCGCGATGACCACGGGGTTCCTCGCCTCGGCCGACACGGTGGTGTTCGTCGCCGACATGACCTCACCGCTGACGGCGAGCGAACTGCGGTTCCTGGGGCATGCGCCGGTTCTGTCATGTCGTCACGCCTCTCATGGCTGGTGGGATCGCCGGCGGTTCACCGATGTCAGTGCGGCAATTCCTTGGACTCCGGGAGGCAGGCCGATGGTCCCGGGAACCACAAGCCGGGGCCCGGCAGCATTGACAGCGGGGAGGAGAAGATCACAGACTCC
Source organism: Streptomyces sp. NPDC040589 (assembly GCF_055594445.1). Classification (NCBI taxonomy): domain Bacteria; kingdom Bacillati; phylum Actinomycetota; class Actinomycetes; order Kitasatosporales; family Streptomycetaceae; genus Streptomyces; species Streptomyces sp. NPDC040589. The sequence goes on along the minus strand of NZ_JBVIWP010000004.1, from coordinate 1,017,256 downwards.
TCCCATGACCACCTCCTGGTTCGACTCGACACCGGCGCACCTCTGTTGCCCGGATCGAACCGGGTGTGAGCGCTCCGGTCGATGACCGGCTGCCGCTGAGCCCTCTGCTCGCCGCACACCCCGAGCGCGTCGGCGCCCTTCGCCGCAGACGGCACGGAGCGTCTTTCGACCCCGAGTTGCAGGACACGAACCGCCGTCTGCCGACAGCCGTCCCGGGCCATCCCGGGCCGAGGAGCCTGCGCTCACAGGCAGTCGCCCCGCCTTGTTCATATCCACGCATCCCCTGATCAGGTCCGTGTCCACGCCTTTCCTGATCGGGACAGGCCCCAAGGAGACATCTCCATGACCGCCACGGCCGCCGGACCGGCAGCCATTCTTCGCGAAGCACGCATCCCGGGCGACGGGATCTACGAGGGCACGCGCATCCTGCGCCGGCTGCCCGACGGGTGGGAGGAGCGGCCCTACGAACTGTTCGACGTGGTCCCGCAGGCCAGCACGATCGGCGCCGAGATCAGGGGCGTCGACCTCTCGCGCCCGCTCACACCCCACTTGCGCGATGAGCTGAACCGCGCCCTGCTGGAGTGGAAGGTCCTCTTCTTCCGCTCCCAGCACCTCACCAGCGACCAGCAGCGGTCCTTCGCCCGCAACTGGGGCGAGCTGGAGACCAATCCGCTGCTGGCCGCCGGTGCGAGCGAGGACGTGGTCCGGTTCGACAGGAGCGGCGCCACCACCCCGACCTTCGAGAACGTCTGGCACACCGACGTCACCTTCCGTGAGCGCCCCGCACTCGGTGCCGTGCTGCAACTGCGCGAGGTGCCGCCGTTCGGCGGCGACACGATGTGGGCGGACATGGCCGCCGCCTACGACAACCTCCCCCAGGAGGTGAAGGACCGCGTCGACGACGCCCGTGCCGTGCACGACTTCATCCCCGGCTTCGCCCGCTTCTACGCCCCCGACCGGCTCGCCCCCTTCCAGGACCTGTTCCCGCCCGTGGAGCACCCCGTCGTGCGCACGCATCCCGAGTCCGGCCGGCGCATGCTGTTCGTCAACACCTCGTTCACCACCCGCATCACGGGTCTGGACCGCGACGAGAGCGACCGGCTGCTGCGGCTGCTGTTCCAGCAGGCGCACGTCCCGGAGTACCAGGTGCGTTTCCGCTGGCAGCCCGGCGACATCGCGTTCTGGGACAACCGCGCCACCCAGCACTACGCAGTCAACGACTACGGCTCCCGGCGCCGCGTCGCGGAACGCGTCGCCATCGCCGGCGACCGTCCCCGCTGATCCGACCGCCGGGCGGGGCCCCAACCTGAAGTCGCCGGGCACGGAGGCCGGCGCCATGGCCCGTCGTACCACTCGAATTCCGCGCCGGACGGCCGGGATCCGCCTCCATCAGGCGAAGAGGTGCCCGCGAGAGAGGGCGTCTTCGGCCTCGTCAGGCAAGCCGATCGGTACCCGCACCGCATGATGGCGCCGACGTGGCTCTGGAAGATCCGCGCGTTGGTCGCGAAAGCGATGTTTGTGGCGGCCCATGAAGGTCACCTGGCCTGAACGGGACCGGCGGGCTCCGGGCGCGGGCAGCGTGCCCGGTACGCCGCTGCTCCGTACGACGAAAGGCAGACTGATGACGGAGACCCCACCTGTCACCACGACCGATTCCGGTGCCCCGGTCGAGAGCGACGAGCACTCGCTCACCGTGGGACCTGCCGGTCCGATCCTGCTGCAGGACGCCTATCTGATCGAGCAGATGGCGCAGTTCAACCGGGAGCGGATCCCCGAGCGCCAGCCGCACGCCAAGGGAAGCGGCGCTTTCGGCCACTTCGAGGTGACCCACGACGTGAGCGCCTACACGAAGGCAGCCGTGTTCCAGCCGGGGACACGCACCGACCTCGTCACCCGCTTCTCGACCGTCGCGGGTGAGCGCGGCAGCCCGGACACCTGGCGCGACCCGCGCGGCTTCGCGGTGAAGTTCTACACCAGCGAAGGCAACTACGACATGGTCGGCAACAACACGCCGGTGTTCTTCGTGAAGGACCCGATGAAGTTCCAGCACTTCATCCGCTCCCAGAAACGCCGCGCCGACAACAACCTGCGCGACCACGACATGCAGTGGGACTTCTGGACGCTCTCCCCCGAGTCCGCCCACCAGGTCACCTGGCTGATGGGCGACCGCGGCATCCCGCGGACCTGGCGCCACATGAACGGCTACACCTCCCACACCTACATGTGGATCAACGCCGCCGGCGAGCGCTTCTGGGTGAAGTACCACTTCAAGACCGACCAGGGCATCGAGTTCTTCACCCAGCACGAGGCCGACCAGATGGCGGCGGCCGACACGGACTACCACACACGCGACCTCTTCGAGCACATCCGCGACGGCGACTTCCCCAGCTGGACCCTGCACGTGCAGGTGATGCCGTACGAGGAGGCCGCGAGCTACCGCTTCAACCCCTTCGACCTCACCAAGGTGTGGCCGCACGGCGACTACCCGCTGATCCCGGTCGGCCGTATGACGCTCGACCGCAACCCGACCGACAACCACGCGGAGATCGAGCAGGCGGCCTTCCAGCCCAACAATCTTGTCCCCGGCATCGGCCCCAGCCCGGACCGCATGCTGCTGGCCCGGCTGTTCTCCTACGCGGACGCGCACCGCCACCGGATCGGCGGCAACTACCAGCAGCTCCCGGTGAACGCCCCCGTCGCGGACGTCCACACCTACTCCAAAGACGGCGCGATGGCGTACCGGAAGACCACCGACCCGGTGTACGCCCCCAACTCCAAGGGCGGTCCCGCGGCCGACACCGCACGCCACTCCCCGCCCAGTTGGGAAGCCGACGGCGCCATCACCCGTGCGGCCTACGTCAACCACCCCGAGGACGACGACTGGGGCCAGCCCCGCACCATGGTGCGCGAGGTCCTGGACGACGCCGCGCGCGACCGTCTGGTCGACAACGTCGTCGGCCATCTCCTCAACGGCGTCTCGGAACCCGTCCTCAAACGGGCCTTCGAGTACTGGTCGAACATCGACAAGACGATCGGCGACCGCATCGCCCAGGGCGTGCGCGCCAAGGCGGACGAGAAGGACCCGAAGGCCACCGAGCAGGGCAATCCCGCACGGCGTGACATGCAGGACAAGGCCTGACACATCGGGTGCCCATGGTGGGCTTCCGGCGCCGCCGACGCGGAAGCCCGCCAGCCGTGCTCGGTTCCTGCGGCGGGGCGGTGGGTGTGGCCTGGGCTTCGTCGTGCAGCACCAGGGTGGGCTTGGTGATCGCGCTGATCACGGGGCCATGCCACTGGGCGCCGATTTGGCGGCTTTGCGCCTGCGCGTCCTGGATGCCGGTGTCGGCGATCCGCTCGGCGGTCGCCCGTGCGGCCCGCTCCGAGCAGTCGAAGATGGAGGCCATCGGCCTGCTGAACGCACTCGTGACCCAGTTCGCCCGAGCCGAACTGCAAGTGCGAACCTCGCCCACGGACCGGCAAGAGGCCCAGGCCGCCCACCGGATCAAGGCCACCGCAACGGGACACCACCCGCTCGCAGCGCAGGCATTGGCCGGCCAACAGGCCTCCGACTCCGCCTCCCGGCCCCAGTCCCAGTTCACGCAGCTGCTCCACCGAGTGCTCGTCGTTCACGCAGCTGCTCCACCGAGTGCTCGTCGGCCCGACCAGCTGAACCAACGCACAGCCCGGACGCCCCCAGCACCGGCCCCCTGCGCGTCCCACCAGAGGGCGACGGGCGGTTCGGCGTTCGCGGAGACCGCTTCGCCCCGTACTCTTCGTGGTGACTACGGCGCCACATAGCGGGCGCGAAACCACTGGAGGCAACACCCCGTGCTGATTGCTCAGCGTCCATCCCTGGCCGAAGAGGTCGTCGACGAGTTCCGCTCCCGGTTCGTGATCGAGCCGCTGGAGCCGGGCTTCGGTTACACCCTCGGCAACTCTCTGCGCCGGACCCTGCTGTCCTCGATCCCGGGTGCGGCGGTCACGTCCATCCGGATCGACGGTGTCCTGCACGAGTTCACCACCGTGCCGGGCGTCAAGGAGGACGTCACCGACCTGATCCTCAACATCAAGCAGCTGGTCGTCTCCTCGGAGCACGACGAGCCGGTCGTGATGTACCTGCGCAAGCAGGGCCCTGGTCTGGTCACCGCCGCCGACATCGCGCCCCCGGCCGGTGTCGAGGTGCACAACCCCGACCTGGTCCTCGCCACGCTCAACGGCAAGGGCAAGCTGGAGATGGAGCTGACGGTCGAGCGTGGCCGTGGCTATGTCTCCGCCGTGCAGAACAAGCAGGTCGGCCAGGAGATCGGCCGGATCCCGGTCGACTCGATCTACTCGCCGGTGCTCAAGGTCACGTACAAGGTCGAGGCCACGCGTGTCGAGCAGCGCACCGACTTCGACAAGCTGATCGTCGACGTCGAGACCAAGCAGGCCATGCGTCCGCGTGACGCGATGGCGTCGGCCGGCAAGACCTTGGTCGAGCTGTTCGGTCTGGCCCGTGAGCTCAACATCGACGCCGAGGGCATCGACATGGGTCCGTCCCCGACGGACGCCGCGCTCGCCGCCGATCTGGCGCTGCCGATCGAGGAGCTGGAGCTCACCGTTCGGTCGTACAACTGCCTCAAGCGTGAGGGTGTCCACTCCGTGGGTGAGCTCATGGCTCGCTCCGAGGCGGACCTGCTCGACATCCGCAACTTCGGTGCGAAGTCGATCGACGAGGTCAAGGCGAAGCTGGCCGGCATGGGCCTGGGCCTCAAGGACAGCCCGCCCGGATTCGACCCGACCGCCGCCGCCGACGCCTTCGGCTCGAGCAACGACGCGGACGCGGGTTTCGTGGAGACCGAGCAGTACTGAACGCTGCGCTGCGGCCAGCACACTGGGCGTGGCGCGCTCGATGTCATGGCCGCACGGGCCGTGGCCCAGCACCACGACCAGCGAGCGGTCCAGCAGGCTGACCCCGTACGCCTGATTCGGGTGCAGTGAAGGCTCGGACGCTGTCAGAGTCGGGGCGTTGTCATGGCAGCAGGCCCCGACTCTGATACGACCGGCCGCCGGCCAGCGTCAAAGGTAGCGCCGAATGGGCCGCACGGCGGCTTCGCGGGCCCGTTGGAGCGCGGAGCGCTTCTTCCACTGCCCGGCCCGCATCCGTTCACTGGCAGCGAGGTCCGCCTCGAAATGAGCATCGATCGTGGCGGTGAAATCATCGTCCAGGACGGCGAGCATCACCTCCTCGTCGTGGTCGAGGGAGCGCCGGTTGAAGTTGGTCGACCCGACGAGGGATGCCGTGCGGTCCACTGTGATGACCTTGGCGTGCATCATGGTCGGCTGGTACTGGTAGATCTTGACCCCGCAGGCGAGCAGATCCTCGTAGAAGTGCTGTCCGGCCAGTTGGCAGACCCGCTTGTCGGTGTGTGGTCCGGGCAGCAGGATCTCCACCTCCACCCCGCGGCGGGCGGCGGCGCACAGCAGCTCGATGAAGTAGTCGTCCGGTGAGAAGTAGGCGGTGGCCAGCCGGAGTCGCTCCTCGGCCGACTCGACGACTACTCGGATCAGAGTCTGCATGTCCTGCCAGCCGAAGCTGGCCGAACCGCGCACCACCTGCACCACCGCGTTGCCCTGCGGGCGGTGGATGGTGAACCGGTCGTGGTCGTCGAAGAGTTCGTCGTGACATTCGGCCCAGTTCTGCGCGAACGCCGCCGCGATGCCGTCCACGGCCGGCCCGCGTACCTCGACGTGGGTGTCCCGCCACTCCTGTGGATTGCGGGCGTCGCCGCACCACTCCTCAGCGATGCCCACACCGCCGGTGAACGCCACCTGCTCGTCCACGACCAGCACCTTGCGGTGGCAGCGGTGATTCTGCTTGAGCGGCGACAGGTACAGCGGTTTGCGGAACCAGGCCACCTGCACGCCCGCCCGGCCCATCTCCGCCAGCAGATCCTTGTCGATCAGCCGGCTTCCGAAGCCGTCCAGCAGCAGCCGCACCCGGATCCCGGCTCGGGCCCGAGCCGCCAGTGCGTGCGCGAACTCGCGAGCGATGGCGCCCTTCCAGTACACGAACGTCATCATGTCCACCGTGTGCTCGGCGGAGTGGATGGCGTCGAGCATCGCCGGGAAGATCTCGTCGCCGTTGCGAAGGGCCACCAGTGCGTTGCCGTCGGTGGCCGCGATGCCGATGAGGCGCTCCAGCCGGCGCCGTATCCGCACCGCCCGCTCATCAGCGGCCCTGCCGCGGCCCATGCGATCCGCGGGCTCCACTATGTCCTGAGTGCTGGTCATCCTTGCCCCTCAGCCGTCGCCGGCCAGTTGTCCGCTCACTCGGCGTGGGTGTTGGTCACCAGTTCCGACATGGCCGGCAGGACGTCGCCCACCGTGTGTGAGGAGCTGTCGGACCAGCCGAGGGTTTCCAGATGCTCGCGCGCCCAGTCACGTGCCGCCTTGGGACCGGTACTGATCGGGATCGAGCGTGCCCAGCCCACCGCCCGTACCACCTCTTGCTCCACTGCCTGTCCTCCTCGGCCAGGATCCCGCCCCTGCCGCGCATGCGACTGATCACGCTGACGCTCAAGCGCTGGTGAGCATGCCTTCGCGCAGGCGGGCCAGAAGGCGTGAGACGAGGCGCGAGACATGCATCTGCGAGCAGCCGAGGCGTTCGCCGATCTCCTTCTGTGTGAGTTCCTCGACGAAACGCCAGTGAAGGATCCGCCGGTCGCGTTCGTCGAGCTCGGCGATCATCGGTGCCAGGGCGTGGAAGTCCTCGACCAGTTCGAGGGCGGTGTCGTCGGCGCCGATGAAGTCGGCCAGGACCGCTTCGCCGTCCTGGCCGGTGTTGATGGCCGCGTCCAGGGAGGAGGAGTTGTAGCCGTTGGAGGCCAGACGGGCCTCGCGGATCTCCTCTTCCGGCAGGCACATCAGTTCGGACAGTTCCTTGGTCGTCGGCGTGCGGCCCAGCCTGCCGCGCAGCTCCTCGGTGGCGCGGGTCAGCTGGGCACGCGCCTCCTGCAGACGCCGGGGCACGTGCACGGCCCAGGAGGTATCGCGGAAGAACCGCTTCATCTCACCGACGATGTACGGCACCGCGAAAGAGGTGAACTCGACCTCACGGGTCAGCTCGAACCGGTCGATGGCCTTGATCAGACCGATCATGCCGACCTGGACGATGTCCTCCATCTCCCCCGGACCACGGCTGCGGAACCGGCCGGCCGCGTAGCGCACGAGGGACATGTTCATCTCGATCAGCGTGTTGCGCGCGTACTGGTACTCGGGCGTCCCTTCCTCCAGCACCGCTAGCTGGTCGAAGAACAGCTTCGACAACTCCCGCGCATCCTGGGGCGCTACCTTCGACGGGTCCGCTATCTCCGGCAACCCCATGATGTGCCCAGCGACAGCGTGCACGGTCGTCGTCATGATCTGCTCTCCCAGCCGGCCGACCTCTACGAATCGTCGGCCCGGGCCGACGAAGCGCCGTCTACCCCGTTCTCCGCCGCGCACGCTCCGGGACCTTGAGAGTTCGCTTCGCGGGGTGCATTGGGCTCCTAACGCTCACGATGAGGCCGGCGTTGATCTCGTCTTGGTCGTGTCGGTGGGCATCGGTCCGATCCGTGCCGGATCGTGACCGTAGGCGCCGCATGCCCGATTCCTGGCTCTGATCGAGGTTCCTAGCCAGCCATGGAGATGGCGCATGCCGAGGCTCGGGTCTGCCCCACGCCCAGGCGCTCACGTTGTGAGCCGGCGGTAGCCGGTGAGGTCCGCGGCTATGCCGACAAAGGCGAGGAAGTGCTCGGCCCTGCGTTCGTGGCGGCGGTGGCGTCGGCGTCCAGCGAGCCGGGACACTGTCACTCAACAACCGTGGCCCCCTTGTGCTGACCGCACGCTGACCGAGTCGATGGCGCACCGCGACCAGTCCAGCTCACCGCGGCTCCGAGTTCGTCGAGGACGACCCGGTGCAGCCTGGCCCAGACCCTGGCCCGGCTCCACCGGGCGAAGCGCCGGTCGACCGTGGGCCAGGCCGGGCCGAACACCGGCGGCAGCTGTCGCCAAGCGCAGCCCGAGGTGGCCACGAAGATGATCGCTGCCAGGGTCTCGCGAGCCGGCCCGTCGTCGGCCCCCGCCCTGCGGGCGTTTCACCTCCGTTGGCGGCGTCTCAGGCCATCGTCCCGCCGGCGCACGCTCCCCTGGCGCCAGCACCAAGCCGGGCAGTAGCGCCCTGATCGCGGCTCATGCCAAGAGACCGTGTCTGCGGCGGAGACTCGCCGTCCCGCAGAGAACCCCTCGCTCCCAGGGGCCGCGCCAGCGCCCATGACGCGGTCCGGCCGTCCCGGGGGCGACCGGATACAGTGCGCGAGACGGCAGCCTGGTCAGAGAGGGGTAGCGTGCCCGACACCAGCGACACCAGCGACACCCGACCCGCGGACAGCGCAGCGCAAGCTCCGAGGCAGAGCCGACTGCAGCGCCTGATGCGCTACCTCCCCCTGATCGCCCCCGTACTTCTGTGGGCCGTGCCCTGCTGGGTGCTCCTGTACACCGGCCAGCACTGGCCGCTGCCCGTCACGCTGGTCGGCACCGCCCTGTTCGTCCTCGGCCTCGTCGGGATGCCGCTCGCGATGGTGCACGGCCACGGCCGGCGCCAGCAGGACCGGGCGGCGATCGTCGGTGACACCCTGCTGGGAACGAGCTGGGTCCTGTTCACCTGGTCCGTTCTGCTCGGCGCCTTCTTGCGGCTCGCCCTGACCATGGCCGGCGTCGGCGGGAGTCAGGACCGGGCACGAATCGTCACTTGGGCCGTCCTCGGCGTGACCGCCGTGCTGCTCGCCTGGGGGTACGCCGAGGCCCGCCGCGTGCCACGCGTGCGCCGACTCGACGTGCAACTCCCGCGACTGGGCGCCGGGTTGGACGGCACCCGCGTCGTCCTCATCACCGACACCCACTACGGCCCACTCGATCGCGCCCGCTGGTCGGCACGGGTGTGCGAGACGGTGAACACCCTGGAGGCCGACCTGGTCTGCCACACCGGCGACATCGCGGACGGCACAGCCGAACGCCGCCGCGCCCAGGCCGTCCCACTCGGAACCGTGCGGGCCACCCGGGCCCGTGTCTACGTCACCGGCAACCACGAGTACTACAGCGAGGCCCAGGGCTGGGTCGACCTGATGGACGAGCTGGGCTGGGAGCCGCTACGCAACCGCCATCTGCTGCTCGAACGCGGAGGCGACACCCTCGTGGTCGCCGGCGTCGATGACGTCACCGCCGAGTCCTCCGGCCTGGCAGGCCACCGCGCCCACCTCGCCGGAGCCCTGCACGGCGCCGACCCCGACCACCCCGTCCTGCTCCTGGCACACCAGCCCAAGTTCATCGACCGGGCAGCAGCCGCCGGCATCGACCTCCAACTCTCCGGCCACACCCACGGCGGCCAGATCTGGCCCTTCCACCACCTCGCCCGTATCGACCAGCCCGCTCTCGCCGGCCTCAGCCACCACGGCCCCCGCACCCTCCTCTACACCAGCCGCGGCACCGGCTTCTGGGGTCCGCCGTTCCGCGTCTTCGCCCCCAGCGAGATCACCCTGCTCGTGCTCCGCTCCCCGCACGTACCCACCTCGCCGTAACACTGGGCCCCAACGAGCGGTACATGGCCACGTTCCACGCAGGTCAGCGACGCGTGACGCCTGTACCACCAGTCGACGGCGACCCTTTGATCCGGCAGGCAGCAGCGTGACCTGCGCGTCCGCAAGGTCGATACCGCCGACCGGAGTCAGCATCAGTACCGCCACAGCCCGCTACGGACGGCTACGCACCGCCAAGATCGACAACTGGTCAAACGCGATCTGGCCTGCGAAGCCGGCGTTGGCAACCCAGCTCGCCCGCGGCCACGTGTCGCCGTCCGCCTGGAGGATGCCGAACAGCGCGTCGCCGAGCTGAGGTCGTTCCTCTCCTCTCTGCGCGGGGCGCGGGAACACCTCGACGCGCTCCCGGACCGTGCCGGCCGCTGCGATCCCGAGTGCGGCTTCCTGAACCCGGCGGCGCCCGGACCGGTGGACGTCGCACTCGGCCCCGGCCGTCCGGCACCCGAACAGGAGGACACGCGACGCCGATCCGCACCCGTGGCCTGCTCGCTCACCGGAGACGGCCAGGGCGAACGGTTCCGCGGAATGGCGTACGGCGCTCGAGGGAGCCGAACGCACCATGATCCCCGACGGCGCTCTACGGCTGACACTGCCCGCGGACCGGGCCGGACCCGTGGCAGCCCTCGCCGCGGCCGAGCAGACGTGCTGCCCTTCTTCGGGAAGCCGCCGGTCGTCGCGAAGGTCTCTGACGCCTGCCGTCCGTCGGACCGCTACAGGCCCACGTCCCGGCTGCGGATGTCCTCCAGGGACTCGCGGCGGACCAGGAGGCGGGCGAGTCCGTCGCGTACGGCGGTCACCGGCGGGCGGCCGACGAGGTTGTAGCCGGAGGCCATGGACAGGTGGTAGGCGCCGGCCACGGGTACGGCGAGCAGGTCGCCGGGGCGCACGTCGGCGGGGAGTTCGGCGTCGGCGGCCAGGATGTCGCCGGCCTCGCAGTGGCGGCCCACGACGGTCACCGGGGCCGGGGCCGCGGCGCTGTGGCGGCCGATCAGGCGCGGGGCGTAGCGGACGCCGTACAGGGCGGGGCGGGGGTTGTCGCTCATGCCGCCGTCCACCGCGACGAACGTCTTTTCACCCGTGTGCTTGACGGCGAGTACGCGGTACAGGGCGATGCCCGCCGGACCCACGATCGCCCGTCCCGGTTCGATGATCAGGCGGGGGACGGGGAGACCGGCCGTGGTGCAGGCTTCGGCGAGTTCCGTGCGGACTCTGCGGGCCAGGGCGGTGAGGTCGAGGGCCGGTTCGCCGGGTCGGTAGGCGATGCCGTGGCCGCCGCCGACGTCGAGTTCGGGCAGGACCAGGCCGTGCCGATCGTGCAGCCGTGCCATCAGGCCCACGATCCGCCGCACGGCCGCCAGATACGGCTTGACGCTGGTGATCTGCGATCCCAGGTGGCAGTGCAGGCCGGTGAGTTCGAGCTGCGGCTGGTCGAGTATGCGGGCGATGGCGTGCTGGGCGTAGCCGTCGGCGATGGACAGACCGAACTTCTGGTCGTCCGTGCCCGTACGGATCTTCTCGTGGCCCCCGGCGCTGATGCCGGGGACGACCCGGACCATCACCTTCTGGTGACCGCCCGGGCCCACGGCCGCGGCCAGGCGCGCGATCTCCGAGGGGCTGTCGATGACGATCCGGCCGACGCCCAGCCGCAGGGCGGTGTCCAGGTCGCGGGGTGTCTTGGCGTTGCCGTGCAACGTGATCCGCTCCGGCGGGAAGCCGGTGGTGACGGCGAGTTCCAGTTCGCCGGCCGAGCAGACGTCCAGGCCGAGGCCCTCCTCCTCGACCCAGTGCGCCATGGCCCGGCACAGGAACGCCTTGGCCGCGTACAGGACTTCGGTGTCGGGGAAGGCGTCCCGGTAGGTACGGCAGCGGTCGCGGACCTCGGCCTCGTCGAGGACGTAGACGGGGGTGCCGAAGCGGTCGGCGATCTCGGCGAGCGGTACGCCGCCGACGGTCAGGCCGCCGGGTACGGGTTCGGTGGTCGAGGCCGGCCACACCGTCAACTCGGCGGTCGTGGTGGGTTCGTGAACCGTGGTCATCGTCTTCTCCCCCTTCAGACGGTTCGCAGTACGGGCGGCTCGGACGGCACCTGGACGACCGGCACCGGGGCCGGGGCGGTGAACCGCGGGTCCACCGTGAGAGTCGTGACGCCGAGCGGGGCGGTCAGTGCGCGCAGGGCGGGCTCGGCGAGGCGGATCCACGGCTGGTCGGGGCCGAGGGCGCCGGTCAGTCGACGCTCGGAGGTGAAGCCGACGGCCGTACGGTCGCCGAGCGGGGTGCGGAAGAGCCGGGCCGCACAGCCGGAGGGGCCCGGCCGGACCGGGACGTACAGGGGTCCGGCCGGGGACGGATCGGAGGGCTCGGGGTCGTCGTCGTAGAGGAGTTCCGCCATGAAGTGCCTCCTGGAAGGCGCTGGTCGGGTGGTCTGGAGCACCCCGGACGCGGGGAGGCGGACCGGGGCTTGCGATCGACGTTATGCCCGGGGTACCCGGGGGTCGGATGGGTCCTGACGGGACGCTGACGATCAGCCGGACGACTTTGACGGGACGCTGACGCACCGGGGTGAGGGCCCGGAACGGGTCGTCAGAGGTGTGTCAGGGAATGGCGCGGGGGCTGTGCGAAAGCCTCGGCGCGGAGGTGTGATGGGGCCGTGGAAGCGATGTCCGAGTCCGGTCCGTCCTCAGCCGCCGCCCGTGTGGTCGTGGGGGTGAGTGGCTCTCCCGGGAGCCTCGTCGCGCTGCGCCTCGCGGCCGTCGAAGCCCGGCGCCGCAGTGCCGTGCTCTGGCCGGTGCCGGCCTGGGAACCGCCCGGTGGGGAGCTCTCCGCCCGTCGGTCCGCGGCAGCGGCCGTCCTGGTCGAGGACTGGGAGCGGATGGCGCGGGAGCGGCTGCTCGACGCCCTGCGGTACGTGTTCGGCGAGGACGGCGCCGGGCTCCCCCTGCCCGCCGTGATCGCACGCGGTACGCCGAGCCGGGCGCTGGTCGCCACAGCCGACCAGGAGGACGACCTCCTCGTGCTCGGTGCCGGACGGCGCGGCCTGGCGCACCGCGCGCTGTGGCCGTCGGTCGGCCGCTACTGCCTCAGCCACGCCGGCTGTCCTGTCCTCGTGCTGCCGCCGTCTCCGCTACAGCCCGCGCTGGCCGCCGCACACCGGCGCAACGCGTGGCGGCTGCGGCTGGACACGGGGCGGATGGAAAGGGAGTTCGCACGGGTGCCACCCGACGCCTGACGGCATACGACGCCGCGCCGCCGTTCAGCACGAGGGCCCGCACCGGACACACCGGCCACCCCAAGCCTGCCGACGTGACCACACTCGGGCCGCCACGACGGCACACCCAGGACCCGCCGCCCAGCCGAAGGCGGCTTCAGCCAGGACTCAGCCACTGCCAGGACGCCACCAGACGCACAGCACGGCCGTGACCGGCGGTCTCCGGTGCCGCGAGCGTGCCGCCCGGCGCCTGGGCCAAGGCAGGGTGTGCCCGCGGGCGGGACATGGGCACACCCGAGAACTCGGTCTCCCCCACCCTCAGGACGTGGCCGCCGCCGACACATCCGGCTGCTCGGGTCGGCGCTGTGGTGCCGTGCGTACGGACAGGACCATGGTGAGGCCGCCGCCCGGGGTGTCCTCGGCGTGGATCGTGCCGGCCATCGCCTCGGTGAAGCCCCGGGCGACCGCGAGGCCGAGGCCGACGCCGGCGCCGCGCGGGGAGTCGCCGTAGCGCTGGAAGGGTTCGAAGATGCGGTCCTTGGCCTCGTCGGGGACGCCCGGACCGCGGTCGACCACGCGCACCTCGACGCGGTCGGCGAGGGCGCTCGCGGACACCAGGACCGTCTCGCCCGGCGGGCTGTACTTGACGGCGTTCTCGACGACGTTGGCGACGGCCCGTTCCAGCAGCCCCCGGTCGACGGCGACCATGGGCAGGGTCTCGGGGATGTCGAGGTCGACGCTGTCCTCGGGGACGCCGCCGAGCGCCATCGGGATGACCTCGTCGAGGTCGGTCTCGCGGATGATCGGGGTGACGGTGCCGGTCTGGAGGCGGGACATGTCGAGGAGGTTGCCGACGAGGTTGTCGAGGCGGTCGGCGCCCTCCTCGATGGACTCCAGCAGTTCCGCCTGGTCCTCCTGCGACCACTCGACGTCGTCCGAACGCAGGGACGTGACCGCGGCCTTGATGCCGGCCAGCGGGGTGCGCAGGTCATGCGACACGGCGGCCAGGAGCGCCGTCCGGATGCGGTTGCCCTCGGCGAGTGCGCGGGCCTGGTCGGCCTCCTCCTGGAGGCGCCGCCGGTCCAGGACCACGACGGCCTGTGCGGCGAAGGCCGCGAGGACCCGGCGGTCCTCGGCCGGCAGCACCCGTCCCGTCAGCGCGAGCGCCATGTGGTCGCCGACCGGTACGTCGACGTCCGCGTCGTCGGGAACCGCGCAGGGACGCGAGCCCACGCTCCCGGCACAGGTCCAGGGCAGCACCTCGCTCTCGCGTTCCAGCAGCGCCACGGATTCCATGCCGAAGGTCTCGCGGACCCGTTCGAGCAGTTCCTCCAGGCTGGTCTCGCCGCGCAGCACGTTCCCGGCCAGGAAGGAGAGGATCTCCGACTCGGCGCGCAGCCGCGCCGCCTGGTGGGTGCGGCGGGCCGCGAGGTCCACCACCGAGGCCACCGACACGGCGACCCCGACGAAGATCGCGATGGCGACGATGTTCTTCGGATCGGCGATGGTGAAGGTGTGGATCGGCGGGGTGAAGTACCAGTTCAGCAGCAGGGAACCGGCCACCGCCGAGGCCAGGGCGGGGAAGAGCCCGCCGAGGAGGGCGGCCGCGACCGTCAGCGTCAGGTACAGCAGCATGTCGTTGGCGAGCCCGACGTCAAGGGCCACGCTGCTCAGCAGCCAGGTCAGCAGCACGGGGCCGCCGAGGCCGACCAGCCAGCCCCAGATCACGCGGGAACGGCCCAAACGCGCGCCCCGGTTGGCCGGGAGTCCGCGCCCCTTGCCGGCCTCGTCGTGGGTGATGAGGTGCACGTCGAGGTCGGGCCCGGACTCCCGGGCGACCGTCGCGCCGACGCCGGGGCCGAAGACGTACTGCCAGCCCTTGCGGCGGGAGACGCCGAGCACGATCTGGGTGGCGTTGACCCCGCGCGAGAAGTCGAGCAGCGCGACCGGGATGTCCTCGCCGACGACGTGGTGGAAGGTGCCGCCGAGGTCCTCGACCAGCGTGCGCTGGACGGCCAGTTCCTTCGGGGAGGCGGCGGTGAGGCCGTCGCTGCGGGAGATGTAGACGGCCAGCACCTCGCCGCCGGCGCCCTTCTCCGCGAGTCGGGCGGCCCGACGTATCAGCGTCCGTCCTTCCGGACCGCCGGTCAGGCCGACGACGATCCGCTCGCGCGAGCCCCAGATGGTGGAGACCTGGTGTTCGCTGCGGTACTCGGTCAGATAGGCGTCCACCCGGTCGGCCACCCACAGCAGGGCCAGTTCGCGCAGGGCGGTGAGGTTTCCGGGCCGGAAGTAGTTGGAGAGGGCCGCGTCGACCTTGTCCGGCTTGTAGATGTTGCCGTGCGCCATCCGCCGCCGCAGCGCCGGCGGGGACATGTCGACGAGCTCGATCTGGTCGGCGCGGCGTACGACCTCGTCGGGGACCGTCTCGCGCTGCCGTACCCCGGTGATCGACTCGACCACGTCACCCAGGGACTCCAGGTGCTGGATGTTGACCGTGGAGATGACGTCGATGCCGGCGGCCAGCAGTTCCTCCACGTCCTGCCAGCGCTTGGTGTTGCGGGAGCCGGGGACGTTGGTGTGGGCGAGTTCGTCGACGAGCGCCACGCCGGGGCGGCGTGCGAGGACCGCGTCCACGTCCATCTCCGTGAACACCGAACCGCGGTACTCGATCTCCTGGCGCGCGATCTCCTCCAGGCCGTGGAGCATCACCTCGGTCCGCGGCCGGCGGTGGTGCTCCACGAAGGCGACCACGCAGTCGGTGCCGCGTTCCACCCGGCGGTGTGCCTCGGACAGCATCGCGTAGGTCTTGCCGACGCCGGGTGCCGCGCCGAGGTAGATCCGGAGCTTGCCGCGTGCCATGGTCATCCTTCGTAGCGGTAGCCCATGCCGGGCTCGGTGATGAGGTACCGGGGGTGGGCGGGGTCCGCTTCCAGTTTGCGCCGCAGCTGGGCCATGTAGACCCGCAGGTAGTTGGTCTTGTTGCCCTGGGTGACGCCCCAGACCTCCTGGAGCAGGTGCTTCTGCGTGATCAGCCGTCCCGGGTTGGTGATCAGGATCTCCAGCAGGTGCCACTCGGTGGGCGTGAGGCGTACGTCTCGGCTGTCCTTGCGTACCTTCCTGGCCAGCAGGTCGATGCTGAAGTCCGCCGTCTCGACCAGCGTCGTCCCGGTGGCGAGCGGCACGTCCTCGGTGCGTCGTACGGCGGCCCGCAGCCGGGCGAGGAGCTCGTCCATGCTGAACGGCTTGGTCACGTAGTCGTCGGCGCCCGCGTCGAGCGCGGCGACCTTCTCCTCGGACGCCTGCCGGGCGGACAGCACCAGGATCGGCACCCGGGTCCAGCCGCGCAGGCCCTTGATGACCTCGACGCCGTCCATGTCGGGCAGGCCCAGGTCGAGCATCACGACATCGGGTTGCCGGGCGGCCGCGAGCCGCAGCGCGGTGGCACCGTCGGGGGCCGCGTCGACCCCGTACCGGCGTGCCTGGAGATTGATGATGAGGGCCCGTACGAGCTGCGGGTCGTCCTCCACCACCAGCACCCGTGTCATCGGCGTGCGCCTTCCTGTCGTACGTCGTGGGGACGTACCCGTTTCATGACTGCGGGAGTCGGCGCACCCGGTCGTCCGGGCCGCCGACTCCCCTGTGGGTCGTGTAACGCCATCAGCTCTTGGCCACGAGTGCCTTGAGCGCGATGTTGAGCTCCAGGACGTTCACCCGAGGCTCCCCGATGAAGCCGAGGGTGCGGCCCGTGGTGTGCTCGTCGACCAGCTTCCGCACCTGGGCCGCGGTAAGGCCGTTCTTCTCGGCGATCCGGTGGACTTGGAGGTCGGCGTAGGCCGGGGAGATGTCCGGGTCCAGGCCGGAGCCGGAGGACGTCACCGCGTCGGCGGGGACCTCGGACGCCTTGACCTTGTAGTCGGCGGTCGAGTTGTCCTTGACGACGGCGGCCTTGGCGGCTTTCACCCACGCGATCAGGTCGGCGTTGTCACCGGAACGGTTGGTGGCACCGGACAGGATCAGCGAGTACTGCGTGTTGACGCTGTTGGTGCCGAGGCCGTTCTGCGGGCGGCCCTGGAACCACTTCAGGTCGGGCGACGCGGTCTCCTCGCCCTTCCTCAGCGGCAGGTTGTACGACTGCCCGATGAGCGAGGAGCCGACAACCTTGCCGTCCGACTTGATCTCGGAGCCGTTCGCCTTGTCGTTGAACAGGGCCTGCGCGATGCCGGTGACGACCAGTGGGTAGATAACGCCGGTCACCAGGGTCAGCACGAGCAGCGCCCGCAGACCCGCGCCCATCAACCGGGCAGTGTTCGCAACGGAGTTGTTCATGGCCTTCAGCCGATCCCGGGGATGAGGGAGATGAGCATGTCGATGAGCTTGATGCCGATGAAGGGCGCGATCAGGCCGCCGATGCCGTAGATCGTGAGGTTGCGCCGGAGCATCTTGTCCGCGCTCACCGGCCGGTACTGCACGCCCTTCAGCGACAGCGGCACCAGCGCGATGATGATCAGCGCGTTGAAGATGACCGCGGACAGGATCGCGGAGTCCGGCGAGGACAGACCCATGATGTTGAGCTTGTCCAGGCCCGGGTAGACCGCCGCGAACAGCGCCGGGATGATCGCGAAGTACTTCGCGACGTCGTTGGCGATGGAGAACGTCGTCAGCGCACCCCGGGTGATCAGCAGCTGCTTGCCGATCTCGACGATCTCGATGAGCTTGGTGGGGTTGGAGTCCAGGTCCACCATGTTCCCGGCCTCCTTGGCGGCCGAGGTACCGGTGTTCATGGCCACACCCACGTCCGCCTGGGCCAGCGCGGGCGCGTCGTTGGTGCCGTCACCGGTCATCGCGACAAGCTTGCCGCCGGCCTGCTCCCGCTTGATGAGGGCCATCTTGTCCTCGGGGGTGGCCTCCGCGAGGAAGTCGTCGACGCCCGCCTCTTCGGCGATCGCCTTGGCGGTCAGCGGGTTGTCACCCGTGATCATGACGGTCTTGATGCCCATGCGGCGCAGCTCGTCGAACCGCTCCCGCATGCCCTCCTTGACGACGTCCTTGAGGTGGATGACGCCCAGCACCCGGGCGCCTTCCGTGTCTTCAACGGCCACCAGCAGCGGGGTACCGCCCGCCTCGGAGATGCGGTTGGAGAGAGTGTCGGCGTCGTCGGAGACCGTGCCGCCCTGCTCCTTGACCCAGGTGATGACCGAACCGGCCGCGCCCTTGCGGATCTTGCGTCCGTCCACGTCCACGCCCGACATCCGGGTCTGGGCGGTGAAGGCGATCCACTCGGCACCGGCCAACTCGCCCTGCTGCCGCTCGCGCAGGCCGTACTTCTCCTTCGCCAGTACGACGATGGAGCGGCCCTCGGGCGTCTCGTCGGCCAGGGAGGAGAGCTGGGCGGCGTCGGCGACCTTCGCCTCCGTCACCCCGCTCACCGGCACGAACTCGGCGGCCTGGCGGTTGCCGAGGGTGATGGTGCCGGTCTTGTCGAGCAGCAGCGTGGAGACGTCGCCGGCGGCCTCGACTGCCCTTCCGGACATGGCCAGTACGTTGCGCTGAACCAGGCGGTCCATACCCGCGATGCCGATCGCGGAGAGCAGGGCGCCGATGGTGGTCGGGATGAGGCAGACGAGCAGCGCCACCAGGACGACCATCGTCAGGTGGGTGCCCGCGTAGTCCGCGAACGGGGGCAGGGTCGCCACCGCGAGCAGGAAGACGATCGTCAGCGAGGCGAGCAGGATGTTCAGCGCGATCTCGTTCGGCGTCTTCTGCCGGGCCGCGCCCTCGACAAGGTTGATCATCCGGTCGATGAAGGTCTCGCCGGGCTTCGTCGTGATCTTGATGACGATGCGGTCGGACAGCACCTTCGTACCGCCGGTGACGGCTGAGCGGTCACCGCCGGACTCCCGGATGACCGGGGCCGACTCACCCGTGATCGCCGACTCGTCGACCGACGCGACGCCCTCGACGACGTCACCGTCGCCCGGGATGATGTCGCCGGCCTCGCACACGACCAGGTCACCGATGGTCAGCGCGGTGCCGGGCACCTGCTCCTCCCGCTCCCCGACGAGCCGCCGCGCCACCGTGTCCGTCTTGGCCTTGCGCAGGGTGTCCGCCTGCGCCTTGCCGCGGCCCTCGGCGACCGCCTCCGCCAGGTTCGCGAAGACCACGGTCAGCCACAGCCAGGCGCTGATCGTCCAGCCGAACCAGTCGCCCGGCTCCTTGAAGGAGAAGACGGTGGTCAGCAGCGAGCCGATCCACACCACGAACATCACGGGCGACTTGACCATCACCCGCGGATCGAGCTTGCGGAAGGCGTCCGGCAGCGACTTCAGCAGCTGCTTGGGGTCGAAGAGGCCCGCGCCGACACGGCCCTCGGGGGACTTGTGCCCGGTGGGTGCGTCGCTGTGCGGCGCCCGGGTCGGGGTGGCTGTGGACATGGAGTCCTCTGACTTCTCTATACGGGTGGTCATGACGCCAGCCCCTCGGCCAGCGGACCCAGCGCCAGGGCCGGGAAGTACGTCAGACCGGTGATGATCAGGACCGCGCCCACCAACAGGCCGGTGAACAGCGGTTTCTCGGTGCGCAGGGTGCCCGCGGTCGCCGGCACCGGCTTCTGCTCGGCGAGCGAACCGGCCAGCGCCAGGACGAACACCATCGGCAGGAACCGGCCCAGCGCCATGGCCAGACCCAACGTGGTGTTGAACCACTGCGTGTCGGCGTTCAGACCGGCGAAGGCCGAACCGTTGTTGTTCGCGGCCGAGGAGTAGGCGTAGAGGATCTCGGAGAAGCCGTGGGCCCCCGAGTTCGTCATCGAGTTGCCCGGGGTGGGCAGCGCCATCGCCGCCGCGGTGAAGATGAGCACCAGCGCCGGGGTGATGAGGATGTAGCAGGCCGCGAACTTGATCTCGCGGGTGCCGATCTTCTTGCCCAGGTACTCGGGCGTACGGCCGACCATGAGCCCGGCGATGAACACCGCGATGATCGCCATGATCAGCATGCCGTAGAGGCCGGATCCGGTACCGCCGGGCGCGATCTCGCCGAGCTGCATGCCCAGCATGGTGATGCCGCCGCCGAGACCGGTGAAGGACGAGTGGAAGGAGTCCACCGCGCCGGTCGAGGTCAGGGTGGTCGACACCGCGAAGATCGACGAGGCGCCGACCCCGATACGGGTCTCCTTGCCCTCCATCGCCCCGCCCGCGATCTGGAACGCCGGGCCGTGGTGGGCGAACTCGGTCCACATCATGAGCGCGATGAAGCCGACCCAGATGGTGCCCATGGCCGCGAGGATCGCGTAACCCTGCTTGATCGAGCCGACCATGATGCCGAAGGTGCGGGTCAGCGCGAACGGGATCACCAGGAGCAGGAAGATCTCGAAGAGGTTCGTGAACGGCGTCGGGTTCTCGAACGGGTGGGCGCTGTTGGCGTTGAAGTAGCCGCCGCCGTTGGTGCCGATCTCCTTGATGGCCTCCTGCGAGGCGACCGCGCCGCCGTTCCACTGCTGCTGCCCGCCCATGAACTGGCCGACCTCGTGGATGCCGGAGAAGTTCTGGATGGCACCGCACGCCACCAGGACGATCGCGGCGACCACGGACAGCGGCACCAGGATGCGGACCACGCCACGTACCAAGTCGGACCAGAAGTTGCCGAGCTCACCGGTCCGCGAGCGGGCGAAGCCGCGCACCAGCGCCACCGCGACGGCGATGCCGACGGCCGCGGAGACGAAGTTCTGGACGGCCAGACCGGCGGTCTGCACGACGTGTCCCATGGCCTGCTCGCCGTAGTACGACTGCCAGTTGGTGTTCGTCACGAACGACACGGCCGTGTTGAACGCCTGGTCCGGGTCGATCGCGGAGAAGCCCAGCGAGCCGGGCAGCACCCCCTGCAGGCGCTGGAGCAGATAGAGGAACAGGACGCCCACGGCCGAGAAGGCGAGCACTCCGCGCAGGTACGCGGGCCAGCGCATCTCGGTGTCCGGGTTGGCACCGATGCCCTTGTAGATCCACTTCTCGACACGCCAGTGCTTGTCGGAGGAGTAGACCTTGGCCATGTAGTTGCCGAGGGGGATGTAGGCGAGCGCCAGTGCGCCTATGAGGGCGAGCAGCTGGAGGACGCCGGCGAGTACGGGACCCATCTGTGTCTCAGAACCTCTCCGGGAAGATCAGGGCGAGGACGAGATAGCCCAGCAGGGCGACGGCCACGACGAGGCCGACGATGTTCTCGGCGGTCACAGCTTCGTCACCCCCTTGGCGACGAGAGCCACCAGCGCGAAGAGCGCGATCGTGGTGACGACGAAGGCCAGATCGGCCATCGCGAACTCCTAGAAGAGGTTCGGAAGAGATACGGACAGATAGAGGAAACCCCGCCCCTGGCCGGAATCGACCGGCCGTTGACGAGTCCCTTACGGCGGCCCTCACACCTTTGACGGGACTCTTACGGCCCCGCCCCCAGGGCCCTCACAGCAGGCGGAAGCGCAGCCGGCAGATGACGGCGTCCGTCTCCCGCCGCACGGCGTGCGCGACGACCGCGCCCCGCTGGTTCTGGAGCAGCCGCTGCCACAGCCGCTCCGGCTCGGCCTCCGGGATCAGCACCGTCACCCGGGTGGCCGGTTCCGAGGCCATGACCTCATGAACGTAGGCGGCGATGGGGCGGCCCAGGGAGCGCCGCTCGCAGGACAGCCGGACCAGCGGCACATCCGGGTCCCACTCGGCCCAGGAGCGCTCCAGGGCGTACAGGGCGGCCCGGTCCTCGGCATCGGGGTAGCACACGGTGACCGCGCGCACCTCGTCGCCGAGGGAGGCGGCGGCGGTCAGGGCCTCCGACGTCAGCCGGGACAGGGACGAGACGGGCACGATCACCAGCGAGCGCTCACGGTGCGGGGTCTCGGGGATACGGCCCAGACCGAGCCCCTCGCCGATCCGGCCGTACGCGCGGTGGAC
Source organism: Streptomyces sp. NPDC040589 (assembly GCF_055594445.1). Classification (NCBI taxonomy): domain Bacteria; kingdom Bacillati; phylum Actinomycetota; class Actinomycetes; order Kitasatosporales; family Streptomycetaceae; genus Streptomyces; species Streptomyces sp. NPDC040589. The sequence continues at coordinate 995,504 of NZ_JBVIWP010000004.1, read as the reverse complement.
GGCGCCGAAGGCCGCCACCAGCAGCGGCAGCGCGATCACGATCAGCCAGGCGCCCTCCTGGAACTTCTCCAGCGTGACGACGACCGTAGCCACACCGGTGAGCGCGGCCCCGAAGCCGTTCAGCAGCGCCTTGCCCCGCCATCCCGGGCTCCCCTTCTCCCGCCCGCCCTCCCGGCGTTCGAGCCGCCAGTGCCGGACCATGCCGACCTGGGCGATGGTGAACCCGACGAAGACGCCGATGGCGAACAGCGGGACGAGGGTGTTGGTGTCGCCGCCGGAGAAGACCAGCAACGCGGCCGAGACGAGGGCGAGGGCGAGGACGCCGTGGCGGTGGACCTGGCGGTCGGCCTTCAGGGCGAACACGTGCGGCAGGTAGTTGTCCCGAGCGAGCAGCTTCAGCAGCACCGGCAGCCCGCCGAAGGAGGTGTTGGCCGAGAGCGCGAGCAGGATCATCGTCGCGAACTGGATGACGTAGAACGCCCAATTGTGGCCGAGCGAGGCGTCCGCGAGCTGGGCGAGGACGGTGACGCCCTCGACCGGCTGGAGGTGGAAGCGGCCGATCAGGACCGACAGGCCGATCAGCATCACACCGAGGACGGCGCCGAGGGCGACCTCCGCCCGCTGGGCGCGCTTGACGCGTGGGACGCGGAAGGAGGGGACGGCGTTGGCGATGGCCTCGACGCCGGTGAGGGCGGCACACCCGGAGGCGAAAGCTTTCAGCAGGAGCAGGGCACCCACGGTGGTGGCGTTGTCGGCGAGCACGGAGGCGTGGCCGTCCGCGGTGACCGTGCTGACCGGCCCGGACCGGAACAGGCCGACCGCGATGAGCACGAGGACCGAGCCGACGAACACCACGGTCGGCACGATGAAAACCCTGGCGGATTCGACGATGCCCCGCAGGTTCACCGCGGTGATCAGCACGAGCACGCCGAGGCAGAGCCACAGCCGGTCGTCGTAGAGGGCCGGGAAGGCGGAGGTCAGGGCGGCCACTCCGGCCGTGACGGCGACGGCTACGTTCAGGACGTAGTCCAGGACCAGGGAGGCCGCGGCCACCAGGCTGGTGCGCGCGCCGAGGTGCGTCTTGGCGACGGCGTACGACCCGCCGCCGTCCGGGAAGGCCGCGATCACCTGCCGGTACGAGGCGACCAGCACGACGAGCAGGCCCGCGATGGCCAGCGTCACCGGCAGGGTGAAACCAAGTCCGTGTGCCCCGGCGGCGGCGAGGACGAGGACGATCGCCTCGGGCCCGTACGCCACCGACGCCATCGCGTCCAGGGACAGGGCGGCGAGGCCCGTGACGGCGGTGAGCCGGTGGCGTTCGCCGGTATCGGGCGGCTCTTCGTCGGCGGGGGTCGCGCCCGGCTCGATGGTCAGGACGGACATCGGTGCGTACTCCTTCTGCATTCGGGGCCGCGCACGAGGGCTGAGGCGTGCGCGGTGCACTCAGGGTCTGTCCGTTTCCAGCCGCGGCCGACCGCTCTTGGCGGCTTCTTCGCGCCGGAGCGGGCGACTTTGACGGGACCTTGACGGGGGTGCGGGCGACCTGGGTGACAGCGGCATCAGAGTCCCGTCAAAAGGGATGCGTGCCGGACCCACGCATCCCTAGCGTCAGCGGCATGGGACCCCGCGACGCAGCGTGTGAGACCGCCGGTACGGCACATGACCTCCGCTGGGCTCGGGACGTACGGGACTCGGTGCGCTGGGCGGGTGTGCTCCTCGCTCTGCTCCTCCTGCTCGACTGGGGCACAGGCAGGCTCACGCTCGGGCGCGGCGCCCTGTGGGTCGCCCTGGCGCTGCTGCTCTTCCTCGCGCTGTATCCGGCCCGTGTCCGCGCCGGTACGGACTGGCTGTCGTCCCGGTGGCTGCTGCGCGAACGCCGGGTCCGCACCGACCTGTTGGTGTCCGTGCGCTGTCTGGACGGCCTCTCCCAGCGGCTCGTGCTGCGGGACGCGTTCGGCGGCCGGGTGGAGATCGACCCCGAAGTGCTGGTGAGGAACCCGCAGTTGTGGTTCCGGGTGCAGGCGGCGGCCCGGAAGGCGGTGGCCGAGGGCACGCTGTTGTGCGGGGCGACCGCGTTGCGCCGCCTCTCCCGGCGCGTCGAGCACGAGACCTCCCAGGCGGTGTTCAGGGCCTCGGGGCTGGAGTGACGCCTTCGCGGTCATGCCGTCCCGCGCCGCCCGGGCGGTCCTGTCATGAGGCATCCCGCCGGGTACTGGTTCCGGTGCTCGCCGGACACTTCCTACGCCCGGCGCACCACAGGGTGCGGGGTCCCCTCGGGCCGAGTGGTCCCGGTCTGTTCCGCGCAGGGCAGTGACACGACCATCGTCAGGCCGCCGCCCGGGGTGTCCTCGGGGGTGAGGGTGCCGTTCATCGCCTCGGTCAGACCGCGTGCCAGGGCGAGACCGAGGCCGGTGGTGTTGTCCGTGTCGCCGAGCCGCTGGAAGGGTTCGAAGAGGCGCTCCCGGCCGTCGGCGGGAAGGCCGGGTCCCCGGTCGACGACCCGCAGTTCCACCCGGCCCGCGAGGGCGCTGGCGGTGACCAGCACCTTCTGTCCGGGCGGGGTGTGCCGGGCGGCGTTGCCGACCAGGTTGGCGACGACCCGTTCCAGCAGGGGCGGATCCGCCAGTACGGCGGGGATCTCCTCCATGTCCCGGGCCTCGGCTTCCGGCGCTTCCGCGAGCGCCATCGGGAGGACCTCCTCCAGGGCCGTGGCCCGCAGGTTCAGGGTGAGGACGCCGGCCTCCAGGCGGCTGAGGTCGAGGAGGTTCTCCACCAGGCGGCTGAGCTTGGCCATGGACTCGTCAGCGGTGGCGAGGAGTTCGTCCCGGTCCTCCGGGCTGAACTCCACGTCCCGGCTGCGCAGCGACGTCACGGCGGCCCAGCCGGCGGCGAGCGGGGTGCGCAGGTCGTGGCCGACCGCCCGCAGCAGCGCCGTACGCATCCGGTCGGCGGCCTTCACGGGCTCCACCTCGGCCGCCGCCTCGGCGAGCCGGGCCCGCTCGACGGCGGAGCCCACGTGTGCGGCGAACGCGGCGAGCACCCGTCGCTCGGAGGAGGAGAGCGTGCGTCCGCGCAGCACCAGGTACGCGCCCGGGCCGGCGGGCACGGCGGTGGCTCCCTCACCGTCGGGCGGTTCGTCGACGAGTTCCGCCGAGTCCATGCCGAAGGTCTCGCGGGTGCGTTCGAGCAGGGCGGGGATGGTCGCGCCGCCGCGCACGATGCTGCCCGCCAGCGACGACATGGTCTCGGCCTCGGCGGTGGCGCGGGCCGAGCGGCGGGACAGCCGCAGGGAGCGGTCGACGACGGCGGCCACCGTCGCGGCCACCACCGCGAACACCCCGAGCGCGATCAGGGCGTTGGGGTCGTCGAGGGTGAAGGCGCCGATGGGTGGGATGAACCAGTAGTTGAGCAGCAGGGACGCCGTCACCGACGCGATCAGCGCGGAGGCGACCCCGCCGATGCAGGCCACGCCCACCACCATGAGCAGGAACAGCAGCGCCTCGCTGGTGAGATCGAGAGAGCCACGCAGCCGGTCCAGGACGAGGGTGAGCAGCACCGGCAGCACCAGCCCGGCCACGGGGCCCGCGACCAGCCGCCCGGTCGACAGGGTCCGGCGGCGGGACGGCAGCAGGGTGCCGCGTCCGGCGCGCTCGTGGGTGACCCGGTGGACGTCGATGTCGCCGGACAGCTCGGTGACGGTCTCCCCGGTGCCCGGCCCGGTCAGGAACCGTTCCAGACGGCCCCGGCGGCTGGTGCCCAGCACCAGCTGGGTGGCGTTCTCGGCGCGGGCGAAGTCCACCAGGGCGGTGGCGATGTCGTCGCCGACGACGGAGTGGTAGCTGCCGCCGAGATCCTCCACCAGCCGCCGCTGCCGGGCCAGCGAGGCGTGCGAGACCCCGGCGGCGAGCCCGTCGCTGCGGGCCACGTGCACGGCGAGGAGGTCGCCCCCGGCCGACCGGGCGGCGATCCGGGCGGCCCGCCGTATCAGCGTGTCCCCCTCGGGACCGCCGGTCAACGCGACCACGACCCGCTCCCGGGTCTCCCACACCCCGCCGATGGAGTGCTCGGCGCGGTAGCTGGTGAGCGCCTCGTCGACCCGGTCGGCCGTCCACAGCAGGGCCAGCTGCCGCAGGGCGGTCAGGTTGCCTGGCCGGAAGTAGTTGGCGAGGGCCGCGTCGACCTTCTCGGGTGCGTAGATGTTGCCGTGCGCCATCCGCCGCCGCAGCCCCTCGGGCGGCATGTCGACGAGTTCGATCTGCGTGGCCCGCCGTACGACGTCGTCGGGCACCGTCTCGTGCTGCGGCACCCGTGTGATCTTCTCGACCACGTCGTTGAGGGAGGCCAGGTGCTGGATGTTCAGCGCGGTGATCACGTCGATGCCCGCGGCGAGCAGCGCCTCGATGTCCTGCCAGCGCTTGGCGTTGCGGCCGCCGCCGGGGACGTTGCTGTGGGCGAACTCGTCGACGATCGCCACCTGTGGGCGGCGGGCCAGCACCGCTTCGAGGTCCATCTCCTCGAACCGCCCGCCGCGGTAGTCGCAGCGGGCCCGGGGGACGGTCTCCAGACCGTCCAGCATGGCCTCGGTGCGCGGCCGGCCGTGGCACTCGGCGAAGCCGACCACGACATCGGCGCCACGGGCGGCCCGGCGCCGCCCCTCGTCGAGCATCCGGTAGGTCTTGCCCACTCCCGGGGCAGCCCCGAGGTAGACCTTCAGTCGTCCGGGCCGTACGTCACCACTCATCGCCGCCGACGCGCTCCGCTCACTGGCTCAACTCCTTGAGGAGGCGGGTTGCTTCTCCTACCGAAGCGCGTCCGGCGGGCGGCCGGGGCGCTTGTTAGCGCTTTCTTGGCGCCTGTTCCGGGGACCTTGACACTGACTTGACGTCCCCTGGCCGGATAGGGTGAAGGCGGTGTGCCGGGAAGTCTGGTCGGCCGGGGAGCCACGGTGGCTCTCTTCGAGGCCCCCTGGGGGACGGTCGGCATGCGCGGCGTAGGCACGGTTCTGGCACTGGTGGTTCTGGCCACCCTGGTGGCGACCTTCGCCCGCCGCCGGCGCATCCCCGCACCCTCCCTCCTCGTTGTCGCCGGTCTCGCCGTCGCGCTGCTGCCGGGCACCCCGCAGATCGAGATCAGCCCGGAGATCATCGGCCTGGTCGTGCTGCCGCCCCTCCTCTACGCCAGTGCCGAGGACATGTCGTGGCGTGAGCTGAAGGCCGTGTGGAAGCCGGTCGGTGTCCTGTCCATCGGCCTGGTGCTGGCCTCGGCGGCGGCCGTCGGCTGGGTCGCGTCCCGGATCACGCCGCTGTCGTGGCAGATGGCGTTCGTGCTGGGCGCGGTGCTGGCCAGCACCGACCCGGTGGCCGTGACCGCGCTCGGCAGACGCCTGTCCCTGCCACCGAAGGTGCAGGTCCTCGTCCAGGCGGAGAGCCTGTTCAACGACGCGACCTCGCTGGTGCTGTTCCGGGTCGCGGTGAGCGTGGCGGTGGCGTCGGCGGCGGCCGGCTGGGGTGCGGCGGGCGCCGAGTTCGCCGTGCTGGCGGGCGGCGGCACGGTCATCGGTGCCGCGGTCGCCGGGGTGGTCGCGCTGATCCGGCGGCGCACCGAGGACCCGGTCCTGGAGACGGTGATCTCCCTGGTCACCCCGTACGCGGCCTACGTCCTCGCGGAGGCCGCCCACACCTCCGGCGTCACCTCGGTCGTGGTCGCGGGTGTCGTCCTCGGCGGCCGGGGCGACCGGCTCACCAACGCCCGTATCCGCCTCCAACTGCACGCCGTGTACGGCACGGTGGTGTTCCTGCTGGAGAGCGTCGTGTTCTCCCTCATCGGGCTGGCCCTGCCCGCGCAGGTCCGGGCCCTGGACGACGGCGACCGGGCCTGGCCGCTCTACGCCCTCGCGGTCGCCGCCACGCTAATCGCCGTTCGGCTGCTGTGGCTGGCGCCGCTGTCGGCGGTCGTGCAGCGCAAGGGCGGCATCCAGCGGATGAACTGGCGGGTGCCGCTGGTGCTGACCTGGGCCGGCACCCGGGGTGTCGTACCGCTGGCGGCGGCCCTCTCGATCCCGGAGACCACGAAGGCGGGCGCCGCCCTGGCCGACCGTCCACTGGTCCTCGTCCTCACCACCTCCGTCGTGGTCGTCACCCTCGTCGTCCAGGGCTTCACCCTCGCCCCCGTCGTACGCCGCTCCGGCATCGCCCTGGAGCCCGATCACACGGAGCGTGAGGAAGCCGCCGCCCGCTGCCGCCTGGCCGACGCGGGCATCCGGCGCCTGGACGAACTCGCCGAACTGGAGGCCGTACCGGACGTCGTCCTCGACCGCCTCCGCCGCGGCCTCACCGCCCGCCTCGACAACGCCCGCGACCGCCTGAACGAGGACACCGGCCCGTCCGGCTCCGCCGACCTCGTCTACCGCCAGCTGCGCCGCGACCTGATCGTCGTGGAGGCAACGGAACTGCAACGCCTCTACGACGACCACACCATCAGCGACACGACCCGCAGAAGGCTCCAGCGGTCCCTGGACCTGGAGGAGGCACGGCTGGCCGACGCCTGAACGGCGCTCAGCGGAACTCGGCCAGCCGCGGTCGCAGCCCGAGCGCGGTGAGGACCGCCGCCGCGAGCAGCAGTCCCGTCGCCCACGGCAGCAGCCCGCTCACCGCCGACCGGCCCGCCCGCACGGACGCGGTGAAGTGGGCCCGGTTGATGTCCGTGACCTTGTCCAGGGCGGTCATCCAGGCCCCGAAGTGCGCGTTGGAGGTGCCGGGTTCCCAGTCCATGCAGAACTCGGTGGCCTCCCGTTCCTTCCCGGCAGCGACCAGTGCACGGATCCTGCGGTCGTCGCGCTGGTAGACGGCGTACGCCTCGACCGTCCGCTCCGCCGCGTCCCGCTCCCCCACGAAGGTGATGTTGTACTTGCCCAGCCCCGGCGAACAGCCGGGTCGGCCGGCCCATGACCACCGCCGTGGAAAGGTTGCCCACCATGTCCGAACCCGACTTGTCCGAACTGCGGGAACACGCCGAGAACGGTGACACCGACGCCACCGACGAACTCGTCCAGCTCGCCGCGGAACACGGTGACGTGGACGAACTGCGCCGCCTGGCGGAGACGGGCAACTCCGATGCCGCCGACGAACTCGTCCAGCTCGCCTCGGAGCAGGGCGACCTCGAAGAACTCCGGCGGCTCTCCGACGGCGGCAACGCCACGGCCACCGACGAGCTGATCCAACTGGCCACCGAGCAGGACAACTTGGAGGAGCTACGGCGGCTGGCCGCCCGGGGCAACACCACGGCCGCCGAACAGCTCGCGGAACTCGTCGGCGACTGACCTCGCCGGAACCACCCACGGACCGCACGGTCACGCCCCACGAACCGACGTCCCGCCGTTCACTTCCTTCAGCTGCCGGCATACCTCGGTGTCTGTGCCGTGGGCCAGCCTGCGCTGGTGCTTCGCGGTCGAGTGCTGGTAGATCAGCTGGGCGCGCTCCGATGACTGGCCGGCGCGGACCATGAGGTCCTTCAGCTTGGCGCCGGTGTCGGCGGCGAGGGTGTTGCCGGTGTGGCGGAGGTCGTAGAAGCGGAAGTTGACCGGCATGCCGACCTTGGTCCTCGCCTTGCGCCACTTGCGGCCGAACGTCGAGCGGCGGAAGGGCGCGCCCCTTCTCGCCGACGAAGAGGAGGCCGCCCGACTCCTTCTCCGCGAACCATTGCAGGTGGCGGCGTAGCTCGGGCTTCAGCAAGTCCGGCAGGTAGACCGTGCGTTTGCCCGCCCGGGTCTTGGGGTCGCCGGTGACACGCTTACCGCTGGTGAGCTCCGGGGACGCGTGGGTGATGCGCAGGGAGCATTCGTCAACGTCGACACTGTGACGGCGCGGTTCGGCCAGCTCCTCAGGGCGGAGGGAGGCGAAGGCGCCGAGCAGGACCATCAGGCGCCAGCGCGGGCCCATGGCGTCGGCCAGGTCGAAGACCTGCTCGATGGTCGCTGTGGGGTGTTCGTCAGCCTCCTCCTTGCCGGCTCCCTCAACGCCGGGCCCTGGAAGCCCAGATCAAGGCCCTGCTGGAGGACCACCCCCTTTCCAAGGTCCTGACCTCGATGCCGGGGGTCGCGGTCAGCACCGCCGCAGTGCTGCTGGTCACCGTCGGCGACGGCACCAGCTTCCCCACCGCTGCCCACCTCGCCTCCTACGCCGGGCTGGCCCCGACCACCAGGTCGTCGGGGACCTCGATCCACGGCAAACACGCTCCCAGAGGCGGCAACCGGCAGCTCAAACGGGCGATGTTCCTCTCCGCGTTCGCCGCCCTGCACGACCCCGCCTCCCGCACCTACTATGACCGCTGCCGGGCTCGGGGGAAGACCCACACGCAGGCCCTTCTCCGCCTTGCCCGACAGCGGATCAGCGTGCTGTTCGCAATGCTCCGCGACGGCACCTTCTACGAACCCAGCCTTCCCGAAGCAGCCGTCGCATGACCAGCTCAGGCTTGACGAAGGACATAGAGGCACCCCCCAGGTCGTCACCGACACCGCGCCAAGCTCTCCAAGTCCCTGATCCGCGAAGGCCAGGCCACCTTGCCGACGGGCGCGGCGGACTGGATGCTCGCCACCCGGCAATGGCCCGGCACCATCACCGAGTACGCCGGCCAACTGCCGGCCCTTACCTCGACTCTGCTGTCCGACCCCCGCCACTCTTCCGCTCGTACTCGGCCACCGAGATCGGCCGCATGATGGTGACGGCGTCAACGACGGTCCGGCGTTGCGTAAGGCCGACATCGGTGTCGCCATGGGGCGGCGCGGCACCGAGGTGCGCACACGGAGATGGGAGGCGGTGGCGGCGAACGCACCCGACGCACGGGCGGTACCGCGGGTGCTGGGGCGGCTGCGTCGGAGCTGGCGGGCGGGTGATCAGTTCTGGGCGTCGGACGTGGAGTGCCACGCGTCCATGCCCGCTCGGGATGCCTCCTTGGCCTGCCGCCACTTCATGGCCGCCTGCTGGGCCGGGGGCACGTCCATCTCGCGGATCAGGCGCCGGCCTGCCGCGACCACGGCGGAGGCCGCGATGGCAATGCCGGCCCACGCCACCACGGCACCGGCTGCGGTGAGCACGACACCGGTGGTCACAAGCCGGGTGTTGATCTCGATCGTCCGTGTGGAGTGGTGGTGATGGTTCATGACTCCACTCTCCAACGGGGGGAACCACATCGCATCCGGGCCGACGGTTCAAAATCCGGAGCGGGACCCCGCACGCGCCGGGTGGTGGCGTGTACGGCCGGGCAGCTCCCGCCAGGAGATGATCGTCTGCTCCGGATGCGAACGGCCTGCTCTCGCGTCGACTGTCGGGCGCTGACCAGCTGCTGAGAGCCCCCGAGCCCGTGGTCCCAAAGTGCAGCGGGCGCCGACGGCTGCGACCGTTGGAGTGACGCGCTGGACGATCCCACGGTTCGGCACTGGAGGTGGCCATGACGGTGACGGCACACCCTTCGCTTCTGCGGGAGCTGATCGAGCGGTGCGAGACGCTCAGGCGGCACGCGGTGTCCGACGGCGGCCCGGAGGTCGCGCGCCGGTTGGAGGATGCAACGTACACGCTGTGCGTGGTCACCGGCACCCGCCAGTTGGATGCGGCACTGTCCGTGGCGCGTCGGCAGTTGGCCGACGTCACGCCATGACACGACAGCAGCCCCTTCGACACTGAATCCGGACGGATACGTGCGGGCGGGGCCTCGGGCCCGCGTGTCAGGTCCGCGGGCCCGAGAGAGTGCCGCCTGCCTTGTACTCCTGCATGACGGGTCCCGAGGCATCACTCCCCAGAGGTTGCTTCACCGCCTGGGACGCTCCTGGTCGAACAGCCCGCCAACCGATGACACTGCGCATCAGGAAGCATCGGCAGAAGCATCTGCCGGGACCCGCCCCGCTCGGATGGCGTCGACCAGGGCCTGGTGGTCCTTCTCGTTCTGGTCGGCGTAGAGCTCGGCGAAGGTCACGGCGCGGCCATGATGGCGGCGGCCCCGCGGTAGAAACGGAACGGCGCTTCGCTCATCCTGCCGTAGCGGATCGGTACGAGTTCCGGCACCCGTGTCGCGGACTGCTTCTCGATGATCTCCACCGGGTCCGTGCGCTTTTGCGGGGGCATGAACTCGGCGTGGCTGGACCGGGGTGCGTCGGCGCGTGCGGCCTTGCCGCGGGCGCCCCGCTCCTTCGAGGCCCCGGGTCGCGACGCCGGAAAGGCGGTTGTCGATCCTTGCAGATCCTTTACTGCGGGACGGTCGGCGTTGTGCGGGGCTCCACGAGGCCGCCGAGCGCCGCACCGCAGGTACCGCGCGGTACCCGGTCGTCTGCCGACCGATCCGAGGCGGCGCCCACGGTGTTCCGCGCCCGTGACGGGCACGCACGGGTCAGTGGAGGACCTTCTCCTTGGCCCGGCGGTACTCGTCGTCGGTGATGTCGCCTCTGGCGCGGATCTCGGAGAGCTTGGCGAGTTCGTCCGCCTCGCTGGTGTCCGCGCTGCCCGCGGTCTCGCGGATGTACCGCTCCGTCTGCTCCTGCTGGGCTCTGACGTGGCGCTGCTCGCGCCGGCCCATGTTCTTGCCCCGGGCGATGACGTAGACGAAGACGCCCAGGAAGGGGAGGACGATCGTGAAGACGAGCCAACCGGTCTTGGCCCATCCGCTCAGGTCGTCGTCACGGAAGATGTCCACGACGACGCGGAAGAGCAGGACGAGCCACATGATCCACAGGAAGAACCACATGATCGCCCAGAAAGCCCCGAGAACTGGAAAGTCGTAGGCCAGGTTCACGCTGCTCATCGCTTCTCCTCCGGGTGTCGTCCGCAGGGGCTCCGGTGGCCCCCCGTGCGCCCCGTCCCACGGGCATGCGGACGGGGCGCACGGGCGGTCCCGGGCGTCCCGCTGTTATTGGTCCTCGGTGCTGATGTCGAGCCCGAAGGCTTCACCGATGCTGCGGGCCGCGGACACGACCCGGGCGCTTCCCACCACCGGGGCGATCGCCACGAGCGTTCCCTGGATCTTCTCCAGTGGCACGCCGGCTTCAGCGGCGGTGCCGATGTTGAGGAGATAGGAGGGTGCGGAGGCATCCATGGCCACCAGGGCGGCGATGCGTGCCAGCAGGTACGTCTCCTCGTCCAACCCGGAACGTTCGAACGTGTCGAGGGTCATCTGGACGAGCGTCTCGAACACCGGGGCGTCCGCCTCGGCGAGGGCGGCGACACCTTCGGCGCCGGTCTCTTTCTGGGCCATGGTCCACGTTTCCTTCCTGGGCGTTGTGCGATGCACCTTCCATAAGAGCGCGGGCCGACCGTGCACCGCCTCACCCGGAGAGGGTGATCGCCGGTCGCCCGGTCGGCGGCGGCCGGGCGCTGCTCGGCTGCCTTGCCGACAGTGGAGATCCGTAGAACTCGCGCCGGGGGCCCGTAGCGCGACCCGCCGCCTGCCCGCCGCCCGGCGTCCGTTCGCGAACCGCCTGTTCGCCGCGGGAGAGCCGCCACCGGGCCGATGCGCCTGCCCACCGGCCGACGCGAGGGCCGCTCCGCCGGCGAGGGGCGAAGGGCGGTCCGTCCGGATAGCCCCTTAAGCGAGTAATTTCGGTCCGGGCTGAGGCACGGTGTCATGAACAGAGCGCATCCCGCCCGTGGGAGGTCGACATGTCCGGTAGCCGTTTCGCGCTTGCCCCACGTTGGGCCGCACGAGGGTCCGTGGCTGCGGGCATCGGCGCGATCATCGTGCTGCTGCTGTTCGCCGGGCTCGACAGTCTGCTGCTCGTCCTCGTGGGGGCCTACGGGTCGGCGGTGACGGCGGCAGGCGTGTGGTGGGCACTTGTCCACACCGGCCTGGTCAGGGTGCTGGCCGTGCTACTGGCCTTGGCCGCCTCAGCCGCTGTCGTCGTCCTTTACGTGGCGTCCGGACTGCTGTGGGTGGTACTCGTCTCGTTCGCGCTGTGGGTACTTGCCGTCTTCTGCGGCCGGGTCGCGCTGGCAGGCGCTGGGAGTGCCCCGGCGCGGACCCCGCACGGCACACCGGTGCCGCCGCGGCGCCCCTACCTGATCATGAATCCGCGCTCAGGTGGCGGCAAAGTCGGCCGGTTCCGGCTGCGGGAGAAGGCCGAGGCACTCGGCGCCGAGGTCTGCGTCCTGGACGTGACGCGCCGGCAGGACGTGGCCGCGCTCGCCCGCCAGGCGGCCGACGCGGGCGCCGACCTGCTCGGCGTCGCGGGAGGCGACGGCACCCAGGCCCTCGTCGCCGCCGTGACCGCGGAGCGCGACCTGCCGTTTTTGGTGATCTCCGCCGGCACCCGCAACCACTTCGCCCTGGACCTCGGACTGGACGGGGACGACCCGTCGACATGTCTCGACGCGCTCACCGAGGGCGTCGAACTCCGTATCGACCTGGGTGTCGTCAACGAGCGGGTGTTCGTCAACAACGCCTCGTTCGGGGCCTATGCGGCCGTCGTGCAGAGCCCCGCCTACCGCGACGACAAGACCCGCACCACCCTGCAGATGCTGCCCGATCTGCTCACACACCACCGCGGACCACGCCTCGCCGTGCACGCCGAAAGCCGGATCATCGAGCAGCCGCAGGCCGTGCTGGTCGGCAACAACCCGTACCGGACGGACGACCCGGCGGGGCTGGCCCACCGGGAACGGCTGGACTCCGGGGTCCTCGGGATACTCGGCGTCAAGGTCGACAGCGCGGCGCAGGCGGTGGGGATGCTCCGCGGCCGCAGGGCGTCCGGGCTCGCGCGAGTGGCAGCCCGCGAGGTCGTCATCGATGCCGACGCCGACACGATCCCGGTCGGCGTGGACGGTGAGGCCCTCACCCTGCAGACCCCCGTCCGGTGCCGGATCCGTCCAGGCGCCCTGCGCGTGCGGGTTCCGCGCGACCGCCCCGGTGTGCCGCACAGCAGACCCCCGATGGACTGGCGCCGGGTGCGGCGACTGGCCCTGACGAGGATCCGGTGGGCGGCGACATGACGGATGACCTCGCACGGCCCGGCCGCCGCGCCACCCTGTCGGCGGTGGCGCGCTCGCTCGTCCTGTCGTCAGGGCTGGTCCTCGCGTACTACCTGCTGCCCATGGACGCACCCCTCAACGGCGGCACGGTGACCGGTCTCGTCCTCGGTCTGCTCGCGGTGACGGCGCTGTTCCTCTGGCAGGTGCGTACGATCGCCCGATCCCCGAACCCCGAACTGCGGGCGGTGGAGTCGCTCGCCGCCGTCCTCCCCTTGTTCGTGCTGCTCTTCGCCACCTCGTATTTCCTGCTGGAGCGGAGCACCCCTGGCAGCTTCACGGAGCCCCTCACCCGTACCGACGCCCTGTACTTCACGCTCACCGTGGTCAGCACCGTCGGCTTCGGCGACATCACCCCGCGCACCGAGACGGCACGCGTCATGACGATCATCCAGATCGTCGGCGGGCTTGTGCTCGTCGGGATCGCGGCCCGGGTGGTGGTCAGGGCCGTCGAGACCGGCCGGCGCCGACGGGACTCGGAGAGCAGGTGAGAGTGCTTCGACCGGTACCCCGGCGCAGCAGTCCCCCTGCCACCCGTTCCGCCACGGCCGCTGGATGTGGATGCACAACGGCGGGATCACCGACTTCCACCAGGTACGGCGTGATCTCGCCCTGGCGGTCGACCGGAGCTCTTCCTCGACATCGAGGGATCGACGGACTCCGAGATGATGTTCTACCTGGCCCTCACCTTCGGCCTGGAGCAGGATCCGCCGGGTGCCGTGGCCCGCATGGTCGGCATGGTGGAACGGACCGGTCATGAGCACGGGGTGGAGTTCCCCCTGCAGATGACGGTCGCGGTGACCGACGGGCGCCAGGTGTGGGCCTTCCGCTACTCCAGTCTGGGAGCCTCCCGCTCGCTGTACTACAGCACCCAGGTGGCGGCGCTACGAGCACTCCACCCCGACGTGGAATTCCTGCGGGAGGTGTCCGACGAGACCCGCCTCATCGTGTCCGAGCCACTGGGTGATCTGCCCGGTGTCTGGAACGAGGTCCCCGAAGGCAGCTACGGCGTCGTGCGGCCCGGAGGCGACAACCTGCTCTCCTTCGCCCCGCAACCCATGTAGGGGTTCGGCACCCTTCCCGTCGAACGGCCTCGTGACGCCGCAACCTGCCGCCGGTTCAGCAGGGCCGGCCGCGCACGACGTCCCCGACGCACTGCCGTCGGCCCACCTGGGGCTCCGCCACCGGCCTGGAAGGCTCGGACCGCCAGGTCCCTGGCAGCGCGGGGACTGCCCGGCCCGCGGCGTCCGCCCTTCTGGGCGCTCCGCGCCGCCCCCGTTCCGCCGGAGCGGTGAAACGACGACGCCTTGGGTCCAGGCGCCTGCGGCTACGGCTTCGTCGAACCGGGCTGGGTCTTCGGGATCCGCGAGGTGAAGAACATCGCGAGGAGGGCGGCGAAGGCGAGGATGGCGACTGCGGCGCGCAGACCGTCGATCCTGGCGTCTTCGTTGGCGTCGAGTGCCGCCTGAGCCACCTCTTCGCTCGTGCCCGCTTCGTCAAGAGCGGATTCGAGCTCGGCGTCCGACAAGAACGGCACGCCGCTTTCGAGTTCGACGGTCGCCTGGCTCTTGACCTCGGCCGGGATCGCCGGATTCTGTTCGACGTTGGAGAGGAAGGACGTCGTCATCGCGGCGATCAGGATCGACCCGGCGAGTGCCGTACCGATCGAGGCGCCCAGGTTGGTGACGGAGTTCTGGACGCCGCCGACTTCCGCACTCTCTGCTTCCGGCACCGCGGACACGGTGACCGACCCGAGCTGGGACGCCAGCGCGCCCATGCCCAGCCCGATCAACAGCATGGGGATGGTGACGATCTCCGCACCGGCGTCCACGTCGAGCGCGGCCATCAGGACCACCGCGCCCGCGAACAACGCCAAGACCCCGAGCCGCACCACCCGCCGGGGCGAGACGTCCGGGAGGTAGCGGGGGATCAGAACGGCGGCCGCCAGCAGCGTCAAGGAGAGCGGCAGGAGACGGGCCCCGGTCTTGAGCGCGGACAGGCCCAGAGCGACCGAAAGATAGAGCGGTACGACGAAGAAGACACCCATCTGGACGAGGTACTGGAAGAAGAACATCGTCAGTCCGCCGGTGAGCTGCTTGTTCTGCAGCAGGGCCGGGTCGACGAGCGGCTCCTTGTGCCGCCCCACCATGCGGGCCTCCCAGCGGAAGAAGAGCCAGACCAGCACAAGACCGGCCAGCATCAGCCACACGACCAGCGAGACCCCGAGCCATGAGGGCGCGTCGGGCTTCGGCTTGAACCAGCCCCATTCGTCGGAGCGGAGCACGCCGTAGACGAAGAGTCCGAGCCCGAGCGCGGACAGCACGGCACCGACGTAATCGATGCGAGCGCCTTCGCCGAGCGGCGCGTCGGCGATGCGGCGACCGAGCACCAGGATGCCGAGCACCACCAGGACCTCTCCGGCGAAGACCCACCGCCAGGAGAAGTACGTCGTCGCGACACCCCCGATGAGCGGCCCGACCGCGATCGCCACGGCCCCCGCGGCCGCGACCAGACCGTAGGCGGCGGGACGGCGTTCCGTGACGAAGTTGCCGGCCACGAGCGCCACGATCGCGGGCAGGATGAGTGCCGCTCCGATCCCCTCCAGGAACGACCAGCCGATCAGCAGCACCGTCAGGTTCGGTGAGAGCGCCGTGGTCAGGGAGCCGCAGCCGTAGATGACACAGCCGATCATGAACGCGCGTTTGCGGCCGATCAGCTCCCCCACCTTGCCGCCGGGAATCATGAACATCGCCATCACGAGGGTGTAGGCCGTGATGGCACCCTGGACACCCGTCACCGTCGTGCCCACGTCTTCGGCCACCGTCGCGATCGAGACGTTCATGACCGAGCTGTCCAGCGCCATCAGGAACTGACCGGCCGCGAGTGTCAGCAGGACGATGCGCGCCTTTGGTGGACTCTCGGCAGTTTTTGTCCTAGGAGCCATGCGGGCATCGTCCCAGCGGTTCCGGGGAGCGGGACCCGACCCGCCCCGGAGATCGACCGGTTGGCGGAGCCACTATGGGCGTGGGATCCGCACGGCCTCAGTGGGATGAGAGGGGCTGTCTCGTACGCCCGGGGACGTGCTTGCCGTCGTTCGTCCGCCCGCGGGCCCACGCCATCGCCGAGGACGACATATTCGTCACCACCCGCAACTACGCGTACTCGTTCGATCTCACCTCGTGGGGCTGGATCCACCTGATCGTGGGCGTGGTCATCACACTCGCCGGTTGGCCAGGCCGGCCACTCCCACGCCGACGCCCCTGGCCCTGGTGGCGCCCTGGAACAGGGCGGCACCCGTCACCGCGGACATGCTGCGCCCCCTGGTCGCCGCGGCCCAGTGGTACCGCGACATGTGACACGGCCCAGGCCGCGTGGCCGATGCCCTGCAGCCCCCTGGCGCCCATTCCCCTCTCAGCACGTCCAGAACGGAACCGCCACCATGCGCCAGACCATCGCCTTCATCGGAAGCGGCAACCTCGGTACAGCCATCGCCCGCCTCGCCGTCGACGCCGGCTACGACGTCGTCCTGAGTAACTCGCGCGGCCCCGAGTCCCTGACCGACGCCGTCACCGGGCTCGGCGACCGCGCCCGCGCCGCCGCCCCGGCCGAGGCCGCGCAGGCCGCCGCTCTCGTGGTGGTCTCCATGCCCTTCCACGCCTTCGACAAGCTCCCGGCCGAGGCCCTGGCCGGCAAGACCGTCGTCGACGCGATGCACTACTTCCCCGACCGGGATGGCCGCATCGAGGAGCTGGAGGAGCGGCGGACCACCAGCAGCGAGCTGCTCCAGCGCCACCTGCCGGGCTCACGCGTCGTCAAGACGCTCGTCAACATGGACTTCCTGCGGATGCACACCTCGGCCCGCCCCTCCGGCCAT
This sequence comes from Streptomyces sp. NPDC040589, assembly GCF_055594445.1. NCBI lineage: Bacteria > Bacillati > Actinomycetota > Actinomycetes > Kitasatosporales > Streptomycetaceae > Streptomyces > Streptomyces sp. NPDC040589. The sequence continues at coordinate 978,626 of NZ_JBVIWP010000004.1, read as the reverse complement.
CCCGAGCGCAGCGCCCTGCCCCTCACCGGCGACGCCGCCGCGGCCAAGGCCGAGGTCACGCGGTTCCTACGCCGAAGCCGCCGCCGCGGCCGAGCGCATCGGCTTCGACGGCGTGGAGATCCACGGCGCCGGCGGTTTCCTCATCGACCAGTTCCTGTGGGAGCGCACCAACCGCCTCGTCCGCGCTGTCAACCAACTCACTGCGCACAACCGACAGTTGCTCCACGCCCTGTCCCAGCCCACCTCCCCGGTCCGAGCGCTGCCGATGCAACCGCACCCGGACTCGAGCCACTGAGTTCCTGCGCGCGTGGTGAGCCTCCTGCCGCTCGGCTTCGACACCCTGCGAGCGCGCTGACCCGGTTCTCTCCTACTCGCGGCGGGCCCCGCCACCCCTAGTCGAGCGCGGCCCGCTCGGCGGGCTACAGGTCGGCGACGCGGAAACTCCACCGGCACGAGCCGGCCCCCGGAGGCCCAGCTCGTTTTACGGCACCCACACGGTGGACTTTGACGACGAGCCGGCCACGCTCGATGCCGACGGCTACCGGCCGCTGCGGCTACCCGCCCAAGGCTGACCTCTGGCCGCGCGGCCTACGGTGGCCGGATCGTTCGGTCCTGCTGGCGCGGGTTAAACGGTTCGGGCCCTGGTTCCCACGCCGACGAGCGTGGTGGAGCTGGTTGCGACCGGTTTCAGGTGGGGCGGCGGATGGCCTGTACGGCGGTGTCGTAGAGGTCGAACATGTCGACCTGCCCGCCCAGGCGAACCCATTCCTCGTTGGCTGCCTGCAGGCAGACGATCGCTGCGGCTGCGATCGCGCGGGCTTGCAGGGTGCGGCTGTCGGAGTCGGGCAGTCGCGGCTCGATCAGCGGTGCGAACAGGCCTTGCCAGCGGGCTTGCTTCTCGGCGTGTCCGGCGCGCAGGGAATCGTTGCCGAACAGCAGCGTGATGAACTCCAGGCGCCCTTCGGCGCTCATGTCGATCTCCTCGAGCACCTGGAACGCCGCGCGCAGCGCCGCCCAGGCATCCTCGTCGGCCGGGCGCTCGGCGAGCCGTGCGGCGATCAGTTCGCCCTGTTCGTCCAGGCCGCTGAGTGCGAGGTCTTCCTTGGCGCGGAAGTAGTTGAACAGGGTCCGCCGGGAGACGCCCGCGGCGGCGGCGACCTCATCGAGGGTCGTGTTGTCGTAGCCCTTGGCGGCGAACAGCTCGATAGCGGTCCGGGCCAGCAGTGATCGGACCACGGAGCGGGTCTGTTCCCGAATGGGTGTCGGTTTCTGAGCCATGCACCGATGGTACGACGTCTCACTCGATGCAGTCACTTGCACTCAGTGCAAAAGCGTGCGTAGAGTGAATGCCATGAGCAAACTCGACTACCACCGCCAGACCGTCATCGTCACCGGCGCCAGCTCCGGCCTCGGCGCCGAATTCGCCAGCCAGCTGGCCCGCCGCGGCGCGAACCTCGTGCTGGTGGCCCGCCGGGCGGACCGGCTCGAGAGCCTGGCCGCCGAACTCACCCGCGCCCACGGCGTCACGGTGACCACCGTCGCCCGCGACCTCGGCCTGCCCGACGCCGGCCGCACGCTGCGCGCCGAACTCGAGTCCCGCGGCATCAACGCCACCGGACTGGTCAACAACGCCGGCTTCGGCACCCACGACGCGTTCACCGACGAGGATCCCGACCGCCTGCAGAGCATGATCGCGCTGAACGTCAGCGCGCTGGTCGACCTCAGCCGCGCCTACATCGACCCGCTGTCCTCCGCCGACACCGGCGTCCTGATCAACGTCGCGAGCCTGCTGGGCTTCCAGCCGACTCCCTACCTGAGCGTCTACGGCGCCACCAAGGCATTCGTCCTCAGCTTCACCGAATCGCTGTGGGAGGAGACCCGCGGCACCGGCCTGCGCGTCCTGGCCGTGTGCCCCGGCGCCACCCGGACCGAGTTCTACGACGTCGCCGGCAGCCAGTCCGCCGACTACGGCACGAAGCGGGCCACCCCCGAGCAGGTCGTGAAGATCGCTCTCGACACGCTCGACCGCCGATCCGCACCCCCGTCGGTGATCACCAACGGCCGGCCACTCGCCCTCGCCAGCAAACTCCTGCCGCGCCGCTCGATGGTCCGGCTCATGGGCTGGATGGCCCGCCGCCAGCACCCGCAGCACCCCGTCGCCCGCACCAACAACTATGGAACGCCATCATGACCAGCACCGACGTCACCAGACAGCACACCGACGCGGAGCGCTTCAACCACATACTCCAGGCTCAGCGCGCCGCCTACCTCCGCGACGGAGCGCCGTCCCTGGCGGCGCGGCGCAGCGATCTGACCAGGTTCGCTGGAACGCCACCCGCCTGCTGTACGCCCCCTTCGGCAAGCGCACCGAAGCTCTCCTCAACTTCTTCCTCCGATGAAGAAGGCATCACCGGCGCCCGCAGGCCCTGAGCACCACACCCACACACAAGTGCGGCCTGCCGTTCGTCGAGACCGATCGGCGGACGGCGGAAATGGCGTTCACCCCGAGCGACGACCTCGAGCACCAAAACGCACTACCACCCGTGCAGCGGCCAGGGCCTGGCCGAGGCGAACACCTCCGGAAGGAAGCCACCGATGGCTGATCACAACCTCGTTCTCGTCACCGGCGCCGGCGGCATGGGCCGCCTCGTCACCGAGCGGCTGCGCGCGCAGAACGTGCCGGTCCGCGTCCTGATCCGCCGCGAGGACGACCGCGCGGCCGAGGTGCGGGCATTGGGCGCCGAGGTCGTCACCGGGGACCTGACCCGGCCCGAAACGGTGGCGGCCGCGCTCGACGGCGTCCGCCGGACGTACTTCGGGCTCAGTGTGTCCCCGGACCACCTGCTGGCGGCGACCGTCATGGCCACGGTCGCGAAGGCGCACGGCGAACTCGACCTGCTGGTGGACATGTCGCAGATGACGGTGTCGCAGATGACCGCCACCAGCACCGCGGAATCCCACCAGCAGCGGCTGCACTGGCTGGCGGAGCAGGTGCTGGACTGGTCGGACCTGCCCGTGGTGCACGTGCGCCCGACGACGTTCCTCGACAATCCGTTGTTCACCGCCCTCGCGGCGCGGTCGATCCGCGAGAACGGCACGCTGGCGCTGCCGTTCGGGACCGGACGCACCTCGCCAGTCGCTGCCGACGACGTCGCCCAGGTGGTCGCGACCATCCTGCGCGAGCCCGAGGAGCACGCCGGGAAGGTGTACGAGCTGACCGGACCGCGGGCGCTCGACATGACCGAAGTAGCCCAGGAGTTCTCCAAGGCGCTCGGTCGCACGGTGACCTATCTGGACGTCCCCCTGCAATGGTGGCGCACAGAGGTACTCGCGAACGCGGGCCTGCCACAGCACACCGAGCAGCACATCGCGACCATGGCGCAGCTGCACCGCGCGAACCGTTACGACAGGGCGACCATCGACGTCGAGCGCATCACCGGGAGGCGGCCCCTGACCGTCGAGGAGTTCGTCGCCGTCCGCAAGGACTTCTACCTCGGCTGACTGCCGCAGGAATCCCAGGTGAAGGGGGCATCACCGGAATCGCGGTCGGGCACGTCGACGGTGGGCCCGAAAGGCAAACGGCATACCGATATCCAGGAGCGCCGTGCTGGGCGACGGCCAGCACCAGATCGATGGACAGTGACGCCCCACGAACTCAACATGCTGGACTTGACAGGGAACGCACCTTCTCCGACGACACCACCCACGCGATCCACGAATCACAGACCCTGCGCATCGAGCGCGTCCACGAAGCCCACCCCAGCGAGATCTCCTGGACCGTGGCCGCGTACGAGACGCCCGTCTCCGACCGGCTGTGGCACCTCACGGCGACCGGCACCACTCCCGCCCCGGTGCTCCCGACCCTGCTCCATCACCTCGCCGAAGGCGACGGGTGGGACCACCGCCAACTGGCGACGCCTCTCAGATGCGACCGCGCTGCTCGGCCACCTCCCCGTCTGGAAGTCCACCTCCGTCTCCTCCGGCGCGCCGGTCTCCGGGGTGATCGGCGCGGTGAACAGTGGCGGCCGCATACGGGATGTCCGGCGCGTGCTGGAGCATGAGCGGCATCACGTCGGGCAACACACCGAACCGCCCGGGACGGTGGACGGACGGAGAACAAGGCCACGAGGAGGCCGCAGACATAGACCGCCAGCACCACCACAGGCAGGTACCCGCCCGGGGCGAATCGACCGCTGGCGAGCCTGGCGAGCGCCACCCCGGCAGCACCGAGGCCGCACAGCGAGAGCGCCGGTGACCACCATCCGGCCGCTCCCGCCCCGAAGGCGCTGCCCAGCGGCCCTGGGCGTGGCGCAGGGCGAGATGGGCCGGAGGCTGGTGTGGCCTGTGACGGGGCCAGGACGGCGAGTGCCGGCAGAACGCGGCCGGTCGGCGGCTGCATGGCAGGTCAAGCCGTTGTTCCGGCGACAGGCGGTGGGAGAGGGCCTGCGATGGTGCGCCACGCCCCGTCGGCCGGGGTGGCGGACTGCTGCTGGTCAAGGGAGGGTGGGAAGCAGAACCACGGATTAGGCAGGTGGGCGAATGAGTGACAACGCAACGTCCGCTCCGCGGATCGTGGTGGGCGTCGACGGCTCCGAGCCGTCGAAGGCAGCATTGCGGTTGGCGGCCGAGCAGGCTGAGCTGACAGGTGGTGTGGTCGACGCGGTATACGCCTGGGAGCTCCCGCCAAGCTGGCCGCCCAGGGAAGCGAAGTCGGGCGGCTATCAGGAAGAGCAGGCCCGCGAGCACCTCGGCCAGGTGATCGAGGAGGTCCTCGGGCCGGAACGCTCGGTCGAGGTCCGCCCCCGCTCGACCCAAGGGCACCCAGCCGCCGTCTTGCTGGAGGCCGCCGCCGGGGCACGGCTGCTGGTCGTGGGCAACCGGGGCCACGGCGGATTCGCCGGGGCACTGCTCGGCTCGGTCGGCCAGCACTGCGTCCAACACGCCCCGTGTCCCGTAGTCGTCGTGCGCGGCACCGGCCACCACGAGACATGAACCCGTCCCAGGGACCGACGTCGGCGCCATGTCCCGTCCTCCACCAGACGTTTCGCTTCACCGACAGCGCGAGGCCGTGCGTCCGGCCGGGTGTTTGGTGACCCGGCGCGGAGCGCGGACCGATACGCGGCCATCGGAGCCTTCCGCACACCGGTGACCTGTGCGTCGAGGCATGGACGCCGACGGAGTTGCTGGAAAGCACACCGCTGGCGGGCCATCCCGCTCCGTCTGAGCCACCACTGTCTGCCAACCCTCCTCGGTGCTGACGTCCAGGTGCGCGTAGCGGGCCGGGCCACCGAGCTCCGCCGCCAGTTTCTCCCCCTCGGCGTCCAGGACGTCAGCGACCACCACGGCTGCGCCCTCGGCCGCGAACGCGCGTGCCACAGCGGCACCGATCCCCCTGGCTCCGCCGGTGACGACGGCCACTCTCTCGTCGAGACGTCCCATGATGACCTGAACCAAGCTGCTCCGACGAAGATCCCCGAAAACGGCACCGGCCGCTTCCGCGAGTGAGCCCGCTGGTCACCGGGCAGCGCAGATGACCTCTACGAAGTGGCCCACCTGGTCCTCGGGCAGGTGACGTGCGAGGTCGGCCTCGCTGATCATGCCGACGAGGCGATGGTCGTCGATGACGGGCAGCCGACGGATCTTGTGCGCCTCCATGACCTGGAGGACCTGGCCGGCATCGGCCTCGGCGTCGGTCGTGATCGGCTTGCCTTGTTCGAGCTGGCCCGCTTTCACGGTCCTGGGGTCCTTGCCCATGGCGAGGCACTTCACCACGATGTCACGGTCCGTGATGATTCCGTGGAGCCGGTCGTCGGGCCCGCAGATCGGGAGGGCTCCGACGTCGAGTTCCTTCATCCTGCGCGCCGCGTCTTCCAGCGTCTCGTTCTCCTGAATGCACGTGGCACCGGTATGCATGATCTCCCGGGCAGTGGTCACGGTCGTCTCCTTCGAGCGTCGCTGTCCGCGCGGGGAGAGCCCATGGAGCCCGGCCGCCCCGGCCTGTACTCCTCAAGACCAGTGTGGGTTCCACACCTCCCGTGCGCATGCCGATCAACAGGCGCCCACGTCACGGGCGATGGCTCAACGTCCCCGCACCGCGGTTGGCCCCGCGCGCGGCGGGCGTTCCGGTCTCAGCCCCGCCTGGAGCCGCATGACGACATGGCCGAGGCCGGACAGGGCACAAGCGATCGCCAGGTCGGTGAGCGTGAGCGGCTCCGTACCCAACAGGTCCCGCAGAGGCGGCAGATAGACGCCGGCGGCCTGGAGGCTGAGTGCCACTCCCACGGCGATCAGCAGGAAGGGATTGGCCAGGGTGCCCGGGCGAGCCCGGGAGCCGAGCGCGACGCCGAGTTGGGTCGCGCCGAGCACCAGGAAGACCATGGACTGCCAGGGGCGGCCGGTCTCCCGGGCCCAGACGCCGACCGCGAGGGTCACCGTGGCGACGAATCCTCCCATGAACAGGATCCGCGGCCACAGGCCAGCCCCCAGCACGCTCTCCGCGGGAGGCCGGGGCGGGTGGCGCATGGTGTCCGGGTCGACGGGTTCCGCGCCGAGCGCGACACCGGGCAGGCCGTGCGTGAGCAGGTTGATCCACAGGATCTGTGCGGGCAGCAATGGCAGCGGCATCCCCAGGAAAGGGCCGAGGAGCATCACGAGGATCTCCGCGGTTCCTCCGGCGAGCCCGTAGAGCAGGAACCGGCGTACGTTCGCGTAGACCCGGCGCCCCTCCTCGACGGCGGACACGATGGTGGCCGGGTTGTCGTCGGCGAGCACCAGATCGGCCGCCTGACGCGCGACCTCGGTGCCGCGCTTCCCCATGGCGACGCCGATGTCGGCACGGCGCAGGGCCGGGCCGTCGTTGACGCCGTCCCCCGTCATCGCGACCACGTGTCCGGCCCCGCGCCACGCCTGGACGATGTCCAGCTTCTGCTCGGGGGTGGTCCGGGCGTAGACCCGTACGCCGGTCAGGTCGCCGGCTGTGTCTGCCCGGATCCGGTCCCCTGTGGTGACCTCGTCGTCCCGGGTGGCGATGCCGAGACGGTCGGCCACGGCCCGAGCGGTCAGCGGGTGATCGCCGGTGATGAGTACGGGAATGACCCCGGCGCGCCGACAGGCGGCGATCGTCGGCTCGGACGTACCGCGAGGCGGGTCCAGGATGCCGACGAGGCCGAGGAGCGACAGGCCCGACTCCCAGGTCGGGGGCCGCTGCGTCGTGTCCTGGCGCTCGGCCCTCGCGACGGCGAGCACACGGTAGCCACGGCGTGCCAGCGCCTCCGCCTGCGCGGCCGCTCGGGCGAGTACGTCAGGGCCGTCGGCCAGGACGCGTGGCCGGAGCACTGATTCCGGGGCCCCCTTGCACGCAACCAGCACGCCGCCCGCCGGCCTGCGGTGCACGGTCGTCATGCGCTTGCGGTCGCTGTCGAACGGGATCTCCTCCAGGCGCGGCAGTTCGCGGTCCAGCGCCGCCCGGTCCAGCCCGAGGCGGGACCCGGCCACCAGCAGCGCGGCTTCCGTGGGGTCGCCCAGGGCGCCCCATTCCCTGGTGCGGTCCGGCGGGGGCTCCAGGGCGGCGTCGTTGCACAGCATCGCGACGCGGAGCAATCCCGCCAGGTCGGGCGCGTCTTCCGGGGTCACCGTCTCGCCGTCGCGGACGACCCGGCCCTCGGGTTCGTAGCCCGTACCCACGACCGTGGCTTCTCCGCGTGGCGTCCACAGCTGTTCGGCCGCCATCCGGCCTTCGGTCAGGGTGCCGGTCTTGTCGGTGGCGATCACGGTCACCGAGCCCAGGGTCTCCACCGCGGGCAGTCGGCGGACGATGGCGTGCCGGTCCGCCATACGCCGTGCACCCAGAGCGAGTGAGAGCGTCACCACGGCCGGCAGGGACTCAGGAACGGCGGCGACGGCCAGACTGATCGCGGCAACGATCATCAGCTCCACCGGCTGTCCGCGCACCAGCCCCAGAGCGAGAACCACCGCGCACAGCGCCACGATGGCCGCCGCCAGAGTCCGGCCGAACCTCGCCAGCCGGTGCTGCAGCGGAGTCAGACCGGGCGCGGCACCCATCAGGGAAGCGATCCGGCCGAGCGCGCTGTCGGCCCCGGTGGCGGTGACCACGACACGGCCGTGGCCGCGGACGATGACGGTGCCGGCCGACACCGCACCGCGTGAGGTGTCCGTGCCGGGCGTCTTCTCCACGGAAACGGACTCGCCGGTCAGCGAGGACTCGTCCGCCAGCAGCAACGCCGCCTCCAGCACATCGGCGTCCGCTGGGACGATGTCCCCCTCGGTCACCAGGACCAGGTCGCCCGGCACCACGTCGGCTGACGGGACGGAACGTTCCTCGCCGTCACGCATGACCCTGGCGGCCGGGGCACTCATGGCGGACAGGGCCATGACCGCCTGCTCCGCCCGTACTTCCTGGACGACGCCGACCACGGTGTTCACAGTGATCACGAACAGGATCACGGCGGCGTCGGAGAGATCGCCGGTGGCGATCGTCAGAGCGGCGGCCACGAGCAGGACCAGGATCAGCGGGTCGCGCAGTTGCTGCAGCACCCGCCGCCACACCGGGGTCCGCGGCTCCGAGGGGATCTGGTTGGGTCCGTACAGCGCCAGCCGCCGCGCGGCCTCGTCCGACGACAGCCCCGTGCCGCAAGTCACCCCCGCGAAGGGGATCGGGTCGGCCCTCACAGCGGACCTTCGACTGTCTTGGCGCCGGATCATGTCCGTGGCGGAGCCGGCGCCGGACGGTGCTGTGCGTGGGATGCCATCAGATGCTCCCGTCGTGTGCCCGGCCACCGCCCGAGGGACGGACTCCCGCTCCCCCCAGAGTGCACCCCTGCTCAGGGCTGCGCGCGGTCTCGGCCGTGGTCGGCGGCGTATGCGGCGAAGACCTCCTTCGGCGTTCCGCCCGTACGGAGGAAACGCTGGTCAAGGGTGGCGGCCAGGTCTTTCAGCGCACCGGCGAGCAGATCACCGGCCAGCCGCACATCTGGCCGCTGCGCCCCCTGTCCGCGCCGGGCGAGGGCATCGGCGTAACCGACCATGGCCGCCAGCGACGAGTGGTCCTCCCCGTCGTGGAAGTAGTACGCCTCGGCGTACTGGGTGAAGTCGATCCGGACGCGTACGACGTCGGTGGCCAGGCTGTCCAGCAGCAGCGCCCCCGCCGTGCAGTCGATCTGCTGCGGCGTCGGCTCCGAGTCGCGCAGCAGCGCCAGCCGGACGGCCAGGACCCTCCTGCGGGTCAGCGCCGGGTAGATCTCCAGTACCCAGGAGACGGTTGCCGTCAGAAGGGCGAAGCCGACGAGGGCTTCCAGCGGTGAGACCAGGCGAAGCCAGCCCTCGCCGGGTGCGATGTCCCCCAGGCCCAGGGTGGCGACCGTGACGAGCGACAGGTACACGGAGTCGAGCCAAGCCGGCTCCTGCGCCGCCTCGGATCCGGGCGAGAAGGTGAACGCCCCCGGCATGTGGGGCCAGTAGACGATCGCCCAGCCGAGGATGACGGTGAAGGCCCACATACTTACCACGGTCACCATGGCGAGCGGCCCGACGAGCCCGACCACCCGCCCGCGCGCGCGAAAGCGCCGGGCGAGTCGCCACATCGCCGTCATGACGAGGCGGCTCAGGCCGCCGTGGCGGGTGGGGTGCCAAAGGGTGTGGAAGAGGTCTCGCAGGGTGACCATGACGAGCCCGGCACCGACCAGCGTTACGAGCCACTTCATCCACGTCTCCCACGGCTGTCGCCTGAAGCGGAACCCGCTGTCTCGGAGCCTATGGCCTGTCCGGTGGATCGTGCGGCAGCCGCGTCCCGGCACGCCCATCTGCGCTGACCAACTCGGTCGGCAGCTCGAGCGTGCACATCTCCCCGGGCGCGACGGTCACAGCCCGGTCGGCCAGCACCACGCGGATCGGTGATTCCTCCGAGTCGGGCACACCGATCTCCAGCTGCCCTCTCCGGCGCCGTACGCCGACGCCCCAGTGACCGCGGTAGCGCAGCGAGAATCCGTACTCGGACAGTGCCGGGAGGGGAACCGGGTCCAGCCACAGGGCGTCCTCGCGCGTCTCCAGTCCGGTCAGACCACGCTGGACCAGGTCAAGGGTCCCGGCCATGGCTCCGAGATGGATGCCCTCGCCGGTCGTGCCGCCCTGGATGTCGGCGATGTCCGCCTCCAGTGCCTCCCGGACGTACTGCCATGCCTCGGCTCGTCTTGCTCGGGCGAGGACCAGGCCATGGACGAGCCCGCTGAGCGTGGAGCCGTGGCTGGTGCGCTGAAGGTAGTAGTCGGCGGTCCGCCGCCAGACCTCGTCGTCCAGGTCGTACCCGAGTCGCCGGAACAGGTCCCGCAGCTCGGCGGGCGAGAACAGGTAGCCGAGCATGAGGACATCGGCCTGCTTGGACGCCTTGTAGCGGTTGACCGTGTCGCCCTCGGCCTCCAGGATCCGGTCCAGCCGCCGGATGCTGTCGTAGCGGGCTCGGTAGGCGTCCCAGTCCAGCTCGGCGAGGTTGTCGTAGCCCTCGAACTGGCTGATGACGCCCCGGTGGAACGGCACCAGCAACCGCCGGGACACCTCCTCCCACTTCGACAGTCCATCGCCGTCCAGCCGGATCCGTTCGAACAGTTCCTCGCGGCGCCATGCGGGAAGGCGCCGCAGGAGGCCCAGAGCCCGGGTGAGGACCCAGGCGGCGGTGACGTTGGTGTACGCGTTGTCGTCCAGGCCCGGCGAGGTGCTGTCCGGGTAGCGGTCGTGGTACTCGTCGGGGCCGACGACCCCCCTAACGCGATAGCGGTCCGTGTCGGGGTCGAAGACGGCCAGGTCCGCCCAGAAGCGTGCGATCTGCAGCAGCATCTCGGCGCCCTTTGTGTGCAGGTACTCCGTGTCGCCGGCGGCCTCGCAGTACTGCCACACGTTGTAGGCGATCGCCGAGCCCACGTGGTGCTGGAGCCGGGAGTGGTCAGGCAGCCAGCGCTCCGAGCGGGGGTTGAGGTGCCACTCCTGGGTCTCTTCCCGGCCGTCGCTGCCGCTCTGCCACGGGTACATCGCCCCGGCCCGGCCGATGGCGGCGGCCGCCCGGCAGGCTCGCGGAAGGCGCCGGTAGCGGTAGTTCAGCAGTGCCCGGGAGACCTCCGGGAAGTGCAGGTTGAGGTACGGCAGGACGAACAGCTCGTCCCAGAACACATGGCCCCGGTATGCCTCACCGTGCAGGCCCCGGGCCGGCACTCCCACATCCAGGTCCGCGGTGTGCGGCGACAACGTCTGCAGGACGTGGAAGAGATGGAGGCGCAGGACTCGACCGGCCCGGCCGGGCACTTGGATGTCCGCGCGCCGCCACAACCGCTCCCACGCTGCGACGTGGGAGTCCAGCAGCACCGAGAAGCCCGGCGCCGTGGACACCCGGTCGAGTGCCGCCTCGAGCGGATCACTGATCGCCGTGTCGCGTGAGGTGTGCAGCGCCACGGTCTTCTCCACCTCGACGGGTCGGCCGGGAGCGATGGGGACCACCAGGCGATGGACGGCACGGCGGCGGGCCGGACGAAGCTCCGACGAGACCGCGGACCGGTCGGCGACGACCGTCCGGGCGGCCATGGAGACACCGATGTCCGAGGTGCTGGTGCGACAGCTCAGACAGACGGTGTCGGGCTCCTGTGCCCCCGTCCGCACTCGGGTCAGATGGCTCCCGCCGAGGGCGCGGTAACGATGCACATTGCCGTTGATCACGTCACCGTCGAGACAGGACTCGATCTCGATCTCCCCCGACCAGTCCTCGGCCGTGAAGACCGTCCGCAGGGCCGCCAGGTGAGGATCATCCATGTGCACCAGGCGGGTCTGCCCGACGCCCAGCACGCCCACGTCGTCGTCCCGGAAACGAAGCGTGCGGGCGAGCGTGGCCCGGCGCAGGTCCAAAATGTGCCGGTAGTCCAGCAGTCCGCTCGTGTCCGGGGAGAACCACGGGCACCACGCTCCCCCGGCGCGGCGCAGACGGAACCGCAGGAACAGCCAGTTCGGCAGGTTCACCAGGTCCTCGTTCACCACGCGCCGTCCCGCTACAGCCGACTCCAGGCGGTTGTAGCAACCGGCCGCGTAGGTTCCCGGGTAGTGCACGAGACCCGCCCGGCACTCGGGCGCCGAGCCACGCGTGGCGAAGTAGCCGTTGCCGAGTGTGCAGAGTGATTCACGCAACCGCTCGGCCGAGGGGTCGCAGCCCTCGTACTCCCAGGTCCAGTCCGACATCCGCGCTCTCCCAGGTCCAGTCCGACATCCGCGCTCCTCTCCTCTCACGAGATGTGCAGGAGCGTGAGACGCGCGCCGGATCAGGCCCGCTGCGGGATGACGGCCACCGGACACTCGGCATGGTGCAGTAGGGCGTGGGCGACCCTGCCTAGCTGCAGACCGAAGCGACCGTGCCGCCTCAACGCGCCCACGACCATCAGGTCGGCCTCGGCCGAGGCGTCCAGGAGGACCTTGTGTGCCGGGCCTTCGACCGCTTGGCGGTGCACATCGACCTGCGGGTGCTCCCGTACGGCGTCACGCAGTGCGTCGGTGAGGAGAGCGGAGGCCCGTTCCTCGTGGGCACCGGCGGCATCGTCCGCGACCAGGGGATGGTCCACGTGCTCATGGGCGGGGCGGCGCCAGGCCCGTACCGCGTGCAGGGTGCTGCCGCGCGCCTCGGCCTCGCGGAACGCGAACCGCACAGCGGCTGAACCCTCCGTTGAATCACCGACGCCGACCACGACCCGGCCGAAGGAGCTCTGCCGGTTGCGCTGCCCGCCCCGGACCACGATGACAGGGCACACGGCACGGGCGGCCACCGTGAGGCTGACCGATCCCAGCAGGACCCCGCTGATCTCGCCGCGGCCGCGGGAGCCCGTGACCAGGGCGAAGGACTCATGGGCCGCATGCAGAAGCACGGACACGGCGTCGTCGGGCAGCACGTCGCTGGACACCTTCACCTGTGGGTCGCGCAGTTGGGCGCGTTCCGCGCAGGACGCGGCGATGTGCTCGGCCAGAACCTCTTCGGCCGGGCGGTCGGTATCGAAGGAGGGCCGACTCCCCTCGTACCGCTCCCACAAGGAGGCGTGGACGAGCCTCAGAGACAGCCCGAGACGCGCCGCCTCGTCCACCGCCCAGTCCACGGCCTCCAGGCTGGAATCCGATCCGTCGACACCTACGACCAGCGGGAGTTCCATGGTCACCATCACCTTCCTGCCCCGGGCAGTGCTGGAAGCCCCTGTCAATACCGTCGCACCGCATGGGGCCCGTCGCGACACGTGGGACCGGCTCTCGGCAGGGGGCTCGGCCCAGGTTGCACTGCGGCGATTTGCGACGATTGTGGAGTCAGGTGGCCATGAGAACGTACCGGGGTTGCCGCTCCCCGCGTCTCCGCCACGGCCGTCTCGTCGGCCGGGTACGAGCCCGCTCCGCTTCGAGGTCATGGTGAGGGGAAGGCGATCGTGGTTGTGAGGACCGGCGCTTTCGGCGCCCTGGCCAAGAAGCATCAGGAGCAGCTCATCTCGCTCGCTCGTGATGTGTCGTTCGCAATCGACGAGCGCATCTTCAACGAGGGCGGCAAAGCCGACCGCTTCTGGATCATCCACACGGGCACCGTCGCTCTCGACGTCCACGTGCCCGGCCGCCGCGCGGCGGTCATCGAGACCCTCGGTGCCGGGGAACTGCTGGGCTGGTCCTGGCTGGTCCCTCCCCATCACTGGCACCTGGGGGCCCAGGCCACCAGCCCGGTGCGTGCCTACGAGTTCGACGCGGCCGCGGTCAGTGAGCTGTGCGGGAGGGACCCGGAACTGAAGCAGGAACTGCTGGCCTATGTCGCCGCAGTGATCGCGGGGCGGCTCAGGTCCACACGGGTACGCCTGCTCGACCTGTACGCGCCCCACGGCGCGGGCGAGGTGCCCTGAGGCGAGACGAGGAGGTTCGCGGTGTCCGAGACCCCGCACATCGTGAGCGATGTGATGACCCAGACAGTCGTGGCCGTGGGACGCGGACGCGCTCTTCAAGCAGATCGTCCGGACCATGGAGCAGTGGAAGGTCAGTGCCATGCCGGTCCTGGAGGGTGAAGGTCGCGTTATCGGCGTCGTCTCCGAGGCCGACCTGCTGCCCAAGGAGGAGTTCCGCGACAGCGACCCGAATCTCTTCGAGCCGCGCCGGCGCCTGTCCGACCTCGCCAAGGCCGGGGCAGCGACAGCGGAGGAACTCATGAGCACCCCCGCCGTCACGGTCCACCCCGACGCCACCTTGGCCCAGGCGGCCAGGATCATGGCCGTCCGGCATGTCAAGCGTCTGCCCGTGGTCGACGACATCGGCATGCTCCAGGGCATCGTCAGCCGTGCCGATCTGCTGAAGGTCTTCCTGCGGTCGGACGAGGACATCGAGGAGGAGGTCCGCCGCACCGTGGTGTCCTACCTCTTTCCGGCCTTCAGCCACGCCATCCACGTGAACGTGCGGGAGGGAGTCGTCACCCTCCGCGGACACATCCGCGACACCTCGCTCATCTCGGTCGCGGTGCGTCTCGTGCGCGCCGTGGAAGGCGTCGTGGACGTAGAGCCCCTCCTCACCGGCCAGTCAGACGGTCCGGACCGGTCCGAGGACAGTGGGTGACCCGGGTGCCAGCCGCGCGATGCCGACGGTCCGGGGTCCCTCCCGCAGGTCAGGGCTGGATGTCGAGTACCTCCGGCACAGGGCGGCGCGGTGTGCGGGGGCCTTTGGGGCCGTAGCCCAAGCGCAGCAACATCTGCGTGTACCCCGCCCCGGTCACCGGGTCGCGCAGCGGCCAGCGCAGGTCGGTCCATTCGAGAGGCTGGGTGGCGAAGGAGCTGGACAGTCCCTCGATGGTGGCCAGCAGCAGAACTCTTTCCGTGGCCTGCCCGGCGCGCAGCCAGTCCTCCGGGCGGTCGTGGATCGTGCTGACGAGGGCCAACTGAGGGGTCCGTTCGAAGTTCGCGGCGTCCCGTCCCGCCACCTGCCGCGGCCCGGCGAAGTCGCGCATGGGGGCCTTGCCACCGTGCTTGCGCGGCCCGAAGGCGTAGTCCGGGACTCCGTCGTCGGCCATGTTCACCGACGGAGCGTCGATACGGGTCCAGTCGGCCAGGTCCTGGTCGCTGCCGCGGTCGGTGAGGTTGCGTGCCTCGGCTTCCTGCACGGCCTCCAGCACCTCCTGCAGATGCCACGGGGTGGGAAACGTCAGCGCTGCCCCCTCAAGGCTCGCAGCCTCGGCGAGCACCCTCCGCACGGCATCGGGGATCTCCGTCTCCTCGAACGGGAAGCGGCTGCTGTGCCGCTCCTGGACCGCGGGATACAGTGCGTCGAGGTCACTGTCCCCGCTTCCGGGTGCGGTCAGCCGCAGGCTCGCGAGAAGCGCCGGGTCGGCCGGGTCGTGCAGCAGCCGGGTCTCCGGACGCCAGCCCTCGTGGGCCACGGCGACCCTGAGGTTCAGCAGTGCGGCGCCGCAGCCGATGTGAAGGCCGCGGGTTCGGGGGTCGGAGCGCGGCATGGCGCGCTCGAAGTCGGCGCGCATCTCGAACGTGCGGCTGCGCCGGACGTAGCGGAAGCGCCAGGGCTGCGCGTTGTGCATCGACGGGGCGGCGGCAGCGTCGTGGACCAGGTCCCTCACGCACTCGTCGGACGGTGCTTGTCGGCTCACCGGAGCCTCCTCTCGCGAGCCGGCGGTGCGCCGGCGCGGGACCACTCCTCGGTCGGCGACGAGACCCGCGCAGGGGGGCGGGTCCCGTCGCCCTTCACTGATCGGCGGGAGTGATGCGCCGGCCCGTGATGCTCGCGGGCCGGATCGAGACCCACATCTCGCGTGCACCGCCCGCCCAGGGCTCGGTGTGGGCACGTCGGGTGAGCCCGCGTACGGCGTCGTGCTCCGTGACGACGCGCGCCGGGCCGACCGCCAGCACGCTCCAGCCCTGACTCAGGGCCTCGTCCATGTGATCCACCTCGAAGGCGACCTCGTTCCCCACGGCCGACGCGGGCGCCGAGCCCGGTGCGGTCCGGAAGACGATCGCGTCATCGACGACCTCGTAGTTGACCGGGACGACAGCCGGGCGACCGTCGGGCCCCGACACCGCGATGCGTCCCACGCCGTGCGTGGAGAGCAGGGTGCGGCACTCCCTCGGGCTGAGATGCCGCAGTCGAGGGTGCAGCAGCGCGTGGCCCTGGCCGGGAGGCAGATCGATGCCGCCCCCGCGCAGAGCCGCGACAGTGGTGCCCAGGGCGTCGGCCAGCCTGATGAGGGTCGCCGTGGTCGGATCGGCCGGCCGGTCTTCCAGGTACGCCAGGTACTCGGGCGACATGCTGGCGCGGCGGGCTGTTTCCTCGCGGCTGAGCCTGCGTCTGTCGCGTTCGGCGGCCACGCGTCGGCCGATGTCTCCAGGGTTGGGGGACCCCTTCGGAGGGGCTGCCGCCGGTACCGCCCCAGTATCTCCTGTGTCCGGCCGGGCGGATCCGGGAGTGGTCCCGGGTTGTCCGTGCTCGATGTGATGGAGGTGTGCGTCGGGCCCGGGGAACACGAGCGTCACCTCGTCCGTGTCCGACCAGCGCACGTCGTAGGGAGGTGTTCCGTCATCGTGATGGAGTCCGACGATCTCCCCGTCGCGCCTGGTGGCGCCGGTCGCCCGGCTTTCGATGACGAGTTGGTCGCCGAGGTGAGCTCGCATGATCGCCGCCCTCTCCGCAGAATGGTGCTGTAACCAACGTGCCACGCGCGACAGGCCACCGCATGGGCCAACGGGCCCATATCCGCGGGGTGGGCCGAAGACGACCGACTGTCACGTACCGGATGGGAGCCGACATGCGCCATCGAACGGTCGCGGAGCTCATGACCCGAGACGTCGTCCGGGCGCGGCGTGACACGCCGTTCAAGGAGATCGCCAGGCTGCTGGCGGAGAACGACGTCACCGCCGTACCCGTCGTGGACGAGATGGACCGCCCCGCGGGTGTGGTGTCGGAAGCCGATCTGCTGCGCAAGAGCGCCGACCAGGCCGACCCGTCCGGTCGAGCCCCGGTTCCGCACCTGGAGGCATGGGAGCGGGCCAAGGTCGAAGGGTCCCGCGCCGAGGACCTGATGTCGGCTCCCGCGGTGTGCGCACGCCCGGAGTGGAGCGTGGTCGAGGCGGCCCGCCTGATGGAGGCCCAGCACGTCAAGCGGCTGCCGGTGGTGGACGAGACGGACCGCCTCCTGGGCATCGTCAGCCGTGGCGACCTGCTGCGGATCTTCCTGCGCCGGGACGACGCCATCCGCGACGAGATCACCGATGACGTGCTGTGGCGCACGATGGGGCTCGCTCCCGCTGAGGTGACGGTAGAGGTGCGCGAAGGGCGGGTCGACCTCGGTGGCTCCGTCGAGTTCAGGAGTCTGATCCCGGTCGTGGAGCGGCTGTGCCGGAGCGTCGACGGCGTGGTCTCGGTCGCCGGGCACATCGCCTACCGGACCGACGACGTCCCACGCTCCCCCACCGATGACTGAACCCGCGGGACCGTTGCCTCCGGCTCAGCCGGTGATCTCGACGCGACGCGCTTTTCCCTGCCCGGTCTTCGGGACCCGTACCGTGAGGATCCCGTTGGTCAGATCCGCGCTGATGTGCTCGGTGTCGGAGTTCGGCGGCAGCGTCGTACGGTAGTCGAACTGCCCGATGCGGCGGGTGTGCCGGCGGACCACCCCGGTGTGTTCCTTCTCCTTGATATCCCCGTGGATGTCGAGTTCGCCCTCGTCGACCTCCACTGTGATCTGCTCCTTCTCCACTCCGGGGAGCTCCAGTTCCACCAGGTAGGCGTCCTCGGTGTCCTCGATGTCGGCCAGCGGCGCCCAGGGCTCGGCCGCGCCGAACTCGGAGGTGCCGCCACCAGGAAAGGCGGCGTGCATGAGCTGATCGACGCGGGTACGGAGGTCCTCCAGCTCGCGCAAGGCTGCCGGAAGCCCACCCCTGCCGTGTCGTGCGGGGTGTGTCATGAGTGATCCCCTTGACTTGCCGTGCCTCCGTCGGTCACACGGGCCAGCCGGCGGCCTGACGGGTGCTCGGCCGGGACGCCCCCACGCCCTCGATGTCGCGCTCGGCGGTGTTCAGCAGTTGCTGGGCGAGTTCTTGCAGGGCTCGGCCCGCCGCCAGTTCGTCGCCGATCTCCGGCACGTTCCTGTCCGCCGGATGGCAGTGCGCGGTTCCGCGGCCGGTGAGCGCCGTGGTGCCGGTGTCCAGCACCACGTGTGCCTTCGTCGCTCCCTCGTCGTCCTCGAAGAGGTGGAGACGTACCTTCCATTCCACCGTATGCGGCATCACTTTCCTCCTCACTGCGATCCGGATGCGGCCCGTCATGGCCTCGCGGGCCGTGCGTAGGGAGCCGACGTCTGCTCGTCGATGCGGCCCCGGACGCGGCGGGCGAGTGCGCTCAGGTGCTCGGAGGCCGTCGCGCGGGGCGCGACCGGGTCCCGTATCCGGCGGGCGGCCGGTGGCAGGCCGGCCAGGTCCGCGGCGAATCTCTCCCGGCACGCGTCGAGCGTGGGCCTGCCGCCGGTGCGCCGCCCGTCGCGCATCACCGTCTCCAGCAGTGGCCTGCCGTCGCCGTGCGGCTGCTCGTCGGCGAGACGGATCACGTCGGCGTATGCCATGCGGCGGAACACCTGCTTGGGGCCGGGCGCCGTCACTTTCGCCGACGACAGCTTCATCACCGGCCGCCCGTCGTACTCCACCATCTTGTACGCGGAGTCCAGGTACGGGGCGTCGGCCGAGACCCCGACGCGGGTACCGATGGCGTAGGTGTCGATCGGCGCTCCGGAGCGGACCAGGTCGTCCACGGCGTACTCGTCGAGACCGCCGCTGGCGATGATCCGTACGTCGGGCAGGCCGACGGTGTCGAGGATGGAGCGTGCCCGGGCCGCCAGGGCGCCGAGGTCGCCGCTGTCCAGCCGCACGGCCGAGCCGGGGCCGCGGTCCAGATCCCGCAGGACGCGCGCCGCGACGCGGACGCCCTCCTCGGTGTCGTAGGTGTCTACCAGCAACGTCACGGGGCCGGGGTGGCAGTGTGCGAACGCGCGGAACGCTTCTTCCTCCGTGGTGAAGGCCTCCACGTAGGAATGGGCCATCGTGCCGACGGCGGGGATACCGAGAGCCGTGGCAGCGGCCACGTTGCTGGTGCCGGCGAAGCCGACCATCGCACCGAGACGGGCGGCCTGGAACCCGGCCTGCGGGCCGTGGGTGCGCCGCAGGGAGAAGTCCACGACCGGATGCCCGGCCGCCGCGAGCACACAACGCGCGGCCTTCGAGGCGATCGCCGTCTGGTGGCTGAGCTGGTTGAGCACGTACGTCTCGGCCAACTGTGCCTGTGGGAGAGGCGCGGTCACCTCCAGCAACGGCTCCCCCGCGAGCACGATCCGGCCCTCCGGCACGGCCCGCACGTCCCCCGTGAACTCCAGGCCGAGCAGGGGCTGAAGATCCCGTGCGGGCCGGTTCAGCGCGGAGGCGAAGGCCTCGACATCCTCGCGGCCGACTCGGAAGCCGGACAGGTAGTCCAGGGCCGACTCCGACCCCGCGGCGACGAGGAAGCCCCGCTCAGGAGGCAGGTATCGGACAAAGAGGCTGAACGTAGCCGGTCCGGTCATCCCCTCCCGCAGGTAGGACATGGCCATCGTCACTTCGTACAGATCGGTGGTCGTCGCATCGGACATCGGTGTCGCCTCCTCGGAGCACGTCCGGCCTCCTGCCCTTCAGGGGCGGAAGCGTGTGGACCACAGGGGCTCCACCAGGTCCCACTCGGCGGCCCACTGCGCGTACCTTCTCCGGTCAAGCACCCGGCGCATGCCTGCCCGTGCCGCGAAGAACCCGCAGGTCACGCCTATCGTCGCCATGCCGCCTACGAACCAGCCGTTGGTCCTCGCGGTGAGCGTGTTCATCGGCGGGCCGGTGATGGTTCCGTCCCGGTCCACCCACACGCGCACAGTGGCTCCCTCGGGCGTTCCCGCCGTCCTCAGAGTCGTCGCCGTCCGCACCGTGCCGTTGTCGTCGGTCCAGCGGACCTGCGCGCGTTGCTTCCCGTCCGCGGTGACGCCCTTGGCGTTCGACACCAACCGGGCGCTGACCTCCTGCCGTTCCGCCGACTGGGTTTGCACGGTGCGCATCGACGAGTCGTACGCCGTCAGCCCCGCGCTGAGCGCGGCCACCGGCAGTCCGAGAACCAGGACGAGCATCAGGAAGCGGCGAATCCAGGTCTCGAACCTGTCGGACGGCCGGATCAGGGGGTTCGTCCCCTTGGGCGAGGGCTCCCTGCGCGAGGGGGGCGGACCGGACGCGTAAGGCGAACCTTGTGCACTCATGAGTCGGCCTCCAGCCAGTCGCTGGTCCGTTCCCCCCACCGCTTGGTCCCACCATCGGACAGCAACGGAGGACTTCGGTCACAGGGCCGAAAGTCCCTGCCGGGCCGACTTCCGGCCCCGTTGGGGCCAACCCGCCGACGTGTCCGTCCCGGCCGTGGTCATATCCGGGGAACGACCGCGACCGGACACGGCGCGTGATGCAGCACCGCGTGATTGATCAGGCCCAGTTGCAGGCCCAGGTGCCCCTGTCGTCTACGGGCGCCGACCACCAGCAGGTCCGCCTCCGAGGCGGCTTCCAACAGGGCCTGGCGTGCCGGTCCCTCGATCACCCGTCGGCTCACCTGGGCGTCGGGGTACGGCTCCGCCGGGGCGCGCAGAGCGTCGTCGAGCACCTGCGCCGGCGAGCGGCGGTGGGCCTCCAGGGCGTACCATGAGGGGGACTGAGGTGTGGTGAGGGCGCCGAACTGTGCGCTCCAGGCATGTATCGCGACCAGTCGGCAGCCCCGCACCTGAGCCTCGCGGAAGGCAAACGGCACGGCCGTGCCGCTGCCCTCGCCCTCCTCGACACCGACGACCACGTTTCCGAACCGGGCTTCCCGGTGCTCCGCCGCGCCGCGGACCACGACGACCGGACAGTCCGCGCGTGCCGCCACGGCGAGGCTGACCGACCCCAGGAGCATCCCGGCGAGGTCTCCGAGCCCCCTGGAGCCGAGCACCAGCGCGAAGGCGTTACGTCCCTTGTCGAGCAGGGCGGAGGCCGCGTCGTCGCGCAACACCTCGCTCGACAGCCGCACCGTGGGCGCCCCCTTGACGGCACGTTCCGAGGCGTGGCCGATCACGTCGGACCCCTCATGGTCCCGCGGCGCCGCGTGCAGAAGGTGGAGTGGCACCCCGTGCCGGAGGGCCTCGCCGGCGGCCCAGTCCACCGCCTCCAGGCTCGCCACGGACCCGTCGACGCCGACCACCAGGGGAATCGTCATCGCCCCTGTCTCCCATCCTGCCGGACCCACGCCTCCGGCATCCTCCCTCACGGTGGACATGCGCCGCGGAGGGTATTGGGGTACTCCTCGAATGTGGGAACGCGCCAGGCTCGGCATGTCGGCAACATCCGAACAGTCCGGCAATCAGACTCATCAGCCGTCATTCCCAGCTTCCTCTGAGATGGAGGCCGCCGCCATGCAACCAGTAGTCACCGTGGGCCTCGACGGCTCACCAGAAAGCCTTGCCGCCGCCCGCTGGGCGGCCGAGGAGGCCGAAAAGCGCAGGCTCACCCTGCGCCTGCTGCACGCGTGGCCGATGCTGGCGCCCGAACCGGCGCGCGTCCCCTCCGAAGTCGATCAGAACTACTGGGCGAAGCGTCTCGTCCACACCGCTCAGACGGAGCTGCAGGCACGCCACCCGGGTCTGTCCGTCATCGGGAGCCTGGTCGCCGAAGACGCCCAGAACGCCCTGCTCCAAGCGGCCTCGGAGTCCGAGGTGCTCGTGCTCGGTTCACGAGGGCTGGAGCCCGTCGAGAGCTACTTCCTGGGCGACGTCAGCATGCCGGTCGTGGCACGGGCCGATCGGCCGGTGGTGCTGGTCCGCGCCGAAACAGGGAAGGAGGCGCCGGTCCCGTCACCCGCGAGCCGCGTGGTCGTGGCACTGAAACTGCGCGATTCCTCCGAGAGCCTGCTCGACTTCGCCTTTCACACGGCCGCGGCCAGGGATGTCCCCGTCCTGGCCGTCCACGGCCGCAGCGTGCCATTCCACGCCCGCTTGCCCTGGGGCGTGGACCACGACGTCACCGAAGAGATGAGGCGGGAGGCGCAGAAGCAGCTGAGCAACGCGCTGCGCCCCTGGCGTGAGAAGTACCCGCAGGTGGAGGTGGCCGACAGCATCCGTCTCGCAAGCCCCGCCAAGGCCGTCGTACAGGCCGCCGAGGGTGCTGCGCTGCTGGTCGTGGGCCGACGAGAACACCGCCCCGGCGTGAGGCCCCACCTGGGTCCCGTCGCCCAGGCCGCCATCCACCACGGGCGCTGCCCCGTCGCCGTCGTCCCTCATGACTGAGCCCGGCCTCAGCGGGACGTCGGTGCGGTCGGTGCCGTGGGACTGCGCGTCCGTGCCTCGGTCCGATGCCCGGCACGAGGGCGAGCCGCTGCCGCGCGCGGAGGTGTGCGAGACGCACACCTCGGTCGTGTTCTTCGCCGGCGACCGTGCCTACAAGCTGAAGAAGCCGGTGGATCTGGGATTTCTGGACTACACCACGTTGGCGGCTCGCCGGATCGCGTGCGAGCGCGAGGTCGCTCTCAATCGCCGCTTCGCCCCCGACGTCTACCTGGGTCTGGGCGAGATCCGCAGCCCCGGCGCGGAAGCGTCAGAACCTCTCGTGGTGATGCGCCGCATGCCCGCGGATCGCCGTCTCTCCCGGCTGGTGCGGCAAGGGGCCGCCGTCGACGACGTCCTGCGCGCCCTCGCCCGGCAGGTCGCCGTGTGGCACGCGGAGGCGCCCCGCGGCCGGGACGTGGACGAGCAGGGCACGCGGGACGCGCTGTCGTCACGCTGGGAGGCCAGTTTCAGGCAGGTCCGCGCGCTGGCCGCGGACAGCTTCGTGCCCGACGGGGTACCGGAGGTGGAACGGCTGGTGCGCCGCTATCTCGCCGGCCGCGAGCGCTTGTTCGACTCGCGTATCGCGCAGGGGCGGGTCGTCGACGGTCACGGCGACCTGCTCGCCGAGGACGTCTTCAGCCTCGACGACGGTCCTCGCGTCCTGGACTGCCTGGAGTTCGACGACCACCTGCGCTACGTCGACGGCCTCGACGACGCCGCCTTCCTCGCCATGGACCTCGAACAGCTCGGCGCCCCGGAGGCCGCCGCGTACTTCCTCGCCCAGTACAGCGAGTACTCCGGCGACCCCGCGCCCCCTTCCCTGTGGCACCACTACGTGGCCTACCGCGCGTTCGTCCGCGCCAAGGTCTCCCTGATCCAGGCACGCCAGGGGACGCCGGACGCGGAGTCGGCGTCACGACGGCTGGTCTCGACGACGCTGCGCCATCTGCGCACCTCCGCCGTGGGTCTGACGCTGGTCGGCGGGCTGCCGGGCAGCGGGAAGTCCACCCTCGCCGGAGCTCTGGCCGACCGGCTGGGGGTCACGCTGCTCAGTAGCGACCGCCTCCGCAAGGAGCTGGCGGGCATCCCCGCCGAGCAGCCCGCGGCGGCCGACTACGGCGAGAGCCTGTACACCCCCGAGTGGACGGCCAGGACCTACGCCACCCTGCTCGACCGCGCATCCGCTCTGCTGTCCTGCGGCGAGTCCGTCGTGCTGGACGCCACCTGGTCCCACGAGGAACAGCGCGAATCGGCACTGCAGCTGGCCGAACGCACCAGCGCCGACCTGGTGGCCCTGCACTGCCACGTGCCGGGCGATGTGTCGGCGGCCCGCCTGACCGCGCGGGCCTCCGGAATCTCCGACGCCGGCCTCGACATCGCCGTCGCGATGGCCGCCGACGAACCGCCGTGGCCCGAGGCGGTTGCGGTCGACACCAGCGGCGTGCTGGAGTCCTCGGTCGCCCGGGCGCTGGCAGCCGTACGCCCCTGGGGTTCCGGCCAGGCGCCGGTCTTCCGCCGCCCCTACATGGAGCCGGACTGAATCAAGGTGTGGCGCGCACATCCGGGACCGCCGCTGGTCGCCGGACCGCGCCACCAGGTTTCGCGGGATGTCGCGCCTTCCCTCAGGGTGGGTGGCAGGGGGACGTCCGGCAGGCGAGGCAGAGCCGGGCAGCGCACGCCCGTCACGGCTCTTCGGCAGAAGGAGGCCACCATGGGTGAACAGAGGCCGCTCGCCCCTGGCGAGGCATGGCGGGCGGTGACCGCATGCACGGCGAGCCGCGCCAGGGCAGAGCACTCGCACAGGCTCGGTGCCGAGGTGCTGCTCGACTCGTAGGACGACGAGCGCAGACCGGCTGCCCACCGACGGATGGTCCTCACACACACGGCGTTCTGGGCGGAGGCATCGACCGGTCGGATCCCTTCATGGCTGCGTGCGATGGCCGCTCCACGCGCCGCCCCGGCCGTACCCGCCCTCCTGGACCGGCGACGGCTGGTCGCCGAGGTCATCCGTGTCGTCTCCCAACCGCGGGTGAACTACCGGCGCAGCCCCCTGTCGGTGGAGGGAACACCGCGCATGCGGGGGGGGGGCTCCCCGCCCGGGGACCGCCTGCCGGACGCCACCGTCAGCGTCGCGGGGTCTCCCCAACGGCTGCACTCGCCGCTGGCCCGTCCCGGCGTGCACCTGTTGCTGCAGCACGACGCCGACCCGCTGCCGGACGCGGTGCCCGGCCCCCAGGTCACCGCCCTCCGGCTGCCGAACAGCCCCGGCCGCGGTTTGCCGGCCGTCCGCCCGGACGGGCAGGTCGGCTTCCGGAGCGGGACCGTCGACCCCGCCGGACTGACGGGCTGGCTCTCACTGATCGGCGCGGCGGCAGCCCCGTCCATGCGGTCCTGAACACCGGCCAGGACGGCGGATCCCGTCGGCCTGGCCGCAGAGAGGGCACACACCGGCCTGCGCAGGCGAGCGGCACGGCAGGAGGTCGCAGTGGGGGCATGCTGTCCGTCTAGGGTGGCCTCACGGGGGCCGGTCGTTCGAGCCGACCTGGTGAGAGGGTGTGAGCGTGTCGGAGTCCGAGCTGGCCAAGGTCCAGCGTGCGCACTGGCAACAGACCTACGGCGAGCATCCCCGCATGTACGGCGAGAAGCCGTCCGCGCCGGCGGTCCATGCCGCTGCACTCTTCCGGACCGCCGGTGCCCGCGACGTGCTCGAGCTGGGCGCCGGACATGGCCGTGATGCGCTCTACTTCGCCCGCGAGGGCTACGCCGTGCGAGCCACCGACTTCAGCCCGGTGGGTCTGGAACAGCTGCGTGACGCGGCTGGAACTCCAGACGTGGCCGGACGGGTCACCACGATGGTCCACGACGTCCGCGAGCCGCTGCCGCTTGCGGACGCCTCGGTGGACGCCGTGTTCGCACACATGCTGCTCTGCATGGCGCTGTCCACCGAGGAGATCCACGCCCTGGTCGCCGATGTAGGACGGGTACTGCGGCCGGGCGGCTCCTTCGTCTACACCGTCCGCCACACCGGGGACGCCCACTACCAGGCCGGTACCGGGCATGGAGACGACATCTGGGAGCAGGGCGGCTTCGCCGTCCACTTCTTCCCCCGCGGCCTGGTCGACGCGCTCGCCGAGGGGTGGACTCTGGAGGAGATCCACGCGTTCGAGGAAGGTGACCTCCCGCGGCGCCTGTGGCGCGTCACGCAGACCGTCCCCCGGTGAGGACAGCCGGAAGACTTGCAGCTGTCGCGTCCGGCGCCCATTCCAGGTCCACCACGACCCAGGCTCAGAGCCCCGGTTGCCCGGGAGCCCCGCGGGAGTGACCGTGGAGTGGGGGAGCAAGGAAGTGAGTATCGTGCGAGCGCTCGTCTACCACGGCCCGGGGCGGAGTTCCTGGGACACCGTCCCGGACCCCGCGATCGAGGAGGCGACCGACGCGGTCGTACGCGTCGACGCCACCACCGTCTGCGGCAGTGACCTGCGCATCCTGCGAGGCGACCTCCCGGAGGTGAAGCCGGGGACGGTCCTCGGGCACGAGGCCGTCGGCGAGATCCTGGAGGTCGGACGCGACGTCCACCACGTGCGTCCCGGTGACCAGGTGATCGTGTCCGCCGTCTCGGCCTGCGGCCGCTGCCGGGAGTGCCGCAACACCACACTCGGGCAGTGCCGCGGGGGCGGTGGGCTGGTCCTGGGCCATCTGCTCAACGGGACCCAGGCCGAAGTGGTGCGAGTGCCCTTCGCCGACCACTCCACCCACCGGCGGCCGTGGAACGTGCCGCTCGACGACGCGGTCCTGCTCGCGGAGCTCCTCCCCACGGCCTACGAGGTCGGGGTACGGAACGGCCACGTGAGCCCGGGAGACACCGTCGTCGTGGTCGGCGCGGGGCCTGTCGGCCTCGCCTCGGTGATCATCGCGCGGCTGTACTCGCCCAGCCGGCTCATGGTGACGGACCTGTCGGCCGCACGGCTCGAAGCCGCCACCCGTGTGGGAGCCGACGCAGCCGAACTGCCCGGCAAGATGATCGCCGACCTGTCCGAGGGACCGGGTGCCGACGTGGTCATCGAGGCATCGGGCGAACCGGACGGCTTCGTTCTGGGCACCCGCGCCGTCCGTATCGGAGGGCACATCGCCAACGTCGGGGTGCACGGCAAACCGGTCACGCTGCACCTCGAGTCCCTATGGCACAAGAACGTGACCATCAGCACCGGCCAGGTGGACACGTCCTCCACACGGTGGCTGCTGGAGCTGTTGAGATACGGAGACCTGCCCGTCTCCGGGCTGATCACCCACACCTTCCCCCTGGACCGGATGGAGGACGCATACGAGGCGTTCGCCGGCGGCACCACCACGGGCGCCCTCAAGGTCGTACTGCACCGCGAGTGACAGGCCGGCAGGGGTCTGAACGGGGCCGACCGGTCCATCGGTCAGGGCCGTCCGGCCCTACAGCACGCCGGTGATGGGTGGTGTCATGGAATTGAGCCGAGGGCCACAAGGAGACACGGAGAAGCGGAGTGGAGCCGCGCACCGTGTGATTCGGGCCCGCAAGAAGCGGGCGGCCCCCGGCTTCACGATGTCGGCCCCGTGTCGGCGCCCGTGCCGTGGGACAGGGTCCTCAGGGTCCTCCGGCCCAAATGCAGCGCGGGCCGGCCTTGGCGACTCTTGAGATCGGGGGCAGTGCCGGGAGGAGCGCCGATGCACTGGGAAACCATCCACAAGGACGCCCCACCGGTCGTCCCGCCCCGTCTCACCGACTACGACCGGGCCAGCTCGGTCTTCAGCTGGTCGCGGGCGCGTAGCGATCTGGCCGGGCTCCCCGGGGGCGGGCTCAACATGGCCCACGAGGCGGTCGACCGGCACGCGGCGTCCGCTCACGGGGACAAGGTCGCGCTCCGCTGCGTCGCCCGGGACGACTCCGTCTCCACCGTCACGTACGCGGAACTGGCCCGTTGTACGGCCCGCTTCGCGAACGTCCTGCGGTCACTCGGCGTCGGCCACGGGGACCGGGTGTTCACGCTGCTGGGCCGCTGTCCCGAGCTGTACACCTCGGTGCTGGGCACGTTGAAGAACACCAGCGTCCTCTGTCCGCTCTTCTCCGCCTTCGGCCCGGACCCGGTGGAGCAGCGGCTGCGTCTCGGCGATGCGCAGGTTCTGGTCACCACCGCGGCCCTGTACCGGCGCAAGGTCGCCGAGCGCCGGACTTCGGTTCCCGGACTGAAGCACGTCCTGATCGTAGGCCCCGGCGCGGAGGCACTGCCCGGCACGGCCTCCTTCGACGACCTGATGTCCGCCGCCCGGGACACCTTCACCATCCCGCCGACCGCGCCCGAAGACATGGCTCTGCTGCACTTCACCAGCGGCACCACCGGCACCCCCAAGGGCGCGGTCCATGTCCACGAGGCCGTCGTCGCGCACCACGCCACGGCCGCGTACGCGCTCGACCTGCACCCCGAGGACGTGTACTGGTGTACCGCCGACCCCGGCTGGGTCACGGCATGTCGTACGGGATCATCGCCCCGCTCGTCCACGGCGTGACGGTCGTCGTCGACGAGGGCGACTACGACGCCCGGCGGTGGTACCGGATCCTCGGCGAACAGCGGGTCACCGTCTGGGTACACCGCCCCCACGGCCCTGCGCATGCTCATGCGCGCCACCCCGCGACAGGGCCCGTACGGCCTGCCGCGCTCCTACGACCTGTCGGCCCTGCGCTTCATCGCCTCCGTCGGCGAGCCCCTCAACCCGGAGGCCGTCGTGTGGGGTCGGGACGTGCTGGGACTGCAGGTGCTGAGCTGCTCGGCGATCACCTCCAGCTCGGCACCCAGACGCAGACGACGGGGGAGGTCCAGCGGCTCGGGCTGGTGGGGGTTTCCTTGGCATCACAACGCGGTCAGTCTCGCACCGATCCGCAGGTGCGGCCTCTGGGCCGGACGGCTCTAGCTGTGGGACAGGGGTCCCGCGCGGCGCGACATGCCATCCCCCACCAACGAGACTGGAATGAGCTGGTTTGCTCCCATTGGAGGAGAGTTCGTGACGGGTTTCCGGGACTTCTTGGCACGGTTCCGGCCGACGGTGTCGCCGGGCCGGGCCGCACCAGGTGGTGTCCCCGCGGACCGTTCCGCCGAACTCCGCGCGGAACTCACGCCGCCTCTGGCCCTGCTCGAACAGGCGGAGGCCGAAGCCCGGACGGTACGCGAGCGGGCCGCTGCGGCCGCCGCGTCGGACCTGCGGGAAGCCGAACGGCAGGCCGAGGTGATCGTGGCCGAGGCGCGTGAGGAGGCCGGCGGAGTACGGGCGCGCACCGCCGAGCAGGTGCTGCGTGCCGCCCAGAGCGAGGCGGCGGCGCTGCTCGCCGAGGCAGCACGCGAGGCCGTCGCCGTACGCGACCGCGCCAGAAGCCGGACGCCCGCGCTCGCCGACCGAGTGGTCGCGCTGGTGCTGGAGGACATCGCGGCGGAGCAGGCATCTCCCCCACCGGCGCAGGGCCACATGCCTCTCGGCCAGGGGCGGCGGCCGCAGGAGGGGGGTCCGTGATGAGCGCCGGATGGGTAGCGGGCGTGACCCGGGCACGCGCCCTGAGGACCAGGTGCCTGGGAGCCGAGGGCGTCAGGGACGTGGCCGCCTCCCCCACCCTCGATGACGCACTGCGCTACCTGGCGGCCACCCCCTACCGGCATGACGTCACCCCCGGCGCCACACCGGCCGAGGCCCAGCGGGCGGTCTCGGCCACGCTGCTGTGGCATCTGCGGGTCCTCGCCGGCTGGCAACCGGCCACCGGAGCGGACGCCATACGGGCACTCGCCTCGGGGTTCGAGATCTCCAACACCGAACACCACCTGAGGGCTTTCGCGTCCGGCCCTCGACCGCCGAACACCCACCTCCCCCACCCTCCCCCGCCCTATCGGCCGGGCGCCCTGGCGATCGCCTGGACACGACTGGCCCGCAGCCGTACGCCGTTGGAGCTGCGCACCGCGCTGGCGGCCTCCGCCTGGGGCGACCCCGGGGACGACTCCCCGGCCGCGGTCGCCACCGGTATGCGGATCTCCGCCGCCCTACGGCTCGCCGACGCCGTTCCCGACGCGGCGCGCTGGGCGGCGGCCCGACTCGCCCTGCTGTTCGGCCGTGAGGTGTTCCTCGTCGGTCGTCGGCTGCCGGACGTCTCAGCCCGCAGGGCGGCCCGCCTGCTCGGGGCTCGGGCCGTGAGCGCCGGCTCGTACGTCGACTTCCGGCAGGCGCTTCCGGCCATCGCGAGGTGGCTGCTGGACGACGTCGACGAGGCGTCGGACCTGTGGCGAGCGGAGGCACGGTGGTGGGAAGCGGTCGACCGGGACGGCCACGACCTGCTGCACCGGTCCCACTTCGGGCCGCAGCCGGTCGTGGGGGCCGTGGCACTGCTGTCCGCCGACGCGTGGCGGACCCGCGGCGCGCTGGAACTGGCCGCCCGGGGCGGCGGCCCCGGGGACTGGCCCGTGGAGGTGCTCGATGATCCGGGCTGAGGCAGCGGTACCGGTCCGGATGCGCAGGGTGGCCGTCGTGGCCTCCGAACAGGCGCTGCGGGAGAGCCTGGTACGGATCGCCGAGGCGGGCTGCGTCGAGATCGACCTGGCAGGCGACGGCGGGCCGGACGTCCGTGGGCCGGCGGCGACGCGCCTCCAGCGGCTGCGGGCAGAGCCGGCACACCCCGCGCTCAGTGCGGCTCTCCCCGACCTGGACGCCCTGGAGCACGAGGGCCGCACGGACCTGCTGGCGGGCGAGGCACAGTTGGAGGAACGGCTCGGCAGCGCGGTCCGGCACGGCGCGGTCGCGGCACTGGCTGGCTGGTGCCCCGAAACGAAGGTGGGCGCCACGGCGGCGCGCGTCGCCGGTGCCGGAGGCGCGTTGGTACCGCTGCGGACCCCGCGCGGTGTCGACCCGCCGACCTTGCTGACCGGAGCGGGCCCAGGGCCCCCGGGATCTGCGGCGACGCCCGTGCGCCGATCCTTCACGCCCCTGGTCACCACGTACGGGACCGTGCCCTACGCCGACCTCGACCCCACCATGGCCGCCGGCACCGTCTACGTGGTGATGTTCGGCCTGATGTTCGGCGATGCCGGGCACGGGCTGCTGCTGGTCGCCATCGCGTTCCTGCTGCGAGCGGGACGGCCCCGCCGTCTGGCGGCGCTGCGTCCGCTGTGGCCCTTCGTCGCCGGGGCCGGGCTGGCCGCCACGCTGGCCGGGGTGGCGTACGGCGAGTTCTTCGGCCCGACCGGGGTGCTGCCCGTGCTGTGGCTGGAGCCGTTGGAGGAACCCATGCGGCTGCTGGCCGCCGCCGTCGGGCTCGGCGCTGTGCTGCTGGCCTTGGCCTACGCGGCGGGGATCGCGAACCGGTGGCGGGAGGGCGGACCGGCTGCGGCTCTGTACACGACGACCGGGATCGCCGGGGCGGCGCTCTACCTGGGTCTCGCCGTCGTCGCCGTGTATGTCTGGCTCGGCCCGTTGGTCTACGGAGTCGTGGGGGCCGTGATCGCCGTCGCCGGCCTGGCTCTGGCCGGGGTGGGACTGTACGCGAGCACGGCGGGCGGTCCGGGCGGCGCCGTGCAGACCGGCATCCAACTGTTCGACGCGGTGGTCCGGATCGGCTCGAACGTCGTGTCCTTCGCGCGGCTCGCCGCCTTCGGCCTGACGCATGCGGCGCTCGGCGCGATCGTCTGGGACGGTACGACGGCGCTGGCGGGCCGGGGCCCGGCAGGCATCGTCGCGGCGGTGCTCGTCTTCCTGCTCGGCAACGCCCTGGCCTTCTCCCTGGAGGCGCTGGTGGCGGGCGTTCAGGCACTCCGGCTGGAGTTCTACGAGCTGTTCTCCCGGCTCTTCGAGGGCGAGGGCCGCCCCTTCAGGCCCTGGCACCTGCCCGTGGAGCACACCCCGGGTTCAGCCACTGCCGCGGGGCCGCCCACAGCGGCGGGGGCCGTCCGGCACATCCCGGCGAGGGAGGAGTACTCGTGATCACCTGGTTCTTGGCCCTGCCCGTCATCGTGGCGGGATTCGTCGCCGTACGCCTCGTGCTACGGCGCTCGGGCCGGAAGGCCCTGTGGTGGATGGTCGGCGCCGACGCCGTGCTGCTGGTGGCCGCCACCGTGGTGCTGACCCTGGCCCTCGGCGGCGGATCGGCGCAGGCCGCGACCACGGCGGCACAGGACTCCGGCTCCGGATCCGCCGCCCTGATCGGCGCCGCGATCGCGGTGGCCGGGGCGACGATCGGGGCGGGCATCGCCGTCGCCTACACGGGTGCGGCGGCCCTCGCCGCGCTCAGCGAACGGCCGGAACTCTTCGGCCGGGCGATGGTCATCGTCGGCCTGGCCGAGGGCATCGCCATCTACGGGCTGGTCGTCGCGGTCATCCTCATCGGGAAGGCATGACCATGGGACGTGTCGCCGCTCTCGGAGAGCGGGCCCGGGTGGCCGGTCTGGCCCTGGCCGGAGCAATCGTCCTCGTGGCCGACGACGCCGAGGCCGTACACCGGGTCTGGCGCGGCCTGCCGGACGGCATCGACCTGGTGATCCTCACCCCTGCCGCGGCCGAGGCACTGAGACCGGACCCCGCGACGCCCGGGAGTCGCCGCCCGCTGACCGCCGTGATGCCGCCATGACGACCCCGGCCCCCGGCCAGACGACGGACGACGCGCTCCACCCGGTCCGGGCGGGGCTATTGCGGGCCGCTCACGCCGACGCGGAAGCGCTCCTGACCCGCACCGAGCGTGAGACCGCCACGTTGCTCGATCAGGCGCGTGCCCAGGCCCAAACCATCCTCGACGAGGCCCGCCGCCAGGGCGAGGCCGACGGCGCGGACGCCTGTCGTGACCTCCTCGTCAGGTCCCGGCGCGAGGCCAGGTCCCGCACGCTCGCCGCTCGCCGGGAGGCATATGAGGAACTGCGCCGGGAGGCCACCCAACGGGCCGGGGAACTGCGCGGGACCGACGGCTACGTGTCCCTGCGGAAGCGGCTGGAACTCCGGGCTCGCGTCCTCCTCGGCCCCGCCGCCGAGGTGAGCGAACACACCGAGGGAGGCATCGTGGCCCGGGCACCGGGGAGGCGGGTCGACCTATCGCTGACCGCGCTGGCCCACCGCGCGCTGGACCTCATGGGAGCGGAGGTGCGGAGCCTGTGGGAGCCGTGACGGAAGCCGCTGAGACGCGTCGACGGCCGACCGGCCGGCAGTCGGCCTCACGGATCCTGCGTGTCACAGGCCCGCTGGTCGAGATGGAATACACGGGCGGTATCGCGATGTACGACCAGGTCTCGATCGGGCCCGCCGGGCTCCCCGGCGAGGTCGTTGCCATCAGCGGTGACGTGGTCACCGTTCAGGCGTACGAGTACACCGGCGGCATCGCTCCGGGGCAGACGGCACTGCCCCAGGGTCGTCCGCTGTCGGTGCGGCTCGGTCCAGAACTGCTCGGCGGGATCTTCGACGGTCTGCTGCGACCTCTGGCCGATGCCGGTGACTGGCTGCTGCCCGGCGCGCGAGGAGCAGCGGCCGAGGAACGTACCTGGTCATTCTCGCCCTTGGTGGCGCAAGGCGACCGGGTGGCCGAGGGGCAGGCGCTCGGGGAGATCCGCGGCGCGGAGCCGGTGCCGGTGAAGGTCCTCGCGCCGCCCGGCTGCCGGGGCACGGCCGAGGAGATCGCCGTCGCGGGGCAGTATGCGCGCGACGCGGCGGTGGCCGTGGTGGGCGGCACCGAGGTGACGGTCGGCGCTGTGTGGCCGGTGCGCCGACCGCGCCCGGTGCGGGAGCGTGTCGACAGCCACGATGCTCTGAACACCGGCCAGCGGGTGATCGACCTGCTCTTCCCCGTGGCCCGGGGCAGCACGGTGGCGGTGCCCGGTGGCTTCGGCACCGGCAAGACGGTGCTGCTGCAGCAGATCGCCAAATGGTGCGACGCGGACGTCATCGTCTACGTCGGCTGTGGGGAGCGCGGCAACGAGATGGCCGACGTCATCACGGAACTGTCGGAGCTCCAGGACCCGCGCACGGGCGGACGCCTCGCGGACCGCACCGTGACGATCGCCAACACCTCCAACATGCCGATGATGGCCCGGGAGGCGAGCGTCCACACGGGGGTGACGGTCGCCGAGTACTTCCGGGACATGGGCCTCGACGTGGTGGTCATCGCCGACTCGACCTCCCGGTGGGCCGAGGCGCTGCGCGAGTTCGCCTCACGTACCGGCGCGCTGCCCGCCGAGGAGGGCTACCCGGCCGGACTCGCGTCCGCCATCGCGGCCTTCTACGAGCGGGCCGCCGCCGTGACCACCCTCGGTGGGGACCGCGGCTCGGTGACCGTGATCGGCGCGGTGTCCCCGCCGGGCGGCGACATGACGGAACCGGTGACCGCGCACACCGAACGCTCCGTCCGCTGCCTGTGGACCCTCGACCGCGACCTCGCCTACGCCCGCCATTACCCGGCGGTGTCCTGGGCGGGATCCTTCTCTCGCGACGTGCCAGTGCTGGCCGCCGGACACCGGTTGGCCGGCGATCCGGCGTGGGCCCGGCGCCGCGAACGGGTGGGGGTGGTGCTGGCGGAGGCCGACCGGCTGGCCGATCTGGTGGACCTGATCGGCATTGCCGCCCTGCCCGCACGGGAACGCATCAGCGTGCTGGCAGGGAGGCTGGTCCGCGAGGGTGTGCTGCAGCAGAGCGCCCTGTCGGAGCGGGACGCGTACTGCGGGCCGGGGAAGACGGCCGCGCTGGCCGACGCCGTCCTAGCGGTCGCCGGCCGCTGCCACGAGCTGGTGGACTCCGGCGTCCCGGCGGCCTCGGTCGAGGAGCTCGACTTCGGTCCGCTGCTGCGCGCCAGGGAGGACACCGGCCCGCACGACAGCGCCGGTGCGATGGCGTGCCGGGACGCCATGCTCGCCAGGCTGGATGAGGTGCCGCCATGAGTCTGTCCGGCGGGATCGAGTACACGACGGTGCGCGAGCTCAGGGGGCCGATCGTGATCGTCGAGGGCGTCTCGGGGGTCGGCTGGGACGAGTACGTACGCGTCACCCTCGCCTCCGGCGAACGGCGCCACGGCGTCGTCCTGGACGCCGACCGCGACCTGGCGGTCCTCCAGGTGCTGGAGGGCACCGCGGGCATGGATCCGGAGGGTGTCCGGGCAGCCTTCTCGGGCAGTCCCCTGCGCGTCCCGGTCGGCACGGACTGGCTGGGCCGCGTCTGCAACGGCCGGGGCGCGCCCCTGGACGGCGGCCCGCCCGTTCTCGGCTCCCACGACGCCGACGTGGGCGGCGCCCCCATCAACCCGGTGCGGCGCGAGCCGCCGTCCGAGGCGGTGCTCACCGGAGTCGGGGCCGTCGACGCGCTGACCACGCTGGTACGCGGGCAGAAGCTGCCGGTGTTCTCCGTGGCCGGGCTGCCGCATCTGGAACTGGCCGCCCAGATCGCCGCACAGGCCACCGTCGGCGGTGAAGCGTTCAGCGTCGTCTTCGCGGGAATGGGTCTCACCCACGCCGACACCTCCTTCGTACGCGCCGCCCTGGAGGAACGGTCCGCCGCCGGAGAACTGGTCCTGCTGCTGAACACCGCCGACGACCCGGTGATCGAGCGGATCCTGACTCCGCGGATCGCGCTCACCGTCGCCGAGCACCTCGCTTTCACCGAGGGACGGCACGTCCTCGTCGTGATGACCGACATGACGACGTACGCCGAGGCCCTGCGTGAGGTCTCCGCCGCCCGCGGGGAGATCCCCGCCCGCCGCGCCTACCCCGGCTACCTCTACAGCGACCTGGCCTCTCTGTACGAACGCTGCGGACGGGTCAGGGGCCGCCCCGGCTCGGTCACCGTGCTGCCAGTGCTCACCATGCCCGCGGGCGACATCACCCACCCCGTGCCGGACCTGACCGGCTACATCACCGAGGGCCAGATCGTGCTCTCGCCCGGGACGCAGGCGCGCGGCGTGTACCCGCCGCTGGACGCCCTGTCCTCCCTCTCCCGGCTGATGCGCAAGGGCGCGGGCCCGGGCCGCACCCGAGACGACCACCTCGACGTCGCGGCCCAGTTGCTGGCCGCCCTGGCCCGGGCCCGGCAGGTTCGCGACCTCGCGGACCTGGTCGGTCAGGCGGCCCTGAGCTCCACCGACCGCAGTTACCTGGCCTTCGAGGAAGCTTTCCTGCGGGACTTCACCGACCAGCGCAGCGACGAACCGCGTGACCTCGCCACTTCGCTGGAACGCGGCTGGCGGGCGCTGCTCACCCTGCCCCGCAGCCAGCTCTCCATGCTCCCCGCCCGCCTCCTCGATGCCCATGGCGCGAAGGACGCCTCGGACACGGAGGCGTCTCCATGACCGGCACCCGCCGTACGCCGCCCGGTCGTGCGGGACGACTGCGGCTGCGGCACAGCCTCGACGTCGCCGAGCGCGGAGCCGATCTGCTGGAGCAGAAGCTCCGCATCCTCCGCTCCGAGCACCAGCGGCTGCTACGCGCGGAGGAGGCAGCCACTCACGCCTGGCAGGACCTGCTGGCCGAGGCCGAGAGCTGGCTGCTGCGCGGACTGCTCCTGGGCGGGGAACAGTCCCTGGACTCGGCCGCCGCGGGCATCGGCCCCGCCGAGATCACGGTCCAGTGGACCGTCTCCATGGGGGTACGCCATCCGGCGTCGGTCACCGTGTCCGTACCTGCCCGTTCGCCAACCGCCGCCGCTCCCACCAACACGGCCCTGGTGCACTCCGAGGCGGCCTACGGCCGTGCCGCGCGTGCCGCCGCCGAGTACGCGGCCGCACACGCCGCCGCCGAGCTCGTGGGCGCGGAGGTCGTCAGCACCCGGCACCGGGCCCGTGCCCTGCGACGCCACTGGATCCCCCGCCTGCGGGAGGCGCTAGACCGGGCCGATCTGGCCCTGGAACAGACCGAACACGAGGACAGCGTCCGGCGGCGATGGGCTGCCGGACAGTGACAGCGCCACGCCTCACTGCTCCGCTCGGTCCCGAGGCGGTGGGGCGCGGCCCGGGTGAACCTGAAGGTGAGAGGTAACGGTTTTGTCTGAGGGAGGCATGGTGAGTGGTCTCGTGGTCGTGGGCGTGGATGGTTCGGCGTCGAGTCTCGCCGCGGTGGAGGTGGCGGCGCGGGAGGCACGGTTGCGGGGGGCCGGGCTGCGGGTGGTGCACGCGTTCGTCTGGCCCGCGACGCACGTGCCCTTGGAGCCGCCGCCTCTGGGGCCGCCGGAGGGCGGGCTGCGGAACATGGTCGATCGCGTGGTGACGGAGGCGGTCGAGCGGGCGCGGACGGTGGCGCCGGACGTAGATACCAGTCACGTCGTGGTCACCGCCGAGCCGTTGACGGTTCTGGAGGCACAGTCGCGTGCCGCCGAGCTGGTGGTGGTCGGGTCCCGGGGCATGGGCGGGTTCGTCGGACTGCTGGTGGGCTCGACGGCGGTACATCTGGCGGCGCACGGCCCGTGTCCGGTCCTGGTGGTACGCGAGCAGCCGCACGCCCACGGTCCGATTGTGCTGGGTGTCGACGGCTCGGCCGCGGGACAGAAGGCCGTTGATTTCGCCTTCGCCGAGGCCGCCCTGCGCAGTGCGCCGCTGGTGGCGCAGCACGCCTGGACCACGTGGAACGCGCCGATGCCCGCGCCGCAGGACCCGGCGATGCCGTACGCGAACCCGCCGGGAGCGCTGGCCGAAGAGGAGGAACGGCTGCTGTCCGAGGCGCTCGCCGGCCGTCAGGAGCGCTATCCGGGTGTGCCGGTGGAACACAAAGTGGTGCACGGCGGGACGCGGGAGTCGTTGATCGAGGCGAGTCGGTCCGCTCAGCTGGTGGTGGTCGGTGCCCGGGGGCGCGGTGGTTTCGCCGGGCTGCTCCTGGGGTCGGTCAGCCAGGCCCTGCTTCACCACGCGCACTGCCCGGTGGCTGTGGTGCGGGGTCACTGAGGGCGCCGGTCACGGGGCTGAGGCGCAGCGGTGAGTGCCGACGCGGTCGGCCGCGGTGCCGGCCGACGCAAGCCCGTCGGCAGTCGGTGCCTGGGCAGCCGGCGCTGGGTGGATCGAAACACCGAGGTGTGACCGTGCCGGATACTCCGGGCCCGGCTCACTGGAAGGCCGCGTGGATCTCCTGCTCGGTCGCGGAGTGCGAGACGAGGAGGAGTTCGTCCCCCGCCTGGAGCGAGATCGCGGGATCCGGCACGGTGGGCTGTCCGTCGCGGACGATCGTGGCGACAACGGTTCCCTCGGGCAGCCGGACCTCGCCCAGAGTGCGGCCCACCGCCCTGGACTGCGGGGTGATGGCCGTTTCGATGACGTCGACGCCGGCCTTGCTGAGCCGCAGCAGGGCGACCGTGTCGGTGGCCCCGGTGGCCTCCTCGATGAGAGAGATCAGCGGGGTGGCGGCGGGGACGGCGACGTCGACACCCCATCGCGCGTCGAACAGCCAGGCGTTGTCGGCGTCGTTGATCCGGGCAGCCACGCGGGCCACCGAGAAGTTGCGTTTGGCGAGCAGGCTGATGACGAGGTTGTCCTCGTCGTCACCGGTGGTGGCGACGACCAAGTCGGCGGTGAGCGCACCGGCGTATTCCATGAGGGCCGGTTCGCACGCGTCCCCGGCGACCAGCCGCACGCCAGGGAGGCGGCCCTGAAGTTCGGCCACGCGGTCGTCGTCGCTGTCGATCAGCGTGACCTCGTTGCGGGCCGCAGCCAGCACCTGGGCGATCTGGGTGCCGAGGCGTCCCGCACCGGCGATGAGCACGTTCACGTCCCCAGCTCCTTGTCGAGAAAGCCGCTCAGCCTGCCGAGCGCGGTGGCGGCGACGGCGAAGGTGACCAGGTCGCCGGCCTGCGCGAGCGTGCTGTGCGCGGGGATGAGGGAGCGGCCCGCGCGGGTGACCTCGACCACGCGGATCTCGCCGTCGACGTCGAACTCCGTCAGCCGCCGGCCGACGAGGTAGTCGGGCAGATCGGAGCGGATGAGCAGGGTCTCTCCGTTGCCGAAGCTGAGTTCGGGGCTCAGGTGGCGGTGCAGCAGCATCTGGTGGATCTGATGCACGGTCCAGCGGACGCTGGCGATGGCGGGGATGCCGAGTTCGCGGTAGATGTCGGCACGCCGGGGGTCGTAGACGCGGGCGAGGACTATCGGCACCCGGTAGGTCCCCTTCGCCGTCCGTGCGCAGACGATGTTGCTGTTGTCCCCGGAGGTGACGGCCACGAAGGCGTCCGCGTGCTCGATCCCGGCGGTCCGGAGCACCGCGCGGCTGTAGCCGTTGCCCTCGTGGAAGCGGATACGCGGGCTGTCGGGCAGCCGCCGGGCCGCTTTGGGACGCCGGTCGACAACCTGCACATCGTGCCCTTCCGCGGCGAGCAGACCGGCGAGAGCAGCGCCCACCCGTCCGCAGCCGACGACGATCACCTTCACCGTGGGGCTCCTTTCCGGCGGTCGGCGCGGCGTCGCAGCCACGCCTTGCGGGCTTCGTCCGCGAGCAGGGGCAGGGTGCCGAGCCCGGCCAGGACCGCCCAGTCGGCCGGGTCGAGCGGGGCGGTGTTGAAGACGGCCTGCAGCGGCGGCAGGTAGCTGATCGCGGCCATGAGAGCGACACCGAAGCCGCCCGCCGCCAGCAGGGCCGGATTGGACAGCAGCCCCACCTTGAGAATGCTCTGGCGGTCGGTCCGCACGGCGAGCGCGTTGAAGAACTGGCTGAGCACGATCCCCGCCTGGACCATGGTGATCGCCTCCTGGTAGACGAGGGTGTCCTCGGTGAAGTCGTCGAACGGGATGCCCGAGGATCCGACGTGCCAGAAGAACACGCCGGTCACGCAGACCGCCTGGATGCCGCCCAGCAACAGGATCCGTCCCACCACGGCGGCCGAGAACAGCCGTTCCCGGCGGGAGCGCGGCAGGCGGTCCATCACGTCGGGCTCCGGGGGTTCCGCCCCCAGGGCCAGGGCGGGCAGCACATCGGATCCCAGATCGATCGCCAGGATCTGCACCGCGCTGATGGGCACCAGCGGGAACCCGGCGAACGTTGCCGCCAGGATCGGGACCAGCTCCCCGATGTTGTGACTGAAGAGGTAGACGAGGAACTTACGAATGTTCTGGTAGACCGCCCGGCCCAGCCGCACCGCCGCTGCGATGGACGCGAACGAGTCGTCCAGCAGCACCATCGAAGCCGCCTCCCGGGCCACGTCGGTGCCCGACGCCCCCATCGCCACGCCGATGTCCGCGTGCTTGAGCGCCGGGGCGTCGTTCGCGCCGTCCCCGGTGACCGCCACCACCTCCCCCCGCCGCTGGAGGGCGGTGACCACGCGCATCTTGTGCTCGGGGCTGACCCGGCACAGCAGCAGCTCGGACGGCTCGGCGAGCAGCGCGTCGAGCGCCTCGTCGTCCATGGCGTCAAGCCGCGCGCCCGTCACCACGACCGGGTCCGGCCGCCGCACGATACCGACCCGGCGGGCCACCGCCTCCCCGGTCAGCGGGTGGTCGCCGGTGACCATGACGATCCGGATGCCGGCCCTGCGGCAGGCGGCGACCGCGTCGGTGACCTCCGGGCGCGGCGGGTCCAGCATGCCGACCAGTCCCAGCAGCGTGAACGCGGACTCCGCCTCGTCCTGCGCAGGGCGAGGCCCGTCCAGCTCCCGCCGCGCGACGGCCAGCACCCGCAGGCCCTGGGACGCCAGCGCGTCACTCGCCGCGACGACCGCCGCCCGGTCCTGCACGGTCAGCGGCCCGCGCCGTCCCTCCTTCTGCACGTGGGTGCACCGCGTCAGCAGTTCCCCCGGCGCTCCCTTGACGCACGCCTGGTAGCCCTCGCCCGTCTTGTGCACCGTGGTCATCAGCTTGCGGGCGGAGTCGAAAGGGAACTCCGTCACCCGTGGCGCCGCCCCCTCCTCCGCGCCCAGGTCCAGCCCGGCTTTGGCCGCGACGACGCGCAGCGCGCCCTCGGTGGTGTCGCCGAGCACCCGCCAGTGCTCCCTTGGGCCCGTGGGCGGAACCAGCCGGGCGTTGCAGCACAGGCCCGCGACGAGCAGCACTTCACGCACCGACGCCGGGTCGGCGACCTCACCGCTCGGGGCGTACCCCACGCCGCTCACCGGGTGCGCCGCACCCCCCGCCCACACCTGGGTGACGGTCATCTCCGCCTGGGTGAGGGTCCCGGTCTTGTCCGTGCACACGACCGTGGTCGACCCGAGCGCCTCCACCGCCAGCAGCTGTTTGATCAGGGCGTGGCGGCGCGCCATCCGCCGTACGCCGATCGCCAGCGACACCGACAGCGTCGCGGGCAGCCCCTCCGGTACCAGCGCCACCATCACACCGAGCGCGAACACGAACAGGGTCACCACGGACTCGCCGGTGGGAAGCCGTACGGCGAACATCAGCGCGCCGATCGCCAGGGCCGTCCCCGCCACCCGTCGCGCCATGGAGGCGACCTGCAGCTGCAGCGGGGTCTTCTGCCGCGGGGCTGCCGCGGCCAGCCGGTAGATCCGCCCGAACTCGGTCGCCGCGCCGGTGGCGAAGGCCACGGCCCGCCCGGACCCGGCGACGACGTCGGTCCCCATGAACACGCAGTTGCGGGCCTCCAACGGCGGTCCGGCCGCCACCGGGTCCGCCGCACGGCCCACGGCGTTGCTCTCCCCGGTCAGCGGCGCGTTGTTCACGGCCACCTCGTGCGCCTCGACCATCCGGCAGTCCGCCGGCACCGCGTCGCCGGCCTCCAGCACCACGACGTCGCCCGGCACCACGTCCCGGGCCGGCAGCTCCATCCGCTCACCGCCGCGCAGCACCCGGCAGGTGTGGGGCACCATCGCCTCCAGCGCCTGAGCCGTCCGCTCGGCCGAGTACTCCTGGGCGAAGCCGATCGCGGCGTTCAGCGCCACGACGCCCAGGATCGCCACCGCGAGCTGCAGGGTAGCCACGTCGCGCGGCTCCTCCAGGGTGTACGCCAGGAAGGTGATCCCCGAGGCGACGATCAGCACCACTGCGAAGAGGTCCGTGAACTGCGCTCCCAGTTGCCGCCACACGGCGCGGCGCCCCGCACGCGGCAGTTCGTTGGCCCCGTACTCGTCCAGGCGAGCCCAGGCCTGAGCCGTCGGCAGGCCGCGCCGTGAGGTGCCGAGCGCGGCGAAGACCTCACCGGCGGGGAGTTCGGGGAGCGGAGGACGCGGACCGGCACCGGACGCGGCGCCGGACGCGGCGCCGACCGCGTCGTCCTTCCCTCCGCCCGGTACCAGCGGGTCCGCACCGGTGCACATCACCCGGTCCCGTCCGGGGACGGCGTCTTCGTCGCCGGTGTCACTGACCGGGTCGCGTGGAGGCCCCAGGCGGTCCGCCGCCTCACGCCGGGACCGTGATGACGGGGCAGCGGGCGTGGTGCAGTACTCCCTGACTCACCGAGCCGAGGACCATGCCCGTGAAGCCTCCGTGCCCCCGGGTTCCCACGATCAGGCCCAGGGCGTGTTCCGAGGCGTCCGTCAGAACCTGCACGGGGTGTCCGCGGACGACCTCGTGGTGCAGTTCCACCTCCGGGTGCGTCGCGGTGCGGCCCGCCACCGTCTCGGACAGCACACGGCGGCACTCCCGCACCGCGGCGTCCTCGTCCAGGACACCGAGGAGCGGCGGATGCCACACGTACAGGGCCCGCAGGTGTGCTCCGCGCAGAGCCGCCTCCTGGAACGCCAGGTCCACCGCCGCGGCCGCGTGCGGACTGCCGTCGACGCCGACAACGAAGTACGCGGGCTGCTGGGTCACGTGCT
This sequence comes from Streptomyces sp. NPDC040589, assembly GCF_055594445.1. NCBI lineage: Bacteria > Bacillati > Actinomycetota > Actinomycetes > Kitasatosporales > Streptomycetaceae > Streptomyces > Streptomyces sp. NPDC040589. Next base: position 936,532 of record NZ_JBVIWP010000004.1, on the reverse strand, counting down.
CCGGCTCCGGTACGACAGCGACCGGGCACGGAGCATGGGCGGTGAGCGGGAGCACCACGGAGGCGGAGGAGAACATCGCCTGGCGCCTGCTCAGGTGCCGGGAGCCCACCACGACCAGGGCGGCGCCGCGCGCCTCGTCGCGCAGCACCCACGCCGGCTCTCCTTCCGCCAGCAGCGTCGACACCTCCACCACCGGCCGCCGGGACTCGACGAAGGCGACCGCCTCCTTGAGTACCTGATCACCCAGGCCGTGCAGTGCCTGGTTCCACTCCTCCCAGGACGGCCGCGCCTCCCCCGACCGGTATCCCCCGGTAGGCACGCCCTGGGCGTGGACGAGCCGCAGCGGCAAAGCCCGTCGGTCCGCCTCGTCGGCGGCCCAGGCCAGGGCCAGCCGCTTCGAAGGGTCGGGGTCCACGCCCACCACGATCGGCCGACGCCCGCCCGCACCGGTCATGGCACCTCCAGGAGATCTCCGCGCTGTCCGTCCGTTCCTGCCCTTCCAGCCTCACCCTTGCCGTCGACTGACGCCACGCCACGGCTTCGCGGGCGTGTGGCCGGTGGCTCGGCTCTCCACGGCGCCAGGCCCAGTGGCCGCACAGGGGGCCCCGAGTCGGCCGCACGATGCGGGGCTGCACTGGCGGGTGAAGGCTGGAAGGAGGGAGGCGGCGCGCCTGACGCCGGCCGACCCGAGCGACATGCCGGATGGCCGACGGTGGGTGAGAGAGGGTGTCGTGGCGAACCCGGTGGTGGTGGGAGTGGACGGCTCACCATCGAGCCTGGACGCGGTGGAGGTCGCGACGCGCGAGGCCGGCCTGCGCGGCGCATCCGGTCCGGGCGCCTGAGCGGTCCTGCCGTGGAACAGTGGAAGACAGGAGGCACGGGCCGTGTGACGCGGGCGGAGGTGCAGGCCGGGCGAAGGAGGACGCTATGAGTCAGCCTGTGCTGGCGGGTATCGACGGGTCGGAGAACAGTTCGGCGGCGGCGGCCTGGGCGGCACGGGAGGCCGCGCTGCGGGACGTTCCGCTGCGTCTGTTCCACGCCTCACCACCGCTTCCGGGGACGACCGTGCCCGGCCCCGCCCTGGACAGGCTGCGTCACATGGGTACGCGGATGCTCCAGCAGGTGGTCGCCGACCTCGGGGACCGCTACCCGGACCTCGATGTGCGGGGCGAGCAGTCCGATGGTGCCCCGGCCGAGGCACTGCTCGCCGCAGCCGGCGAGGCCGGGCTCCTTGTCGTCGGTACACGGGGGACGGGCGGGTTCGAGGGCCTCGCGGTCGGCTCGGTGGCCCTGCGGATGGCCGCGGCAGCGCCGTGCCCTGTCGTGTTGGTCCCCCAACGGCCCGGCGCCTTCGGAGAAGTGACGCAAGCGGCACGCGAAGCTGCACATGTAGTGGTGGGGTACGACGCGCATCGCCCGGTCGGTGAGGCGGCGGACTACGCGTTCTCGGCCGCTGAGGCACGCGCATCACTCCTTCGGGTGGTGCAGGCTTGGGCGTTTCCCGCCGAGGCCGTCTCCCCGCGGACTCTGGTGGTGACCGAGGAGGACCGCGCTACCTGGGAGGATCAGGAGGTCCTGCAGCTCTCCGACGCGCTGCGCGCATGGCGGGACAAGTACCCCCGTGTGACGGTCCGCGCCGATGTCCTGCTGCTCCATCCCGCGGAAGCGCTCTTGAACACGTCCCGGGGCGCCACTCTGCTCGTCGTGGGCCGACGCGCCGATCCCCAGGCGGCCGAAGGCCGACTCGGCCCCGTCACGCACGCCGTGCTGCACCACTCCCGCTGCCCGGTGGCCGTCGTACCGTACGCCGGATGACGGCCGGCCCGAGGTCTGGTGTCCGAACGCCAGATCCTGTGGCTGTTAGGTGACCCGGGGGGCCGCCGGGGCCGGTCAGCCGAAGAACGCCTCGAACTCGTCGTACAGCGATGGATCGACCAGCTTGGTCTTCTCTGTGGCATCGGCGAGGGGGAGGCGGACGATCCGGGTGCCCTGCAGGGCGACCATGACGCCGAAGTCACCGTCCTTGACCGCATCGATGGCGTGCAGCCCGAAGCGCGTGGCCAGCCAACGGTCGAACGCGCTCGGGGTGCCGCCGCGCTGGATGTGGCCCAGTACCGTGGTACGGGCATCCTTGCCCGTACGCTCCGAGATCTCCTGGGCCAGCCACTCTCCGATGCCGGACAATCGCACATGGCCGAACTCGTCCAGCGTCCGGTCCTTGAGGATCATCTGTCCCGCTTTGGGGACCGCACCCTCGGCGACCACGACGATCGGCGCATAGTTGATCTTGAATCGGCTCTTCACCTGCTCACAGACCTGATCGATGTCGAACGGCCGCTCCGGGATGAGGATCACGTTGGCGCCACCCGCGACGCCGGCGTGCAGCGCGATCCACCCGGAGTGCCGCCCCATCACCTCCACCACCAGGGTGCGCATGTGTGACTCGGCGGTGGTGTGGAGGCGGTCGATGGCCTCGGTGGCGATGCCGACGGCGGTGTTGAAGCCGAAGGTGTAGTCGGTGCCGGAGACGTCGTTGTCGATGGTCTTCGGTACGCCGACCAGGTGGATCCCCTGCCGGCTCAGCTCGGTGGCCACGCCGAGCGTGTCCTCGCCGCCGATCACGACGAGCGCGTCCACGTCGTGCGTGGCAAGGGTGTCCTGCACGCGTCGCAGCCCGTCCTCGTGCTTGAACGGGTTGGTGCGGGAGGAGCCGAGGATGGTCCCGCCGCGGGGAAGGATCCCCCGCACGTTGGAGATGCCCAGCGGGATGACATCACCCTGGAGCAAACCGAGCCATCCGTCCCGCACCCCGACGAAGTCCAAGGAGTACTCCTGGACGCCTTTACGGACGACGCTGCGGATCACGGCGTTGAGGCCGGGACAGTCACCGCCGCCGGTCAGGACTCCGACCCTCATGGGCTTTCTCCCATCCGCTGATCCCCCACCTGGTCGCGGCCTTCTCGGTGATCGATAACCGCTGTCGGGGGCACATGGACCGCCTCCTTCCAGCCTCCCCCCGTTCGATCCGCAGTGGCCACTCGACGGGCGCCGGGTCCTGACGGCTCGCTCGTGGGCTGTTGTCAGGTCGGCACCCGTCGTCACCCCGGCCGCGTCCGCGAAAGCAGGTGGTAGGCCGCTCGTGACGATGCCGAGGCTTGCGGCCACCCGGCCACGTCGATGGGCCGACCGGCCCCACCGGCAGGGTCGGGCGGCACCTGCCTGCACCAGGACGACCGTCCGACGCTGTGGACGCCCCGGCCTGTACGGCGACTACCTGCCCAACGCGCAGGGCGAGGACGTTGTCTCCGGCATCCGCAACACCGTGTACCTCGCCGAGCTGGAGCGCCTCGACCCCCACTCGTACCGGCAACTGCGCGCGCACAAGCGCACGCTGGAGCGGCACTACCGGGACCTGTGCGACATCGAGTTCACCATCGAACGCGGCACGTTGTGGATGCTGCAGACCCGGGTGGGCAAGCGCACCGCCGAGGCCGCGTTCACGATCGCCGCCGAGCTGGCCGGTGAAGGGCTCATCACCCCGCAGGAGGGGCTGGCGCGAGTGAGCGGTGACGGCCTCGCACGGCTGATGTTCCCGCGCTTCGACACCTCCGCGACCGGCGACCCGCTCGCCCACGGCGTCCCGGCCTCGCCCGGCGCGACAGTCATCGACTCCGCCGAGGCCGTACGGCGGGCCGCGGCCGGCGAGAAGGTGGTGCTCGTACGCCAGGAAACCACCCCCGGCGACCTGCCCGGCATGGTCGCCGCCCAGGCCGTGCTGACCAGCCGCGGCGGCAAGACGTCGCACGCGGCCGTCGTCGCACGCGGCATGGGCAAGGTCTGCGTCTGCGGCGCCGGGGAACTCGCCGTGGACACCGCGGCCCGGCGCTTCACCACGCACGACGGGACCCTCGTCGAGCAGGGCACGGTGATCTCGGTCGACGGCTCCGCGGGCGCCGTGTACACGGGAGCGGTCCCGCTGGTCGACTCCGCGGTCATGCGATACCTGGAGACCGGTGAGCGCACCGCCGGTGTGGTCGACGCGGTGGCCGGCGCTCTGCACCTCGCCGATGACCTACGCCGTCTGGGGGTACGAGCCAACGCCGACACACCCGAGGACGCGACCCGCGCCCGCAGGTTCGGAGCGCAGGTTCGGAGCGCAGGGCATCGGCCTGTGGAGGCAGCAGCCGAGGCCCGGCTTCGCCCTCCCGCGAGGCGACCGCGGCAGCCGGACCGCCGGATCGCCTCTCCCTTCCTTCAACTCGTCAGCTCCTGACCGATCCGGGCCGCCCACACCTCGATCTGGCCGAAGTCGCGGAAGTCCCCGCCCTTTCCGTTACGGACGATCATCCGGGCGACCCAGCCCTTCGCCCCCTCCTGCAGGCAGCCGCCGAAGGTGATGTGCTCCCTGGCGTCGAGCCGGACCATGGCCTTCTTCACCCCGGGCACCGGCGGGATGTCTCGCTCCGAGGCCGAGGGGTCGAGCGGGCCGCTGCTGAAGAACCACACCGGGCGTTCGGCCAGAACCTTGCCGTGGCGCCGGACGAAGCGGCGGGCGTCCTTGTGCCACCGTCCGGCGTACAGCCCTCCGCCGACCACGACAGCGTCGTACGACGCCGCACTCGGCACGGACCCTGCGGGACGTGCCTCTGCCGCCAGCCCGCTCTTGCGCAGGACGTCGGCGATGGTCTCGGCTACCTCCGCGGTCGATCCGTTCGTAGTTCCGTAGGCGACCAGCACGTTCGGGGGCATGATGGGGCCTCCTCTCACAGTCCGCGCGGCCAGTCGTCGGCCGCACCGTGCGATACCTGTTCGTCCGGCCGCGGCCGCGGCCGCGTGTCGTCCAGGCGCCAGGTGAGTTCGTCGACGACCGCGACCACGCCGTCGATCTGCCTGGCCATGACGACGGCGATCTCCGCCTCGCTCCTGCGTTCCATCCGGCCGGCGAGCGTGACCACTCCCTCCGTCACGGTGACGTCGATGCTGCGCGGGGCCAGCCAGAGCGCGCGTGCGAGGACCTGGTCGATCACCTCAGTGCGGATCTCCGCGTCGGGGCGCAGGAAGACCTGGAGCAGGTCGCGCCGGGTGACGATGCCGACCAGCCGGTCCTCCTCGTCGAGCACCGGCAGCCGCTCCACGCGCCGCTGGGCCATGGTCCGCGCGGCCGTGACGATGGCGTCGTCGGCGTGCACGGTCACCGCAGGCGCGCTCATCAGCCGACCGGCGGTTTGCGCCGTCTCCCTCGCGGCCCGTCGCCGGGCGGCGGGCGTCAGCACGGTGAACCGGAGGCGGCGGTGCGGCTCGTGCGGGGCAGGGCCGGCTGCCTGGTGGGCCATCAGGTCGGTTTCGGTGATGACGCCGATGACCCGGTCGTCCTCGTCCACCACGGGCAGTCCACTGATCGGATGGTCCGTGAGCAGCCGGGCCACCTCCTTGAACGGTGTTCCGTACTCCGCCCGAACCACGTCCATGGTCATCACGGAGCCGACCTTGTTGTGTTTCATCATGGTTCCTCCTCGGCTGGCTCGGCCGACGCGGCTGACTCAGCGGAGTCGGCGCAGATAGGGGTCCTGGGCCCGGCGCGGCAGCAGGCGAACCCGAGCGTCGAGGACGGTGACCGCGCCGGGTGTCCCCAGGACCGGGTTGAAGTCGGCCTCCACGAGCTGCGGCAGGTCGCTCGCCATCCGCGAAAGGCGCAGCAGCAGTTGCTCCAGCCCCGGGAGGTCGACCGGCCGGCTGCCGCGCGTGCCGAACAGCAGTGGTGCGCAGCGCGGGGAGGTGATCAGGTCATGCACGTCGTGGTCGGTGAGGGGCGCGAGCCGGGCGGCGTGGTCGGCCAGTATCTCCGTGGCGGTGCCGCCGAGCCCGAACAGGATGAGAGGTCCGAAGACTTCGTCCTGCACGACACCGGCGAACAACTCGGTGCCGCGCGCGGCCAACGGCTGGACGACCACGCCGGTCAGCAGGTCACCGAAGCGCGTGTCGAAGTCCCTGAAGGCGCCACGCACTTGGGCGTCACCCTCAAGGTCGAGGTGGACGGCACGCTCCTCGGTCTTGTGCACGAGGCCCGGCCAGTACGCCTTCATCACCACCCGGCCACCCTCATCGCGCAGTCGCCGGGCCGCGCGGACGGCGTCGTCCTCGGACTCGGCCCAGGCCCATGGGATCTGCGGAACGCCGTAGCAGTCGAGGAGCTCGGCGCAGGTACTCGGGTGGAGCCAGCCGCCCTCCGGCTGTGCCACGAGGCAGGCCTCGGCGATCTCGTGCGCGCGCCGGGTGTCGACGCTTTCCAGCTCCGGGACGGTGCCGACCGGCCGCGCGAGCCAGGCCGCACGGCGCGCCGCGTGGGCCAACGCCCGTGCAACGGCCTGCGGCTCGGCGTACGAGGGGATCGTGCCGCCGTCTGCCGCGGGCAGCAGGGTCACGGGGACATCCTGCTCAAGGCGTACGACGGCGATCGGCCGGCCCCAGCGTCCCGGCGCGCCGGTCACAGCACGCACCAGGTCGTCCCCCGTCGCCGCGGCCACCGCGGTGGGCACCAGGGCTACGAGCACCGCATCGATGCCTCCGTACCGCATGAGCCGGTCGACGCACTCACTCAGCCGCTCCTCCGTCACCGCGGCCGTCGCGTCCACCGGGTTGCCGACAACCGCACCGTCGGGCAGCACGACGTGCAGGTCATGCGTCAGCTCGCCGCCGAGCGACGGCAGCACAAGCCCGGCCTCCGAGCAGGCGTCGGCGGCCAGAACGCCGACGCCGCCCGCGTTGGTGACGACGGCGACGCGGGTACCCGCCGGAAGCGGCTGGGCATGCAGCAGGGCGGCCGTTTCGAGGAGTTCACCGACCGAGCGGGAGGCCGTGATGCCGGCCTGGGTGAACAGCGCCTGCCGGGTCATGGTCCGGGTCGCGGCCGCCGCCGTGTGCGAGGCGGCAGCCTGCTGGCCCGCCTCCGTACGGCCGGCGTCCACGGTCAGCACCGGCATACGACGGGTCACGCGCCGGGCCGTACGGGAGAACGCCCGCGGATTGCCGAACGACTCCAGGTGCAGCAGGGCAAGGTCGGTGCGGCCGTCGCTCTCCCACCACTGGAGCATGTCGTTGCCGCTGACGTCGTACTTGTCGCCGAGGGAGGCGAAGGACGACACACCGATACCGAGGCGGGACAGCCCGTCGAGCAGCGCGATGCCGACACCGCCGGACTGCACTGCGACGCCCGCGGTGCCGCGGCGCGGGTGGCCGGCGGCGAACGTCGCGTCGAGACTGACGTGTGGGTCCGTGTTGGAGATGCCCAGGCAGTTCGGGCCGACGAGCCGCATGCCGTACACACGGCAGGCGGCCATCAGCGCCCGTGCCTGGTCGGCGTCGAGTCCGGCGGTGACGACGAGGAGAGCCCGTACTCCCGCCTTCCCGCACTCCTCGGCGGTGGCCGGTACTGCGGCGGCGGGCACGGCGAGGACCACGAGGTCAGGAGTCCTGGGCAAGGCGCCGACCGATGCGTAGGAGGGGGCTCCGAGGATCGCGGTCGCGGCGGGGTTCACGGCAGACAGGCGCCGGGGGAAGCCGCCCGTCTTCAGGTGGTGCAGAATCGCCCGGCCCACCGACCCGGGCCTGCGCCCGGCCCCGACGACGGCGACCCCGTCCGGCCGGAAGAGCGGTCGGAGGCTGGCCACGTCGGCGGCCCGGCCCCGCTCCTCCACGGCCGACAGGTAGGCGTCGTCCTGGTCCAGCCGGATGGTGCAGCGCACCTCGGGCCCGTCGAAGTGCCGGGCCGTGCGCAGACCGAGATCCGCGAAGAGCCGGAGCACCTTGTGGTTCTCGTTCAGCGCGTCGGCCGTGAAGGTGGTGACGCCGTCCGCGCGGGCCGCGGAGACCAGGTGCTCGACGAGCAGGGTGCCCACGCCGCGATGGTGCAGGCCGTCCGCGACCGCGACGGAGATCTCGGCCGTCTCCGTTTCCCCGCCGGTGTCGTACTCGGCGAGACCGATCACCCGGCCTTGTGCCTCGGCGAGCAGGGCCCGGTAGCCCGGCCGTACCGGGGGGCAGGCCCGGTCGGCAGCCATCGCGGCGGAACGGCGGCTCGCCGCGAAGAACCGCAGACGCAGGTTCTCCGGCGACATGCCCTCGTAGAAGTCCCGCAACCGCTGGTGATCCTCCCGCCGCACGGGACGCATGCACACGGTGGTGCCGTCCGCGAGCAGGGCGTGGGCTGGGGGCCGGTCGAGCACGTCGTGCGTCATGGTGGTCTCCTCCCGGCCTCTCGACACTTCGAGCATCCAGCGGATCGAGGAGGCGTCGCATGGGCTGTCCGGGGTCGCCCGGGGACCGTTCGGCCCTACAGCGCCCGCTGTTCGTCCCTGGTACGCCGCGCGGCTGCCGCCCACCTGAGCAGCTCCTTCGCTGGTGTGTCAGTCGTGGGCGACGACGGCGACGGGGCCGTGGCGTGGTGCGGGACGGAATGTGTGACGGAGCCGATGTGCACCCCGAACGGGTGGCGGCGGATCCGCCGTCCGACGACGACCAGCGAGGCCCGGTGGGAGGCGTCGATCAGGTGGCCCGCCGCGCTGCCCGAACGGGACTCCTCGACCACCTCGACGGACGGGTACTCCTGCCTCCACAAGGTCAGTACCTCGGCAAGGGCGGAGGCGTGCCGGCGGGCGACCTGGTCGTACCGTGCCAGGTCGGTGGTCGGGCCGTCGACGTAGTAGGCAGGCAGGTTCCACCCGTACACGGCCCGCAGGCCGGTGTCGCGCCGGGCCGCCGCGTCGAAGGCGAACTCGATCACCGAGGCATCGTGGTGGTCGATGTCGAGTCCAAGTACGACCGGCCGATACCGGGTGGCGGCCGACGGGATTCCCGTCGGGTCCTTCTCGTGCTCGTCCGCCGCCTGCTCACCGGCACGGACCAGGACCACGGGGCACTCGGCGTGCGCCACGACGGCCAGGCCGACAGAACCGACCGGGAACCCGCCGATCCCGCTCAGGCCCCGCGAGCCGAGCACGAGCAGCTCGGCGCCTTTCGCGGCCTCGCACAGCACCTCAGCCGGGCGACCGGACGCGTGCTCGCTCGCCCAGGATGCCGTGCCCGCTGGGCAGGTCCCGATCCGGGCCCGCCGCTCGTCGCTGATACCGACGGTGTGGAACTCGGAGAGCATGCGGTCGTCGCCGATGACTCCCAGGGCCCCGTACTCGGCGTCCACGAGCACCACGGCCGCCTCGACGATATGCCGGAGCACCTGGGGCAGATCCAGCTCCCGGCCGACGGAAAGCACCGCCTCCAGCAGGCTGTGCACACGATCCTGGGCACCCCGCGCCGCGTCGATCCGCGCCTGCAGCTCGTCCAGCAGTTCGTCCAGCCGCAGCTTGGGCAGGTGCTGCTCGGATCGACCGGGCCGTTCCCCGCTCGTCGCCGCCTCCGACCGGCTCACGCGGACGCACCCGGATCAGGCGCCTTCCTTCCCTCACGATAGTGCGTCGTGCCCTGGTCGGACGGGCCGCCAGGTCCCTCGTGGGCGACTGCTCGCAGGGGCCCGGCCCGCATCCAGGGGAAGGGGCGCTGATCGGACAGGCCACCACTGAGAGCCCCCCCGGCCCGAGGACGGCCGTACGTCGGCCATCGTGAGCAAACGGCTGCTTGGCGCAGGTTGCTGCCGGAGCGGCCATCATGCGGGCGTTTCAGCGACTACCATCTCGTTTGAGCGTGACCGGCCGTGGGGGGCACCGCGGGGCAGCGTGTCCGCTCGGGGGCTGGGGGGACTGTGCCGATTGTTTTCGTACACGGAGTGGGCACGCGCGAGTCGATCTCACATCACCGAGCAGTGGCGCAACGCGATGCGCTGATGCGCGCAATCCTGGGACCTGTCCTCTGCTCGGCAGCCAGTGAGTTGAGCGTGCTGAATCCCTACTGGGGTGATCTCGGGGCCCGGTTCGCCTGGAACAACGCCTCATACCCTCCTGGCGGAGTTGAGGTCTTCGGCGGCGACGCCTCACCAGATCTGCCCGCCCTTCTGAGCGAGTTACTCGATGACGCCGTCCCTGAACCCAACCAACTGGTCACGGCAATGGCTCGGAAATGGCCCTGCGAAGCAGTCGACCTGTTGTGGATGCTCGCGACGGAACACGCGAGCATCCACGATGCAGACGTCCTGGCCGGGATGGGCGCCGAGGCTGCTGCCCTGGCTGAACGTGCTGCGGTGGGACGGGCATCGACGTGGCCCACTGACGCTGCCAATGACGACGAGTTCTTGCTGCGGCTGATCGGTGAACTGAGCGGTGGGCTCGCTGCATCCGTACCCGCGCAGGAGGCTTTCGGTGGTCGGGCCGACGGCAGAAGGGTCGCTGTCCTCCGCCTTCGCGAGGCTCTCGGTCGAATGGCGAGGGCCGCTCCCCGCGGCGGCGCGTCCGCGCTCCGGTTGGTTGCACGTCGACCGGCACATCTCACAGGTACCCAGTTCATCGGCGACGTACTGGCCTACTTTCGACAGCGAGAGGACCTCGTTGGCCAGGCGCCGATAGCCATGCGAGTCGCCGATGCGATCGACGAGGGTGCACGGCTGCGTACGTCTACCGATCCGTGGCTTGTCGTCGTCGCGCACAGTATGGGCGGCAACATCGTTTACGACCTGCTCTCCCATCTGCGCCCGGACCTGGAGTGCGATGTCTTGGTCACCGTGGGCTCGCAGGTTGGTCTGTTCGCCGAGCTGGGGCAGTTCCCGGCCGTTGCACCGCCAGAGGATCCCGCAAGTGACCGAGCCCCCGTGCCAGAGGGTGCCAGGCACTGGATCAACGTGTTTGATCCAGTCGACTCCCTGTCCTTCGTCATCAGTCCGGTCTTCGCCAGGGGCGAGGACTACCGGTATTCAACCGGTAGCGGTCTGCTGGCTGCCCATTCTTCCTATTTCCGGCTACTGAGCTTCTATCGCCGCCTCGCTGAACGCATGGCGGCAGCCCTGCCTGCGGAGCGCCATGCCTGAGCCCGTCAGAGACCTCTTCCATGGGCCCAGTGCCGCAAGCCCCGCCTTGCATGCCCTCATCATCGGCGCGGGAGAATACCCCTTCCTGCCCGGGGGCATTCGGCACCGGGTCGGGGACGGACCGCTGTGGGAGGGGATGACGCAACTCACGTCGCCTCCCAGGTCCGCGCTCGCCTTTGCCCAATGGCTGGTGAACGGCGAACGCGGCCAGTGGACCGTGCCCGTGGGCAGTGTGGATCTGCTGCTCTCCTGCCCGGCTGGCGACAGTTTCACCGAGTCAATACCCGCCACCGCACTCGAACCAACGATCGAAAATATTCGTGACGCTTTTCAGGCATGGGCCTCTCGCTGTGCCGCCCACCCGGACAACATCGCTCTTCTCTACTTCTGCGGCCACGGGCTGCAGGGCGACGGTCAGTACCTTCTTGCAAGCGACTTCAATCGCTATAGCGCCGCCCCATTCACTCAAGCGTTCGACTTCGATGAAACGCGCCTCGCCCTCCAGCAAACTGGGCCCCGCACCCAGTTGTATGTCGTTGACGCTTGCCGCGACAGCTGTCTGGAGCGGCCTTACGGAGGCGTGCCCGGACTCGCTGTGCGGGACTTCTTCAAAGTGAATGTGTGCGAGAACGAATTGACCATCAGGCTCCCGGCTTTCGACCAGGCACAAACCGAGCGCCATGAAGTGTCCCGTCTCACTCACGCTCTGATCCGATCCCTGGAAGGACAAGCTGCGACGCCTGACGAATCGCAGGACGGTTGGGAAGTCCGCACCGACGGCATCAGGAGAAGCATCAGCCAACTGTTGGCAGTGGAGCTGGGTGAGGGGTGGTCCTACCGCGCGGTCGAGGCGACTGGGTTTGGTGATGTTCCGCTGTACCGTCTCGACGGCCCGCCTCCCGCCCAGCTGACTGTTCGTTGTCTGCCACCCGAGGTCGCAGGTCGTACCAAGCTGGCTTGCGTGCCGCAGCATCCACCGGATCTGCCCACCGTGGACTGTGGAACGGCACGGGATCTCGGTACGGATGAGCGAGGCCAGTCGATTCAGGAATGGCACGTGGAACTCACCTCCGGCTTCTACACCGTCAGTGCGCACTGTGACAGCACGACCGTCAGCCGCCCACATGGTGTCTGGCCGCCGCATTCCAGGCTCCACATGCGGGTGGCCACGTGAGCGAACGAATCGAGATCACTCTCGTCTCCCGCGACGATGTGCTTGACGGCACGCCGATCCATCTCCAGATCGTCGACAGCGGGCACCAACGCATCCGCAACGAGATCGTGCGGGTGGGCGCTCCCCATGTCCTGGACCTGCCAGGTGGGACATACGCGGTACGTGCCCCGCTGCCGTCCGGAGATGTCACGGAAAGTGGATTCGACGTTTCCACAGGGGGCGGATCGCATCCCGTCACGATCGAACTGGTACCTCACCTTCCGCACGCCTGGCTTGAGCCTGCGGCCGTCCTCACCCCACCCGCTCACATCCATTCGGACGCTCTGACGCACACGGCGTTCTCCACGGCATGGATCCGGCTGTGGGCCTGCCACGGCAGCGCCTGGCAGGTCGTTCCATGGCCTCATCCATCAGTGCTCCGCTCCGCCCACGGCGTGCGATTCGCCTTCCGAGGTCTGGATGTTGTGCCGCATGCCATTCAGGTAGGTACGTCCTTATCTCCGTGGCACATCACACGGCTGCCCCTCACTGCCGCTCCCCTCGTCACCGTACGCCCGGCCGTTCGGCCCACACACCTGCGCGTGTCCGTCCTCTCCGGCGAGACTGCCGCAGACGCGCTTCTCGGGTATCTCGCCAGCGGCGACACCCGGGCAACCGAGCTGATCGGACGCTCGTTCACCAGGGACCCGAAGGCCAGTCACACACAGTTCCAAAGCGCGGGTCTGAACTATCACCTGCTGCACTCCGGAGCAGGCGCCGACCTACGACCGGAGCTGCTGCTCGCCACCGCCGGCACGGCTGACGGGGCTCTGCTGTCCGCATGGGCCTTACTCGAGCGCATGCGCGCCGGCTTGACCGAACAGTCCGCCGAACAGGTCTGCCTGGCCTTTCTACGCGCCGCCTCCGCCGGGCTCCCCAGCTGCTCACAGGGTCTGGTGAAGCTGATCGACGGCCTGCGACTCGCGGCATCGAGCCACACCGCCTCCCACGAGGACGCTCGAGCCGTACTCGATGAGTATTCGCGCTACCTCGCGCACACCGATATGGCATCACCGCTACTGGCCTTCCATGGCAGCCGCCCCGACACGCCTGGCCTGTGGAAACCCGGTACGGCGGAAATCCCCTACGGGGCGGTGTTACTCACCAGCCCACCCCTGGACTACGACTCGTCGGCAGCAGAACCTCAGTGCGCCGCACTGCCCGGCGACCTGGTGATGCAAGCCATCCGTACTCTCGATATGGGCTTGGAATGGCGCATGCCAGTGACGCGGTGGACCGAGGCCGCCGACTGCGTCAGCTTGCTGCAACGCGCCCTGACCGACGCGGATTGGGAAGCATTCGGGCAAGCAACGCATGGTCTGCGCGAGCTGTTCGCCCACCGTGGCGAGTCCGTGGGAGCAGTGCACGCTCCGGACTGGATCCGGTCCTCCATGCAGGAGCTGCTCGCACGCTGTTCTGCGGTGTGCGGGCGATCGGTCGAACCGCCTCGACCCGCCGCCGCCTTCGAAGCGGCCCTGCTCCAACCGCATCACGCATCATCCGACAGGCCGCACAACGCCAGGCCGGACAACGACAGCACCGTCAGCCTTTACGCGACGGCGTTCGACACCGACGACGCCGCCCTGATGGAAACCAGCATCGGCCAGTTCCGGCAGCTGCTCGACACCATGGAGGGCCCCGACCCTCTCCGCCCCACCGTGCTGGTCAACTACGCAATCGCCTTGTGGACTCTGAACGAATGGACCGATGAGATCTCGCCCCAGGGCGACCCCGTGCGCTGCTTGTCCGAGGCAATCTCCCTGACCGGCCCCGGAAGTGAAAAATTCCACCAACGGGTGTCCTGCCTGCACGTGGTACGCACCATGCGCATGGAGGGACGCGAGAGTGCCCCCAACGACACCACACGACCGGGCCGGGCCAAAGTGCTCGTGCCAAAGGCCCAGGACCAACTGAGCCAGCCCCTGGAGCTACGGCTGATGCCGGCTGCTCAGACGGAAGCCGCACGGCCCGTGCAGATACCAGAACAAACGCGGGTACGTCGGCCCGCAGAACCCCCGCGCCGCCCACGCAAACGAGCCCGGGTCCTGCCCCGCTACGACTACGACCACTACAGCCGTCTGGCCGGTCCACTGACACAGCCTCCGGCTCATGCCACGTACCGGGTCCAGTTCCGCTCGCTGCTGGCCCAAGAGCCGCACCGCTTCCGGGTCGCACTCATGCTCGCTGCCGCACCCTTGCTTGGCTTCGTCCTCCTCGCATGGCTCTTGCAGCCCAAGCACTGGAGCTCGGCGCTGCCCGACGACGGCTGGCCGAGAATCCTGCACATCACCATGATCGCTCTCATCGGACTGATCGAGCTAAGTCGACAGGTGCCCCTGATCTCCAGCACCGTGTCCACTCTCATGGCCAGAGACCCTGTACCCGTGGTTCCCGAGACCGGGACCAGGGTCGCCTTCATCACCACATTCGTGCCAGGCAAGGAGCCGCTCGACTTGCTCCGAGCCACCTTGGAGGCCGCCGTACGCCTGCGCCACCGCGGCCTCCTCCACGTCTGGTTGCTCGACGAGGGCAATGATCCCGAAGCCCGACTCCTGTGCGAACGGCTCGGAGTGCACCACTTCTCCCGCAAGGGCATTGCGCGGTGGAACCAATCACGCGGCCCCCACCGGGCTCGGACCAAGCACGGCAACTACAACGCCTGGCTCGACGCCCATGGTGACGACTACGACTACTTCGCCTCGGTTGACACCGACCACATCCCGCTCCCCAACTACCTTGAGCGGATCCTCGGCTACTTCCGCGATCCGGACGTGGCCTTTGTCGTGAGCCCGCAGGTGTACGGCAACAACGACAGCTCAGTGGCCAGAGCGGCGGAAAGCCAGCAGTTCTTCTTCCACGCGCTGACGCAGCGCGCCGGCAACCGTTACGGCTCTCCGATGCTGGTCGGTACCAACAACGCCATCCGGGTCAAAGCTCTGAAGAGCGTCGGCGGACTGCAGGACTCCATCACCGAGGACCTGGCGACCGGACTCGACATCCACCGGACCCGCAACCCTTCGACAGGGAAACGCTGGCGGTCCGTCTACACCCCAGACGTCCTGGCAGTCGGGGAAGGTCCCAGCAACTGGACGGACTACTTCTCCCAGCAGCGACGGTGGAGCCGCGGGACCTACGAGGCAATCCTCAAGCAGTTCCCGCGGGCCATACCGCGGCTGTCGCCGGGACGTCTCCTCCACTACGGGCTGATGATCGCTCATTTCCCGGTCATGGCGCTCAACTGGTGCCTCAGTGCGTTGAGTTGCTGCCTTCTCGTGATCGTCGGCGTCGGAAGCGTCGACATCGACCCTGCTACGTGGATCACGCTGTACGGCAATGCCCTCGCAGTGCAGTTGGGCGTCTACGTCTGGAACCGACGTCACAACGTCAGCCCTCACGAACCAGAGGGTTCCTCCGGAGTCAGCGGCATGATCATGTCCGCGATGGCCGCCCCCATCTATGCCCAGGCACTCGCAGGCGCAGTGCTGCGCCGTCGCAGCAGGTTCGTTGTTACACCCAAAGGAGAAGCTGCTAGCCCTGACCGCCTCAGGACGTTCGTCCCACATCTGTTGTGGAGTCTGGTGTTCTTCACCATCATCGTGTACGGCGTCGTCCACCTGCGAACGGTCAGCCCTGTCGGCATGGTGTGGTCCGGCGTCGGGCTGGCACTCGCCCTCGCGCCCGCGGCCTGGTGGCAGGTGAGCCGCCTGCGAGCCGCTCGCGAAGTCCTTGCCCATGCCTTGGGCCAGGCCTTCCTCGGGGGGCTGTCGCAGACAGACTCCTCCACCGAAAGCGGCGACGCTGCCCGCCCACCATGGGCCCAAACGCCCCCGCAAGACGACGAACGGAACGCGTCTCGACAGCAGAGCCGTAGCAGAGACCGCTCCTGATCAGATGGCCGGCTGCCCCCAACTTCACTCGTCGATCACCCGCTGAGGCAATCGAAGAGCTGCCGTCCTACCGGGGACTCTCGTCCACAGGGATTCGGGCCTGGCGCCCTCGCACATCTGGTGGGCGAACCCGGTGTGCGCGCCGTTCCGCCTCAGCACGCCGCGCCGGTGTGCGTCGTCGAGGACGCGCATCAGGCGCATCGGCAGGCGGTCGCCGCGCAGCGCCAGCGAGCTGCGGGCGACGGTGCGCTGCCCATACGCCGCACGCGAGAACCCGAAGGCAAGACCCACCGCCACGGCGTTCGCGATTCCGGCCCTCAGCCTGAGCAGGACGTCACTTCCGCGCCTTGGCGGGAATCGTGGCCCGAGTCCGGCGCTCACCCCGACCGCCAGGCCACCAGCCGGCGCGGCGGCCCGGAAGGTCCCGTCGATCCTCGCCGGGGAGAGTGGCGGTCCGGTGAGCGTCGCAGTGTCCGCCCGCGCTGCCTTCAGGCCTCCCGCGACACTGTCCAGGACGGCGGTGACGACGCCGAAAAGGCAGGCTCCGGCCAGACTGCAGGCGGCTCCCGGCCGGGGCTGTTGATGAGCGGGGCGATCGCGATGACCTCCGGCCGCCCGGTGTGGACGGCGGCGAATCCGCCCACGAATCCTCCGAGCAGGCCGGCCCCCACCGAGTGCGCGGGCCATGCCCGAGCCGGAGCCGAACAGCAGCCGACGAGCAGCCCGGGAATCAGTCGTAGCTCGGCCTCGCCGAGGCCCACCAATGCCCTGAACCGACTCGCCGGGAGGCCAGTGGATCACCACCGCCAGGGGCCTGCACATTCGTGACTCCTCGCAGCGCGCCCCGGCCGCGGACCCCTGGCAAGCAAGGTCACGTTGGTGATCTTTCACCAAGATCGACCTATACCCAGCACGCCCGAGTACGGCCCCACGTGACCTTCGCAAGCGCAAGGTCGATACTGCAGACATGAGGCTCTCGCTGATACGCATCCGACCCGCAGCCAGCCACCTGACGCACCGTCATCAAAGTCGGCATTAAGTCAGTGTCAGTACCGCCAGAACCCGCTTCCGACCGCCATGGACCGCCAAGATCGACAACTGAAGAAAAGCCTTCTGACCAGCAAAAACGCAGGTCAAGAGTTCACCTGCTAAGCTCGCTAGGAGATACCCATGAGGATGCTGATCAACGTCCCGGAGACCGTGGTCGCGGACGCGCTGCGCGGTCTGGCGGCTGCCCACCCGGAGCTGACCGTGGACGTGGAGAACCGGGTGATCGTGCGGCGGGACGCTCCCGTGGCCGGAAAGGTGGGGCTGGTCTCGGGCGGAGGCTCGGGGCACGAGCCGCTGCACGGGGGTTTCGTGGGTCCCGGCATGCTGTCGGCGGCCTGTCCGGGCGAGGTGTTCACCTCCCCGGTGCCCGACCAGATGCTGCGCGCGGCCGCCGCCGTGAACAGCGGGGCCGGGGTCCTGTTCATCGTGAAGAACTACACCGGCGACGTGCTCAACTTCGACATGGCCGCCGAGCTGGCCGAGGACGAGGGCATCCAGGTCGCGAAAGTGCTGGTCAACGATGACGTGGCGGTGACCGACAGCCTCTACACGGCCGGCCGGCGTGGCACCGGCGCGACCCTGTTCGTGGAGAAGATCGCCGGTGCCGCCGCTGACGAGGGCATGCCGCTGGAGCGGGTGGAGGCCATCGCCCGGCAGGTCAACGAGAACTCCCGCAGTTTCGGTATCGCGCTGAGCGCCTGCAGCACGCCCGCCAAGGGCAGCCCCACCTTCGATCTGCCGCCCGGTGAGCTGGAGTTGGGCATCGGCATCCACGGCGAGCCCGGCCGGGAGCGGCGGGCGATGATGACCTCCGGCGAGATCGCCGAGGCCGCCGTCGAGGCGGTGGTGGACGACCTTCAGCCGCGCAATCCCGTGCTGGTCCTCGTCAACGGCATGGGCGCGACACCCCTGCTCGAGCTGTACGGCTTCAATGCCGAGGTACACCGGGTGCTCGCCCAGCGCGGCGTGCCCGTGGCCCGGGTCCTCGTGGGCAACTACGTCACCTCCCTCGACATGGCGGGGGCCTCGCTCACCCTGTGCCAGGTCGACGAGGAGATGCTGCGGCTGTGGGACGCGCCGGTGAAGACGGCGGGTCTGCGCTGGGGCATGTGACGCGCGGGGGAAAGGATCACCCCGTACCTACCAGGCAAGGAGATCCAGTGCTCGACGCCGATTTCTTCCGCCGTTGGATGACGGCTACCGCCGCGTCCGTCGACCGTGAGGCGGAACGGCTCACCGCCCTCGACTCCCCCATCGGGGACGCCGACCACGGCAGCAACCTCCAGCGCGGCTTCACCGCCGTGGCGGCCGCCCTGGAGAAGGAGGCCCCTGGCACGCCCGGCGGGGTGCTGACGCTGGCCGGACGCCAGCTCATCTCGACGGTCGGCGGCGCCTCGGGGCCGCTGTACGGCACGCTGCTGCGCCGTACCGGCAAGGCGCTCGGGGATGCCGCCGAGGTCAGTGCGGAGCAGCTGGCCGAGGCGCTGCGGACCGGGGTGGACGCGGTCATGACGCTCGGCGGTGCCGCCCCGGGCGACAAGACCATGATCGACGCGCTGGTGCCCGCGGTGGACGCTCTCGGTGACTCGTTCGCGGCGGCGCGGGCCGCCGCGGACGAGGGCGCCGTGGCGACGACGCCCCTGCAGGCGCGCAAGGGCCGGGCCAGCTATCTGGGTGAGCGCAGCATCGGGCACCAGGACCCGGGCGCCACGTCGTCGGCGCTCCTCGTCGCCGCGCTCGCGGAGGCCGCCGATGAGTGACGAGCGGCTTGTGGGAATCGTGCTGGTGTCGCACAGCGCGGAGGTGGCCGCGTCGGTCGCCGCGCTGGCGAAGGGGCTCGCGGGCGGCGGTCCGGCGGTGCCCGTCGCTCCGGCGGGCGGCACCGAGGGAGGCGGGCTCGGCACCAGCGCCGAACTGATCGCCGCGGCGGCCGCGTCCGTCGATCGCGGCGCGGGCGTCGCCGTCCTCACCGACCTGGGCAGCGCGGTGCTCACCGTGAAGGCGCTGCTGGCGGAGGGCGACGAACTCCCGGAGCAGACGCGGCTGGTGGACGCCCCGTTCGTGGAGGGTGCCGTGGCCGCTGTCGTCACGGCCGGCACCGGGGCGGATCTGGCGGCGGTGGAGTCGGCCGCCGCGGAGGCGTACACGTACCGGAAGGTGTGAGACCGGACCCGGGCACGCCGGACGGCGGCGTGCCCGGCCACGGCGAGCTGGAGCTGACGTGCCGTCACTCGCTCAGCTCCCGTCGACGAACCGCCTCGCCGCCCGCTCCCCCGTCGTCACGGCCGCCTCGTGGTCCTCGATGGGTGATACCCGGGTGTTCTTGAAGACGATGTAGGTGACGCCCGAGGCGGTGCCGCCCTGGAGCGGGTGGGGGCGGATGCCGAGGGCCTCGGCCGTCGCGTAGGAGGCCTCTCCGATGACGCCCCGCGGGCCCGTGTCGCCGACGACCGCGTACTGCACCTGGTCGCGGTACACGACGGCCACGACCGAACCGCCGCCCACGCCGTGGTCCCGGTGGTCCCAGATGCGGCTCGGGGCGGGCACGACGATGAAGGGGAGGCGTTCGGCGTTCAAGGGGCGGCCATCGGACTGGGAGTAGGCCGTGCTGGCGGCGAAATACGGGTCGGTGCGGCGGTTGCAGCGGGGTCCGGGGCGGCCGTCGCAGTCGATGTCCATGTCGGCCTTCCAGAAGACGGCGCCGCGGGTGCCGCAGACCGGGATCTTCGCGGAGGCGCCGTTGTCGCTGCGGTAGCGGCCGCGGGAGACGGGAGCGCAGTCCCGTGCTCTGGCCAGCAGGTCGGCGGCGCTGACGGAGGCCTCGCGCCACACCACCGGACGCCACACCACCGGGCGCCACACCACCGGCTGTGTGCGCGGCTGGGCCGGCGTGGCGAGCGGTGTCGTCGGGACGAGCAGGGCGGCGCTGGCCGCGGCCAGTGTGAGCGACTGGACACGCACGATGGTGAGCCTCTCCTGAGGGAACCTGACGGGCACTCAGACCCACTTGTTCCCCCGGGCTGTTCATCAGGTCACCCTCGGAGGGCCGGACGGCGCACTCCCTCAACCGCCGACAGGGGCCGGGGACCTGAGTCCGTGTCAGACCCGGGCCGCCCGGCCACCCACGCCGGCACGGGATCTGCGACGACAGCGGACCGCGCGACATGCCCGAACTCCCCGATGTCCGCCAGGAGTTCGGCCGTGAGGGACGTCAGCATACGTAACCCTCCCGAGTGGTCACGAACGGCGGGGGTGACGCGCGACCGCCTTGGCGCCCCGTGTCACCCTTCACCACCGCCCTCTTGATGTGATCGCGTCAGTCACGTCATATTGGTCCGGACCATTCCCGAGTGCCGTCCCGGGAGGCAGTGTCGTGCGACGCGTTCTCGTCTCGTTCTCCGCTCCCGCCCTTCTCCTCCGGCGCGTCGCGCTCTGCGGGGCTCTCGCGCTGGTCGCCGCCTGCGGCTGGGCCGGAGCGGAGGAACAGGACGTCGGCGGTGCGCCCGGGGCACCGACGGGCGTCACCGCGGCGGCGGGCAGTGCGACGAGCGTGCACGTCATGTGGAACGTGACCGTGCGGGCCGACGTCTACGAGGTGTATCGGGGCACCACGAAGGTCAGGGAAGTACCAGGTTCCAAGCACATGGTGGACGTCACCAGGCTCCGGCCGTCCACGCTGTACGTCTTCACCGTACGGGCGCGGGACGCCGACGGGCGGCTCGGGCCGCCCAGCCGTCAGGTCCGGGCGCGGACACCCGCTGCCGTGGCGGACGACCGCTCGGCGCCGGCCCGCCCCTCGTCGCCCATCGGACGGGCGGTCGGAAGCCGGGCGGTCCAGCTGTCGTGGTCCGCCTCGACGGACGACCGGGACGTGGTGTCGTACGACATCCACCAGGGAGCCACGAAGATCCACAGCGTGAGCGGAGACCAGACGGCCGCCGTGGTCACGGGGCTGCGGCCCGGCACGTCCTACACGTTCACCGTCCGGGCCAGGGACGCGGCCGGCAACGTCTCCCCCGCCACTCACACCGTCTGTCTCACCACCCCGGGCACGGACGACGGCCGCGCCACGGCCCCCACCGGCTTCCGGGCGACGAGCCACCGCGAGGACGGGGCGTACCACGTCGACCTGAGCTGGGTGCCGCCCCGCGTGGACGGCGAGATCACCGAGTACCAGATCCAGCTGGACGGCCGCCCGGCCACGTCCCTCGTGTACGGCGGGAGCGCCCCGCGCGACCGGGCGACGCACCGTTTCTACGTGGGGCAGGTCGCCGGTGTCACCCACCGCGTCCGGATCCGGGCGATGCTGCCGGACGGCACCTGGGGCGGCTTCTCGGCGGAGCGGACGGTGACCACGGGCACGCGGCGGTGACACCGAGACCGCGGCGGTGACGTGGACATCACGGCGGCGACGCCGGGCCCACGGAGATGTCGTGCCCGCGTCGGCCGGCCAGTGGACGACGTCACCTGCACGGCGGAACCCGGCGTGCGGCCCCGGCCCGGGGAGCTTTGGCTGACCCCTGAGGCAGCACGGGCGATTCCCGACCCTCGGCGGCGCTAGGGATGTACCGCCAACCGTGCCGCCGGAGGGCAGTCCACATGCGCAATTCATCGCCAGTTCTCCGCTCCGGCCTGACCGTGGCAGCCGCCGCTCTGCCCCTCGCCCTGGCCGCGGGGCCCGCTGCCGCGGGCCCGGGCATCTCCGTGAGCACCACGGGTTCCACGGTGTCGGTCACGACCAGCGCGTGCACCCAGATCAGCGGCAGCTGGGGCACCGCCTCACTGCTCACCAGCAGTCAGGGCAGCTTCGCCCAGGGGCGCCAGGTGACCCTGTCGGGGACATCCACGAGCCAGTCCGCCGCCTGGTCGAGCGTCAGCGCGGGGACGTACACCGTCATCGTCATCTGCTCGGACGGCACGACCGCGGGCACCCAGTCCGTCGTCGTCTCCCCGACACCCTCCCCCACGAGGTCCGCGTCCCCGTCCCCGTCCGCCTCGCCGTCCCGCGGCGTCATGGGCGGTACCGGCGGAAGCGCCACGGACTACGGGACCGTCACGCTGGTCGCGGGCGGCACGCTGGTCGGGGCCGGCCTGCTCGGGACGGCCTGGTACCTGCGCCGCCGCAACAAGCCGTACCGGTTCTGACCCGGTACGGACGGCGGCCCGCCCTCCCGAAGCGCTCCGGTCGGGCGGGCCACCGTCACACCCCGGTCAGGCCGGGGTGGTCGGCTCGCCGTCCGGAAGCTCGGCGAACTCCGCCAGGGCGCGGCTGAGCCACTGGGTCCAGAAGGTCTCCAGGTCGATGCCGGCCCGCAGCACCAGATGCCGTAGCCGGTCCTCGGTGCCGTCCCGGCCGGGCGGGAAGTCGCGCTGCTCGATCTCCTGGTACTCCGCCAACTGCCGCTCGTGCAGCCGCAGATGGCGTCGCAGATCGGCCTCCAGGCCCGCCGTTCCGACCACGGCCGCCGCCCTCAGCCGCAGCAGCAGCGTGTCGCGGTGGGGCTTGGGGTCCTGGGAGGCGGCGGTCCAGCGGGCCAGTTCGGCGCGGCCCGCGAGCAGGACCTCGTAGCTCTTCTTCTGCCCGCGCGCCGGCTGCTCGGACGGCAGGGCCCGGATCAGGCCGTCGGCCTCCAGTTTTCCCAGCTCGCGATAGATCTGCTGGTGCGTCGCGGACCAGAAGTAGCCGATCGACCGGTCGAACCGGCGGGTCAGCTCCAGGCCCGACGACGGCTTCTCGAGCAGGGCGGTGAGGATCGCGTGCGGGAGTGACATACCAGTCATCCTAGGGACGGGCGGCAGGTCCCCTACAGCGCAGCCGCCAGCTCGGTGCCCTGCTTGATGGCACGCTTGGCGTCCAGTTCCGCGGCCACGTCGGCGCCGCCGATCAGGTGCGTGCTGCGCCCGGCGGCGACCAGCTCCTCGTACAGACCGCGGCGCGGCTCCTGGCCCGTGCACAGCACGATCGTGTCGACCTCCAGCACCGTGCTCGCGCCGTCGACCGTGACATGCAGTCCGGCGTCGTCGATCCGGTCGTAGCGCACGCCCGGGACCATGGTGACGCCGCGGTGCTTGAGTTCGGCGCGGTGGATCCAGCCGGTGGTCTTGCCGAGTCCGGCGCCGACCTTGGACGTCTTGCGCTGGAGCAGATGGACGGTGCGCGGCGGGGCGGGCCGCTCGGGCGCGGCGAGGCCGCCGGGGGCGCGGTAGTCGAGGTCGACGCCCCACTGGCGGAAGTACGTCGCCGGGTTCTCGTGGGCCTTGTCGCCGCCGTCCGTGAGGTACTCGGCGACGTCGAAGCCGATGCCGCCCGCGCCGAGGATCGCGACGCGGTCGCCGACGGGGGCGCCGTCGCGCAGGACGTCGAGGTAGCCGAGGACGCTCGGGTGGTCGACGCCGGGGATGTCGGGGGTGCGCGGGCTGACGCCGGTGGCGACGACGACCTCGTCGTAGCCGTCGACGTCCGCGACCGTGACGGGCGTGTTCAGCCGTACGTCGACGCCGTGCCAGTCGAGCTGGGTGCGGAAGTAGCGGAGGGTCTCGTCGAACTCCTGCTTGCCGGGGACCTTGCGGGCGACGTTGAGCTGCCCGCCGATCTCGCTCGCGGCGTCGAAGAGGGTGACGTCGTGGCCGCGCTCGGCCGCCGAGACGGCGCAGGCGAGACCGGCCGGTCCGGCGCCGACGACCGCGACGCGTTTGCGCAGCCGGGTCGGGGAGAGCACGAGTTCCGTCTCGTGGCAGGCGCGCGGGTTGACCAGGCAGGAGGTGATGAGGCCGCTGAAGGTGTGGTCGAGGCAGGCCTGGTTGCAGCCGATGCAGGTGTTGATCGCCTCGGGCCTGCCCGCCGCGGCCTTGGTGACGAAGTCCGGGTCGGCGAGCATCGGGCGGGCCATCGACACCATGTCGGCCGCGCCCTCGGCGAGCAGTTCCTCGGCGAGTTCGGGGGTGTTGATGCGGTTGGTGGTGACGAGCGGGACGGACACCTCGCCCATGAGCCGCTTGGTCACCCAGGTGTACGCACCGCGCGGCACGGAGGTGGCGATGGTGGGGATGCGGGCCTCGTGCCAGCCGATGCCGGTGTTGATGATCGTCGCCCCGGCGGCCTCGACGGCCTTGGCGAGGGTGATCACCTCGTCGAGCGTCGAGCCGCCCGGGACGAGGTCGAGCATGGACAGCCGGTAGACGACGATGAAGTCCTCGCCGACCGCCTCGCGCACCCGCCGCACGATCTCGAGCGGGAAGCGTGTGCGGTTCTCGTACGAGCCGCCCCAGCGGTCGGTGCGCTGGTTGGTGTGCCGGGCGATGAACTCGTTGATGAGGTAGCCCTCCGAGCCCATGATCTCCACGCCGTCGTAGCCGGCGTGCCGGGCCAGGCGGGCGGCGCGGACGTAGTCGTCGATGGTCCGCTCGATGTCGGCGTCGCTCAGCTCGCGGGGCGGGAAGGGGCTGATCGGCGCCTGGACCGGGCTGGGCGCGACGAGGTCCTGGTGGTAGGCGTACCGGCCGAAGTGCAGGATCTGCATCGCGATCCGCCCGCCCGCGTGGTGCACGGCGTCGGTGATGACCCGGTGCTGCTCGGCCTCCGCCTCGGTGGTGAGCTTCGCTCCGCCCTCGTAGGGACGCCCCTCGTCGTTGGGTGCGATGCCGCCGGTGACGATCAGGCCCACTCCCCCGCGGGCGCGGGCGGCGTAGAAGGCGGCCATGCGCTCGAAACCGCCTTCGGCCTCCTCCAGGCCGACATGCATGGAGCCCATGAGGACCCGGTTGGGCAGGGTCGTGAAGCCCAGGTCGAGGGGGGTCAGCAGGTGCGGGTAACGGCTCATCGTCGGGCCCTCCGTGCGCGGTGTCGTCCCCGTAGTTCTAGAGGACTACCGGCGCTTTATGCAACTAGTTGCATAAGGTGATGGAGGGCACACTGGGCTACGGCCAGGGGATCACCGGCTCTCGAGGCGCACGTGCAGTTCCTCCTCCTGGTCGCCGGGGACCGTGGTCAGGTCCTGCACGGCGAACAGGGAGTCCAGCCTCATGCGGAACTGTTCGATCGCCCAGTACCCGCCGTGCAGGTCGGCGTCGACGGAGGACGACAGCCGGGCCGGCCGCGCGCCCTCGTGCGTGTCGGCGACGTCGAAGGTGCCGAGCCACACGGTCGGGCGGGTCTCGTGCAGTTCCTCGGGCACGTCGTCGGCGCACCGGTCCGACTCGAAGCAGGCGCACAGCGTGTCGAACACGATCCGGGCGTCGTGCTTGCTGCATCCGCTGATCTCCACCGAGACCGAGTGGGGGTGCGGTCGCTCAAGGTCCATCGTGACGCTCCTCTTCTGGCCACGCTGCCGTATCCGCCCCTTTCCCAGCAAAGCACCACCTTCCGACGAGCACTACCGGCAGCGCCCCTGTTGTGGTGACCGGTTTGCGGGGCGGTACGCGCCGTGTTGGGAGATGGTGGAAGGTGACGGAAGGGGCCTCGAGAAAACGGCTCCGCGCGGTAGAGCATGGGGTGTCGGCACCATGACGGCGTGCCGCGAGGATCGGCGAAGGCGGGGCATGGGATGAGTGCAGCCGGGTCTCCCGTGGCCGAGGGCGACGAGCCCCCGCGCGGGTCGGCACGACCGAGCGGGCTGCTCGACGTCCTGCGCGTGGCCTCGGTGGTCCTCGACGCCGAGGGCCGCATCGTGCTGTGGAGCCCGCAGGCCGAGGAGTTGTTCGGGTACGAGGCGCGGGAGGCGCTCGGGCAGTACGCCGCCCGGATCATGGTCCACGAGCAGCACGTCGACCTCGTGGTCAAGCTGTTCGCGGACGTGATGGGCACCGGGCAGAGCTGGGCGGGCGCCTTCCCGATCCGGCACAAGGACGGCAGTACGCGGCTGGTGGAGTTCCGCAACATGCGGCTGCTGGACGACCAGGGGGACGTGTACGCGCTCGGTCTGTGCGCCGACCAGTCGACCGTGCACCGGCTGGAGCGGGAGGTGGCGCTGTCGACGCGGATGATCGCTCAGTCCCCGATCGGGCTGGCCGTGCTGGACACCGAGCTGCGGTACGTCTCGGTCAACGCGGCACTGGAGGAACTCAACGGCGTACCGGCCGAGGAGCACCTGGGGCGCACGGTCCACGAGGTGGTGCCGCAGATGGACGTCGAGGCCCTGGAGGCCGCGGCGCGCCGGGTCCTGGACACCGGCAGGCCGGTCGTCGACCAGTCCACGATCGGCCGCACCCCGGCCGACCCGGACCAGGACCACGCCTGGTCGATCTCGCTGTACCGGCTGGAGAACGCCTTCGGGACCGTGCTGGGCGTAGCCGTCTCGATCGTCGACGTCACCGATCAGTACCGGGCGGGCATCGAGGCCGAGGCCGCGCGGCGGCGTCTGGCCCTGATCGCGGACGCGTCCGGCCGGATCGGTACCTCGCTGGACCTGGACCGCACGGCCCGCGAGCTCGCCGACGTGGCCGTGCCGGAACTCGCCGACATCGCAGCCGTCGATCTGCTGGACGCGGTTGTGCAGGGGCGGCGCACCAGCCTCGGCCCCGCCGAGTCGGCCGTGATCCGCGCGCTGGCGGTCCAGGGGTACGACTCGGCCGAGGCCCTGGAGGCCGCGGATCCTCCGGGGCAGGTTGCCCGGTACGCTCCCGACCGGCTCGTCACCCAGTGCGTGCGCACGGCCCGTCCCGTGATGCTGCCGCAGGTCACGGACGAGGATCTGCCGCGTATCGCCCGTTCCCCGGAGGCGGCGAAGCTGCTGGGCCGGGCCGGAGTGCACTCCTATCTGGCGGTGCCGCTGATCGCGCGCGGCGAGGTGCTGGGTGCGCTCGATCTCAAGCGCACCCGCAATCCGCTGCCGTTCTCCGAGGACGACCTGCTGCTGGCGCGCGAGCTGGCCGCCCGGGCGGCCGTGCAGATCGACAACGCCCGCTGGTACCAGAGTGCCCGGGACACCGCGCTCACCCTCCAGCGCAGTCTGCTGCCCAGCCATCCCCGGGTGACGGGCGGCCTCGAGGTCGCCTCCCGCTACCAGCCGGCCGGGGCCACGAGCGAGGTCGGGGGCGACTGGTTCGACGTCATCCCGCTGGACGGCGGCACGACCGCGCTCGTCGTGGGCGACGTGATGGGCAGCGGCATCCCCGCGGCGGCGACCATGGGCCGGCTGCGTACGGCGACCAACACGCTGGCCTCCCTCGACCTCGACCCGGCCCGGCTCCTGGAGCACCTCGACAAGATCACCGAGGGACTGGAGCAGGCCATCGCCACCTGCGTCTACGCCGTCCACGACCCGCATCGGCGACAGTGCCGGATCGCCAACGCCGGGCATCTGCCGCCGGTACGCGTCCGGGCGGGCCGGCCTCCTGAGCTGCTCGACCTGCCGACCGGGGTGCCGCTCGGCGTGGGCGGCGTCCCGTTCTCCACGACCACGGTCGATCTCGAGCCGGGCGACCGCCTGGTCTTCTACACCGATGGCCTCGTCGAGACCCGCCGCGACCCGCTGGACGACCGCCTCGACACCCTCCTGTCCCTGCTCGACGGCCCCGACCGCCCCCTGGAGGAGGTCTGCGACCTGCTCCTGCGCACACTCCACGAGCCGGACAACTTCGACGACGTGGCCCTGCTCATCGCCCGGGCGACGGCCCCGGACTGAGCGGCTCCTGCTGCCTCACCCCGATCACCACATGCGCGTGCAGTTCTTCCGAGACGGCCAGGCGGGTCGTCAAGCCGTTGCGTTCGAACGCGGCGACGGCGGTCGGGGCCTGGTGTCGGCTGGTCTCCACCAGGACGCAGCCGCCGGGGGCGAGCCAGCGGGGGGCCTCGGCCGCGACCCGGCGCAGTACGTCGAGGCCGTCCGTGCCGCCGTCGAGGGCGACCAAGGGCTCGTGGTCGCGGGCCTCCATGGGCAGCAGACCTATCTCGTCGCTGGGTACGTACGGCACGTTGGCCGCGAGGATGTCGACGCGGCCGAGCAGCTCACCGGGCAGCGCCTCGAACAGGTCGCCCTGGTGGACGTGACCACCGGCGGCGGCGACGTTGCCGCGGGCGCAGTCCACGGCGACGGGATCGATGTCGGCGGCGTGCAGTTCGACGCGGCCCAGCCCGGCGGCCAGCGCCATACCGACGGCACCCGAGCCGCAGCACAGGTCCACGACGACGGTGGAGCCGGGCGCCTGGGCGAGGGCCTGTTCCACCAGGAACTCGGTGCGGCGGCGCGGCACGAAGACGCCGGGGGCGACGGTGATGCGCAGGCCCCGGAACTGGGCCCAGCCGACGACGAGTTCGAGGGGCAGACCCTCGGCGCGGCGCTCGACCATGGCGGCCGCTTCGGCCGGGGTGCCGGCGGTGGAGAGGATCAACTCGGCCTCGTCCTCGGCGAAGACGCACCCCGCGGTGCGCAGGGCGTCGGCCACGGAGGCACGGGACAACGGCGTGGAGGGCGGGACAGAAGACACAGACGGCATGGAAGCCAAGAGCCTTTCGAGAGCCGAAGGGCGCTCCGGCGGTCACCTACGGGCGGCGATCCGC
Organism: Streptomyces sp. NPDC040589; assembly: GCF_055594445.1. Lineage (NCBI taxonomy): Bacteria > Bacillati > Actinomycetota > Actinomycetes > Kitasatosporales > Streptomycetaceae > Streptomyces > Streptomyces sp. NPDC040589. The sequence continues at coordinate 907,919 of NZ_JBVIWP010000004.1, read as the reverse complement.
GCGACATCGAGGAGTGAGCACCCGAGCTGACACAGCGGTAATGGGTCTCACCTCCTCGGCTTCCGATGGCTGGGGTGGTCCGCAGCCGGACGGCAACACTACCCGACGGACCGGCCGCCCGGTACGGGCCCGACCACCTGCCGCCCGGCCGACAAGTGGTTGGGCCATGCAACCATGGAAAGGCCAGGCAGCAGCGCCATGAGGGAGGCCAGGTGAACGCAGCCGACGCCGTGGAGACCATCCAGCGGGAGATGACGGTCTTCGCCCGCCGTGCCCGTGCCGCGGCGGGGCGGATGCACCCCGAGCTGTCGCTGGTGTCGTACACGCTGCTCGGGCATCTGGAGGAGAGCGGCGGCTGCCGTGCCACCGATCTGGCCGCCCACTACGCCCTGGACAAGTCCACTGTCAGCCGCCAGGTGTCCGCCCTGGAACGGGCCGGTCTGATCGAACGCCGCCCCGACGCGGAGGACCAGCGCGTTCTGGTGCTGCATCTGACGGAGTCGGGCCGGCGCATCCTGGCCCAGGTCACCGAGAGCCGCCGGGCTGCCTTCCGGGAGCGGCTGGCGGACTGGCCGACCGAGGATCTGTCGCTGTTCGCCGAGTGTCTCGTGCGCTACAACGCGGGCTCCGAGCCCGGTGGGCACGACTGAGGCGCACCGCACGTACCTTTGAATGCGCAATCACTGATCACCCGGCGCCCGGCGTGGCACCGTCGGCCCGGTCCGGAGGCAGTTCCCCATGCACATCACCAGAGGCTTCACCGGGCGCCCCCGCGTCGACGACCCCGGGCTGCCGCCGGGCCAGTACGACGCCGGCGACGACTGGCCCGTCCTGTCCGCCGAGGTCACTCCCGATCTGGCACCCGCCGACTGGACGTTCCGCGTCGACGGCCTGGTGGACGAGCCCCGCACCTGGGACTGGGAGGAGGCGCACCGGCTGCCGCCGTCGGCGTACGAGGGCGCCATCCACTGCGTGACGAGCTGGTCGAAGTTCGGGGTGCGGTTCTCGGGCGTGTCCCTGGACACCTTCCTCGATGTGGTCCGGCCCCATGGGTCGGCGACCCATGCCGTCGCCTACTCGCACACCGGCTACACCACGAACCTCCCGCTCGCCGACCTGACCGGCGGGCGTGCCTGGATCGCCTGGGAGTACGACGGCGGGCCGCTCGCCCCCGAGCACGGCGGTCCGGCGCGACTGCTGGTGCCGCACCTGTACTTCTGGAAGAGCGCCAAGTGGATCGCGGGCCTGCGGATCCTCGACCACGAGGAGCCCGGTTTCTGGGAGCAGAACGGCTACCACGAGCGGGGCAACCCCTGGCAGGAGCAGAGGTACTCCGGTGACTGAGACCTTCGTGCCTCCCACGCGGTTCGCCGTGCCCGGGCGCATCGCCGTGAGCGAGCAGGCCGCCTCCGTGTGGCAGACCGCCACGCTGACCGAGATCCGCCGTGAGACCGCGCGTGCCGCCACCTTCCGGTTCGCCGTGCCCGGCTGGCCGGGTCACCTGCCCGGTCAGCACCTGATGGTGCGGCTGACCGCAGAGGACGGTTATGCGGCCCAGCGCCACTACTCGATCGCGTCCGCCCCGGACGACTCCGGGCACATCGAGCTGACCTTGGACCACGTCGACGGCGGCGAGGTCTCGGGCTGGTTCCACACCGTCGCCCGGCCCGGCGACCGGGTCGAGGTGCGGGGCCCGGTGAGCGGCTTCTTCGCCTGGCCCGGCGACCGGCCCGCGCTGCTGATCGGCGCCGGCTCCGGTGTCGTACCGCTGATGTCGATGGTCCGGCACCACCGGGCGCGGAACCTGACCGTGCCGCTGCGGCTGGTGGTGTCCGCGCGCAGCCCCGAGGAGCTCATCTACGCCCGGGAGTTCGGCGCGGAGACGACGCCCGTCTTCACCCGCGCCGCGCCGGAGGGTGTGCCGGTGGGACGTATGGCCGCGGCACATGTGGCGCCACTGCTGGCCGAGCAGCCCTCCGGTGGGTGGGAGGCCTATGTGTGCGGCTCCAATTCCTTCGCCGAGCATGCCTCGCGGCTGCTCGTGACGGCCGGTCAGCCCGTGGACCGCGTCCGGATCGAGCGTTTCGGCTGATCTCGCCGGCGCTCTGACCTGGACGGCGCCCTCTCCCTCGGTGTTTCGCCCGGGTCGGTCCGGGCACCCAGCCGCGACGGCCCGTCTCTCCGTACGGTGCGGCCCTCCCGTGCGGCTTGCCGTGCCCGGCGCACCGTACCGGAGCCACGACGAGCGATCGATGCGCGTCGGAGGGGGTACCCGGTGCGTGTGGGCACTCGCAGGCGTGGCATGACGCGGAGGGAGCGGCACCGCCACCGTACGGCCGACCCGGCCTTCCGGCCGCGGTGACGGCGAGGAGGTCGACATGCGAACCCGGGTGCGCGGCTGGCGTTGGCGGCGCAGTCCGCTGCGGCGCCGGTCCGATGTCGTCGAGGCGTGGACGGTGCTGGTGGTCGCCGTCCTGCTGCTCGTGGGCGCGCCTCTGGCGGGAGTGGCGGCGGCCTCGTGGGCCCATGACGAGGCGACGTCGGTCTCGGTGGAGCAGCGTGCCGAGCGGCATCGCGTCCGTGCCGAGGTGGTCGCCAGGAAGGGCGCCTCGCTGCCGTCGGCGGAGGCCGGCGGGCAGCACGCGTTCCGCGCGACCGTGCGCTGGACGGAGCCGGGCGAGGGGACGCGCACCGCGACGGCACAGGTCGCCGCGGGCACCCGGCAGGGCGAGGTCGTGGACGTCTGGTTCGACTCCCGGGGGCGGAACGTGTCACCGCCGGTGGACGGCACCGCGGTCTGGCAGCACACCCTCACCATCGGCACGTGTGCCGCGGGCGGTGCGGTGCTCGTGGTGATTCTCGGCCACGTCGTCGTGCGCCGGGTGGCGCTGCGCCGCAGACTGGCCGAGTGGGACCGGGCGTGGGCCCGTACGGAACCGGAGTGGACGCACCGCCGCGCGTGACGCACAAAAATTCCTGGCGAGTCCTCCGACCGCCCACATAGTGTGATCATCCGCTCTGTCTCCGCAGCTGTTCCTCACCCAAGGCGGTCCTGCATGGCCCTGTTCGACCTTCCTCTCGATGAACTCCGCGAGTACCGCAGCGCGTCCCCCGAGCCCGAGGACTTCGACGCGTTCTGGTCCAAGACGCTCCAGGAGGCGCGTCAGCACGATCTGGACGCCCGCTTCGAACCGGTCGACACCGGCCTGTCCACCGTGCAGGTGTTCGACGTGACGTTCGCCGGCTTCGGTGGTCATCCGGTCAAGGGCTGGCTGACGCTGCCGGCCGGGGCGGACGGACCGCTGCCGCTGGTCGTGGAGTTCATCGGCTACGGCGGAGGCCGCGGACTGCCGCACGAGCACCTGCTGTGGGCGTCCTCGGGCCGGGCGCACTTCGTGATGGACACCCGCGGGCAGGGCAGTGCCTGGGGCGCGGGCGGCGGCACGGCGGACCCGGTGGGCGGCGCGCCGGCCTTCCCGGGCTTCATGACACGCGGTATCGACGCGCCGGAGAACTACTACTACCGCCGGGTGTTCACGGACGCCGTGCGGGCCGTGGAGGCGGCCCGTTCGCACCCCCTGACCGACGCCACGCGCACGGTGGCCGTCGGCGCGAGCCAGGGCGGCGGCATCACGATCGCGGTGGGCGGCCTGGTCCCTGACCTGGCCGCCATCGGGCCGGACGTGCCGTTCCTGTGCGACTACCCGCGCGCGGCGACGCTCACGGACCGGCACCCGTACCGGGAGATCGGCCTGTACCTCAAGACGCACCGCGGTCGCGCCGAGGACGCCCTGCGCACGCTCTCCTACTTCGACTCCGTGCACTTCGCCGCCCGCGGCCGGGCCCCGGCGCTCTTCTCGGCCGCCCTGGAGGACCAGACCTGCCCGCCCTCCACCGTTTTCGCGGCCTTCAACGCCTGGAGCCACGAGGACAAGGAGATCGAGGTGTACGACTTCAACGACCACGAGGGCGGCGGCCCCTTCCAGGAGGCGGCCAAGCTGCGCTGGATGCGCTCGTACATCTGATCCGGCCGTTCACCGCCGACGGGCTTCCGCACGGTCCCGACCGGTCGGTACGTTCTTCGCGGCCGGGCCGCTCCATGGCGGCCCGGCCCCGAGACGGTCGGCGGAGGGGCTCATGTCCGAGAACGAGACACAGGTGCGCGGGCACTGCGACGCGCGGTTCGCGGCGGTACGCAGGGCGTTCGAGGAGAACTTCCGGGAGCGGGGCGAGCTGGGCGCCGCGGTGGCCGTCACCGTCGGCGGCACGACAGTGGTGGATCTGTGGGGCGGCTGGGCCGACGCGGAGCGCTCCCGGCCGTGGGAGCGGGACACGCTGGTCAACGTGTGGTCCACGACCAAGGGCCCGGTGGCGCTGTGCGCGCACATCCTCGCCGACAGGGGGCTGCTGGACCTCGACGCGCCGGTCGCCGACTACTGGCCCGAGTTCGCGGCGGCGGGCAAGGAGAAGGTCCTCGTACGGCACCTGCTGTCCCACCGCGCCGGTCTGGCCGGGCTGCGCGAACCGCACTCGCTGGAGCAGCTCGGCGACTGGGAGCTGACCACACAGCGGCTCGCGGCGACGCAGCCCTGGTGGGAACCGGGAACCCGGTCCGGCTATCACGCGCTGACCTACGGCCATCTGGTCGGCGAGGTGGTACGGCGCGTCTCGGGGCTGCGCCCCGGGGCCTTCCTGGAGCGGGAGGTGACCGCGCCACTCGGGATCGACTTCCGCATCGGACTGCCGGCGAAGGACTTCGGCCGGGTGGCCGAGCTGGTCCAGCCGCCGGTGACGGCGAGCAGTGAACAGGCCGCCGTTTTCGCCCAGTTGGCACCGGCGGCGATCGCGGCGCTGACGAACCCGCCGGTGTCCGCCGCAGGGGCCAACACGGCCGGGTGGCGGTCCGCCGAGATTCCGGCGGCGAACGGGCACGGCACCGCGCTCGCGGTCGCCGCGCTCTACGGCGTCTTCGCGGGGCGCGGGTCGTACGGCGACCACCGCGTTCTGTCCCTCGAGGCGGCCGAGCGGGTGCGCGAGGGGCAGGGCAGCTGCCGGGACCTGGTGCTCGGCGCGGGGTTCGAGAACGAGACGGAGGTGGGGCTCGGGCTGTGGCTCAGCGGATCCAACGGCTCCTACGGACCCAACCCGCGCGCTTTCGGTCACGACGGCTTCGGCGGCTCCTGCGGGCTCGCCGACCCGGAGGCGGAGGTGTCCCTGGGGTATGTGATGAACCGTATGGGGCCTCATATCGCGGACGACCCGCGGAAGATGGCACTGGTCGACGCTCTGTACAGCGCGCTGTGACGGCGGGCTCGGGCGGGCCGGTTTCGGCCGAACCGCCCGGCCACCCTTCCCATCTGGTTTAGACCAATGCTAGATCTGGTGGCGCACCGAGCCCGTACCACTACCGCACGTCACCACCAGGAGGCGCGGCATGGCCCGCACCACCCCGCACGACCACCCGCCGGCCGAGGAAGAGCCTCTGTACCGGCGGATCGCGACGCGGTTGCTCGGCGAACTGCGCGACGGCCGCGTCCCGCCCGGTGAACGGCTGCCGGGCGAGCGGCGGCTGGCCGAGCACCTCGGGGTCAGCCGGGAGACCGTACGGCAGGCGCTGGAACTGCTGCGCCGTGACGGTCTGGTCGCCACCGACCGGCGCGGCAGCCACGCCACCCTGCCCGGCCTGCCGGTGGAAACCCCGGCTTCGCTCGCCTTCCCGGTCGGCGCGGCGGCCGCCACTCCGGGCACGGTCGCCCGCGCCACCGTCACCTGGGAGCCGCCCCCGCCGGACCACGCAGAGGCCCTGGGGCTGGCCCCGGGACGGCCCACTCTCGTCCACAACTACCGGTACGCGACCGCCTACGGCCGCGGGCTGCGGACCGCCGTGACGTCCTTCTCGGCCGTGGCACTGGCGGAGGTGGAGGAACTCGCGCGCTACCGTGACCGGGCCGACGGCACCGCCGCCGCGCACCTGCGGCGGGCCTACGACTGGATGCGCCGGGCCGGTCTGACCCTGCACCACCGCGACGCCATCACCCGCCTCCCGAGCACGCCGTCGGTGCGGGTCACCCGGCAGGTGCACGACCAGTACGCGCGCCCACTGGAGATCACCGACCTCGTGGTGGACGCGCAACAGGACGCGCTGGTCTACGAGTTCACCATCCCGGGCCGGGCCGACTAGACCGGCAACCGGGCCACGACGAGCCGCACCCGCGGGCTGCCGTCCCGTCGCTGTCCGAACTCCGGCAGCGCGTGGAGGTCCACCCGGAAGCCTGCGCGTGCCAGCTCGCGCTGTACGTCCCCGAAGCGGAACGCGCGGTAGTACATGACGAACGGAGGCCGCCACAGCGCGTTGCGCACCCGCATCACCGTGTCGAAGCCGAGCAGCATCCAGTAGCCGAGCGAGCCCGGGCGGGGCGGGGCGACCAGCGGAAACGCGAAGCAGCCGCCCGGCCGCAGGACGGAGCGGACCTGCGCGAACAAGGCGGGCAGTTCACGGGGCAGGAAGTGCCCGAAGGCCCCGAAGCTGACCACCAGGTCGAAGGCGGGCGCGAAGGGCAGGGCACGGGCGTCCGCCCTGACCCATGAGACCGGCGGCTCCACGGGGCTGACCCGCTCCCGCGCGATGTCGAGCATGCCCGCGCTGAAGTCGACGCCGGTGACCCGCTCCCGGCACACCCCCGCCAGCACACCGACGCCCGCGCCGGTGCCGCAGCACAGGTCGAGGCCGGTGCCGAAAGGTCCCATGCGCCGCAGTGCCGACCCGACGGCGTCGAGGACCGCTTCGGGGGTCCGGAAGGGGGTGTGGTCGAACTTCGGCGCGAGGAGGTCGTAACCGCGCTCGACGGACGACAGCGCCTGGACGGCGAGCTCACGCAGACTGGGACCTTCGGGGCTGAACATCGGCTCAGCCTAGGGGAGCTCGCTGCTCGATGACCGTGCGTACGCGCTCGCACCAGCGGAGGTTCTCCTCCTCGAAGCCGATCCCTCCCATCAGGGTGAGGTACGGACCGACGCGGTCGGCCTCCCGCAGGTACTCCTCCTCGCTGCGGCCGGCCAGCAGGCGTTCCCGGACGCGCCGGTAGCGGGCGAGCTTGCCGCGGGCCCACGCCTCACGCTCCTCGACCAGCGCGCGGGTCGCCTCGGGGCCCGCACCGTCCATGGCCTGGATCTTGATGAGGAGTTCGTCCCGGATGGCGGTGGGCCGCCGGGGCGGTGTGGCGGCGAACGCGCGCAGATCCTCACGGCCCGCCTCGGTGAGCGTGAACATCCGCTTGTCGGGCCGCCGTTCCTGGCGTACGACCCTGGCCTCGATCAGCCCGTCCTGCGCAAGACGCTCCAGTTCCCGGTAGAGCTGCTGCGGCGTCGAGGCCCAGAAGTTCGCGAGCGAGACGTCGAACACCTTGGAGAGCTCGTAGCCCGAGGCCTCTCCTTCCAGGAGGGCGGCCAGAACGGCGTACTTCAGAGACATGTGGACACGGTAACAGTAGTTGACTAATCTCATTCGCATCTAATCAACTAATTGACTAAGGCAGGTCCGATGCGTGCATTCCGCGAGGCCATCGAGGCAGACGACCTCGACGCCGCCGAAGCGCTCCTGGCGCCGGACGTCGTGTTCACCAGCCCGGTCGTGTTCAAGCCGTACGCCGGGAAGGCGATCACGGCGGCGATCCTGCGCGCCGTCTCCGGCGTCTTCGAGGACTTCCGCTACGTGCGCGAGATCAATGACGCGGAAGGCCGCGACCACGCCCTCGTCTTCACCGCTCGGGTGGGTGACCGGGAGATCAACGGCTGCGACTTCATCCATGTCGACGAGAACGGGCTGATCGACGAATTCACCGTGATGGTGCGCCCGTTGTCGGGTGCGCAGGCGCTCGCGGCGGCCATGGGCGCACAGTTCGAGCGGATCGCCGAGGAGGCGCGAGCACGCTCGGTGTGAGCAACGCGTCTGGTTGGATGGCCCCATGACGTCCGCCGAGCACGACGCGCTGATGCGGGCCAACCAGGCCAACTGGGACGCCCGCACACCCGTCCATCTCGCCAGCCGGTTCTACGGCCTCGACCAGGACCTCGACCCCGAGCGCTGGTTCGCCTCCTTCGAGTGGGAGGACCTCGGCGAGCTGGCCGGGCGTGACGTGCTGCATCTGCAGTGTCACCTCGGCACGGAGACGATCGCCCTGGCCCGGCGGGGAGCCCGTGCCGTCGGCCTCGACTTCTCCGAGGCGTCGGTGGCGGCCGCGACCGGCATCGCCGCGAAGGCCGGCGCGGACGTGACGTACGTACACGCGAACGTGTACGACGCCGTCGAGGCCCTGGACGGGCGGCAGTTCGACGTCGTCTACACCGGCAAGGGCGCCCTGTGCTACCTGCCCGACCTGGACCGATGGGCGGAGGTCGTCGGCCGGCTCCTGCGGCCGGGCGGCCGGCTGTACGTCGTCGAGTTCCATCCCCTCCTCAACTCCCTCGGGCCGAAGCCCGCTCCGGGCGAAGGCCCCGAGCTGCTGCTGCGCCATGACTACCTGAGCGGCGGCGGTCCGGTGCGCCGGGACGCGACCCGCACCTACACGGACGGCCCGGCCGTCGAGGGCGCCACGGACAGTTACGAGTGGATGCACGGAATGGGCGAGGTCGTCAACGCGTTGACCGGAGCGGGACTCGCCGTGCGGCGGCTGCGGGAAGGCGACGAACTTCCCTGGCCGCGCTGGCCGCAGATGGTCCGTACGGAGTCCGGCTGGTGGCGGCTGCCCGAGCCGCGGATCCCGCTGCTGTACGGACTGTTGGCCGGCCGCTGAGGGACATTCCACTCCCCCGGCATCTCGTCCCGTGGTACAGTGCCAACAGCACTCGTGCACGCCCAGGTTTTGGGCGCCGGTGCCAGTTCATTTCTTCTCTTTCTCTCTGATTCCAGCACCACCTCGCTGAGCAGGACGTTCTTCGTCGTAGCCAGGGTGCTGTGCTGTTCTCGCCGCCCGGAGGCGTGCCCAAGGCCCTCCCATCGCGGCTCTCTCCCCCCTTCCTTCGCATGTCCCATGCCTTCCGTCCTTGAAAGGACACACCACCATGACCACCACACTCGAAAACCCACCCGTCCAGCGGCAGTCCCAGGACCAGACCGCCCAGACCGCCCAGACCGCCCAGACCGCGACTGGCGTCCTCGACATCGACTCGGCCGGGAAGGGGCATCTGCGCGGCGAGGACTGCCTGCCCACCCCCGCCGACCCTCCGGTCTCCCCCGCGCTGATCCGCCGGTACGGCCTGCGCAAGGGCGACCTGGTCGAGGGCGTGCGCGGCGACCGGGGCGGCCTGACCGACGTCGTACGGGTCGACGGCCGCGAGCCCGGGGCACCGCGCGGCCGGCGTCACTTCCGGGACCTGACACCGCTGCATCCGCACGAGCGGCTGCGTCTGGAGCACCCGGCCGCGGGACTGGCCGGACGGGTCGTCGACCTGATCGCGCCGGTCGGCAAGGGCCAGCGCGGGCTCCTCGTGGCCCCGCCCAAGACCGGCAAGACCGTCATCCTCCAGCAACTGGCGGCCGCCGTCGCCGGCAACCATCCCGAGAGCCGGCTGATGGTGCTGCTGCTCGACGAGCGGCCCGAGGAGGTCACCGACATGCGGCGCAGCGTGCGGGGGGAGGTGTACGCCTCGACCTTCGACCGCAGCGCCAAGCAGCACATCGCGCTCGCCGAGCTCGTGATCGAACGGGCCAAGCGGCTCGTCGAGGCCGGCGAGGACGTCGTCATCCTCCTCGACTCGCTGACCCGGCTGTGCCGGGCGCACAACAACGCGGCCGCGTCCGGCGGCCGCACCCTCACCGGGGGCGTCGACGCGTCCGCGCTGACCGGCCCCAAGCGGTTCTTCGGCGCCGCCCGAGCCGCCGAGGAGGGCGGCTCCCTCACGATCCTCGCCACCGCCCTGGTGGAGACCGGCTCCCGGGCCGACGACTTCTACTTCGAGGAGCTGAAGAGCACCGGCAACATGGAGCTGCGCCTGAGCCGCGACCCGGCGTCCCGCCGCGTGTTCCCGGCCGTCGACATCACCCCCTCCGGCACCCGCCGTGAGGAACTCCTGCTGCCCCCGGCCGAGTTGGCGGCCATGCACGGCCTGCGGCGCGTGCTGCAGAGCCGGGACGGCCAGGGCGGTCTGGAGACCCTCCTGGAACGGTTGCGCGAGACGCCGGACAACGCGACGTTCCTGCGGCGCATCCAGCCGACCCTGCCCTCGGGCTGACGGACGTACCCCGACCACCCCGTTCCGGGACGTCGCCGGTGTGGCATCCGGGTGCTCGCGGGCACTGTTCGGCCCGGTCGTCGCCGTGCGGAGCACATCCGTTTCTACGTTAATCATATGATCCTCGGACTCTCTTTCCGGATGGCCGTATCGGCCGGTGTGCTCTGTGCGGTGGGGCTCCTGGCGGTGGTGCCCGCCGCGGCGGACGTCTCCGGCAGGGCGGACCCCAGTGCGCCCGCCGGGCCGAGGGCGGCGGCCCCGCACCCCTCGCTGCTGCACCGCCCCGGTACCCATGTCCGCCCGCGTGCCGGGGTGCCCCGTCTCCCGGAGGTCTCCGCCCTGTCGTGGCTGGTGGCCGACGCCCGCAGCGGCGATGTGCTCGCCGCCCACAACGCGCATCGCAGGCTGCCCCCGGCCAGCACCTTGAAGACCCTGTTCGCCCTCACGGTGCTGCCCGCTCTGCCGTCGAGCAGCCGGCACACGGTCCGTGCGGAGGAACTCCGGGGCGTCGGTGCCGGCAGCAGCCTGGTCGGAGTCGCGGAGGGCCGTACCTACAGGATCGCCGACCTCTGGCGCGGTGTCTTCCTCAACTCCGGCAACGACGCCGTGCACGTCCTGGCCGAACTGAACGGCGGCTGGCGGGCCACGGCCCGGCGGATGCAGGCCGAGGCCCGCTCCCTGGGCGCTCACGACACGCGCGTGCTGTCGCCGGACGGCTACGACACGCCGGGCCAGGTGTCGTCGGCGTTCGACCTGGCGATCTTCGGCCGGCTGGGGCTGCGCAACCCGGACTTCGCCCGGTACTGCGCCACGGTCGAGGCCAGATTCCCCGGCGGGGGCGGCTGGTCGTACGCGATCCGCAATACCAACCGGCTGCTGAGCGGCACCCGCGGCGTGAAGCCGTACCGGGGGCTGATCGGCATCAAGAACGGCTACACCAGCAAGGCGGGCAGCACGCTCGTCGCGGCGGCGCGCCGGGACGGGCGCACCCTCGTCGTGACGGTGATGAACCCTCAGCAGGGCGGCGGGGCCACCGTCTACGAGGAGGCGCGCTCACTGCTCGACTGGGGGTTCCGGTCGGCCGCGAGGGTCGAACCGGTGGGCTCGCTCGAGGCCCCGCGGGCCCCCGCGCGGCCGGGGGCGACGACGCTGCCCGCTGCCGCCGCCGCGGCGGTGCCGGAGGAACCCGGCTCCGCCTGGACCGAGGCGGGGCTGATCGTGGGTGCTGTCGGGCTGGGCGCGGCGGTCGTCGTGCTGGTGCTGCGGCTGCCGGTCCGCCGGTCCGAAGGGAGTTGACCGACCGGCAGCCACAGCAGCAGACCCAGCGTGATCCAGGCGTAGGTGTTGCTGCCCAGGAACCCGTCGACGCCGGACGCGTCGTCGAACCACAGCCACACCACGCTGGTGCACAGCACGGCGTACAGGGCGCCCGCGATCCGCGGGTGCCCGGTACGGATCAGCACGGCGAAGGACGGCAGCAGCCAGACCAGATGGTGCACCCAGGTGATCGGGCTGACGAGACAGGCCGCCAGGCCGGTCAGGGCGAACGCGGCCGTCCAGTCCCCCGCGGCGACCGCCCGCCGCACCCGCAGCGCCCACACGCCGAGGATGAGCAGGACCGCCGCCGCCCACACCGCCCGGTCCGGTTCGCCGAGCCGGGCCAGGATGCCCTGCACCGACTGGTTCGAGACGTAGCCGAGGCGCCCGACCCGGCTGGTGTCCCACAGGGCGTCCGTCCAGTAGAAGCGCGAGGCGTCCGCGTCGACCCAGGCCGCGAGCGCCGTGGCCCCGAGGGCGACGGCCGTGGCGAGAGCCGCCGCGCGCCACCGCCGGGCCACCAGCAGCAGCCCGATGAACAGCGCCGGCGTGAGCTTGATCGCGGCCGCGAGCCCGATGCCGATGCCCGCCCTGCGTCCGCGTCCGGTGGCGAGCAGCGCCGCGTCGGTGAGCACGAGAGCCAGCAGCAGCAGGTTGACCTGACCGAAGCTGAAGGTGTCGCGGAGCGGTTCGAACAGTGTGAGCAGGCAGGCGATCAGGGCCCAGCCGTACCAGCCGTGGCGCCGCCACTCGGGGCCGGTGAGCAGGCGCAGGATCACGGCCAGGGCCGCCAGGTTGAGCAGCAGGGCGGCGGCGATCGCGGTGCGCAGGTCCAGCAGGGCCATCGGCAGCATGGCGACCGCCGCGAACGGCGGGTAGGTGAAGCCGTATGTCGTGCCGGGCACCCGGTAGTCGTAGATCCGGCCGCCGTGATGGACCCAGGTGTCGATGCTGCCGTAGTAGACGCGCAGGTCGAACCAGTCGCGCAGCAGGGGCACGGTGGCGGTGAAGACGGTCACCACCGTGGCGAGGACGAGCAGGAGCAGCAGTCGTCCGCGGTCGGTGCGCGGCGGGGCCGGGGTCATGCCGCGCCTCCCAGCGCCGGGGCGAGCTCGGCCTGGCGGGCCTGCCACAGCACGACGACCGCGAGCGCGCCGCCGGAGACGGCGAGGACGAGTTGCCCCGTGTCCGCCGCGCCACCGCTGGGCAGGACGCAGAGCGCGAGCACACCGGTCACGGCCGCCGTGCGGTGGCGTACGGAGGTGCTGGGCGTGGCGGCGGCGATGAGGAACAGGCCCCACAGGGCGTACCAGGGGCGGATCGCGGGGCCGAGCGCGGCCACCGCAGCGAGGCTCAGGCCCAGGGCGTAGACGGGTCGTGGGCGCAGCCGGTGCCATATCAGCACGATCGCGACGACGGCCGCCGCGATGCCGAGCGCGTGCCAGGCGGGGATCGCCAGGGGCGCGAGATCGCTGCCCAGGTGTTCCAGCAGGGCGCGGGTGGCGCGGCCGAGCAGGGTGGTCAGGGCCCAGTTCTGGGGTGAGACAGGGGTGTTCAGGGCTCCGATCCAGCCGTATCCGGTGCCGGCCACGGCCGTGGCGGCGACGGTCGTCCCAGCGGCGGCGACGGTGGTGGTCAGGACTGCCTTCGCCGGACTGCGGCCCGCGCGGACCTGGAGGACGACGACGGCGGCGAGGCCCAGCACGGCGGGCGCCTTGACCAGGGCGGCGAGTGTGACGAGGACGGCGCCGAGGACCGGCCACCGGCCGAGCGCCGCCACCAGGCCGACGCCGAGCAGGCCGAGCATGACGGCGTCGTTGTGGGCGCCCGCGACCAGGTGCAGCAGGACGAGGGGGTTGAGGGCGCCCAGCCACAGCGCGGCGGACGGGTCGGCGCCGCTGTGGCGGGCGAGCCGGGGCAGTGCGGCCGCCATCAGGGCCACGCCGGCGAGCGCGACGAGCCGCATCCCGAACAGCCCGGCGGGCAGTTCACCCCGGGTCAGAGCGGACAGGGCCGCCGCGACGGCGAGGAACACCGGGCCGTACGGGGCTCCGGTGTGCCGCCAGAGCGGGGCGACCTCGTCGGCGAGCGGGCCGCCGAGCTGGGACGGCCCGTGCGCGTACACGTCCATGTGCGCGTCGACCATCGCCCCCTGGGCGAGGTAGCTGTAGACGTCCCGGCTGAACAGCGGCGGGGCGAGCAGCAACGGTGCCGCCCAGACGGCGAGGACGAGCAGCAGGGCTCGGGGAGTGGGCGGCCGAGGCCCGCGCACCAGCCGGCCCAGCAGCGCCCAGGCCGCGATCAGCAGGACGACGCCGAAGTACACACCGACCAGACCGAGGGCCGCGCCGGCGGAGGCCGGGTGCAGGAGGTCCCGTACGGGCAGGGCGCCGGCCGTCTCACCGCCCGCCGCGAGGAAGGCGGTACCGGCCAGACCGAGTATCTGGCAGCGGCGGAGATCGACGGGGAAAGCCATGGCCAACACTCAGTCAGGGTGTCGACGTCGGATGGCCGGAAGCTGACGGGGTCTGTTCCAGGAGGAAGCGGCAGTGTGACCGGCCGGTGATCAGGCGCGGGCCGGTGGGGCGTGTCGCGCGGTGGTCCCGCGCCCCTGAGGGGCGCGGGACCACCGCCTTCAGAAGACGGAGAGGCCTGTCAGCGTCGTGAATCGGTCGAGGGCCGCCATGCCCGCCACCGAATTGCCGCGCTCGTCCAGGCCCGGGCTCCACACGCACAGCGTGCAGCGGCCCGGGACGACGGCGATGATGCCGCCGCCCACACCGCTCTTGCCGGGCAGCCCGACGCGGTAGGCGAAGTCGCCCGCCGCGTCGTACGTGCCGCAGGTCAGCATGATCGCGTTGATCTGCTTGGCCTGGCTGCGGGTGAGCAGCCGGGTGCCGTCGGCGCGGACGCCGTGGCGGGCCAGGAAGCTCGTGGCGAGGGCGAGGTCGGCGCAGGACGCGGTGATCGAGCACTGCCGGAAGTACTCGTCGAGCAGGACCGGCACCGGGTTGTCGATGTTGCCGTAGGAGGCCATGAAGTGGCCGAGAGCCGCGTTCCGGTCGCCGTGCGCCGTCTCGGAGGCGGCTACCTCCTCGTCGAAGGACAGGCCGGGGTTGCCGCTCTCCGCCCGCAGGAACGCCAGCAGTTCGCCCGAGGCGTCGCCGGTACGGGTGTGCAGCCGGTCGGTGACGACCAGGGCGCCCGCGTTGATGAACGGGTTGCGCGGGATGCCGTTCTCGTACTCCAGCTGGACGAGGGAGTTGAAGGGGTTGCCGGACGGCTCACGGCCCACGTGCTCCCACAGGGCGTCGCCCTCGCGGGCCAGGTCGAGGGCGAGGGTGAAGACCTTGGTGAGGGACTGCGCGGAGAACGGCTCCCGCCAGTCCCCCACGCCGTACACCGTGCCGTCGGGTTCGGCGACGGCCATGCCGAACCGGCGCGGGTCGCGGGCCGCGAGCGCCGGGATGTAGTCGGCGGGCCGGCCTCGGCCGGGGGTCCGCTCGATCTCCTCGGCGATGCGCTCCAGGACCGGCTGGAAGGTCGTCGACGATGTCATGATCACCATTGTCCCTCGGTGCCGGTCCCGGTGCGCTCGGCAGGCCCTGGGTCAGGCCGTCGGAGCCGGGCCGCTGCCGGCCAGGACCTCCGGGCGCAGCAGGCCGGCGAGTGTCTCGGCGGGCAGCAGGCCCTTCTCCAGGACGAGTTCGGCCACGCCCCGGCCGGAGGCGAGGGCCTCCTTGGCGATGTCGGTGGCGGCGGTGTAGCCGATGTGCGGGTTGAGGGCGGTGACCAGGCCGATGGAGTTCTCGACGGTGGCGCGCAGCGCCTCGGTGTTGGCGGTGATGCCGGCCACGCAGCGTTCGGCGAGGGTGAGGCAGGCCGCGCGCAGATGGGTGATGGACTCCGACAGGGAGTGCAGGATGATCGGCTCGAAGGCGTTGAGCTGGAGCTGTCCGGCTTCGGCGGCCATGGTGATGGTGACGTCGTTGCCGATGACCTCGAAGGCGACCTGGTTGACGACCTCGGGGATCACCGGGTTGACCTTGCCGGGCATGATGGACGAACCGGCCTGTACCGGCGGCAGGTTGATCTCGTTGAGGCCGGCGCGCGGGCCGGAGGACAACAGACGCAGGTCGTTGCAGCTCTTGGAGAGCTTGACCGCGATGCGCTTGAGCACGCCCGACATCTGGACGAAGGCGCCGCAGTCCTGGGTCGCCTCGACCAGGTTGGCCGCGGTCACCAGGGGCAGGCCGGTGAGGGCCGCGAGGTGGCGGCGGGCCGCCTCCGCGTATCCGGCGGGGGCGTTGAGGCCGGTGCCGATCGCCGTGGCACCGAGGTTGATCTCATGGATCAGCTCGACGGCCTCGGCAAGACGGGACCGGTCCTCGTCAATCATGACGGCGTACGCGGAGAACTCCTGCCCGAGCGTCATCGGGACCGCGTCCTGCAACTGTGTACGGCCCATCTTGAGCACGTCGTGGAACTCGACGGCCTTGCCGGCGAAGGTGTCCTGCAGGACGGACATCGCCGAGAGCAGCCCGCGCACCGCGAAGACCGTCGCGATCTTGACGGCGGTCGGGTAGACGTCGTTGGTGGACTGGCCGAGGTTGACGTCCTCGTTCGGGTGCAGGTACCGGTACTCGCCCTTGGCGTGCCCCAGCAGTTCCAGCGCCCGGTTCGCCACGACCTCGTTGGCGTTCATGTTGGTGGACGTCCCGGCGCCGCCCTGGACGACGTCGACCACGAACTGGTCGTGCAGCTCGCCGTCGCGTATCTCGCGGCAGGCGGCGACGATGGCGGCGGCCTTCTTCGGCTCCAGCAGGCCGAGTTCCTCGTTGGCGAGGGCGGCGGCCTCCTTCACGGCGGCCAGGGCCTCGATCAGGTGGGGGTAGGAGGAGATGGGCATGCCCGTGATGGGGAAGTTCTCCGTGGCGCGCAGGGTGTGGACACCCCAGTAGGCATCGGCGGGGACGTCTCGATCGCCGAGCAGATCGTGTTCGGAGCGGGTGACGGCGGTCATGAGAGTTCTTTCTGAGGTGAGGGTTGGATGCGCGCCCCTTCAGGGGCGCGGGGAACTGCGCGATCAACCACAAGCAGCCCGCAGACCGACGACGCCCGCAGTCCCCGTGGGATCCGGCGCAGGGTCACATGTCGGCCGTCGCCAGGAGAGGATCCAGCGCACGAACCGGCCGCACACACCCCACCGGCTCCCCTCCCCCGAGCAGCGGCTCGCCCGCGAACTCCGCGAGCAGGCCCGGGTCGACGCCCGCCCGGGCCAACGCGGCGGCAGCCACCGGCACACGCGCCCGGTTCGCCCCGTCGGAGATCTTCACGGCAACGGCCCGCCCGTCAGGCAGGGCGGCGACCTGCACGCCCTCGAAGCCGTCCTTGGTGAGCAGCCCGGGCACGGCCCGCATCAGCGCGGCGACGTCCCGGCCTGAGCCGGAGGCCATCTCGGCGTGCTCGCGCATGGCGTCGGCCACCCGGGCCTCGGGCGTTCCCGGCACCGCGGTGGTGATGCGGGCGGTGGCGCGGGCGAGGCCGTGCAGGGAGACGGAGAACAGGGGCGCGCCGCAGCCGTCGACGGTCACGCGGGCGATGCGCTGCCCGGTGAGGTCCTCGACGATCTCGGCGATGGCCTGCTGGAGCGGGTGGCCCGGGTCGAGGTAGTCCTCCAGGGACCAGCCGTTGAGCAGGCAGGTGTAGAGCATGGCCGCGTGCTTGCCGGAGCAGTTCTGCGCGAGCCGTGAGGGCATCCGGCCCTCACGCACCCAGGCGTCCCGGACGACCGGGTCGTACGGCAGGTCCGGGACGTTGCGCAGATGGCCCTCGGTGAGCCCGGCGATTTCGAGGATGCGCCGGGAGCCGGCGAGGTGGCGTTCCTCGCCGGAGTGGCTGGCCGCGGTCAGCGACAGGAGCTCGCCGTCGAGCGGGAGCCCGGCCCGCGCCATGGCCACGGCCTGGAGGGGCTTGAGCGCGGAGCGCGGGTAGAAGGCGGCCTCGATGTCGCCGAGCTGGAGCTGTACCTCTCCGTCGCCGCCGAGGACGACGACGGAGCCGTAGTGGATGCCTTCGACGATTCCACCGCGGATGAGGTGGGCGACGGGGGCGTGGACGGGTTCGCGGACAAGGGGTGCGTCCGCAAGGGAACTGCTGTACATCACTGCCTGCTTCTCGGGGAGCGACGCGTCGGTCACGCATCGGCTCCGGTGGTGGACTTGCGTGCGACACGGGCGCGGATGCCGAACCATCCGACGACCAGTGCCCCGACGATCAGCGGCAGGCACAGCACGGTGGTGCGTCCCGCGCCGCCGTCGGCGTACATGAGGACCAGGACGGAGGCGAGGAACGCCAGCGTCACGATCTCGGTCCAGGGAGAGCCCGGGAGCCGGTAGTCCGGGCGGGTCAGCTCGCCCTTCTGGGTCTTCTGCCAGAAGAGGAGGTGACAGATCATGATCAGGCCCCAGGTGGCGAGGATGCCGATCGCGGCGAAGTTCAGCACGATCTCGAACGCCTCGGCGGGCACGACGAAGTTGAGGCCGACGCCCAGGACACAGACGCCGCTGGTGAGCAGGATGCCGCCGTAGGGGACCTGGCTGCGGCTCATCACGGAGGTGAACTTGGGCGCGGATCCGGCCATGGCCATGGAGCGCAGGATGCGGCCGGTGGAGTAGAGGCCTGAGTTGAGGGAGGACATCGCCGCGGTGAGGACGACGAGGTTCATCACGTCACCGGCCGCCGGGATGCCGATGTTGCCCAGCACGGTCACGAAGGGGCTCTCGCCGGCGGTGTACTTGTTCCACGGCAGCAGCATCGACAGCAGGACGACCGAGCCGACGTAGAACAGGCCGACGCGCCACATGATCGAGTTGATCGCCTTCGGCATGATCTTCTCGGGGTTCTCGGTCTCACCGGCGGCGACGCCGACCAGCTCGACGGAGGCGTAGGCGAAGACGACGCCCTGGATGATCAGCAGCATGGGCAGCAGGCCGTTCGGGAAGACGCCGCCGCTGTCGCTGATGAGGGACGGGCCGGGGCTGTGGCCGTCGACGGGGTGCTGGGTGACCAGCAGGAAGATGCCGATGCACATGAAGAGGACGAGCGCGCCGACCTTGATGATCGCGAACCAGAACTCCAGCTCGCCGAAGATCTTCACCGAGATCAGGTTCACGGTGAGCACCACGGCCAGCGCTATGAGCGCTATCACCCACTGCGGGATGTCGGAGAACATGCCCCAGTAGTGGGTGTAGGTGGCGACGGCGGTGATGTCGGCGATGCCGGTGGTCGCCCAGTTCAGGAAGTACATCCAGCCCGCGGTGTAGGCGCCCTTCTCCCCCATGAACTCACGGGCGTACGACACGAAGGCGCCGGAGGAGGGCCGGTACAGCACGAGTTCGCCGAGGGCGCGCACGACGAGGAAGGCGAAGAGGCCGCAGACCGCGTAGGCGATGAAAAGAGAGGGGCCGGCGTCGGCCAGACGGCCGCCGGCACCGAGGAAGAGGCCGGTGCCGATCGCGCCGCCGATGGCGATCATGTTGACATGCCGGGACTTGAGGGACTTGCTGTAGCCCTCGTCGCCGGCGTCGACATGGCTGGAACGTTTCTGCACATCGTCGTGCAGGGACTGCTCGCTCACGCCTCGGGTCCGCCTTCCATGGGGGTGTCCGTGCGCGGGGAACGCACGATGTCGGTGAGGGTCGTCTCGACACGGTCGAGGTGGTGGGCCATGGCCTCCACCGCGTCGTTCTCGGAACCGTCGATCAGCGCCTCGACGATCGCGCGGTGCTCGCGGTTGGACTGCTCGCGGCGGCCGCCCAGCTCGTTGAGGAAGGCGGACTGGCGGGCCAGCGCGTCCCGGATCTCCTCGATGACCCGGCGGAAGACCGGGTTCTGGGCGGCCTCGGCCACGGCGAGATGGAACAGCGTGTCCATGGCGACCCACGCGGTGGTGTCCGTCTCCTGTTCCATCCGGTCCAGGATGTGGGCCAGATGGTCGAGGTTCTCCGGGGTACGGCGCCGGGCCGCGTACCCCGCGACCGGGATCTCGACGTGGCGGCGCACCTCCAGCAGGTCGCTCGCCGCGTAGTCGCCGAAGGTGGGGTCCTCGACGGTGCTGGCGACGACGAAGGTGCCCTTGCCGGTCCTGGACACGGTCAGGCCCATGGTCTGCAGGGCCCGCAGTGCCTCGCGCAGCACGGGCCGGGAGACCTCCAGGGTGCGGCACAGCTCCGCCTCGGAGGGGAGCTTGTCGCCGATGGCGTACTCGCCTCGTTCGATGGCGTCGCGAAGGTGCGCCAGCACCGCTTCCATGGCACTGACGCGACGCAGGGGCTGTCCGGCTGTCCGGCTGTCTGACAGGTTCACGGTGGCGATCCTGCGGGGCGCGGGAGGTACCTGTCAAGAGGCCGAAAGGAAACGTTCAAGGGGCCGGAAGCCTGCGTTCAGGCGCCCGGCCCCTCACCTGTGCGGACGGTCAGCTGTGCTCGTGCGGAGGGTCAGCTGTGGATCACACCCGCTCCGAGCAGGCCGAAGAGCAGCACCCCGACGACGATCCGGTAGATCACGAAGGCGTTGAAGGAGTGCTTGGCGACGAACTTCAGCAGCCAGGCGATGGAGGCGTACGCCACGACGAACGACACGAGCGTGCCGACCGCGAGCGGAGCCGCGCCCACCCCCGTGCCCAGGGCGTCCTTGAGCTCGTAGAGGCCGGCGCCGGTCAGGGCGGGGATGCCCAGGAAGAACGAGAGCCGGGTGGCGGCGACGCGGTCCAGGTCGAGGATCAGCGCGGTGGACATGGTGGCGCCGGAGCGGGAGAAGCCGGGGAAGAGCAGGGCGAGGATCTGGGAGCTGCCGACCAGCATGGCGTCCTTGAAGGAGGTGTCGTCCTCGCCGCGCTTGTGCCGGCCCATCTGGTCCGCCGCCCACATCACCCCACTGCCGGCGATCAGCGAGCCGGCCACCACCCACAGCGAGGCGAGCGGGCCCTGGATGAGCGGCTTGGCGGCGAGTCCGACGGCGACGATCGGGATGGTGGCGTAGATGACCCACCAGGCGAACTTGTAGTCGTGGTGGTACCGCTCCTCGCGGTCGCGCAGACCCCGCCCCCAGGCGGAGACGATCCGCACGATGTCCTTGAAGAAGTACACGAGCACCGCGGCGATCGCGCCGACCTGGATGACGGCCGAGAACCCGACCACGGCGTGGTCGTCGACGGGGATGCCCATGAGCCCCTCGACGATCTTCAGATGGCCGGTGGAGGAGACGGGCAGGAACTCGGTCACCCCCTCGACGGCTCCGAGGACGACGGCCTGACCGACGCTGATGACGCTCATGGGATCCAGTTCTGCTCGGGGGGAAGCGGGAGCGGAGAGGACCGTCTTACTACACGCGGGCGAGAACGGATCTCATCCACGCGGCTGACACCCGCGCACGGCTCACATACGTGTGAGCGCGGCCCCCACGAACGCCGCCCCGAGGCCGGCCGCCACACTCGCCGCCACATTGACGGCCGCCTGGAGACGGGCCCCCGTCTCCGCCAGCCTCAGCGTCTCGTAGGAGAACGTCGAGTACGTCGTGAGGGCCCCGCACAGACCGGTGCCGAGCAGCAGCTGGAGATCGGAGCTCCGGGCGCCGGCGGATGCCGCACCGGTGAGCAGGCCGAGGATCAGGCAGCCGGTGACGTTCACCGTGAAGGTGCCCCAGGGGAAGACGGAGTCGTGCCGGGACTGCACCGCGCGGTCGGTGAGATAGCGCAGCGGAGCACCGACCATCGCGCCCCCGACGACCAGCAGCCAGTTCACAACGACTTCTTACCCTTCGAGTCGGTTTTGCCCGGAACATCCTCGCGGCCGGTGGTGGGGGTGCCCCCGGTCGAGCGAAGCCGAGACTGGGGGAGGATGACCTCGCAGTCGTCGAGGGTCACCAGGCCCTCGGTGACCAGTTCGTCGAGCTGGGGCAGGAAGGCCCGCACGCGCGGCTCGGTGTCGACGATCACGACGGCCACCGGCAGGTCGTCGCTCAGGGACAACAGTCGCAGGGTGTGGATCAGGGAGGAGGCGCCGAAGCCCTCGACGCCACGGAACACGCTGGCGCCCGCGAGGCCCGCCGCGTGGGCCCGGTGGACGATCTCCGAGTACAGGGGCCGGTGGTGCCAGGTGTCGTTCTCGCCTACGAAGACGGTGAGGCGCAGGGCCCTGCCGGTCAGCCTCGTCATGACTGCCTCCTGTTCAGGATGCGGCGGGTCGCCCAGGCCGCGAGCCACACCGCTGTGAGCGCCGCGAGCGGTGTCGCGGCAAGGTAGGCCAGGCCGGTGCCGGCGCGGCCGCCGTCGACCAGCTTCCGGATGTCGACGGCGTACGTCGAGAAGGTGGTGAAACCGCCGAGGACGCCGGTTCCGAAGAAGGGGCGCACGAGGCGGTGAGCGGATCGGATCTCGGTGACGACCACCATGAACACGCCGATCACGGCGCAGCCGGCGACGTTGACCCAGAAGGTCGTCCAGGGGAAGCCGCCCGTGTCCGTGGGCCACCACAGGGACGCCGCGTACCGGGCGGCCGCCCCCGTTCCCCCGCCGAGCGCCACCACCACGACGACGGGGGCCTGGGCACGCCAGGCGGGCGGGCGCGGGGTGGCGCGCAGACTGCCGAGGCGTTCCGCGTCGGGGGTGGTCATGGGCGTACGTCTCCTACTCGCCGGGGCCCGAGGTCGTGCGGGCGCGTGCCGTCGCAAGTAGGGACCGTTGGCGGCATCTTCGCCGCGGTTCGGGTACGGCGGGCCCCACCGCCGTGCCGCGAGCGGTGTCGCGGCCGGGAATCAGGTTAACCCCGGGGTCGGGCCGGGGTCATCTCGGGGCAGGCGGCTCGCAGATCGCCACGCCCGGTTCCCAGAGGCTGCCCAGCACCAGGTGCCCGTCCGCTTCGCACACGCTGGTGACCATGCGGTAGCCGGAATGGCGACGGGCCAGGTGGTGGACGACGCGGCCCTCGTCGTCGAAGGCCAGCACGGCGATCGTGCCGGTGGGGCGGAACGGGGCGCGTACGGCCACGCGGGCGGCGGCGCGGCGGACCGCGGGTGCGCCGCGGTGGAGGAGGTCGAGGGGCGGGACGCGGGGTCCGGCCAGTGCGACCCAGACCGGTCCGTCCGGGGCGCCGCGCCATAGGTTGTCGGGCATGCCCGGGAGGTTCTCGGCGAAGGGCTCGCTGCGTCCGGCCTCGGGCCCGGTGAGCCAGTAGCGGAGGAGCCGACAGGCGCCGGTCTCGGCGACGACGAGGAAGGACTCGTCGGCGCCTACGGCGAGCCCGTTGGCGAACTGCAGTCCGTCCAGCACCACCTCGGGGGTGTCGTCGCCCGGCGCCAGGCGCAGCAGCCGTCCCGTTCCGACGTGCTCGACGATGTCGCCGATCCAGTGCTCCAGGGGGTGACGGCGGCTGGAGACGGTGAAGTAGACGGTGCCGTCGGAGAGGGCCGCGACGTTGCTGCAGAACCGCAGCGGCTCCCCCGCCACCGAGTCGGCGAGGATGCGGACCACGCCGTCGCCGGTGTCGACGCGCAGCAGGCCGCGTTCGGCGTCGCACACCAACAGGTCGCCGTCCGGGAGGAGTTCCAGCCCCAGCGGCCTGCCACCGGTCTCGGCGATCACCTCTGTACGGGCCGTGACCGGGTCCGCCAGACCGTCCAGGCGCAGGATGCGGCCGTCCGCCACGCCGGTCAGGACACGGCCGCGCGGGTCGGCGACCACGTCTCTGCCGGGTCGCCTACCAGCCCTTTTCAAACATGCGGGCGACCTCGGCGATCCGCACCTCGTCGCGGTGGTAGTGCACGCGGCCCGCTGACCGGCTGGTGCGCAGCATGCCGGTGGCTTCGAGCAGCCGGAGGTGGGTGACGGCGACCGGGCGGGCCAGCGAGAACTTCTCGGCGACGGCGTCCGCGGTGACCCCACCCTCGGCGGGACCGGGTTCCTTCAGCCAGGCCAGGATGCGCAGCCGCGTCTCGTCCGTGGGAGTCCTCAGCATGTCGCGTGCCCCTGCCTCGCGGCTCTCGCCCTCTCACCGCGTTCTTCCCACTGTCTCGCAGCCCATGCCGACGCGTACGGCAGTCGGCATCGTTGACTGATATCGAACTGCCGTACGCTCTGGCGAAGTTCGGGGCAGGGCGTCGCTCTGCCCCGGTGAGATCAGCGGTGGCGGAACCAGGACATCGACGAGAGTGCCCGGTCGTCGTAGCCGAAGAGCGCCTGGTTCTCCCAGCCGTTGCCGGAGGAGGCGTCGGTCGGGTCCCAGCCGTTGCCTCCCACCGCGGTCCAGGTGGCCTCCCAGTAGAAGATGCCGAGGCCCCGGCCGTTCGGGACGGCCTCCACGATGCTCGCCACGTCGTTCATCCACCGGGTCTGGCCGGCCACGCTCGCCGGATAGCCGGGTACCAGCTCGCCGGTGAGGTCGATGATGTTCTCGTGCGCGTCCTCGCTGTCCAGGCGGAACGGGTAGGCGGTCTCGGCGACGTACACCGGCTTGCCGTAGCGGGAGGCGGCGTCGTCGAGGGTCGTCTGGAAGTCGGCCAGTGTGCCGTGCCAGTAGCCGTAGTACGACAGGCCGATCACGTCGAACTTCACGCCGTTGGACCGCGCGCTGTCGAACCACCAGCGGGTGCCTTCCAGATCACCGCCCTCGGCGAGGTGCAGGGCGACGGTGGTGGACGAGTTGACCGCCTTGACGGCGTCGTAGCCGGAGTTGAGCAGACCGGCCAGCTGCGTCCAGTTGGAAGTGGATCCCTCGGTCCACAGCATGCCGCCGTTGATCTCATTGCCCACCTGGACCATGTCGGCGGTGGTGCCCTGCGCCTTCAAGGCGTTCAACACGTCGTACGTGTGGTTGTACACGTCCGTCCTGAGTTGACCGTACGAGTGTCCGGCCCAGGCGGCGGGCTTGTCCTGGCGGCCGGGGTCGGCCCAGAAGTCCGAGTAGTGGAAGTCGACCAGCAGCTTCATGCCCTGCGTCTTGACGCGCTTGGCCATGGCCAGGACGCGTGCCTTGTTGTTGTAGCCGTCGGCCGGGTTCACCCACACCTTGAGGCGCGCGTAGTTCATGCCGGACGACTTGAGGACGGCCAGGGCGTCGCCGGCCGTTCCGGAGCTGTTGCGGTAGACGCCGCCCTTGGCCTCGCTCTTGGCAAGGGACGAGATGTCGGCACCCTTGATCGACGTACCGGACGTGCCCGACGTGAAGGTCAGGTCGTCAACATTGATCCAGTTGCCGGCATTCGCGTCACTGTTGATGCTGATGGTGCATTGGTTGCCGGTCACATTGACCGGCACGACGATCCGGATCCACCCACTGGCCGAGACCGGCAGATCGGTGCGCTGCTCGGCGCCGCCGCAGTTCTTCAGCGCGATGTACGCGGACTTCTGTCCGCCGCCGGAGCGCACCCAGGCGGTGAGCTTGTACTGGCCGTTGGTGAGTCCGGACAGGTACTGCCAGGTCTCCGCCTTGTAGGCGGTGGAGGCCCAGTGGCTCAGGCGGTAGCTCCCGCCGTGGCCGCCGGACTCGACGAACGAGGCGCCGGTGTCGCCGGACTCGGACCAGCCGCTCGGCGTGGCCGCGCCCGAACCGCCGGTCTCGAAGCCTCCGTTGGTGAGGGTGCTCGCGGCCTGGGCGGTCGGGGCGGGCAGGGCGGTGAGGGCGAGCCCTGCGGCGAGCGGGAGCAGCAGGGCTCTGAGCGTGCGTCTGGGATGGAACATCGTCGTCCGTCGTCCCTTCGACGTCGGGGATGGGGGTGCCCCTCACAGCCGGTGAGGGGCCCCTCCGCCCGCGGCTCGTGCGGCTCGCACGGGCGGAGGGAGTCGGTTCAGCCGTCGAGCCGGACGACCCGGACGGCTCCGGCCGGGACGGCCAGGCGGCCCGCGGCGCGTTCTCCGGTCAGCAGCTCGGTGCCCGGGGCCTCCAGCGGCACCTTGGTGTCCGAGCCGGTGTGGTTGACGGCGAACAGGTAGGTGCCCGACTCGCCGGTGCGGCGCACCACTTCGACGTCCCGGGGCAGGTCGGCGCGCGGGGCGAGGCGCGCGTCCTCGATCACCAGGCCGAGCAGCGTGTCGAGGCCGTCGGTGCCGAGCCTGGTGGAGACGTACCAGGCGGTGCCCTCGCCGAGGCTGTGCCGGGTGACGGCCGGGTGGCCCGCGGTGAGGCCGTCGGCGTAGGTGCAGACGGTCTCGGCGCCGCGCGGCACCACGAACTCGGTCCATACGTCGGCGCCCAGTTCGGATCCGTCGGGGCCGGTGACGCGGACCCGTTCGCCGGGCAGCAGCGGCGAGAACTCCTCGACCGTGAGGCCGAGGACGTCCCGGAGCGGGCCCGGGTAGGCGCCCTCGTGGACGGCGTCGTGCTCGTCGACGATGCCGGAGAAGTACGAGACGACCAGCGTGCCGCCGTTCTCGACGTAGGCCTTGAGGTTGTTCCCGGCCGTCTCCGTCATCAGGTACAGGGCCGGTACGACGACTAGGGGATACCTCGACAAATCGGCTTCCGGGTGGGCGAAGTCGACGGTGAGGTGGCGGTCGTAGAGGGTCTCGTAGAAGGCGTCGGCGCGCTCGCGGGCGTCGTGGTCCTCGCTGGGGCGCCAGTCGAGGTTCTGCGCCCACCAGGAGTGCCAGTCCCACAGCACGGCCACGTCGGCGACGGTGCGGGTGCCGCGCACAGCGGCCAACGCGTCGACCGCCGCGCCGAGTTCGGTGACCTCGCGCCAGACGCGGGTGTCGGTGCCGCCGTGCGGGAGCATCGCCGAGTGGAACTTCTCGGCGCCGCGCCGGGACTGGCGCCACTGGAAGAACATGGCTCCCTCGGAGCCGCGCGCCACATGGGCGAGGGAGTTGCGGGCCATCTGGCCGGGGGCCTTGGCCGGGTTGCGGGACTGCCAGTTGACGCCCGAGGTGGAGTGCTCCAGGAGCAGCCAGGGGGCGCCGCCCGCGACGGAGCGGGTGAGGTCGGCGGCCATCGCGAGGTTGACGTGGGTGCGGCGGCCGTCGGTGATCAGGTAGTGGTCGTTGGTGACGATGTCCACCTCGCGGCCCCAGGCCCAGTAGTCGACGGAGTCGCACTGGCTCAGGGCCGTCATGAAGTTGGTGGTGACCGGGACGCCCGGTGAGAGGCGGTGCAGGATGTCACGCTCCGTCACGAAGTTCTCGCGCATGGTGGCGTCGGCGAACCGCTTGTAGTCCAGCGCCTGGCCGGGGTTGACGGACGTCGGGGTGAGCCGGGGCGGGTTGATCTGCTCGAGGTCCGTGTAGCGCTGGCCCCAGAAGGCCGTGCCCCAGGCCTCGTTGACGGCGTCGACCGTGCCGTACGTCGTCGCGAGCCAGCGGCGGAAGTGGGCGGCGCAGGCGTCGCAGTAGCAGGCCGAGACGGGGACGCCGTACTCGTTGTGCACGTGCCACATGGCCAGGGCCGGGTGGTCGCCGTAGTGCTCGGCGAGCTCGGCAGTGATGGCCGCCGCGGCCGTGCGGTAGTCGGCGTTGCTGTGGCAGATCGCGGCGCGGGAGCCGAACTCGTGGCGCACGCCCTCCGGCGTCACGGGCAGGGCCTCGGGGTGGGCGCGGTAGAACCAGACCGGCGGGCAGACGGTGGGCGTACCGAGGTCGACGCGGATGCCGTTCTCGTGCAGCAGGTCGACCACGCGGTCGAGCCAGCCGAAGTCGTACACGCCGGGCGACGGCTCCAGCAGCGCCCAGGAGAAGATCCCGACGCTCACCATCGTGACGCCGGCCTCCCGCATCAGCCGGACGTCCTCCTGCCAGACGCTCTCCGGCCACTGCTCGGGGTTGTAGTCCCCGCCGAAGGCGAGCCTGGTGAGGCCCCTGGGGGTGGTCTCCGGCATGGATGGTCTCCCGGTCGATCGATTAATTGGGAACGTGCACACACAACGATGCAGCGCGGAGGCCAACATAACCGCACAGCAACAACCATTGACAAGTGTCCGGGATGTTTCTCTACTGTGAACGCTCACAGAAGCATGGCAGGTCTTCGCAGCAGGCGAGGACCCCAGGTCAGGGGAGAGATCCATGCCGTACACGAAGCGCCGCCGCCTCGTGAGAACCGCCGTCGCCGTCGCGCTCGGCGCCACCACACTCGCCGCCTGCGGGACGGAGTCGGCGGACAGCGAGACCGAGTCGGGCCCGGCGTCGCTGACGTACTGGACCTGGACGCCCGGCATGGACAAGGTCGTGGACCTGTGGAACAAGGGCCCGGGCAAGAAGGACCGGATCACCGTCACGGTGAAGAAGCAGGCATCCGGCGACACACTGGTCACCAAGATCCTCACCGCGCACAAGGCGGGCAAGGCGCCCGACCTGGTGCAGGCGGAGTACCAGGCGCTTCCCACCCTGGTCAGCAATGACGCGCTCGCGGACATAGCGAAGAACGTGGGCGACGCGAAGGGCAGCTTCGCCGACGGCGTCTGGCAGCAGACGACGCTGGGGACGGACGCGGTCTACGCGGTCCCGCAGGACATCGGGCCGATGATGTTCTACTACCGCGAGGACCTGTTCAAGGAGTACGGCCTGACGGTGCCGACGACCTGGGACGAGTTCGCCGAGACCGCCCGCAAGCTCAAGAAGGCGGCTCCCGACAAGGACCTGACCACCTTCTCCGCCAACGACTCCGGTCTCTTCGCGGGCCTCGCCCAGCAGGCGGGCGCCAAGTGGTGGACGACCTCCGGCGACCGGTGGAAGGTCTCCATCGACGACGCGGCGACGCAGAAGGTCGCGAAGTTCTGGGGCGGCCTGGTCGAGGAGGGCGCCGTCGACAACCAGCCGATGTACACGCCGTCCTGGAACAAGGCACTCAACACCGGCAAGCAGATCGCCTGGGTCAGCGCCGTGTGGGCTCCCGGCACTCTCACCACCGCGGCTCCCGACACCAAGGGCAAGTGGGCCATGGCCCCGCTCCCCCAGTGGTCCGCGAGCGAGACCCGCACCGGCAGCTGGGGCGGCTCCTCCACCGCCGTGACCACGGACTCCAAGCACCAGGCGGCCGCCGCGAAGTTCGCCGCCTGGCTGAACACCGACAGCGACGCCCTCAACGCGCTGGCGAAGGAGAGCGGCATCTACCCGGCCGCCAAGAACGCCCAGACCAGCGGCGCCTTCCTCAAGCCGCCGGCCTACTTCTCGAACCAGGCCGACTTCTACACCAAGGCCGCCGACATCGCGGAGACCACGGCACCGTCCGCCTGGGGCCCGAACGTGAACGTCGCCTACACCACGTTCAAGGACGCCTTCGGCGCCGCCGCGAAGAACAAGTCCGACTTCGGCGCGGCCCTCAAGAAGATGCAGGACGACACCGTCGCCGACATGAAGAAGCAGGGCTTCGGGGTCGCTCGGTGAAAAGCACGGCACGTCGGCAGTCGTACGGGGTCAAGGCCGCCCCGTACGCCTTCCTCTTCCCTGCGACACTCCTCTTCACCCTGTTCTTCGCCCTGCCCATCGGCTACGCGATCTGGCTCAGCCTCCACAAGGTGAAGGTCTCCGGCCTGGGCCTCGGCTCAGGGGCCCGCAAGGAGGTCTGGGCCGGTCTGGAGAACTACACCGACGCCCTCACCGACAGCGAGCTGCTGCACGGGACGCTGCGCGTGCTGGGCTACGGCTGCGTCGTCGTACCCGTCATGCTCGGCCTCGCCCTGCTGTTCGCGCTGATGCTCGACTCCGAGAAGGTGCGGCTGGCGCCCTTCACCCGGCTCGCGATCTTCCTGCCGTACGCCATCCCCGGCGTGGTGGCGGCGCTGCTGTGGGGCTTCCTGTACCTGCCGGACGTCAGCCCCTTCTACTTCGTGCTCGACAAGCTGGGCATGCCGCAGCCGGACCTGCTGGACGGCGGTCCGCTGTATCTCGCCCTCTCCAACATCGCGGTGTGGGGCGGTACCGGCTTCAACATGATCGTCATCTACACCTCGCTCCAGTCGATCCCGGCGGAGGTGTACGAGGCGGCGAAGCTGGACGGCGCGACCCCGTCGCAGATCGCGCTGCGGATCAAGATCCCGATGGTGGCGCCCTCGCTGGTGCTGACCTTCTTCTTCTCGATCATCGCCACGCTCCAGGTGTTCAACGAGCCGACCACCCTCAAGCCGCTCACCAACTCCGTGTCCACGACGTGGAGTCCGCTGATGAAGGTGTACCGGGACGCGTTCGGCGAGGGCGACATCTACAGCGCCGCCGCGCAGGCCGTGATCATCGCCTTCGCCACGCTCCTGCTGTCCTTCGGCTTCCTGCGAGCCGCGAACCGTCGTCAGAAGCAGGAGGCCACTCGATGAGTTCCCTTGCCGTCCCGAAGGCCGAGCCCGTGGCCGGCAGCACGCCCGGCACCGTCCAGGGCCGCCCGCCGCAGCGCCGCCGGATCGCCCTGATCCCGACGGTCACCCTGCTCCTGGGCGCGGTCTACTGCCTGCTGCCGGTGGCCTGGGTGGTCATCGCGGCCACCAAGTCCGGCCGTGAGCTGTTCTCCACGTTCACGTTCCTGCCGGGCTCGGGGTTCGCCGACAACCTCCGGGACCTGAGCGCCTACCGCGACGGCGTGTACTGGGCGTGGATGGGCAACTCCGCCCTGTACGCCGGGCTGGGTGCCCTGCTGTCGACATGCGTCTCGGCGTTCAGCGGCTACGCGCTGGCGACCTACCGCTTCCGGGGTCGCGAGGCGATCTTCAACGTGCTGCTCGCGGGTGTACTGATGCCGCCGGTGATCCTGGCCATCCCGCAGTACCTGCTGCTGGCGAAGGCCGATCTCACGGACTCGTTCCTGGGCGTCATGCTGCCGCAGATCCTCTCGCCGTACGGCGTCTATCTCGCGCGGATCTACGCCGCCGCCGCGGTGCCCGCCGACCTGGTCGAGGCCGGGCGGATGGACGGGGCGAGCGAGTGGAGGATCTTCACGCGGATCGCGCTGCCGATGATGATCCCCGGCATGGTGACGGTGTTCCTGTTCCAGTTCGTGGCGATCTGGAACAACTTCCTGCTGCCGTACATCATGCTCAGCGACGACGAGAAGTTCCCGATCACGCTCGGTCTGTTCACGTTGCTGGAGCAGGGGGCCAACACCCCGGCGCTGTACACGCTGGTGATCACGGGCGCGTTTCTCGCGGTGCTCCCGCTGGTCGCCCTCTTCCTGGTCATCCAGCGCTTCTGGAGTCTGGATCTGCTGTCCGGAGCCGTAAAGTCATGACCATGAACGCTGCGGGAGGCAGGCGCAGGCCGCCCACGATCCACGACGTGGCGCGCGAGGCGGGGGTCTCGCGCGGCACCGTCTCGCGGGTGCTCAACGGCGGCCACTACGTCAGCCCGGCCGCCCAGGAGGCGGTCAACGCGGCCATCCGCAGGACGGGTTACGTCGTCAACCGGCACGCCCGCTCCCTGATCACCGGGCGGTCCGACTCGATCGGCTTCCTGCTCACGGAGCCGCAGGAGCGGTTCTTCGAGGATCCCAACTTCAATGTCCTGCTGCGCGGCTGCACCCAGGCGCTCGCAGCGCACGACATCCCGCTGCTGCTGATGCTGGCGGGCACCGAGGACGAACGGCGGCGCATCACGAGGTACATCACCGCCGGGCATGTCGACGGGGTGCTGCTGGTCTCCAGTCACTCCGGGGATCCCGTCGCCGAGCAGCTGCGCGGGGCCGGGGTGCCGCTGGTGGCGTGCGGGAAGCCGATCGGGCTGGCCTCCAAGGTGAGCTACGTGGCCGCCGACGACCGCGACGGTGCGCGCGACATGGTGCGTCACCTGCTGTCGCTCGGGCGGCAGCGGGTAGGCATGGTGACCGGTCCGCTGGACACGCCGGGCGGTGTCGAGCGCCTCGCCGGCTACAAGGAGGTGCTCGCGGAGGCGGGCCTGGAGTTCGACGAACGGCTCGTCGTCTCCGGCGACTACAGCCGGGCCAGCGGCGAGGCGGGTGCCGAGCGGCTGCTGGCGCAGGCCCCGGAGACGGACGCGGTGTTCGTCGCCTCGGATCTGATGGCCCAGGGGGTGCTGGCGGCGCTGCAGCGGGCGGGGCGGCGGGTGCCGCAGGACGTCGCGGTCGGCGGCTTCGACGACTCGCCGGCGGCGCTGGGCGCCGTCCCTGAGCTGACGACCATCCGGCAGCCGTGGGACCGCATCAGCACCGAGATGGTGCGGGTGCTGCTCGCGCAGATCGGGGGCGAGGATCCGGCGGCGGTGATCCTGCCGACGGAGTTGGTGAAGCGGGAGTCGACATAGGCGCCGGCCCAGGTACCGACCCCTGAGAGGCGCGCCGAAGACGCCACTCCATGCACAGTCATTGAACCTCGGACCGGTGTACCGTTCGCTTATGGCAGCGAAAACGGCTGGTGCGCGGCTCGAGGAACGGTGGCGGGACATCCTGTCGGCGCACGCCCGCACGATGTGCGAGATCGACCGGGCACTGCATCCGCACGGCCTCGGCGCCTCCGATTTCGAGGTCCTGGACATGCTCGCGACCGCCGCGCCCGAGGAGGGCGAGCAGTGCCGGGTGCAGAATCTGGTCGGGCGGGTCCATCTGAGCCAGAGCGCGCTGTCGCGGCTGATCGCCCGGCTGGAGAAGGACGG
This sequence comes from Streptomyces sp. NPDC040589, assembly GCF_055594445.1. Lineage (NCBI taxonomy): Bacteria > Bacillati > Actinomycetota > Actinomycetes > Kitasatosporales > Streptomycetaceae > Streptomyces > Streptomyces sp. NPDC040589. Next base: position 875,800 of record NZ_JBVIWP010000004.1, on the reverse strand, counting down.
TCTCGTGACGCGCACCGTGTGCGTGGAGGACCGGCGCGGCGTGTGGGTCTCTCTGACCTCCAGGGGCCGTGACCTGCACGCCGAGGTGCTGCCGCTGCAGCGGGCGGCGCTGGCCCGGACGCTGGGCGCGTGAGAGGCCCAGGCCCGGACCGGGCCGATCGCCCTACGGACGTGCCAGCAGGGTGCGGACTCCCTCCGAGGTGAGCGTCAGGCGGTGCTCCGAGCTGCCGTCGATGGTGAGCGACAGGTCGTCGGCCGGCCACTGCGCTGCGAGGGCGCCGAGCGGCACCATGCGGTAGCGGGAGACGAACGGCAGCAGTCCGGCCATCTCCACCTCGGAGGTGAACACGGGCACCACCGGTTCGCCGCCCGGCTGCTCCAGCACCGGCAGCGCCACCGCGGAGGGGTTGGCGGCGTCGGCATCGTTCGCGTCGTCGGGCACGGGGATGAGCACGTCGCTGTCGGCGAGCGCGTTCAGAGCCGCCGCGTCCTCGGTGTTCTCGGTGAGGACGTCCAGAGCCCGCTGGGCGGGCGTGGGCGTGGGGTTGTTTGCGGGTGTCTCCATGGCAGATTCCCTGGTAGCGGCGGTCTTGCGGCCCACCCGGGACATGATCCGCCCCGGGCGCGGTCCTGCTCGCGTACCCGATCGTGGACGGGGCAATCCTGGTGGATCACTGAGGTTCAGGGGATCAGTGAGCGGGCAGGCCCGAGGACCCGGCAGGGCAGACCGTGCTCACGCGCCCCACCACTCCGGTCCGCCTCCACCCGGTACACCCCTGCTCCCGGATCCCGGGTGACGGCCTCCGTCGGCACACCCTCTGTGAAGAGCACTCCGGCCCCGTCCTCCACCGCCCAGCCCGCCGGCAGCTGCCCCGCCGCCACGGCCGCACGGTACGAGGGGCGCCGGCCCGGTTCACTGTCGTAGTGCGGGCAGACGGAGCCGGGCAGCAGTCCCAGGCCGTCGGGGAGGTACGTCAGCGGCCCGAAGGAGTCGGTGTGCGAGCCCTCGGCCCAGCAGTTGGCGCCGGCGCTGATGCCGCACAGCAGCGTGCCGAGGTCGTAGGCCTCCCGCAGCAGCCGGTCCACACCGTGGGTGCGCCAGACCGCGAGGAGGTTGGCCGTGTTGCCGCCGCCCACGTACACGACGTCCTGGGCGAGCAGGAAGGAGCGCAGAGCGTCGTCGTCCAGCTCCCGGCGGAACAGGTGCAGGACGGAGGGTTCGCAGTCCGGGCGTGACCGGAACGCCGTGCTGAACTGTTCGACGTATGCCGGTGCGTCTCCGCTGGCGGTGGGCACGAAGCACACCTTGGGGCGGGACACGCGCGCCTGGGCGAGCACCCAGTCGTCCAGCAGACCGTCGTCGTCGGTGGAGAAGCCGCCGCCGAGGAGGGCGAGACGTTGTGGGGGTTCGACGGCCACGGCGGTGCCTTCCTGGACGGGTGTGTATGGGAAGACTGTCCGTGCGTCATCGGTTGAGAGGTCCGTCGGACAGACGCGGAGGCCAGGCCGTGGGACCACTGTGCAGAACGGCCAACACGCCCTGGGCGCGGGTGCCGTCCGGTAGTTGCCAGGAGCCGGTGATGACGTGGCCGGTCGCTCCCTGCGCGGGAGTCAACGGGCCGTCCGGGGCGGGCTGGAGGACCCGGTGCAGGTGGAGGATCGTGCCCTGGGGCGTGGTCAGTCGGGTGCTGTCCCGCGCGTCGGTGGCGGTGAAGTCCGTGGGGAGGGGCCCTTCGCCGGTGTAGGTGGCGGTGACCTCGCGGTCGGGGGCGTCGCTGAGGTTCTGGTCCTGGGCCTGCACTCGTCCCTCGATCAAGGCCGACAACTGGGCGAGCGTCACGGGGTCGTGGCAGCCGTCGTAGGCCCAGCGCTGCCCCAGCACGCCGTGCTCCATGGTGCCGACGAGAGCATGCTCCGCACCGTCGAGCGATTACGAGTGGATCTGACCTGCCGCTCGACACAGCCTGATGCACGCGTTCGCGCTCCGCGCCTGCACAGAGTTCAAGGAGCGAGAGGGCGCTCGCATTCTCGTCATCCGAAAACGTGGCGTCGCACAGCTGACGTGTTGCGCGTGACACCGCCATGCCCGTCTTCCTACCCGGCATCGGCAGGGTCGACAACGGTCAGGTTCGAGCCCGGCGTCAGCGCCCCGGAGGAAGCCGGCCAGTCCGGCCGCGTCCGTGAGGAGCGGCCGTAGCAGCATCTCCGTGGTGTCGGAAGATTTCAGACGGCGTGTCAGGACACCTGGGCCGTCCGCGTTCTCGGTCAGCGTGAGCATTATCGGGGCTGCGCTCACCCGCGCTGCCCGAGGGATGTTGACGCCTGTGATGTTACCGGTAACATCACCTCTGCTTCAGCCGTACGCGACTGTGTCCTCCGCCCACCCCACCCTGGTGGGCCGTCCTCCGGAGTCCGCGTGACCGACCAGCCGACCGCGCAGCTCGCCCGTCATCCCTCCGTCACCTCGTCCGCCCCGGTCTTCAGCGGGGCCGCCGTCGTGGCGTCCTGCGTCGGCTTCGTTCTCATCGGGGCGTTGCAGGCGCTGTACGGGCCCGCGATCCCGGCCTTCCGTGAGGATTTCGGGCTGTCGCCGTCCGCCGCGGGGCTGGGGCTGAGTGCTCACTTCGTCGGTGGTGTGGCCGGGGTGCTGCTGTTCGACCGGCTCTACGGCCGGGTCGGGAACCGCCACATCCTCGGCAGCTCCTATCTGCTGATGGCCGTCGGCGCGGCGGGCTTCGCGCTGGCGCCCGACTGGCCCACCGCCCTCGCGGCGGCCCTGCTCGCGGGGCTCGGTTTCGGTGGCATCGACTACGGCCTCAACCAGCTGTTCGCCGTGGGCTTCGGCCACCGTTCGACCGCGATGCTGAACATCCTCCACGCCCACTTCGGCATCGGCGCTATCCTCGGCCCCGCCCTGATCGGCGTGGTCGGCTCGGAGCACTACCCGGCCGTCTTTCTCTGCTTCGCCCTCGCCAATCTGCCCTTGCTGCTGTGCCTGAGGGGAGTCCGGAACGAGTCGCCCCTGCCGGGCGGGGCGGAGGACGGCGTCCGCGGACAGGTTCTGGGCCGCAGTCTCGGCTCCGTGCTCGCCGTCTTCGTCGCGCTCTACGTCCTGCACGTCGCCGTCGAGGCCGGTGTCGGCGGCTGGGAGCCCACGCATCTGGAGACCGTCGGCTACGGCGCGGGCGTCGCGGCCACCGCCACCTCGGTGTACTGGCTGATGATGACCATCGGGCGCTTTCTGGTCGCCCCGCTCGCGCTGCGGTTCTCCGCCCAGGCCATCATCACCGTCTCCTGCGCGGGCATGACGGTGTGTCTGCTGGCCGCGTCCGTGCCGGCGCTGGCTCCGTACGCGTACGCCGGTGTCGGTCTGTTCATCGCGCCGATCTTCCCCACCGGACTGCCCTGGCTGAACCGGGCCGCGCCGCGCGCCCGGCGGGCAGGTGCCGTGGTCATCGCGGCCTCCATGGTCGGCGGTGTCGCCGCGGGGCCGGCGCTGGGCAAGGCCATCGAGTGGTCCGGGATCCGCGCGGTGCCGCTTCTGCTGTGCGGTGTCTCGGCGCTGTGCCTGGCCGCCACCCTCTGGCTCATCCGCGCCACCCGCTCCCGCTGACTGCTCCTACCTCGAATACCTCGAAGGGAAGCCTCCGCATGCCCGCTCTGACGACGACGTCCGACGGATTCCTGCTGCACGGCGAGCCGTTCCGGATCCTCTCCGGCGCGCTGCACTACTTCCGTGTCCACCCCGACCTGTGGCCCGACCGGTTGCGCAAGGCCCGTCTGATGGGCCTCAACACGGTGGAGACGTACCTTCCGTGGAACCACCACCAGCCGGATCCCGACGGGCCCCTCGTGCTCGACGGCTTCCTCGACCTGCCCCGGTTTCTCCGGCTGGCCCAGGACGAGGGGCTGCGTGTGCTGCTGCGTCCCGGTCCGTTCATCTGCGCCGAGTGGGACGGAGGCGGCCTGCCCGACTGGCTGACCTCGGACCCGGACATCCGGCTGCGGAGCAGCGATCCGCGCTTCACCGGGGCGGTCGACCGCTACCTCGACCTTCTGCTGCCCGCGCTTCGCCCGCACATGGCCGCGGCGGGCGGTCCCGTCATCGCGGTGCAGGTGGAGAACGAGTACGGGGCCTACGGCGACGACAGCGCGTATCTGAAGCACCTGGCCGACGCGTTCCGTTCCCGGGGCGTCGAGGAACTGCTGTTCACCTGCGACCAGGCCGACCCCGAGCACCTGGCCGCGGGAACCCTGCCGGGCGTCCTGGCGGCCAGCACCTTCGGCAGCCGCGTCGAGCAGTGCCTCGCGCGCCTGCGCGAGCACCGGAGCGAAGGGCCCCTGTTCTGCGCGGAGTTCTGGATCGGCTGGTTCGACCACTGGGGCGGTCCGCACCATGTGCGGGACGCGGCCGACGCCGCCGCGGACCTGGACCGGCTGCTGTCCGCCGGGGCGTCCGTCAACATCTACATGTTCCACGGCGGCACCAACTTCGGCTTCACCAACGGCGCCAACCACAAGCACGCCTACACCCCGACCATCACGTCCTACGACTACGACGCCGCGCTCACCGAATGCGGCGACCCGGGGCCGAAGTACCACGCCTTCCGCGAGGTCATCGCCCGCCACGTCGGCGTTCCCGACGAGCCCGTCCCGGCGGCTGGACACAAACTTCCGCCCACCGATGTCGAGTTGGACGGCCGGGCACCTCTGCTTCCGCTGGCCGGCACGCTCGCCGCACCCGTGCACGCCGACGCCCCGGTGACCATGGACGAGCTCGGGCAGCGCACCGGCTACGCGCTCTACCGCACCACCTTTCCCGCTGCCGGTGACGGCCTGCTGCACTTCTCCGGCGGTGTCGGCGACCGCGCCCAGGTCTTCGTCGACGGCGCCCCGGTCGGTGTACTGGAGCGCGAACGCCACGACGAGACACTGCCCGTGCGCGTCCCACGCCCCGGCGCGACGCTGGACGTCCTCGTCGAGAACATGGGCGGCGTCAATTACGGGCCCCGTATCGGCGCGCCCAAGGGCCTGCTCGGGCCCGTCTCCTTCAACGACACGGCCCTTCGGGGCTGGGACTGCCGCCCGCTGCCGTTGGACGACGTGGACGGGCTGCCGTTCGTACCGGCCGACGGGTCCGCGGTCACCGTGCCGGCCTTCCATCGCGGCGCCTTCGAGGTGGACTCGCCCGCAGACGCCTTCCTCTCCCTGCCCGGCTGGACGAAGGGCCAGGCGTGGGTCAACGGCTTCCACCTGGGCCGTTACTGGAACCGGGGCCCGCAGCACACCCTGTACCTCCCCGCCCCGGTACTGCGGCCGGGCGCCAACGAGCTGGTCCTGCTGGAGCTGCACGGCACCACCGTCACCCGCGCCCAGCTCACCGACACCCCCGACCTCGGCCCGGAGAACACCTGGTGACCCCGCACCGACTGCGCGTTCCCACGCCCTCCGCTCCCCCGCTCACCGGCCATCTGCCCTTCGCGGACGCGCCGGGCGTGCCCGACCCGATCGGCGTGACCAGCCGCTGGCTCACCCGGAGCGGCCGTCCCTGGTTCCCGGTCTCCGGCGAGTTCCACTACTCCCGCTACCCGAACGGCGATTGGGAGGAGGAGCTGCTGAAGATGAAGGCGGGCGGGGTGACCGCCGTCGCCTCCTACGTGATCTGGATCCACCACGAGGAGATCGAGGGCCGGGTCCGCTTCGACGGCGACCGCGACCTCCGGCGCTTCGCCGGGCTGTGCGCCCGCCATGGCCTGGACTTCGTCCCGCGCATCGGCCCCTGGTCACACGCGGAGGTGCGTAACGGCGGCCTGCCCGACTGGCTGCTGGCCCGCGCCCGCACGCCGCGTACCGACGACCCGGCCTATCTGGAGCCCGTACGCACCTGGTTCAAGGCCGTCGCGGAACAACTGCGCGGCCTGGACCGGACGCACGGCGGCCCGATCGTCGCCATCCAGATCGAGAACGAGCTCTACGACCAGCCCGGCCACCTGCGCACGCTCAGGCGCCTCGCCCAGGAGGCCGGGCTGAGCGCACCGCTGTGGACGTCGACCGCCTGGGGCGGGGTGCGGCTCCCGGGCGAGGAGCTGCTTCCGCTGTACGGCGGCTATCCCGAGGCGTTCTGGACGGAGGCGGACGGCGGCTGGCCCGACACCTGCCGCAAGCACTTCTTCTTCACCCACGAGCGCGACGACGAGGGCATCGGCGCCGACCTGCGGCCCACGACCGTGCGCGGCGCCGGCCCGGTTCCGACAGACCGGTTTCCCTGGGCCACCTGCGAGTTGGGAGGGGGGATGGCGGTGGCCTATCACCGGCGGCCTCGGGTGGAGGCGGCCGACGTGGGCGCGCTCGGGCTGACCAAGATCGGCTGCGGTTCGGTGTGGCAGGGCTACTACATGTTCCACGGCGGTACGAACCCGCCGGGAGAGCTGCCCACCCTTCAGGAGTCGCACGCCACCGGTTACCCCAACGACCTGCCGGTCCTGAGCTACGACTTCCAGGCCCCGCTCGGCGAGTACGGCCAGGTGCGGCCCTCGTACCACGAGCTGCGGCTCCAGCACCTGCTGCTGGCCGCGTTCGGGCACCGGATCGCGCCCATGGAGTCCGTGCTGCCCGAGCGGCTGCCTACCGGGCAGCACGACCGTGACACCCTGCGCTGGGCCGTCCGCACCGACGGCACCTCGGGCTTCCTGTTCGTGACCAACCACCAGCCGCACGAGCCGCTGCCGGACCACCCGGACACGACGTTCACGGTCGATTTCCCGGACGCGCCTTCGCTGACGCTGCCGAGCGCTCCCGCCACCGTGCCCTCCGGCTCCTATTTCTGCTGGCCGCTGCGGCTGGACGTGGCCGGTGCTCGGCTGGAGTGGGCCTCCGCGCAGCCGGTGTGCACGGTCGAGGCGGACGGCCGTACGGTCCTGGTGCTGGCCGCGACCGACGGCATCACACCCGAACTCGCCCTGGACGCGGACACGGTGACATCCGTCGCCGTGCCGTCGGGGAACGGGGAGGCCACACCCGTCGACGGCCGGGTCCTGGTCACCGGTCTGCGGCCGGGCACCGACGCCCTGGTCGAGGTGGACGCGGCCGACGGCTCCCGCGTCGGTCTGCTGGTCCTGGACGCGGCGACGGCCCGTACCGCCTACCGGGGTGTCGCGTGGGGAGCCGAGCGGCTGATGCTCTGCGGGGACGGGGTGGTGTTCGACGGGGACGAGGTTCGGCTGCACAGCCCGGCCGCCGAGCCGTCGTTCGTGGTGCTGCCCGCGCCCGGTTCCGCCCTGGTGGTGGAGGGGGAACGGGTGCGTGAGGAGGCGGACGGCGTGTGCACGCGCTACACCGTCAAGGCCGGGGCCCTCGGCGACACCGCCGCGCACGTCACGCTGGTCAGGCCCGCCGGTCCGGCCCCGGAGACCGTGACCGGTGTGCGGGGCCGGGCGAGCGTGCCCGCCGCCACGTACATGGACACCGTGGCCGCCGAGTACCGGGTCGACGTACCGGAGGAACTGCTGCGGGCGCCCGCCGGTGTGCTGCTGCGGCTGCCCTGGACCGGTGATCTGGCACGGGCCTACGCGGGGGACGTCCTGGTCGCCGACCAGTTCTACTCGGGGCGGGTCTGGGACATCGGCCTGGACCGGCTGCCCGCCGGGGAGTTGCGTGCCCGGGGGCTGCGGCTGAAGGTGCTGCCGCTGGCGGCGGAGGCGCCGGTGCATGTGCCGGGGCAGGTGGGTGATGCCTGGCGGGCGGCCGGGGTGGGGCATGCCGAGTGGGTGGTCACGCGCGTGTGGGCGGTCCGGACCGGCTGAGGCCGTCACGGGCACCGCGCGGCCTATGCTGTGCTCCTGCCGGGCGGGTTCAGGACCGCCGTATCCGACGTCGAGGAATCACCCGCCATGACACCGAGCGCCACCGACGGCCCGGTTCCCAAAGGCCGCAGCAGGCGCAACTTCGCCGGGACGCGGCCGGTGATGGCCGACGTGGCCCGGCTGTCCGGCGTCTCCAAGCAGACCGTCTCCCGCGTGCTCAACGACCACCCGGCCGTCCGCCCCGAGACGCGTGAGGCGGTCCTGGCGGCCATGCGCACGCTCGGCTACCGGCCCAGCCGCAGCGCGCGGTCCCTGGCCAGCGGCAGGACCCGGATGCTCGGGGTGATCTCCTTCGACGCCGCACGGTACGGGCCCGCCTCCATCCTGACCGCGATCAACACGGCGGCCCAGGAGGCCGGTTACCTCGTCAGCTCCATCGCCCTGGACACGGCCGACCAGGGCACCGTCGTCGAGGCCGTGAACCGGCTGTCGGCCGAGGGCGCGGACGGCGTCATCGCGATCGCCCCGCAGCAGTGGGTGGGCCGGGCGCTGGCGGAGACCGACCTCGGCACTCCGCTGGTGGTGCTGGAGAGTGCCCTCGACGCCAGCACTCCCCTGGTCACGGGTGATTCCCGTACCGGCGCCCGCAAGGCCACGGAGCATCTCCTGGGCCTCGGGCACGCCACCGTCTGGCACATCGCGGGCCCGACCGGCTGGACCTCGGCCGATCACCGGCTGGCGAGCTGGCAGGAGACGCTCCAGGCGGCCGGTGCCGACGTCCCGGCACCCCTCGTCGGGGACTGGGGTGCCGACTCCGGTTACGAACTGGGCCGTCGGCTGGCCCGGCGCCCGGAGGTGACGGCCGTGTTCGCCTCCAACGACCAGATGGCGCTGGGCCTGCTGCACGCCCTGCACGAGTCCGGGCGGTCCGTCCCCGGGGAGGTCAGTGTCGTCGGCTACGACGACATCCCCGAGGCGGCGCATCTGCTGCCCCCGCTGACCACCGTCCGCACCGACTTCGCCGAGATCGGCACGCGTTCCCTGCGTCTTCTCCTGGACCGCATCGACGGCCCGGGCGAGCGGCCCCGCGTGGACACCCTCGTCCCCGTGGACCTCGTCGTGCGCGCGAGCAGCGGTCCGCCGCCGGTGGGCTGACGGGCTCAGGCACTCCCCTCGGCGGCGGCCTTCTGCCAGGCCGACTCCCTCAGCAGCCGCAGGCCGTTCAGTCCGACGAGGACCGTGGAGCCCTCGTGGCCCGCGACCCCCAGGGGCAGCGGCAGATCGCCTGCCAGGTCCCAGACGACGAGGCCGGCGATGAACACCCCGGCGATGACGAGGTTCTGGACGACCAGCGCGCGGGCGCGGCGGGAGAGGGCGACGGTGGCGGGGACGGCGGCGAGTTCGTCGCGCACGATCACGGCGTCGGCGGTCTCCAGGGCGAGGTCGGAGCCAGCCCGGCCCATGGCGACCCCGGTGTGGGCGGCGGCCAGGGCGGGTGCGTCGTTGACGCCGTCCCCGACGACCAGCACCTTGCGGCCCGCGCTCTCCATCTCCTGGACGGCGGCCAGCTTGTCCTGCGGCAGCAGCCCGGCACGCACGTCGTCGATACCGGCCTCGGCGGCGAGGTGCGCTGCGGCCCGGGGGTTGTCGCCGGTGAGGAGCGCCGGGGCCGTGCCGGTGAGCGTGGCGAGGGCGGCGACCGTGGCGGCGGCGTCCGGGCGCGGCCGGTCGGCGATGCCGAGCAGTCCGGCGGGGGCGCCGTCGACGACGACCAGGACGGCGGTGCGGCCGGACTCCTCCAGTTCCGCGACCCTTTCGAGGGCGTCGTCCGTCAGCCGGGCCGGGGCACCCACCGCGACCGCGTGGCCGTCGACGACGGCGGTCACTCCCACGCCCGGTGCGGAGGTGAAGTCCTCCGCGTCGGGCAGGTCTAGGCCGCGCTCGCGGGCCGCTTCGACGACCGCCCGGGCCAGCGGATGCTCGCTGGGCCGCTCGGCGGCTGCCGCCAGGGTCAGCAACTCGCCCTCGTCCAAGCCGGATTCCGGCAGCGGCCGGACCTCGGTGACGCGCGGGCTGCCTTCGGTCAGTGTGCCGGTCTTGTCCAGCGCGACCGCGTCCACCTGGCCGATCCGCTCCATCACCACGGCCGACTTCACCAGCACACCGTGCCGCCCGGCGTTGGCGATGGCCGACAGCAGGGGCGGCATGGTGGCCAGCACGACCGCGCACGGCGAGGCCACGATCATGAACGTCATGGCCCGCAGCAGCGCGTCGGTGAGCGGCTCGCCGAAGGCGAGCGGCACCAGGAAGACGGCCAGGGTCGCGGCCACCATGCCCAGCGAATAGCGCTGTTCGACCTTCTCGATGAACAGCTGCGTGGGCGCCTTGGTCTCGGACGCCTCCTGCACCATCCGGACGATCCGGGCGATCACCGAGTCGGACGCGTCGCGCTCGACCCTGATCCGCAGTGCGCCGGTGCCGTTGAGGGTGCCCGCGAAGACCTCGTCGCCCGGCTCCTTCGGCACGGGGAGCGGCTCGCCGGTGATGGTCGCCTGGTCCACCTCGCTCGCCCCGTCCAGCACCCGGCCGTCGGCGCCGACGCGCTCTCCGGGGCGGACCAGGACGGTGTCCCCGACCGTCAGCTCCTCGACGGGGACGACCTGCTCAGCGCCGTCGGGAGAGAGCCGGGTGGCCGTGGCGGGGGCCAGGTCGAGCAGGCCGCGGACGGAGTCGGCGGTGCGGGCGGTGGCCAGCGCCTCCAGCGCGCCGGAGGTGGCGAAGATGACGATGAGCAGGGCGCCGTCCATGACCTGCCCGATCGCGGCCGCGCCCAGTGCGGCGACCACCATCAGCAGGTCGACGTCGAGGGTGCGGTCCTTGAGTGCCTTCAGCCCCTCCCAGCCCGGCTCCCAGCCGCCCGTGGCGTACGACGCCGCGTACAGCGGGCCCCAGGTCCAGGCGGGGGCGCCGGTCAGCTGGAGCGGCAGCGCGAGCAGGAAGAAGGCGGTGGCCGCCGCGGCCCAGCGCGCCTCGGGGAGCGCGAGGACACGGGTGCGCCGCCGCGGCACGGTCCCGGCGTGTGCGGGCTCCGCTTCCTGGACCGGCCGCGGCGTGAGGGTGGAAGTCAACAGGGGTCCTTCTGGCAGGGGCGCGTAGGCCCCTCACCATACAGGAACACATGAAGACTCCTTCATGCCTTCATGTACCCGGCCGCAGCCCGGAACGGGCGTCAGCGCAGCTTGTCCTTGGCCTTGTAGTAGGCGCCGCCGAACGGCAGGAACCAGGCGGTGCCGTTGTAGAAGGGCACCGGGACCTTCGGGAAGCCGAGGCCGCGCAGCGGGTTGGCCTCCGGGCGTCCGTCCATCATCTCGGCGATCGCGCGGCCCATGGAGGTGGCCATCTGGACCCCGTGGCCGCAGTACCCCATCGAGTAGTACAGGCCGTCGGTCTCGCCCGCGTGCGGGAGACGGTCCCAGGAGAAGCCGACCATGCCGCCCCACACGTAGTCGATCCGCACCCCGGCGAGCTGCGGGAAGATCTCGGTCATCTCCCGCTTCAGGATGTCGCCGCTCTTGACGTCGGAGGCCGGGTTGGAGGGGGCGAAGCGGGCCCGGCCGCCGAAGGCGAGGCGGTTGTCCGGGGTGAGGCGGATGTAGTGGCCGATGTTCTTGGAGTCGACCACCAGACGGCCGTTCGGGATCAGTGACTTGGCGCCCTCCTCGCCGAGCGGCTCGGTGACGATGATGAAGCTGCCGACATTGATGAGCCGCTTGCGGAACCACGGCATCGCCTTGTCGGTGTACGCGTCGGTCGCGGCCATCACCTGCTTGGCCCGGATGGTGCCGTGGAGCGTCTCGACCACGAAGCCGCCGCCGGGCAGGCGGGTGAGGCCGGTGGCGGCGTTGCGTTCGTGGATCTCCGCGCCGGCCCGTTCGGCTGCCTCGGCGAGTCCGTGGACGTACTTGCCGACGTGCAGGGCGGCGCTGAGCGGGTCGAGCAGGGCGCCGTGGTAGTAGTCCGAGTTCAGTTCCGACTTCAGCTCGGCGCGGCTCAGGAGCCGGGTCTCGTGGCCGAAGTTGTCGGCCAGGTCGCGCTGGGTGGCCCGCATCGACTCGAAGTGCTGCGGCTTGGCCGCGACTCCGAGACGGCCGGCCCGGTGGAAGTCGCAGTCGATCTTCTCGGTCCGTGTGATCTCCTCGACCACGTCGACCGCCTCGCGGAAGGAGTCGTAGAGCTCGCGGGCGCGCTCCTGGCCGTAGCGCTTGCGTGCCTCGCCGACGCCGATGGTGAGGCCCTGGGTGCACATGCTGCCGTTGCGGCCGGAGGCGCCCGAGCCGACCTTGTCCTTCTCGACGAGGACGACCCGGGCCCCCTTGCGGGCGGCGTGGTAGGCGGTGGACAGGCCGGTGAGGCCGCCGCCGACGACCACCACGTCCGCCTCGTCGGGCAGGTCCTTTCCGGAACGGTCGGGCAGGGCGGGGGCGGTGTCGAGCCAGTAGGGAATCTGCTTCATGGCGTGCGTCCTCACATCCGTCCGTCGGGTCAGCAGCCGAGCAGCTTCGGCAGGCCCGTCATGTCGGGCAGCTCGTCGTAAGGCTGGTAGTCGGCGCTGCCGGGGCGGCCGAAGCGGTTGATCCATACCCGGCGCTTCAGGCCGAGGTCGCGGGTCGGGATGTGGTCGTACTCCCAGCCCTGGGCGGTGTGGATGACCTGGGAGGGCTCGACGCCCATGGTCTTGAAGGCGTGCTCGAAGGTCTGCCGGTCCGGCTTGTAGGCGCCGGCCTGCTGGGCGGTGATGACGTGGTCGAACTCGACGCCGATGTTCTCGACGTTACGCGCGATCAGGTTGTCGTCGGTGTTGGAGATGATGGCGATCTCGTACCCGGTCTTCAGGGCGCGCAGGGCGTCCGGGACCTCCGGGAACGGGCCGAAGGTGGGGACGGCCTCCACGAGGGCGTCGCCGTCGGAGGTGCGGTACTCCAGGCCGTGCAGCCGCATGGCGTTGCGCAGGCTGGAGTGCAGGACCTCGTGGTAGGGGCGGTAGGCCTCCAGGACGGCCTGGAAGCGCATGACGCGGAAGTCGTCGAGGAACTCGTCGACGTCCAGGTTGTCCAGGTCCAGCCGGTCCTGAAGGACCTTCAGGGTGGTGGGGCCGAGCTGGAAGTCGACCAGGGTGCCGTAGGCGTCGAAGGTGACGATCTCTCGCATGGTGTTCAGCCTCGTTTCGCGGGTTCGGTAAGTGGGGGCGGGCGTCAGACGACGCGTTCGCCGGGCGTGACGATCGCGTCGAGTGCGGCCAGGTCGGCGGGGTCCGGGATCCAGTCGGCCGCCGCCGCGTTGGCGGTGACCTGCGCGGGGGTCATGGCACCGCAGATGACCGAGCCGACCCCGGGCAGTGCGGCCAGTGCGCCCACGGCGACCTGAAGCAGGGTCAGGCCGCGCTCGGTGCCGTACGCGGTGAGCGCCTCGACGCGGTCGAGGGCCGCGTCGGTGAGCCAGCCCTGCCGCCAGGACAGCCGGCTGCCGGGCGGGGGCTCCTCGCCGCGCCGGTACTTGCCGCTGAGCAGGCCGTTGGCCAGCGGGTAGTACGGCAGCAGCCCCAGGCCGTGGCGCAGACAGGCGGGGATGAGGTCGGCCTCCGCGCTCCGGTCGAGCAGGTGGTAGCGGGCCTGCGTCGACACGAACGCGTCGGTGAGCTCCTCGGCCGGGAGGCTGGAGCAGCCGAGGTACCGGATCTTGCCCTCGTCCACGAGTTCGCGCAGGGCGGCGACGGTCTCCTCCAGCGGGGTGAGGCCGTCGGGCTCGTGGTACTGGTACAGGTCGATCCGGTCGGTTCCGAGCCGGCGCAGGGAGGACTCGACGGCGTACCGGATGTAGGGGCGGGCGCCGCGTCTGCCGTACAGGTCGGCGTCGGGGCCCATCTCCATGCCGAACTTGGTGGCGAGGACGACGTCGTCGCGGCGGCCCTTGAGGGCGGCGCCGAGGAGGCGTTCGCCGTCGCCGCGTTCCCCGCCCCGCTCGCCGAACCCGCCGTACATGTCGGCGGTGTCGAACAGGGTGATCCCGGCGTCGAGGGCGGCGTGGACGACCGCGTTCGTGCCCTCCTCGTCGAGGCGGGAGCCGAAGTTGTTGCCGCCGACGCCCACCGCCGAGACGACCGGGCCCTGCTCACCGAGCGTGCGATACCTCATGACCGGTCCCCGAATCCGATGCAGACGTTCTTCGTCTGGGTGTAGCTCGCCAGCGCCTCCAGGCCCTTCTCCCGGCCCCAGCCGCTGTGCTTGTAGCCGCCGAAGGGCAGCTCGACGCCGCTGCCGGCGCTGGTGACGTTGACGTAGACCTGGCCGGCCCGGATTCCCTCGGCCAGGCGCATCGCCTGGTCGAGGTCGCGGCTCCAGACGTAGGAGGACAGTCCGTACGGGCTGTCGTTGGCGATCCGGAGGGCCTCGTCGGCGTCGTCGAAGTCGATGACGGTGACGACGGGGCCGAAGATCTCCTCGCGGGCGCACCGGGCCTGGTTGGTCAGGCCGGTGAGGACCGTCGGCGCGATGTAGTAGCCGTCGGCGAGCTCCGGGGCGGAGGGGGCGCCGCCGCCGATCCGGGCCACGGCGCCTTCCTGCCGGGCCAGGTCCAGGTAGCCCAGGACGCGGTCGCGCTGCCGGGCGGCGACCAGCGGGCCGATGTCCGGGTCCGTGAGGCCGGGGCCGACGCGCAGGGCGGCGATCCTCTCGACCAGCCGGTCCAGGAACTCCTCGGCGCCGCGCTGGAGCAGCAGCCGGGTGCCGGCCGAGCACATCTGGCCGGCGTTGCTGAACGACCAGCCGAGGATCGCGCTCAGCGCCAGGTCGAAGTCGGCGTCGGCGAAGACGATGAACGGCGACTTGCCGCCCAGTTCGGTGACGGAGGGCACCACGTTGGCGGCGGCGGCCTGGGCGACCTTGATGCCGGTCGGGACCGAGCCGGTGAAGGTGACCTGGTCGATGCCGGGGTGCCCGGCGAGGGCCGCGCCGGTCTCGGCATCGCCGGGTACGACGTTCAGCACGCCCGGCGGCAGCCCGCACTCCAGCGCGATGCGGCCGACCTCCAGCGGGGTGAGCGGCGCCTCCGGGGAGGGCTTGAGCACCACCGTGCAGCCTGCCGCGAGGGCCGGGGCGGAACCGCGGGCGGTGTTCTGGAGGGGGTAGTTGAACGGGATGATCTGGCCGGAGACGCCGATGGGTTCACGGACGGTGTAGTCGATCAGGCCGGGCCCGAGGGGGATCGTGGAGCCGCCGAGCTTGTCGGCGATGCCAGCGTAGAACTCGAAGTAGCGGGCGGCGGACTCGACGTCTGCCCTGGCCTGGCGAAGGGGCTTGCCGACGTCCTGGCACTCCAGGCGCGCCAGCCGCTCGCCCTCGCCCCGGATCGCGTTCGCGATGCGGTTCAGCAGCCTGCCCCGGTCGGCGGCCCGCATCCGGGCCCACTCCGGTGCGGTGAAGGCCGCGCGGGCCGCCGCCACGGCCTGGTCCACGTCCGCCGGTCCGGCCAGCGCCACCTGGGTGAGGGCCGTGCCGTCCGCCGGGTCGAGGACGGTGAAGGCGCGCCCGTCGGCGGCGGGGATCCGCTTGCCGTCGACCAGCAGCAACTGGGGATCGCCGCTCATGGCTTGATCTCTCCCTGCACCTCGCCGAAGATGACGACCTCGTCGCCGGGCCGGACGGTGCGGATCCGGCGCACCCAGAGCACGATGCCGTCCTGCGGGGCGCGGACCTCCTCCAGCGTGTTGCCGTAGTGGTCGACGATGTGGGCGATCAGGTCGCCTTCCTTGCACGTCTCGCCCGGTGCGGCGTGGCCGAGGAAGAAGCCGCCGGCGGCGGAGCGGGCGAAGGTGCCGGAGACGGCGATGTAGTCGTCCCGCAGGTCGGCCCCGCCCTCGGTCATGTTCAGCTGCCGCATGATGTTGAGGACCGAGTCGATGTGCAGTTGGACGTTCTCCTCGCGGTAGGTGCCGCCGCCCGCCTCGATGGTGATGGCCGGCTTGCCCGCCGCGAGGGTGGGGTGGCGGACCGTGCCGCCCCATTTGCCGCCCTTCCAGATCAGCCGGTGCCCGGCGGCCAGGCCGATGCCGGTGGCCAGGTCCTCGTAGCCGCCCTGGACGATGGTCAGCGGGGCGATCTCGCCGAAGGTGCCGCCGGTGTGCAGGTCGACCAGGGCGTCGATGGCCGGGACGACCTGCTCGACGAAGGTGGCGGCCAGGCGCAGCGAGTAGGAGCCGTCCGCGTCGCCCGGGAAGATGCGGTTGAGGTTGAGGTGGTCGAGGCCGCTGGTGCGGGCCGCCGCCTCGAAGGCGGGGGTGTTCATGCAGGGGATGCCGACGAGGGTGCCGCGCAGGCCCACCGGGTCGATCTCGGCGAGGACGCGGCGGATGGCCTCCTGGCCGTCGTACTCGTCGCCGTGCACACCGGCGTCCACGCACAGGACCGGGCCGTCCTCGGTTCCGTTGACGACGATCAGCGGGATGCCGAGTTCCACGCCGTAGGTGCTGGTGCCGACGGGGATCAGACCCTGGGCGCGCTCGCCGGGGGCGACGGTCAGGGGGCCGATGGAGTACATGTGGTTCCTTTCCAGAACATGTGTCAGATCCAGAACATGGGTCAGAGGCGGGCGGAGGCCTCGTCGAGGGTGGCCGCGATGATGTCGGCGATACGGTCCAGGAGTTCGCGGTCGCTGATCAGCGGGGGCGCGATCTGGACCAGCGGGGCGGCGCGGTTGTAGACGCGGGCGAGCAGCCCGGCCTCGCGCAGCCGGCGCGGGATCAGGTCGGCGACCAGTGCGGTGCGGGCGGTGTCGCTGAAGCCGCCGTCGTCGAGGTCGCCGGTGAGTTCGACGGCGTAGAAGTAGCCGGCGCCGCGGACGTCTCCGACGATCGGCAGGTCCGCGAGTCGCGCCATGCGCCGGGCCAGGTGGTCCTGGTGGCCGCGGACGTTGTCCAGGATCCGGTCCCGCTCCATGATCTCCAGGCTGCGCAGGGCGATGGCCGCGCTGAGCGGGTGGCCGGCGAAGGTGTAGCCGTGGTTGAGGACCGCGCCGGGCCGGTTGATGACCTCGACGACGCGGTTGCTGACGAGCGTCGCTCCCATGGGGGCGTAGCCGGCGGTGATGCCCTTGGCGACGGTGACGATGTCGGGGCGGGCCCCGTACAGGTCGCCGCCGAACCACTCCCCCAGCCGTCCGAAGGCCGTGATGACCTCGTCGGCGACGAGCAGGAAGCCGTACCGGTCGGCCAGGGCGCGCAGGCCCGGCCAGTAGCCCTCGGGCGGGGTGATGCAGCCGCCGCGGTTCTGCACCGGCTCGGCGATCAGCATGGCGATGGTGTCCGGGCCCTCGGCCAGGATCGCGGCCTCCAGCTCGGCGAGGAGACGGGAGGTGAACGTCTCGTCGTCCGTGCACTCGGGGGCCTCGGGGGCGAGGCCGAAGCGGTTGGTGTTGGACACGAACCGGGTCTCGATCGCGCCCGGCCCGTACGGTTCCCGCAGCCCGGGGTCGTCGGTGAGCGACAGGGCGCCGAGGGTCAGGCCGTGGTAGGCGCCCCGGCGGGCGATGGCCTTGGTGCGGCCGGCTTCGCCGCGCAGGGCGTGGTAGCGGCGGGCGATCTTCCAGGCGGTCTCGACGGCTTCGGCGCCGCCGCCGGAGAAGAAGGTGTGCTCGACGTCGACGGGGGCGATGCGCGCGAGGCGCTCGGACAGGTCGATGGCCGTGGGGTGCGCGGAGGAGGACCACAGGGGGCTGAAGCACAGCTCGCGCAGCTGGCGGTCGGCGGCCTCGGCGAACTCGGGGGCGTAGGAGTAGCCGAGCTGGCAGCAGTACAGGCCGGAGAGGCCGTCGATGTAGCGCTTGCCGTCGGCGTCGTCGACGTACGGGCCCTCGCCGCGCCGGACGACGAAGAGGTTCTCGCCGGAGCGGCCGAGCGAGCCGTTGGGGGTCATGTTGAGGAGCAGGTGTCTGGCCGCGGTGGCGGAGAGGTCGCCGGCCGGGGCCTGGGTGCTGACGGTCATCGGGTCTCACTTCCGGCGGGGAGGCTCACGGCGGATTCCGTGGGCAGCAGGCCCGCCTGCTTGCCCGGGCCGCCCAGTCGGCGCACGGCGGCGACGAGGGCGAGGGCGACGACGGCGACCGCGATGAGGATCGCGCTGATGGCGGTCACCGACGGATCGACGTTGTACTGGAGGACGTTGAACACCTGGACGGGCAGCGTCACGGTGTCCACGGAGGACAGGAACTGCGAGATGAAGAACTCGTCGAAGCTGGTGATGAAGGAGAAGATCGCGGCGGCGATCATGCCCGGCGCGGCGAGCGGGAAGGTGATGCGCCGCCAGACGGTCAGCCGGCTCGCGCCCATGCTGGCCGCCGCGTCCTCCAGGCGTTCGTCGATGCCCTTCAGCGTGGCCATGAGGATCATCACCGCGATGGGCGAGGCCAGCACGGTGTGGCCGAAGGCGATGGCGATCGGACTGCCGAGCATCGCGGCCGGTTCGAAGAGCAGGAACAGGCCGAGGGCGATGACGACCTGGGGGATCACCAGCGGGGCGAGGACCAGGCCGTAGACCGCGGAGCGCAGGGGCAGGTCGCTGCGGACCAGTGCCGTGGCCGCCGTGATGCCGAGGACGAGGGAGAAGACGGTGGTCAGGGAGGCGACCAGGACGCTCAGCGAGAGCGCGGCCGGCCACTTGCTGCCGTCGGCGAACAACTGCTCGTACCAGCTGAGCGTCCAGGCCTCCGGCGGGAAGGAGCCGAAGGCGTCCTTGCCGAAGGAGGTGACGACGATGACGATGATCGGCATGGCCAGGAACAGCAGGATCAGTGTGGACAGGACGGCCAGGGTGATGCGTCCGGCCAGGGTGGCACGCAGCTCGATCATGACGCCGTCCCCCGGTTCCGGTAGGCCTCGCCCGCGGACTTCAGCAGCCGCAGCAGGATCAGCCCGGCGAAGGTGAGGAGCAGCAGGATGATGCCGAGCGCCGAGGCGCCGTTCCACTGGTTCTGCTTCATGACCTGCTCGTCGATGAGCGAGGCGACCATGGTCTGCTTCTCGCCGCCCATCAGGGCGGGCGTGAGGTAGTAGCCGAGGCAGAGGATGAAGCACAGGACGCCGGCGTTGACCAGTCCGGGTGCCACCAGGGGCACGTAGACGCGGCGGAAGATGGTGATCTTTCCGGCGCCCATGCTGGCCGCGGCGGCCAGGAGGCGGCGGTCGATGCCCTTCATGACCGCGTACAGCAGCAGCACGGTGTACGGCAGCATCACGGCGGTGGTGCCGATGACGACGCCGATCTCGTTGTAGAGAAGCTGGAACGGGGCGCCGGGGAAGTGCGTGTCGGTCAGGGCGTTGTTCACCACGCCGTTGTCACCGAGCAGGATGATCCAGCCGTAGGTGCGCACCAGGGCACTGATGAAGTGCGGGACGACCACCACGAGCATCGCGAGGCCCGCCCACAGGGGCTTGAGTCGGCAGATCGCGGAAGCCAGCACGAAACCGACGACCAGGCTGATCAGTGAGGTCTCGGCGGAGATCCGCAGGGTGGTGAGCAGGATCTCCAGGTTGGCACCGCGGAAGGCGTCGGCGTACCAGTGGAGGGTGAAGCCGCCGGCCTGGTCCTTGAGGCTCAGCATCAGGGTGCTGAAGATCGGATAGACGAAGAGGATCAGCAGGTAGAGGACGACGGGCGCGGCGTTGAGCAGTCCGAAGCGGGTACGGCGGTCGGACAGCACGCGGGCCGGTCGTTTCTTGCGGGGCACCGGGGCCGCGGGGCGGGATGCGGGAGCGAGTACGGCCACGGTCCTCACCCCCCGCTTTCCGTGTCGGGGAAGACGCTGACGTTCGCGGGGTCCGCGGTGAGGCCGACGCGCTCGCCGAATGAGGGGGCGCGTCCGGCGGGCAGTTCGAGCCGTACGAGTTCGGTGTCGGCGCCGCCCATGGGACGGACGGTGACGCGTACGAGCGTCCCGACATAGGTGACCGTCTCGACGGTCCCGGTACAGAACCCCTGGTCGGGCGGGCACAGGACGAGCCGGCCGGGCTGGACCGCCGCGCACACCCGCGCTCCGTCCGGGACGGCCTGCGGACGGGCCGTGATCAGGCCGCCCGAGTCGAGCCGGACGGTGGTGAACTCCCCCGTCTGCGCCTCCAGGTGGCCCGGGAGGAAGTTGGCGGCGCCGAGGAAGTCGGCGACGAACGGGGTGCGCGGACGTTCGAAGAGCTCCTGCGGGGTGTCGAACTGGTCGATCCGCCCGTCCCGCATGACCGCGATGCGGTCGGAGAGGACCAGGGCCTCTTCCTGATCGTGCGTCACATAGATGACGGTCAGGCCGAGTTCCTGCTGGATGCGCTTGATCTCGGTCTGGAGCTGGTCGCGCAGCTTCTTGTCGAGGGCGCCCAGCGGTTCGTCCATCAGGATGACCGGGGGCCGGTAGACCAGGGCCCGGCACAGCGCGACGCGCTGTTGCTGGCCGCCGGAGAGTTCACGTGGCCGGCGGCGGGCCATGGCCGACAGGCCGGCCATCTCCAGGGTCTCGCCGACCCGGCGGCGCTGGTCCGCCTTGGACACACCGCGCAGGGTCAGCGGGAAGGCGACGTTGTCCCACACCGTCATGTGCGGGAAGAGCAGGTACTGCTGGAAGACGAAGCCCAGTCCGCGTTTCTGCGGGGCGAGGCGGGTGACGTCACGGCCGCCGACGACGATGCTGCCGGAGTCGGGCTCGCAGAACCCGGCGATCATCATCAGGGTGGTGGTCTTGCCGGAGCCGGACGCTCCGAGGAAGGTGACGAACTCCCCCGCCGCGATCTCCATGGAGACCTCGTCGACGGCGGTGACGCCACCGTAGGTCTTGCGAAGTCGCGTGACAGACAGGGGTTTTCCGGTGCCGGCCGGCATCGAGGGGGCGGCGATCGAGGGTTCGGGCATCACGTTCAGGTCAGGCATGCGTCCACTCCTGCCAGCGCTTGGACACGGCGTCCTGGTTCTTGATCCACCACTCGACGTCCAGGTCGAAACCGCTCTTCAGGTGCTCGGGCGAGCTGCCCAGGTTGGCGGCCGTGGCGGGCTTGAGCTTCTTGTAGGCGGCGGGCACCGAGGGGGCCATGGGGTAGATCTCGGCGTAGGCGGCCTGCACCTCGGGGCGCAGCGAGTAGTCGATGAGCCGGTAGGCGGCGTCGAGGTTGGCGGCTCCCTTGGGGATGCCGAGCCCGTTGCTCTGGCGGCGGGCGCCGTTCCACTGGTAGGCGAGCGGTGCGCCGCCCTTGATCAGGGCGTCCAGGCGGCCGTGCCAGACGCTGGAGGCGTCGACCTCCTTGCGGCCCAGCAGCACGCCGGGCAGGGCACCGGTGTCCCAGAACTTCCGGACGTGGGGCTTGATCTCGCCGAGGACCTTGAAGGCACGGTCGACGTCGAGGGGGTAGAGCTTGTCGAGGGGCACGCCGTCGGCGAGGAGGGCGAACTCCAGCTCGGGCAGGTCGGCGTCCAGGGCCTGGAGGGCGCGGTTGCCGGGGAACGCCTTGGTGTCCCAGAAGTCGGCCCAGGAGGAGGGCTTGCTCTTGCCGAAGGCGTCCGTGCGGTACGCCATCACACTGGCCCAGTAGTTCTTGCCGACGGCGTTGGACGTGACGAGGTTCTTCGCGACACCGGCCTTCTTGAAGTTCTTCAGCCGGTCGTAGTCAAGGGCCTCGGTGGCGCCCTCCTGCTGGAAGAGCACGAAGTCGGCCATCGAGTCGTCGATGACGTCGAACTCGGGGCGGCCCTGCTTGATCTGGGCGAGCATCTGGGCGTACTCGATGTTCACCACCTTGACCTGGATGCCGGTCTCCTTGGTGAACGGCTCGTAGATCGCCTGCTGGTTGGCGTCGCCGTAGGAACCGCCGCTGTTGCGGACGACGAGCGTCTTGGAGCTCTTGCCGCCGCTGCCGACGGAACGGCTGGTGCCGGTGCCGCAGGCGCTGAGCGTGCCGGCGGCGGCGATGCCTGCGGCAACCGAGCCGACGCCGCGCAGGAACACTCTGCGGTCGATCCGGGTGTCCTTCACGGGGGCCTCCTGGAGGTGCTGTTCGGAAAGGGGGAGCGTGGGGGTGAGGCGTGCTGCGGGGTCTCGTTCTGTGGGCTGTGGGGTGTGGGCGTACGTCAGGGGGGGTGGGGTCAGGGGGCCGCGTCCCGGGGAGCGGGTGCGGCGATGGCGGCGAGTTCGGTGCCGGGGGCGACGGTCAGTCCGTGCATCCCGTAGAAGACGCGTCCGGAGGCTGGGGTGTGGATCTTGTGCTCCCTGCCGTCGGCCGGGTCGATGACGTGGCCGATGACCTGGCCCTCGGTCACGTCATCGCCGAGGGAGAACTCGGGGTACCAGAGGCCGGTGGCGTCGGACGTGACGCCCGCGACCCAGACCCACTCGCGGATGGCGGTGCTGTTCCGGGTCTCTGACTCCATGACACCGAGCCGGGCCAGCACTCCGTACAAGCCGTCGACCAGGCGCCGGGCGACGGCCGGGTCCCGTTCGCCGAGCTTGCCCGTCTCGACGAGGATCGCCGGGATGCCCCGGCGGGCGGCGGCCGCGTGGCTGTTGCCGCCCTCGGCGTTCAGACCGAGGATGACGTCCTCGATGCCGGCCGAGCGGGCCATGTCGGCGGTCCTGCCGTCGAGTTCGGGGGTCCCGGTGAGGCGGTAGCCGACGAAGTCGCGCAGGACCTCGTCGATGCCGCCGGAGTGCAGATCGACGTAGGCCTCGGCAGCGTCCAGCAGATGCGTGAAGAGCCAGGCGGCGAGGCGCTCCGTGGGTCCGCCCTCGGGATCGCCGGGGAAGACGCGGTTGATGTTGACGCCGTCGACCGGGGAGACGCCGAGCCGGCCCCGGTACACGGCCGGGGGGTTGGCGACCGGGCAGAGGACGATCTGGCCGCGTACCTCGCCGGGCTCCAGCAGGGCCGCGAGCCGGGTGGCGGCGTCGATGCCGGTGAACTCGCCGCCGTGCACGCCCGCCGTGATGACGACGCGGGGGCCGGACCGGGCGCCGTTGACCAGGGTCAGCGGGATGTCGACGGTGAGGGTGCCGAGGTCGGCGGGGACGGTGCCGCGGGTCTTGGTGCCGGGCTCGGCGGTCAGGGTGCCGACGGTCAGAGTGCCCACGGTCGGTTGTTCGGTCATGGTCGTCAGGCCTCCGTGCGGTCCTGGGTGGAGATGAAGTCGATGGGCTGCGGCGATGCGCCGCCCAACGCCAGGTCCGCCGCGATGTCACCGAAGGCGGGCGAGAGCTTGAAGCCGTGGCCGGAGAAGCCGGCGAGCAGGACGACATCGCTGTTGCCCGGCAGGGGGCCGACGAGCGGGCGGCTGCTCTCGGTGTAGCCCTCCATGTAGACGGAGAGGCGGACCGGGTCGGGGTTCAGGTCCGGCATGTAGCGGCCCATCAGCTCCGTGAAGATCTCCAGCTCTTCGGGCGCCACCGTGCGGTCGAGGCGGTTCGGGTCGCCGGCCGGGCGGTGCAGGGCGCGGGACAGGCCCAGCTTCACGGAGACGCCGTCCGGGGAGGGCAGCCCGTAGCAGTGGGTGGGGGCGGTGCGGATGAACGCCGGGCGCTCCTCGCCGAACCAGGCGTCGGTGGTGGGCACGTACCAGGCGCTGAGCAGGCGGCGGATGTCCACCTCCCACGGCAGGTCGGGCAGCAGGTCGTTCACCCACGGGCCGGGGCTGACCACGGCCGCGTCGAACCGCTCACTGCCGGTGTCGGTACGGACCTCCACCCCGCTGCCGGTGGGCACGATCTCGCGGACGGTGGTGTAGCGGCGGATGCGGGCGCCCAGCTCCTCGGCGCGGCGGGCGGCGGTCTGGATGGTCAGCTCGGGCCGGATGAAGCCCGCGTGCCGGTCGAGCACGGCGGCGTCGCCGTCCTCGATCCGGAACTGCCCGAAGCGCTTGGCGAGCGCCTCGGCGTCGAGCACCTCGTGGTCGAGGCCGTGCTCGGCGATCGACTGCAGGACGGTCGCCATCTGATGGTGGGCGGTGGGCCCCATCAGCAGGCATCCGGTCAGTCGGCGCAGCTCGCGGCCGGTCTCCTGCTGGAGCGTCTCCCACAGGGTGTCGGCGTGCTGGAGCAGCGGCACATAGCGGGAGTCCTCGAAGTGGGCGCTGCGGAAGATGCGGGTCTCGCCGCCGGCGGCACTGCGGTCGTGGCCCGGGGCGAAACGGTCGTAGCCGACGACCTCGGCTCCGCGGGCGGCCAGGCGCCAGGCGGCCTGAGCGCCCATCGTTCCGACGCCGACGACCGCGACGCGCTTCTTGGCAGACACGAGGGGGTTCCTTTCGTCTCCCGGAGCGCGGATGCTGTACGCCCGGTATGCGGACTCTGGAATTCCGGAAGGGACGGCGTTAGGCGATGGACCGAAGGGCCATGGCTCGCACTGTCCGGGGGGAGGAGGCTTCAGGTTGCTTCTTCGCCAACCTGCCGTGCCACATTGTGGAACGGTGTGCTAGAATCTGGCACGAGAATGGCAGTGGCGAGGAGGGGAGTCAAGGGGTGTACGCAAGGGATTCCGCGAGTTAACGGGGGAAATCAGATGGAAATGAAGAGCGTGACCAGGTCTTTGCGAATCCTGGAAGCGGTCGCGCAGCACCAGCCGGTGACAGTGGGGGAACTGACCAAGCTCTTCGGGCTGCCCAAGTCGACCGTGCAGCGCACGCTGGTCACTCTGAACGAGGCCGGGTGGCTGCGGGCGAACCGCAAGGACACCACGCGCTGGGAGATCGGCGCCCGCGTGCTCGCGGTGCGGCCGGCTGCGCTTCAGGGATCGAGTCTCTTCGCGGCCGCGCGGGAGCCCATGATCCGGCTGCGGGACGCGCTGAACGAGACGATCCACCTGTCGGTGCCGGACGCGCTGCAGTGCATGGTGGTCGTGGACCGGGTCGACTGCCACCACGCGGTGCGGACGTTCCACGCGATCGGCGACACCTCGCCGCTGCACGCCACCGCCACGGGTCGCACGGTCCTGGCCCACCTGCCGCCCGCCGACGTCGAGGAGCTGGTGGAGCGCGGGCTGGAGAGCTACAGCGACGCGACGCTCGTCGATCCGGCCGAGCTGCGCGCCGAGCTGAAGCGGGTGCGTACCGACGGCTACGCGCTCAACCGCAACCAGTACCGCCCGGACGTCTGCGCGATCGCCGCGCCCGTCCTCGACGAGGACGGCACACCGCTCGCCTCCGTGGCCGTCTCCCTGCCCGACTCGCGCTACGACGAGGCACGGCTGCCCGAGTGGGGCCGTCTGGTCGCCGACACGGCGACGGAGATCACCAACCGCCGCCTGGGCGCGTAACGGCCCGGGACGCGTGCCACGCCCCCAGGTGACCATTGGCACCAGGGGGCGTGGCATATCACGGAGTCAGGCGCCCGAACGCGTCGGTCGGATACGCCCTCACCGCACGGGCACCGCGACGTACTGGTACTCCAGGAACTCGTCGATGCCGACCCGGCCGCCCTCACGGCCGAGCCCGGACTGCTTGACCCCGCCGAAGGGCGCGGCCGGGTTGGAGACCAGGCCGGTGTTCAGGCCCACCATGCCCACCTCCAGGCCCTCACTGACGCGCAGGCCGCGGTCGAGCCCCTCGGTGAAGACATAGCCGACGAGACCCCAGGGCGTGTCGTTGGCCCGGCGCAGGACCTCGTCCTCCTCGTCGAAGGTGAGGATCGCGGCGACCGGGCCGAAGATCTCCGTGTCCATCAGACGGCTCTCGGGCGAGACGTCCGCGAGCACGGTCGGCGGGTAGAAACAGCCGGGCCCTTCGGGCGTACGGCCGCCGACCAGCACCTGGGCGCCGCGCTCCACCGCGTCGGCGACCAGCTCCTCGACCTTGGCACGCCCGACGGTGTCGATCAGCGGGCCGACGTCCACGCCGTCCCGGGTGCCGGGGCCCACCACGAGCGCGCCCATCCGCTCGGCGAGCCGCCGCCCGAACTCCTCGGCGACCGACCGGTGGACGAAGAAGCGGTTCGCGGCGGTGCAGGCCTCGCCCATGTTGCGCATCTTGGCGACCATCGCGCCGTCGACGGCCACGTCCAGGTCGGCGTCGTCGAAGACGATGAACGGCGCGTTGCCGCCCAGCTCCATCGACGTCCGTACGACGGTGTCGGCGCACTGCGCGAGCAGCAGCCGGCCGACGGCCGTGGAGCCGGTGAAGGACAGCTTGCGGATCCGGCCGCCGCGCAGCAGCGGTTCGCAGACCTCTCCGGCGCGGGAGGTGGTGACGACGTTCAGCACACCGTCCGGCAGCCCGGCCTCCTTCAGGATCCCGGCGAGGGCGAGGCTGGACAGCGGGGTCTGCGGGGCCGGCTTGAGGATCATCGTGCAGCCCGCGGCGATCGCCGGGCCGATCTTGCGGGTGCCCATGGCCAGCGGGAAGTTCCACGGCGTGATCAGCAGACAGGGGCCGACCGGGCGGCGGGAGAGGAACATGCGGTTGCGGCCGTCGGGCAGCGTGCCGCACCCCCCGTCGATCCGCACGGCCTCCTCGGAGAACCAGCGGAAGAACTCGGCGGCGTACGCCACCTCTCCCTTGGCCTCGGCGAGCGGCTTGCCCATCTCTGACGTCATCAGGCGGGCGAGTTCGTCGGTGCGCTCCAGGATGATCTCGTGCGCGCGGCGCAGGATCTCGCTGCGCGCCCGGGGTGCCGTACGGGCCCATTCGGCCTGGGCCTGGACGGCCGCCTCCTCCGCGAGCCTGGCGTCCTTGGCACCGGCGTCGGCGACATGGCTGAGGATCTCGCCGGTGGCGGGGTCGTCGACGGGCATGGTGGCGCCGTCCGCGGCGTCCACCCAGGCACCGCCGATGAACAACTGGTTCAGTACCTCGGTCATGATGTCTCTCCTGGTCGGTCGGCGCAGGGGTCGAGGAGTTCCGCGAGGTGCAGGGCGCGGATGCCCCGGTCACCGGCGAGGTGGTCGATCTGGGTGGCGCAGCTGAAGCCGTCGGCCACGACGGGGCGTCCGTCGAGGGCGTCGAGACGGGGTGTGAGAGCCAGGTCCGCGACCGCCATCGAGGTGTCGTAGTGCTCCGCCTCGAAGCCGAAGTTCCCGGCGAGTCCGCAGCAGCCCTCGGCCTCGTCGACCGTGCGGACGCCGAGGCGGCGCAGCAGGTCGGCGGGGCGGCGGCCCTTGAAGGTGGCGTACTCGTGGCAGTGGGTCTGCAGGACGACGTCCCGGGGCAGCGGCGGCGGGGTCCAGCCCTGGTCGGCGAGGTCGGTGAGGGCTCCGGTGAAGGTGTGGACGCGGTCGGCGACGCGCCGTGCGGCCTCGGTGCCTAGCAGTTCGGGCACGTCGCGTTTGAGGGCGGCGGCGCAGCTGGGCTCGGCCACGATGATCGGCCGGTCGTCGCTGTCGTCGAGGTGGGCGACCGTACGGGCCATGACCCTGCGGGCCACGGACAGCTGGCCGGTGCTGACCCAGGTCAGTCCGCAGCACAGGCCGTCCCGCGGTGTGCAGGGGAGGCCGGCGTCGGCGAGCACGCGGCTCGCCGCCCCCGCGACCTGGGGCCGGAAGGCCCGGGTGAAGCTGTCGACGAAGAGCAGGGCCTTCGCCGGTTCTCCGGTTTTCGCCGCACGCAGGGTCCGCCGCAGGGCGCGCCGGGAGGCGAAGGCGGGGATCCCGCGCTTCGTGGTCACGCCGCCGAGGCGGGCCAGGAGCCTGCCCAGCGGTCCGCGCAGCAGCAGATTGACCGGCCGGGCCGCGTACCCGGCGAGGGCGGAGGTCCTGGGCAGCCAGCCGAGCGAGTAGTGGGAGCGGGGCCTGAGCCTGCCCTTGTAGTGCTGGTGCAGGAACTCCGCCTTGTACGTCGCCATGTCGACGCCCACCGGACAGTCGCTGGAGCAGGCCTTGCAGGACAGGCACAGATCGAGGGCGTCCTTGACCTCGGTCGAGCGCCAGCCGTCCTGGACGGCCTCGCCCCGCACCATCTCCTGGAGCATGCGGGCCCGGCCGCGGGTGGAGTCGTTCTCCTCTCCCGTGGCCCGGTAGCTCGGGCACATCACCCCGCCGGAGTCGCTGCGGCAGCGGCCGATTCCGACACAGCGGCGCACCGCGCCCGTGAAACCGTCCGTGTCGTGCGGGAAGGTGAACGACGTGTCCACGAGCGGGAGTTCACGCAGCGCGAGGTCGGTGTCCAGGGGGGCCGGCTCGACGATCACGCCGGGGTTGAGCAGTCCGTCGGGGTCGAAGATCCGCTTGAACGCGGCGAACGCGCGGATCATGCGGTGGCTGTACATGACCTCCAGCAGCTCGCTGCGGGCCCGCCCGTCACCGTGCTCGCCCGACAGAGTGCCGCCGTGCGAGACGACCAGCGTGGCCGCCTCGGAGAGGAACCGCCGCATGACGGCCCGGCCGGTGTCCGTGGCCGGGTCGAAGTCGACCCGTACGTGGACGCAGCCCGCGCCGAAGTGCCCGTACAGCACACCGGTCAGGTCGTGCGCGGCCAGCAACTTGCGGAAGTCGCGCAGATAGGCGGCGAGGTTCTCGGGGGCGACGGCCGCGTCCTCCCAGCCGGGCCAGGACTCCCCGCCGTCGACCAACCGGGCGGCCAGCCCGGCCCCGTCCTCCCGGACCCGCCACAGCGAGCGCCGCTCGGCCGGGCTCTCGACGACCCGTCCGCCGGTCAGCCTGCCCTGTGCCTTCAGCACGTCGAGCAGTTCGGCGGCGCGGGCGTCGACCGCGGCCTGGTCCTCGCCCTCGAGTTCGACGTAGAGCCAGGCGCGGCCCTCGGGCAGGCCGGTGACGGAGTCCGGGCCGCGGCGGACGCGCATGGTGGCGACGATCGCCTCGTCCATGCCCTCCACTGCGCTCGGCGAGAAGCGCAGGATCTCCGGCACGTCCTCGGCCGCGTCGACGACGTCGTCGTAGCCGAGGGTCAGCAGCGCCGATGCCTGTGCGGTCGCCACCAGGCGGACCGTCGCGGCGGTGACGACCGCACAGGTGCCTTCGGTGCCCACGAGCGCGCGGGCCATGTCGAAGCCGTTCTCGGGCAGCAGGCGGTGCAGCTGGTAGCCGGAGACCTGGCGCGGGATCCGGCCCAGTTCGGTACGGATCGGCTCCAGGTTGTCGGCGATCAGCCGGCGGACGTCCTCCTCCAGGCGGGCGACGGCTCCGGCGTCCCGAGGATCGACCGGATGCAGCCCGGAGCGGTCGGCGAGGGCCCGCACGCCGTCGGCCGTCACGATCTCCAGTGCCTCGACATGGCCGCTGGTCCGCCCGTCGCGCACCGACCGGTTGCCGCACGCGTCGTTGCCGATCATGCCGCCGAGGGTGCAGCGGCTGTGCGAGGACGGGTCGGGGCCGAAGTCGAGCCCGTGCGGGGCGGTCGCGCCGCGCAGCGCGTCGAGGACGACACCGGCCTCGACGCGTGCGGTGTGGACCTCGGGGTCGATGTCCAGGATCCGGTTCATGTACCGGGAGAAGTCCAGGACGACCCCGAGTCCGACGGCGTTGCCCGCCATGCTCGTGCCGCCGCCCCGGGCCGTGACCGGGACGCCGGTCTCCCGGCAGGCCCGCAGCACCGCGACCACGTCGTCGGCGGTGCGCGGGAAGGCCACGGCCCACGGCAGCACCCGGTAGTTGGAGGCGTCGTAGGCGTAGGGGCCCGTCGCCCCCGGGCCGGTCTCCACCCGCAGGCCGGGCGCGATCTCGGCGATACGGGCCGTCAGACCCGCCAGGTCGCGGGTGGCGGTGGTCATCGGTCCCCGGCTCCCGACGTGCCGGCCTCGACCGCCTTCGCCCAGGCCCGCAGGCCCTCGTCCACGCCCTCCTCGTCGATGACGAGCGCCGGGATCATCCGGACCACCTGGTTCCAGGCGCCGCACAGCAGCAGGAGCAGTCCCTCGTCGACGGCGGCGCGCTGGACGCGGGCGGCGGTCTCGGGGTCGGGGCTGCCGTCCTCGTTGACGAACTCGCTGGCGAGCATGAGGCCGAGGCCGCGGACGTCGCCGATGCCGGGCGTGCGGTCGGCCACCGCCTCCAGGCCCTGGCGCAGCCGTGT
The DNA here is from genome assembly GCF_055594445.1 of Streptomyces sp. NPDC040589. Classification (NCBI taxonomy): domain Bacteria; kingdom Bacillati; phylum Actinomycetota; class Actinomycetes; order Kitasatosporales; family Streptomycetaceae; genus Streptomyces; species Streptomyces sp. NPDC040589. Next base: position 845,970 of record NZ_JBVIWP010000004.1, on the reverse strand, counting down.
GCCCATCGCGTCGGCGTTCTCGACGAGCTTCTCGTCGCGTACGACGTCGAGGGTGGCGCAGGCCGCGGCGCAGGCGACGGCGTTGGCGCCGTAGGTGCCGCCCTGCGAGCCGGGCCAGGCCTTGGCCATCAGCTCCTCGGAGGCGGCGATGCCGGAGATCGGGAAGCCGCTGGCCAGGCCCTTGGCGGTGACGAGGATGTCCGGGGTGACACCGAAGTGGTCGTGGCCCCAGAAGCGCCCGGTGCGGCCGACGCCGGTCTGCACCTCGTCGAGGATCAGCAGGAAGCCGTGCCGGTCCGCCCGCTCCCGCAGCCCCTCCAGGAAGGCGCGGTTCGCGGGCACGTACCCGCCCTCGCCGAGCACCGGCTCGACGATGATCGCGGCCGTGTCGGCCGGCGAGGAGATCGTCTGGAGGGTGTAGTCGAGTTCCTGGAGGGCGAAGCGGGTGGCGGCCTCCTCGTCCCAGCCGTACCGGTAGGCCGTCGGGAACGGCGTGACGACCACACCGCTCATCAGCGGGGAGAAGCCGGACCGGAAGCGGATCCCGGAGGTCGTCATGGAGGCGGCGGCGACCGTACGGCCGTGGAAGCCGCCGTGGCAGACCAGGACGTTGGGACGGCCGGTGGCCTGGCGGGCCAGCCGCAGCGCCGACTCGACGGCCTCGCTGCCGGAGTTGGTGAAGAAGAGGCTGTCCAGGCCGGCCGGCAGCACCTCGCCGAGCTTGTCGACGAGGCGGCGCAGCGGCTGGTGCATGACGGTCGTGTACTGGCCGTGGATGAGCGTGCCCACCTGCTCCTGCGCCGCCGCCACGACCTTGGGGTGGCAGTGCCCGGTGCTGGTGACACCGATGCCGGCGGTGAAGTCGAGGTAGCGGCGGCCGTCCTCACCGTAGAGATGGACGCCCTCGCCCCGGGCGGCCACCACGGGCGTGGCCTGGCGAAGGTGCGGCGACAGTGCGGTCATGTTGGTCTCCCGGCCGTACGTCGAGGTCTGCTTGCGGTGATCCGCGGTACTGGTCCGACACCCCCGAGCATCCGGGCCGCCGCGCGGCGCGACAACGCGTGATCTGTCCAGCCGGAACGCGTTGTTCGGACGTTGTGTCAACCACCGGACCCCCCTGATCCCGCCCGTCCCTCCCGTGGACAGCTCTTGCGCAGGTCAGTGGCGCTTGTCAGAGTGACCAGGCATGCAGGGAGCCACCGTGAACCCACACCCGCCGAGCGTCGCCGACGTCCTGGCCCTGCCCGTCCTGGCCGCCGGGCAGCCGCAGGTCGTCACCGGGCCGGCCGGGCTGGACCGGCCGGTGCGCTGGGTGCACATCACCGAGCTGACGGACCCGGCGTCCTTCCTCAAGGGCGGTGAGCTGGTCCTGACCACGGGCATGCCTCTGCCCGACGACGCGGCGGGTGTCCGCCGGTACGTCGACGAACTCACCGAGGTGGGCGCGGCCGCCCTGGTCATCGAGCTGGTACGGCGCTATCACCGGCCGCCCGACGCCCTCGTCCAGGCCTGCCGCGCCCGGGGGCTGCCCCTGGTCACCCTCGCGCGGGACGTCAACTTCCTGGAGGTCACGCAGGTCGTCCACGCGCTCATCCTCGGGAGCCAGGCCGACGCGATGCGCCGGACTCAGCGGATCCACGAGGCGTTCACCGCGCTGACGCTGCGCGGCGCGGGACCTGAGGACGTGGTGCGCGCGGCGGCGGAGATGAGCGGCCGCACGGTCGTCCTGGAGAACCTGGTGCACCAGGCGCTGATCTGCGAACCGTCCGGAAGCACGGTGGAGGAGGCGCTCGGCGACTGGGAACAGCGCTCCCGGGCCACCGAGCCCGGCGCCCACACCGGGGCGAGCGGCCCGGAGGGCTGGCTCACGGCACCCGTCTCCTACCAGGGCGAACGCTGGGGCCGCCTGGCCATGCTCCAGGGGGCGGCCGACAGCCCGGCCTTCGGGCCGGAGCACATCACCGTCCTGGAGCGGACGGCGATGGCCCTGACCGTCGCCCGGCTCATCCACTCCACGCCCTGGGAGCACACGGCCCACCGCACCGCCCTTCGTGAGCTGGCGGAACAGCGCCACCACTCCCCCGAGGACGCCCGCGCCCGCTGTGCCGCGCTGGGCCTGCCCACGGAGGACAGCCGCTACCTGGCGATCCTCGTCGACCTGGGCCCGGGTGCCGAAGGAGGCGAGCTGGAGACCCGACTGCACAGCGAGCTGCGATCTGCGGGGGTCCCGGCCCTCGTCGGCGAGCTCACCCCCGGTCGCCTCGGCATCCTGCCGGCCCTGCGTCCTGACCGGCCCTGGCGCCCCGTGGCGGAACGGCTGTGCCGCACCGCGCTGGGGCTGGTCCCGAGGGCGATCGTGGGCGTCGGATCGGAGGTGGCGGACCTCGCCGACGCGGCACGCTCCTTCCGGGAGGCGGCCCGCGTCATAGAGGCCACCCCGCCCGGCCAGCTTCCTCCCCCGGACCGTTCCTTCCACGAGCTGCCGGACATCGATCTGCGCCGCCTGCTGTACGCCCTGCGCGAGGACACGCGCGTCCAGGACTACACCGAGCGCCGCCTCGGCCGGCTCATCGACCACGACACCCGGCACGGCACCGAGCTGCTCGCCACGCTGGGCCACTACCTCGACGCCGCCGGCAACAAGACCACCGCGGCCCGTCGCGGCGGCTTGTCCCGGGAGACCATGTACCAGCGTCTGCGCACCATCGAGCGCCTCCTGGACTCCGACCTCGAGTCCGGCGAACGGCGCACCGAACTCCACGTGGCGCTCACGGCGTTGCGCGTGCTGCGCGAGGGGTGAAGGGGGCCTCGGCCGCGGACCGGCCGCCGCTCCTGTGAGCCGTCCGCGACCTCGTTCTGCAGTGAAGTCTGCCAGGGCATCGGTGCGTTCGGTGTTGCTTTCGGTGTTGCTGGTGTAGGGAGCCGCTGGTAGGCCCACTCGTCGAGCAGAGTGCGGTTGAAGCGTTCGACCTGCCGTTGGTCTGCGGCCGGTACGCGCGGGTGAGTTTGCCGGTGGCGCCGAGGTCGGCCAAGGCTTGCTGCCAGGCGAAGCTCTTGCGAGGGCCAGGCGTTGTCGGTCAGGACCGTTCGATGCGGTCGATGCCGCAGCCGGCGAAGAGGCCGCGGCCCGTCGCAGGAAGGCCGCGCAGGTGACGGCCTTCTCGTCTGGATGGACTTCGCTGTAGGCCAGGCGGCTGTGGTCGTCGACGGCGGAGTGGATGTAGTCGAAACCCAGGCCGCTGCGGGCGGCCCGGCCGGCCTGGCGGCACGGAGGCCTTTGCCGTGATCAAGTCCGGCCAGCGTCAACAACGCTCTTGATCAATACAGCTAGCCCCTCTTCCGACGACCTGTGACCGTCGCTGCAGCGTTTGGGTTTCTCAGTGGAAACCGTCGTACTCATGCAGTCAGTGGCAGACACCGGCCGCGCGTGCACGATGACGGACAATACGGCCAATGTCACCGGAGCTCTCCTGGGGGCACTCGCAGGTGCCGCCTGGCTGTACCTACGGCGGCAGGCACCGCGAAATCCCGTCCGCGATCTGTTCTGGGGCATGGGACGGACTTGCCGCAGTGAGCGCTGCGGCCCTGGCAGGGCTCATCCACTTCCGGGTTCTGACTCCCGGGACGTCCCGCGTCTCGGCGCCGCGGGGTTTGTGAGGGTGCGGAGGGGCCCTCGGGGTGCGTGGGCCGCTCCGGGGTGCAAGATGTCAGGATGGGGGCATGACTATCAAGGTTTTCTTTGACATCACCATCGACGACGTTCCCGCCGGCCGGATCAACATGAACCTGTTCGACGACGTCGCCCCCAAGACCGTGGAGAACTTCCGCGCGCTGGCGACCGGCGAGAAGGGCTTCGGCTACAAGGGCTCGTCCTTCCATCGCGTCATCCCGGAGTTCATGCTCCAGGGCGGTGACTTCACCCGCGGCGACGGCACGGGCGGCAAGAGCATCTACGGCGAGAAGTTCCCCGACGAGAACTTCACGCTCAAGCACACCAAGCCAGGCCAGCTCTCCATGGCCAACGCCGGCCCGAACACCAACGGCTCGCAGTTCTTCATCACCACGATCGTGACGTCGTGGCTTGACGGCAAGCACGTCGTGTTTGGCGAGGTCGCCGACGAGAGCAGCATGGAGCTCGTACGGAAGATCGAGGGCTACGGCTCGCGGTCCGGCCGTACCTCGGCCACCGTCACCATCGCCGACTCCGGCACTCTCTGACGGTAAAGCGCCTGTTTAACGGCTCTGCGAGGTGACGTCGGCCTTCTGGTCAGGGTGCCGTCGGGTCGTGGTGTAGCTGGTCGGGGTCGTCTCATCGGTGACGACGGCCTTCTTGCCAAGCCGTTCCGCCTCGGAATCTACGGCACAGCCGCCGCGGAGCTCAGGTGTCGAAATCCACCGTCAGCGCGTCGGAGACCGGGAACGACTGGCAGGTGAGGACGTAGCCCGCGTCGACCTCGGCCGGTTCGAGGGCGAAGTTGCGCCGCATGTCGGCCTTGCCGTCGGTGACCAGGGCACGGCAGGTGCCGCAGACGCCGCCCTTGCAGGCGAACGGCAGGTCCGGGCGGGTCTGCTGGGCGCCTTCGAGGATGCTCCGCTCCCGGGGGAGGGCGGAGGTGGTGGAGCGGCCGTCGAGGGTGACGGTGACCTGGCTGACCGGACCGGTCGGGCCGGTCTCGGCGTGGTGGACCTCGCGCACGGGCTCGTCGTCGGCGTAGAACAGCTCCTGGTGGACGCGGTCGGCGGGCACGCCGAGGCCGGCCAGGACCTGCTGGGCGGCGCGGACCATGCCGTGCGGGCCGCACAGCCACCAGTGGTCGGCGGAGTCCACGTCCACCAGCGCGTCGACGAGGGCCGACAGCCGGTCGGCGTCGAGGCGGCCGGAGAGCACCTCGGCCTCGCGGGGTTCGCGGGAGAGGACATGGGCGAGCTGGAACCGCGTCGGATACAGGTCCTTCAGGTCGGCGAGCTCGTCGGCGAACATCACGGTGCCGGTGCGGCGGTTGCCGTAGAGGAGGGTGACCGTCGAGCGGGAGTCGGCGGCCAGGACGGACTCGGCGATGGAGACCATGGGCGTGATGCCGGAGCCTGCCGCGATCAGGACGTGGTGACCGGGGGCGGTGAGGTCGGGCGTGAAGGCGCCGGTGGGTGCCATGACCTCGACGGTGTCGCCGGGGCGTACGTCGCGCACCAGCCAGGAGGAGAACAGGCCGCCCGGTACGACGCGTACGCCGATGCGCGGGGCGGTGCCGGCGGGTGAGCAGATCGAGTACGAGCGGCGCTCGTCCCGGCCGTCGATCCCGCGCCGCAGGGTGAGCGACTGGCCGGGCTCGAAGGCGAACTCCTCGGCCAGCTCGGCCGGGATGTCGAAGCTGACGGCTGCCGCGTCCTCGCACAGCGGCTGCACGGCGGCGACCCGCAGGGGGTGGAAGACCGGACGTCGGCGGGCACGAGCGCGTGCCGCCGGGGCGGGGGCCGGCTCCATCAGGTCGTCCATCAGATCTCCTTGACGTACTCGAACGGCTCGCGGCAGGCGAGGCAGCGCCACAGGGACTTGCAGGACGTGGCGGCGAAGCGGGAGGTCTCCTCGGTGTCGTGGAAACCGCAGCGGGGGCAGGGCACCGAGCGGCGGGACGGCGACAGCACGAGCGGGACCGGGCCGGTGGTGCGGGCGGGCGCGGCCCCGGGCGGGGCGATGCCGTGCTCGGCGAGCTTGCGCCGGCCGTCCGGGGTGATCCAGTCGCTGGTCCACGGCGGGTCGAGGACGGTGCGGATCTCCACGCGCGCGTAGCCCGCGTCCCTCAGCCGGGCGGCCACTCCGGCGCGCATCTCCGCCATCGCCGGGCAGCCCGAGTAGGTCGGGGTCAGGCTCGCGACCACCGTCCCGTCCGGGGTCAAGGACACGTCGCGCAGCACGCCGAGGTCGGCCAGGGTGAGCATGGGCAGCTCGGGGTCGGGCACCTGCTCGGCGATGCGCCGGGCCCGCCGCTCGTCCAGGAGTGTCGTCACCATGTCGTCTCCGGGTGGGCGCGGGCGATGCCCTGCAACTCGGCCAGCAGCGGGGCGAGATGCTCGGTGTGCTCCCCGGTGCGGCCCGAACCGGGCAGCGGCCGGTAGACGGGCATGGGCAGCCCGGCCGCCTCGGTGACCTGGCGCAGGACGGCGACGACCTCGTCCCGTACGTCGTGCGCCGTGAACAGCTCGCCGAGATACGGCGCGACCTGCTCCAGCGCCCTGCGCGTCCGGCGGTGCGATTCCTCGGTGCCGTCACCGAGGCGCACCACCCACTCGGCCGCGTACTGCCGGTGGTAGGCCAGCTCCTTCACACCCTTGGCCGCGATCGCCGCGAGCACCGGGTCCCGGTGAGCGGTGAGCCGCTCGAAGTACGCGAGGCGCCAGCTCGCGAACACCAGCAGCCGTACGGTCGAGAACGCGAAGTCGTCGTTGGGCAGTTCGGCCAGGCGTACGTTGCGGAAGTCGCCGGCGTCCCGGAAGTAGGCGTAGGCGTCCTCGCCGCGGCCGGTGCCGTCGACCTGGCCCGCGCGGGAGTAGAGCAGGCGGGCCTGGCCCAGCAGATCGAGTCCGATGTTGGCCAACGCCACCTCCTCCTCCAGCTCGGGGGCCCGGGTGGTCCACTCGGCGAGCCGCTGGGCCGCGACCAGGGCGTCGTCGGCCAGGGTGACGCAGAGGGCGGCCAGTTCACCGGCGTCGACGCCGTCGGGCACGGCCGTGTCCACGCCGTGCAGGGGGTCCTCGAAGCCGGTGCCGTAGGCCCAGCGGGTGTCGTCCTCGTGTCCCTCGGCGAGGGTCATGTAGACGTGGTCGTCACTCATGCCCTCTCCTTCAGATGTGCGGGACGTCGTCAGGGATGTCGTAGAACGTCGGGTGCCGGTAGACCTTGTCGGCGCTGGGCGCGAAGAAAGGGTCCTTCTCGTCGCGGGTGGAGGCGGCGATGTGCTCCGAGCGCACGACCCAGATGCTCACGCCCTCGTTGCGCCGTGTGTACAGGTCGCGGGCGTGGGTGAGCGCCATGCGGTCGTCGGCGGCGTGCAGCGAGCCCACGTGGACGTGGTTCAGGCCGCGCTTGCCGCGCACGAACACCTCGTACAGCGGCCAGTCCTGCTTGTCGGCGGCGCTCATGCCACCGCTCCCTTCTGTGCGCGGGCCGCCTGTTTGGCGGCGTGGGCGGTGGCCGCCTCGCGCACCCAGGTGCCCTCCTCGTGGGCCGTGCGGCGTCGCTCCGTCCGCTGGGCGTTGCACGGGCCGTCGCCCTTGATGACCCGCATCAGCTCGTCCCAGTCGGGGGTGCCGAAGTCGTGGTGTCCCCGCTCGTCGTTCCAGCGCAGCTCCGGGTCCGGGAGCGTCACGCCGAGCTTCTCGGCCTGCGGGACGGTCATGTCGACGAAACGCTGACGCAGTTCGTCGTTGCTGTGCCGCTTGATCTTCCAGGCCATCGACTGCGCGGAGTTGGGCGAGGCGTCGTCGGGCGGGCCGAACATCATCAGGGACGGCCACCACCAGCGGTCCACCGCGTCCTGCACCATCTCCCGCTGTGCCGCGGTGCCGCGCATCATCGTCATCAGCAGTTCGTAGCCCTGCCGCTGGTGGAACGACTCCTCCTTGCAGATCCGCACCATCGCGCGCGCGTACGGCCCGTACGACGACCTGCACAGCGGCACCTGGTTGCAGATCGCGGCACCGTCCACGAACCAGCCGATCACCCCGACGTCCGCGAAGCTCAGCGTGGGGTAGTTGAAGATCGACGAGTACTTCTGGCGACCCTCGATCAGCCGGTCCGTGAGATCCGCACGGTCCGCGCCCAGCGTCTCCGCCGCCGAGTACAGATACAGCCCGTGCCCGGCCTCGTCCTGGACCTTGGCGAACAGAATGGCCTTGCGGCGCAGCGACGGCGCGCGCGTGATCCACTCGCCCTCCGGCTGCATGCCGATGATCTCCGAGTGCGCGTGCTGCGCGATCTGACGGATCAGTGTCTTCCGGTAGCCCTCCGGCATCCAGTCGCGCGGCTCGATCCGCTGGTCCCGCGCGATCGTCACGTCGAAGTGCTGCTGGAGAACCGGCTCGGCGCCGTCCGCCCCCTCGGGGCTGGAGTGTGTCGTATCCATCCGTCCCACTTCCCAACCGACCATTCGTTCGGTCCATGATAGGACAGGCCCGGCCGCCTTGGTAAGCCCTCGATCCTTGACATGCGCACAGGCGATGGGATTATTTGGCAACGCCGAAGCTAACCGAATGTTCGGTCGGTAGACAAGGTGGTGCGAGAGGTGACCCATACCGCTGACGCGACGCCGGCCGCGGAGGCGATGTTCGCCGCGGACCAAGCCTCACGGGGGCTCGGTGTCGAGCTGCTCGAGCAGGGCGAAGGAACCGCCGTGCTCCGGATGACCGTGACCCCGGGGATGGTGAACGGGCACGGGATCGCCCACGGGGGCTACGTCTTCCTGCTCGCCGACAGCGCCTTCGCCTGCGCCTGCAACAGCCACGGCCCGGTGACCGTCGCGGCAGGGGCCGACGTCACCTTCGTGGCCCCGGCGTACGAGGGCGACGTGCTCGTGGCGCGGGCCGAGGAACGCACCCGGTTCGGCCGCAGCGGCCTCTACGACGTGAGCGTGCTGCGGGGCGACGAGGTGATAGCGGAGTTCCGGGGCCGCAGCCGCACCATCGGGAGCGCGAGTACGACGTCGGAGGAGTCGCGATGACCGGGCAGCGGCGGGGTGAGCCCCTCCCCCACGATCTGCTGGACGACGCCGAGCGCCTCACCCGCGTGCAGCTGCGCGAGCTCCAGCTCGACCGGCTGCGCCGGAGTCTGCGGCACGCCTACGACAACGTGGAGGCGTACCGGAAGAAGTTCGACGCCGCCGGGGTCACACCCGAGGACTGCCGCTCGCTGGAGGACCTGTCCCGGTTCCCCTTCACGACCAAGGCCGATCTGCGCGACAGCTACCCGTTCGGCATGTTCGCCGTCCCCATGGACCAGGTCCGCCGCGTGCACGCCTCCAGCGGCACCACGGGCCGCCCCACGGTCGTCGGCTACACGGAGAACGACCTGTCGATGTGGGCGGACCTCGTCGCCCGCTCGATCCGTGCCGCCGGCGGACGCCCGGGCCACAAGGTGCACATCTCCTACGGCTACGGGCTGTTCACCGGAGGCCTCGGCGCGCACTACGGCGCCGAGCGCGCCGGGTGTCTGGTGATCCCGGCCTCCGGGGGCATGACCGCACGCCAGGTGCAGATCATCCAGGACTTCGAGCCCGAGATCATCATGGTCACGCCGTCCTACATGCTGACCCTCCTCGACGAGTTCGAGCGACAGGGCGTCGACCCGCGCTCCACCTCCCTGCGGGTGGGCATCTTCGGTGCCGAGCCGTGGACGGAGGAGATGCGCCGCGAGATCGAGGAGCGCATGGACATCCACGCCGTCGACATATACGGCCTGTCCGAGGTGATCGGCCCGGGGGTCGCGCAGGAGTGCGTGGAGACCAAGGACGGCCTGCACGTATGGGAGGACCATTTCCTTCCCGAGGTCGTCGACCCGATCACGGGTGAGGTGCTGCCCGAGGGCGAGGAGGGCGAGCTGGTCTTCACGTCCCTGACCAAGGAGGCGCTGCCGGTCGTCCGCTACCGCACCCGCGACCTGACCCGGCTGCTGCCCGGCACGGCCCGGCCCGCCTTCCGCCGCATCCAGAAGATCACCGGCCGCTGCGACGACATGATCATCCTGCGCGGGGTGAACGTCTTCCCCAGCCAGATCGAGGAGATCGTCCTGCGCACGCCCGGCGTCGCCCCGCACTTCCAGATCCAGCTGACCCGGCGAGGCCGCATGGACCACATGACCGTCCACGTCGAGAGCCGCCCGGGCACGCCCGCCGACCGGCGCGAGGCCGCCGCCCGCGCGATCGCGCAGGACGTCAAGGACGGCGTCGGCGTCACGGTCGACGTGGCGATCGTCGAACCGGAGACGCTGGAGCGGTCGGTCGGCAAGCTGCGGCGGGTGAAGGATCTGCGGTGAGGTCCTACCGCTCGGTCGCCGGGCAGCCGGTTTCAGTGGACTGCTCGGGCAGATAGCGGGACCGTTCCAGCGGGGTGAGCGTGGTGTCGATGGCCCGGCAGATGTCGCGGATCGCGCGGGCCGGGTCGGGGAGGTCTACGTTCCACAGCTCGACGGAGGGGCCCACGCTGATGGCCAGGGTGTGGCCGTCCGGGCTGAACGTCACGGCTACCGCGCGCGAGCGGGTGGGTAGGGTGCGTCTGATCTGGCTGGTGGTGAGGTCCCACAGGTGGACTCCTCGTTCGTTGCTCGCGGCCAGGGTGCGCCCGTCTGAGCTGAAGGCCAGCGCCCCGACCTCACCGCTGACACTGAAGCTGTCCTGGAGCTGACCGGTGCGTGCGTTCCATGTCTTCACGGTTCCCCTGGCGCTGCTTGCGGTGGCCAGGGTGTGGCCGTCCGGGCTGAAGGCGAGAGACAGCAGCATTCCGGCGTTCGGCTTGATGGTGCGCTGGATTCGGCCGGTGGCGGCGTCGAGCAGTCTGACCTGCTCGTGGCCATCCCTGACGTGCGCGACGGCGAGTGTGAGGCCGTCCGGGGCGAACGCCAATGCCCTGACGGATTCGCCATGGGCCGTGTGCAGTGCGCCGGTCGAGAGGTGCCAGGTCCGAATCGATCCGTCATGGCCGACGAGGGCGAGCCGTGTCCCGTCGGGGCTGAAGGCCGCCTTGGCGATGTCTCCCAGGGCCCGGCTTTGACGAAGGCGGCCCGTGGCGACCTCCCGGACCTCGATCACTCCGTTCTCGGTGGCCCTGGCAGCCAGGGCACGCCCGGTCGGGCTGAACCCCACAGCTCCGAAGCGGAGAACCGTGAAGCGCAGTTCCTCCTCCCGGAGTGCCGGGTCGGTGTCCAGCGCCAGTGTGCCGTTGCGATCGCCGGTCCTGACCTCCCAGAGCTGTACCGCCCCACGGCCGGGCCACCCTTGGCGAACCGCGGCCAGAGAGCGTCCGTCCGGACCGAATGCCATGTCCGTTACATACGCGCCTTGGTGGCCTTGCAATCTGGTGTGTGGTTGATCGGCGGTCAAGCGGTGGACGCGAACGGTGGGGTCCGCGTTGCTGCTGGTCACCAACGTGCGACCGTCCGCGCCCAGCGCCACCGTCATCAACTCCCGCCCGTGGTGACCGACCGTCACGGTGCCCCGCGCTGCGCCGGAGGCGGTGTCAAACAGCCGTACCGTGTCCCCTCGGCCCTCTATGGCGAGGGTCCTCCCGTCGGGGGCGAAGGCCAGAGCGTCCAACCCCATGGGGCCGTCACCGACGGTGTGCCGGACGGCACCGGTGGCCACGTCACGCAGTTGCACCGAACCGTCGGTGCGGGCAACCACGAATGTCCGGGCGTCGGGGCTGAGAGCCACGGCATCGCCCTCGATGTGGCTGTCGCGGGCGATCCGGGTGCGGCCGCTCGCCACGTCCCACACTCGTGCCATTCCCGGGCTGCCGACCGCCACGACGGTACGTCCGTCAGGGCCGAAGGCGACCGCCTGCGGATCGGTGAGGCTGGTGAAGCTGTGCCTCGTGCGGCCGGTGGCCACGTCCCATACCCGCACAGCCGTAGGGGAGGAAGCCGCCACAGTACGCCCGTCAGGGCTGAACGCCGTTGCCCTTACCGCACCGTCGGGGACGGTGACGGTACTGATTCTCCTGCCGGTGGCCGGGTCCCACAGTCCGATCGCCGCGCCGGCGTCACCGGAGGTCGCGACTGCCAGGGTGCGTCCGTCGGGGCTGAGCGCCGCGACTTCACCGGTGTCAGGGCCAGTGAACGTGTGCCGGAGCCGTCCCCCGGGAAGTTCCCAGATCCGCACCTTGCCGTCTTGGCTGTGGGTGGCAACGGTACGTCCGTCCGTGCTGACGGTGAGGGAACGCACCGGTTCCTTCCCACTGACCAGACGCTCGCTCAGCGGCAACGCCGCAGCGTCATACAGCGCGGCGGCCGCTTCACGCGTCGGACTGATGCGGTACGCATGCACAGCGAGCAGCGACGCCAGATCCGGTTCAGACTCCAGCAGCGCACCGGACTGCGCTGCCAACTGCCGCGATTGCGCCACATGCTGGGCACTCACCGCGCTCTGCCACTGCCCCACGGCAAGACCCGCGGCGACGAGCGCGAGGCACAGCGCGGCGGTGACCGCGGTGAGCACCAGCCGGTACCGGCGGCGGCCCTTCTGCTCATGGTCGCGACTGGCGTCGAGGAAGGCCTGCTCCACCTCGGTCAGGTCCTCGCGCGATGCGCCGCCGAAGTGTTCCTGCGCGGCGGCGAGCCGACTCCCCCGGCACAACGCGCCCTCTTCCCGCCCCAGTTCCTGCCAGGCGTGGGCCGCTTCGGTCAGGTCCCGGTGCACACGCAGGCGTTCGCGGTCGTCCTCGATCCACCCGCGCAGCCGGGGCCAGGCCGTGATCAGTGCCTCGTGGGCCATCTCGACCGTGTCGCCGTCCAGGGTGAGTAGCCGAGCCCCGGCGAGCGCGTCGACCACCCGGGCGGTGTCGTCCCGGCCGGTGCCGGGCAGTTCCGCGCGGTCGACGGGACGGCGAGTGTCGGGGGTACCGTCGCCAGGGGCGACCAGGCGCAGCAGCACCCGGCGGGCGGCAGCCGCCTGGTCGTCGGTGAACCTGCCGTAGACCTCCTCGGCGGTCCTGGCGATCGCACCGTCCAGGCATCCGGCGGCCTCGTAGCCCGCCAGGGTCAGTGTCTTGCCGCGGCGGCGGCGCCAGGTCTCCAGCAACGCGTGGGACAGCAGCGGCAGTCCGCCCGGCGCGTCCGCGACCTCCTCGACCAGCCGGGCGGTGAGGGCGCGTTCCACGGTCAGTCCGGCGGCCTTGGCCGGTTTGACGACGGCGGCCCGCAGTTCGGCCTGGCTCATCGCTCCGGCCAGGAGGTTGGCATCGCGCAGTGCGTCGGCCAGGTCGCGGTGCTCGGCGCAGCGGCCGTAGAAGTCGCCGCGTACCGCCAGCAGCACCCGCAGGCGGCTCTCCGGCTCCCGGGCTGTCAGCAACAGGTCGATGAAGCGGGCGCGTTCGGACGCGTCGTGGCAGAGCGTGAAGACCTCTTCGAACTGGTCGACGATCACGAAGGTGTCCGCTCCGGCGCTGCCGTCGTGGGGCGTCGCGGGGGTGAGGAGGGGTGCGTGGCTGCGGGCGGGGCGTTCGCCCGGTGTCAGGATCCGGATCGCGGCCGGGCGCAGGTCCGGCTCCTGGGCGTGCCGGAGCACGGGTATCAGGCCGGCCCGTAACAGGGAGGACTTGCCGCTGCCGGAGGGGCCGAAGACCGCGGCGAACCGCCGTCGGCGCAACAGCTCGACCAGGTCGGCGGTGAGCTGCTCCCGGCCGAAGAACAGGCCGCTGTCCCCGGTCTCGAACCGTGCCAGTCCCCGGTACGGCGGGAGGGATCCGTCGTCGTCCCGGGAGCCGTCACCGGCGGACTCCTCCACCGCCTCCTTCCACCGGGCCTCCCATTCGGCCGGGTCTCCGCCGCACGCCTCCGCATAGGCGAGGGCCACCGGCAGCGTCGGCAACCGCTCGCCTCCTGCCGCCTGCGCCAGCGTGGTCACCGAGTAGCCCGCCCGTTGGGCCAGCGACCGGTAGGTGATCCCGTCCGCCTCCGCCCTCAGCTTGCGTAACTCGAACGCGAACCGCTGCACCGGTCCCGCCGCCGGATCCACCGGCACCTCATGACGCCCCGCCACCCCCGCACCCCCTCCGGCCCGCCTCATTGTCAGGCCGCCAGAACCGTACTGCCGAACAATGATCAAGCCGCTGAACTCGGCCGCATGGAATCCCCACCCCTCGTCCCCGCCTCCCCGACGCATCTGTCGCGCTTGGGCTGGCTGGACGCGTTGCGCGGCATCGCCGCACTCGTCGTGGTGTTCGACCACTCGTCGTACACCTTCATGCCGGAGTTCCGGCGGGAGCTGATGCCGGAGTTCAACACCAGCCGCTACGGCATCATGGTGTTCTTCCTGGTGAGCGGCTACATCATCCCCGCCTCGCTGGAGCGCCGGGGCTGCGTCCGGACGTTCTGGGTCGGACGGATCTCCCGTGTGTATCCGCTGTGGGCGGCTGTCGTGAGCGTGCTTCTCGCCCTCGGCTTCACAGGCACCGTGGAGCTGCGTGACTTCGGTGGGCAGGGCGCCGTCACCGTGGCGGCCGCCCACGCCACGATGCTCCAGGAGTTACTGGGGACGCCCAATCTCCTGCTCGTCCTGTGGACGCTCTCCTACGAGATGTCCTTCTACCTGCTGGTCGTCGCGCTCTTCACCGTCCGTCTGCACCGGCGGTCCGCGGCGGTCTCGGTCGGCCTGGCCGGGCTCGCCGCCATGAGCGTGACGGCAGGGGTGGTGCTGCCGGTCTCCGCTTTGTCCGGGCTGGTCGGCACCGGCCCGCTGATCGCGTTCGCCTCGATCGCCATGGTGGTCGCCATCGTCTGCGCGAGCGCCGGGTCACCGGTGCTTCGGGTGTTCGGGAGTGTGCTGGGCGGGGTGCCGGCCCTCGTCCTGGTCCTGTTCAACGGCACGGTCCCGCTGTGGGAGGGCCTGGTGATTCTCGCCGTGATGTTCCTCGGCACCGCCGTCTACCGTGCCGAGAACGGTCAGATCGCCTGGCGCGACGCGGCCGGCACTGCCGTGTTGGTGGTCGCCTGTGCCGTGGGGAGTGCGTACGCGCACGGCGACGGTGACCATTTCACGCGGCGCGGCTGGATCGTCGCGTTCCTGCTGTCCTTGCTCACCTTCGGCGCGGCACTGTGGTCGCGCCACCGACGCATACCCCGGGTGCTGACCGTCTTGGGAACGATCAGCTACTCGGTCTATCTGGTGCATCCGGTGCTGCTGGCGGTGATCGACAGCACGATCGGCCGACGGCGGCAGGACAGTCTCGCGCTGGAGGTGGCGTTCTTCGCCGTGCTGCTGCCCCTGTGCCTCCTGACCCACCGTTGCGTCGAAGTGCCCGGCCAGACCTGGGGCCGTGACTGGGCACGCCGCGTGCGGCCACGCGACGAGCGTCAGCGGCACCCCGCCTCGCACGCCGGAGCGTGAACCGTGCTTCCGGGATCGATCTCCGCGGCGACGCCCGCCTCGGATGCCGCCGGCTTGCGGATCAGGAGCAGGGCCGCGTCGTCGTGCAGCCGGCCGCCGACGTGGGCCAGCAGTTCGTCGTGGAGTGCGCCGAGGGTGCGTGCCGGCTCGTGGGAGACGTAGCGTTCCAGTCCTTCGGCGAGCGGGTAGAAGGTCCGGCCGTGGTCGCGGGCCTCGGTGACACCGTCGGTGTAGAGCAGCAGCTGGTCGCCGTCGGCGAACGGGAGCGCCTGGAGGCCGGGCGAGCGGCCGGCCAGGGCGCGCAGTCCGAGGGGCGGGGACGGCAGATCGGGCTCGACCGGTGTGACGCGCCCCGAGGCGCTCACCAGCAGCGGAGGCGTGTGCCCGCAGTTCACCACCTCCAGATGCCCGCCCGGCGGATATCCCGCGACCACGGCGGTGACGAAGTCGTCGTGGCCGAGGTTGCGTGTCAGGCTGCGCTCGATCCTCTCGACCACGGCGAGCAGGTCGGGCTCGTCATGGGCGGCCTCGCGGAAGACACCCAGCACCAGCGCGGCCGTCCCCACGGCGGGCAGGCCCTTGCCGCGCACATCGCCGACGATCAGCCGCACCCCGTGCCGGGTGGGTATCAGCGCGTAGAGATCCCCGCCGATGCGGGCCTCGGCCGCCGCGGCGCTGTAGCGGACGGCCACCTGGAAGGGGCCGACGTTCGCCGGTACGGGCCTGAGCAGCGCGTGCTGGGCGGTCTCCGCGACCGAGCGGACGGCCGCGAGCACCCGTTCGCGGCGCCCGCGCAGGACACTGGCCAGGCCACTCGCGAGCGTGACGGCCATCAGGGCCGACAGCACCGCGGCCAGTTCACGGCTCGGAACGCCGTCCCGGACCCCGAGCAGCGCGCCGAGCACCGCGGCGAGGAGCCCCACGCAGACGACGCCTCGCGGCCCGTTGGTCGTGGCCGCGAGTGCGGGGCCGACGGCGAGCAGGGGCAGCCAGATCATCCCGGCGCCGCCGTCGGCGAGGTCGGCGAGCAGGACGGCTGTGACTACCAGTACGGGCAGGACGGGCATACCGGCGGCCAGCTGCGCGAGGGCGCGTCTGCGGGCCGAATCCCCGGCACCGGCCACTCGGCTTCTGGACGGCCCGGCAGGCCGGTGGTCGGCACCAAGGTCACGCGCATGGCTCATGTCGGTATCCGGGTCCCTCACCTGTGCGCGGGGCGCGAATCTGGGAAGCGCACCCCTGAAATGTCTGTTTCATCCAGATAAAGGGGTGGCCTGGGGCACCGGCAAGGAGCGGATTTTCAGATAGTGAGCGAGAGGCTCCGGGTGACCCGGCTCGCGGTCGGGAGCAGCCGCTCGCGGGCCTCCGACAGCCGGGAGAGACGGTTCACCGGGAGGGAGACGCCGAGGGAACCGATGGTGTCCCCGCTGTAGACCGGGACGGCGACGCAGACCGTGCCGAGGGAGTACTCCTCCAGGTCCGTGACGGCCGGGGCCATGGGGGCGGTTTCCAGCCGCCGGAGCAGTTCCGGCAGGCTGGTGATCGTCCTCGGGGTGAGGTCGGCGAGCTGGTGGCGGGAGAGGTAGTCCTTGCGGGCCTCGACGTCCAGTTCCCGCAGCACGGACTTGCCGAGCGCGGTCGCGTGTCCCGCGTCCTCGAAGCCCACCCAGAGATCGACGCGGGGCGTCCCGGGGCCGTCGACGATCTCGGCGACCCGGATCTCGCCGTCCTCGTAGAAGGTGAGGTAGGCGGCGGACGTGAGCTCGTCCCGCAGCGCGGCGAGCGTGGGCCGGACCCGGTTCAGCAGCGCCTGGCCACGGCCGGTGGACTTCAGCGTCTGCAGCTTGTCACCGAGGACGAACCCGCCGTCGTCCAGCTTCCGGACGTACCCGTCGTGGACCAGCGTCCGCAGCAGGTGATAAGCGGTGGCCAGGGGCAGGCCCGTCTCCCGCGCCAGCTGCTTCGCCGGCGCGCCGTTCTCGTGCGCGCTGACCGCCTCCAGCAGGCGCATGGCCCGCTGGACGGACGTGATCAGCGTAGGGCCGGCTTGCTCAGCCATAGGACCAGCGTGCGTCAGCCGTACGGAGGGGGCAAGGCGGCCGGCCGTCCGCCCCGGCTCACCCTCGGACCCAAAGCCGCCGTTGCGTTTGTGACGACTTCTTCACAGCCGGAAGGGTTGGCTTGAAACCGCCTGCTCGCTATCGTTCACGGACTTCACTCAATCGTTCAGCGTACGAATAGCGACAGGAAGGGCGGTTCATGTCCGGCACGCACTCCCCAGGGCGCCGATCGGTGCTCGCCGCGGGCACCGCCTGTGCGGCTTCGCTCGGCGCGTCCTGGCTGCTGTCCGGCTGCTCGGGTGCCACCGCCGCACCCGTCCTGCCGGCCACCGCCCAGCGCGGCGCGCCCGACCGTGGCGGGACCCTGCGGATCGCCCGTCCGCCCGCCTCCGATGCCGAGACCCTCGACCCGGCGAGCTCCCTGTCCGCCTACGAGTACCTGGGCGCCCTCTACAACCGGCTGGTCCGCATCGGCGCGGACGGCGAGCCGGCTCCCGACCTCGCCGAGTCCTGGGAGCCGGACAGCACGGCGCGCACCTGGACCTTCCGGCTCCGCAAGGGCGTCACGTTCCACAACGGCCGGGCCTTCACCTCCGCCGACGCCGCCTACACACTGCGGCACATACTCGACAAGGCGACGGCGTCCCCGCAGGCCGGTGTCCTCGCCCCGCTCGTCGACCCCGGGCGGCTGCGCACACCCGACGCCCACACCCTCGTGGTGCCGCTGAAGGCCCCGAACGCCGAGTTCCCGAGCCTGCTCA
The DNA here is from genome assembly GCF_055594445.1 of Streptomyces sp. NPDC040589. Lineage (NCBI taxonomy): Bacteria > Bacillati > Actinomycetota > Actinomycetes > Kitasatosporales > Streptomycetaceae > Streptomyces > Streptomyces sp. NPDC040589. The sequence continues at coordinate 828,060 of NZ_JBVIWP010000004.1, read as the reverse complement.
CGCACTACAACTGCTACGTCGTCCCCGAGGGCAGCGGGAAGTCCATCGGCCGCACCGGCATAGGAACCGGCCCGTTCCGGCTGGAGTCCTTCGCACCGGCGGGGCCCGGCCGTGTCACCGCGTACAAGGACCACTGGGCGGGCCGCCCCGTGCTCGACGCGATCGCCTTCTACTCGGTCGCGGACATGTCCGCCCGCTCGAACGCCCTGCTCGCCGGGCAGGTCGATCTGCTGTCCCAGACCAACCTGGACTTCGCCACCGCCCGCGTCGTGGCCGCCTCCGACCGCGCCACCATCGCCCGGGTGAAGAACGGCCAGTGGTACGTGCTGCCCATGCTCACCACCGACAAGCCCTTCACCGACGTCCGGGTCCGGCGGGCCATGAAGCTCGCCTACGATCCCGAGCACGTCGTGAAGGCCGCACTGCAGGGCGCGGGCAAGGCCGGCTGGGACAACCCAGTCCCTCCGGACGACCCGGCGCACATCTCCGCGCACCCCGAGCACGATCCGGAGCAGGCGCGGTTCCTGCTGAAGAAGGCGGGCCACGAGAACCTGGCCGTCGACCTGTACACCTCCGCGTACGACCCCCTCTTCACGCCCATGGCGCTCGCCTACCAGGAGTCGGCGAAGCGGGCGGGCATCCGGATCCGCGTCAAGACGGCGTCGGCGGACTCGTACTACACACAGATCTGGATGAAGCAGCCGCTGATGGCCACCTACTGGTACACCGGCCGGCCCGTCGACCAGCTCTTCAACCAGGTCTTCCGCAGCGGCTCCTCGTACAACGAGACCGCCTGGTCCGACAAGGGCTTCGACGCCCTGCTCGACCGGGCGCGTGCCGAGACCGACGACGCGAGGCGCCGTGACCTCTACGGCGAGGCGCAGACCTGGGTGATCGACAAGGGCGGTGCGATGACCCCGATGTTCGCCGACCGGCTCGTGGGCATCTCGCGCAAGGTGCGCGGCTACGCCGAGCACGGCTTCGAGTTCGACTACCTCGGCATCGGCCTGAAGGGGGCCTGACCATGCTCTCCTTCGTCGCCCGCCGGACCGCGGCAGCGCTCGGCACGCTGCTGCTCTCCTCGCTGCTGGTCTTCCTCGCCGTCCAGGCCCTGCCCGGGGACGTCGCCACCCAGGTCCTCGGCAAGGACGCGACCCCGCAGGCGGTGGCCGAGCTGCGCGGCAGCCTCGGCCTTGACCGGCCCGCCTTCGAACGCTACGGCGACTGGATGTGGGGCGCCCTGCACGGCGACTTCGGCACGTCCCTCGTCTCGGGGACGGGGGTCGGTGGTGAAGTCACCCAGTATCTGGGCAACTCCATGCTCATCGCGGTCCTCACGATCCTGTTCGCGGTGACCGGCTCGCTGCTGCTGGGCATCCTCGCCGGGCTCTACCGCGACCGCTGGCCCGACCACCTCATCTCGACGGTCAGTCTCGTCGGCATGAGCGTCCCCGAGTTCGTCGTGGCCACCGTCCTCGTGCTGTGCTTCTCGGTCGCGCTGCCGTGGTTCCCCGCGGTCGTCCTCTACGGCCCCGACGCCACGGTCGGCCAGCTGCTGCCCGCCGTGTGGCTCCCGGCGCTCGCCCTCGCGGTGGTGATGGCCGCCTACATCGTCCGCATGGCCCGCACCTCGGTGATCGACGTGATGGCGAGCGAGTACGTCACCACCGCCCGCCTCAAGGGCCTGTCCACCTGGCGGGTCGTCACCCGGCACGCCCTGCCCAGCGCCCTGCTGCCCGTCCTGCACGTGATCGCGCTCAACGTGGCCTGGCTGCTGGGCGGCGTCGCCGTCGTGGAGAACGTCTTCAACTACCCGGGCATCGGCAAGCTGATGCTCTCCTCGGTGCAGAACCGGGACCTGCCCGTCATCCAGGCCATCGCCCTGATCAGCGCCGTCGTCTACGTCGTGTGCAATCTCGCCGCCGACCTCGGCGCCATGGCCCTCAACCCCAGGCTCCGCACCCGAGGGAGGACCCGATGACCACGCTCGACATCGTCCGGGCCGACGCCCCGGCCTCGCGCGCCGCCCGTGCGTGGCGCACCCTGCGCTCCTCGCGCGCGGCCGTCGTGGGGCTCGCGATCGTCGCCGTCCACGTCGTGATCGCGCTGCTGGCCCCTCTGCTCACCTCCTACGACCCGATCGCGGGCAACGCCTCGCAGGCCCTGCTCGGTCCGGGCGGGGAGCACTGGGCGGGCACGGACCAGTACGGCCGCGACGTCCTCGCGCGCGTCCTGTACGGCGGCCGGTACGCGCTCGGGGTGTCCGTCGCCGCCACCGTCGTGAGCGTCGCCCTCGGCACGGTCATCGGCTGTGCGACCGCCCTGCGCGGCGGCTGGTTCGACGACGTGATCGGGCGGGTGCTGGACGCCGTGCTGGCCATTCCGGCGGTGCTGGCGCTGCTCGTGGTCGTGACCGCGCTCGGCACCGGACCGGCCGTCATCGTCCTCGCCGTCGCGGTCGTCTTCGTCCCGCAGGTGGTGCGGGTGGTGCGCGGGGCCGCCCTGGCGGTGGTGCCCGCCGACTACGTGACCGCCGCCCGGGCCCGCGGGGAGGGCACCTGGTCGATCCTGCGCCGGGAGGTCCTGCCGAACATCGTCGACGTGGTGTGCGTCGAGTTCGCGATGCGTGCCTCCTGGGTCGTGCTGCTGATCTCCTCGCTGTCGTTCCTGGGCTTCGGCGCCGACCCGCCGACGCCGGACTGGGGCCTGATGGTCGCCGAGAACCGCACCGCCATCACCGTCGTGCCGATGGCGAGCGTCGCGCCGATCATCGCCCTGGCCACGCTCGTGATCGGACTCAACCTCGCGGCCGACGGCCTCTCCAAGGCCTGGGGCGTCGACCGGATCAGGGAGGGCCTGTGATGACCCCGCTCGTCTCCGTCGACTCCCTGTCCGTGGCGTACCGCTCCGGCGGTCGCCGGATACCCGTGGTGCACGAGGTGTCCGTCGAGGCCGCCGCGGGCCGGACACTCGCGCTGGTCGGCGAGTCCGGCAGCGGCAAGTCGACCCTCGCCGCGGCCCTGCTCGGGCATCTGCGGCACGGCTCCCACGTCACCGGCGGCTCGGTGACGGTGGACGGCCTGGACGTCTTCGCCCTGTCCGCGCCCGAGCTGCGGCGGCTGCGCGGCCGTACGGTCGCCATGGTCGCCCAGAACGCGGGCCAGGCGCTGACCCCCTCCATGCGCGTCGGCCGGCAGATCGCGGAGGCGGGCGGCGACATCCCCGTCACCGACCTGCTCGACCAGGTCCGGCTGCCGCGCCCCGCCGAGCTGGCCCGCCGCTATCCGCACGAGCTGTCCGGCGGCCAGCAGCAGCGCGTCGCCCTCGCCATGGCCATCGCGGCCCGCCCCAAGGTGCTGGTCCTCGACGAGCCCACGACCGGCCTGGACGTCGTCACACAGCGGGGCGTGCTGGACCTGATCGCCGCCCTGCGTGACGAACTGGGCCTGGCGGCCGTGCTGGTGAGCCATGACCTGGGCGTCGTCGCGCACCTGACCGACGAGGTGTGTGTGCTGAAGTCGGGCCGGGTGGTGGAGTCGGCGCCCACCCGGCAGCTGTTCGCGACGCCCCGGGAGGCGTACACGAAGCGGCTGCTGGCGAGCGTGCCGCGGCTGGACGACGCCGGTCTGGCTCTCGTACGGGAGTCGGGCGAGCGCGAGATCCGCCCGAGGGCCACCGTGCCCGAGGACGCGCCGGTCGCCGTCTCGGCCCGTGACGTCACCGTCGACTACGGCAGCTCCCGTGCCGTGGACGGGGTCTCCTTCCAGGTCCGGCGCGGTGAGGTCCTGGCCCTGGTCGGCGAGTCGGGCAGCGGCAAGTCCACGCTGGCCTGGACCCTCGCGGGGCTGCGCACCCCGTCCGGCGGCGCCATGACCCACGAGTCGGGCGATCTGGCCCGGCCCGCGCAGCGGCGGCCGATGTCCCTGCGGCGGCGGGTGCAGCTGGTCTTCCAGAACGCGGACACCTCGCTCAACCCCCGGCGTTCGGTGGGCGACGCCATCCGGCGTCCGCTGCGGTTCTTCGGCACGGCCGGCGGCCGGGCGGAGTCGGCCGAGCGCGCCCGGCGGCTCATCGCCGACGTACGCCTGGACCCGGCTTTCGCGGACCGGCTGCCCGCCCAGCTCTCGGGCGGCCAGCGGCAGCGCATCGGCATCGCACGGGCGCTGGCGGGCGAGCCGGACGTCCTCATCGCCGACGAGATCACCACCGCGCTGGACGTCTCCGTCCAGGCAGACGTGCTGCGCCTGGTCGACGACCTGCGCCGGGAACGCGACCTGGCCTGTCTGTTCATCAGCCATGATCTGGCCGTCGTCCGGGGCATCGCGGACCGCGTCGTCGTCCTGCGCGGCGGTGTCGTGGTCGAGGAGGGCCCGACGGAGGCCGTCTTCTCGGACCCCCGGCACCCCTACACACGGCAGCTGATGGCGGCCGCCCTAGAACCCGACCCGGACGGACAACCACCGGTGGAGGCGGCCCCCGCCTGGACCGACGCGGCGCAGGAGGGCGAGGTGTGGACCGACCACGGCGACGGCCACCGCGTGCGCCGCTGGCGGCCCGCCGGCGCCCCCGACGACAACCCGACCTCTCCCGTCGCAGAAGGAGTTTCGTGAAGTACCGCGACCGGTTCGAACGCCAGGTCGTCCGCGAGGACGTGTGGATCCCCACCCGGGACGGCAGAACCCGCCTGCACGCCCGGATCTGGCGCCCGGCCGACGCCGAGTCGGACCCCGTCCCCGCACTGCTCGAGTACCTGCCGTACCGCAAGAGCGACTGGACCGCCCCGCGCGACGCCCAGCGCCACCCCTGGTACGCCGGTCACGGCTACGCCTCCGTCCGGGTCGACGTCCGAGGCCACGGCGACAGCGAGGGCACGCCCGGCGACGAGTACGACGCCCAGGAACTCGCGGACGGCGTGGACGTCGTCAACTGGCTCGCCGCACAGCCCTGGTGCACCGGCAAGGTCGGCATGTTCGGCATCTCCTGGGGCGGCTTCAACTCCCTCCAGATCGCCGCCCTCGCCCCCGAACCGCTCAAGGCGGTCGTGACGGTCTGCTCCACCGACGACCGCTACGACAACGACGTGCACTACACGGGCGGTGCCGTCCTCGGCATCGACATGCTCGCCTGGGCCGGCACCATGCTCGCCTTCACCGCACGCCCGCCGGACCCCGCGAACGTGGGCGCGGACCGCTGGCTGCCCCTGTGGCGCGAGCGCCTGGCCGCACTCGAACCCTTCCTGCACACCTGGCTGGAGCACCAGCAGCGGGACGACTACTGGCGGCACGGCAGCGTCTGCGAGGACTACACGGCGATCGACGCGGCCGTGCTCGCGGTCGGCGGCTGGAACGACCCGTACCGGGACACCGTGCTGCGGCTCGTGGAACACCTCCCCGGCGATCAGGTGCGGGGCATCGTCGGCCCCTGGTCGCACCAGTACCCCGACCGCGGACTGCCGCCCGGCCCGGCCATCGGGTTCCTCCAGGAGACCCTGCGCTGGTGGGACCAGCACCTCAAGGGCGTCGACACGGGCGTCATGGCCGAGCCGCTGCTGCGCGCCTGGCTGAACGACCCCGTGCCGCCCTCCCCGTCGCACGAGGAGATGCCCGGCCGCTGGGTGAGCGACGCCGACTGGCCGAGCCCCGACGTCACCTGGGACACCCGTCCGCTCGGCGAGAGCCGCGACCCGGTCCTCGTGCGCTCTCCGCTGCACACCGGCCTGGACGCGGGCCGCTTCTTCCCGTTCGGCAACGCCGCCGACCTGCCGCCCGACCAGCGGGAGGAGGACGGGCGGTCCGTCTGCTTCGACTCCGCGCCCCTGGACCGGCGCGTGGAGATCCTCGGCCGGCCGCGTGTCCGGCTCCGCCTCGACAGCGACACCCCGCGGGCCCATGTCATCGCCCGCGTGTGCGACGTCGCTCCCGACGGCTCGTCCACGCTCGTCACCCGGGGCGTGCTCAACCTGCTCAGCAGGAAGGGCCGTGAACACGCCGTCGAGTGGACTCCGGGGACGTACGAGGACGTCGAGTTCGAGCTCAACGGCATCGGCTACGCCTTCCCGCCCGGCCACCGCGTCCGTGTCGCCGTCTCCGACGCGTACTGGCCCTGGGTGTGGCCGCACGGCGAACGCGGGGCGCTGCACGTCGTCCCGGCCGGCAGCGCGGTCCTGCTACCGGTGCGCGAGGCCGCCGACGAGGTCGCCGTCCGCTTCGAGGAACCGGAGCAGGCGGTACCGATGGCGGTCACCTATGACACTCCCCCGGGCCCCCGCCCCGAGCGGCTGGTCACGCACGACGTGGCCAAGGGCGAGTGGACGCTGGAGGTCGACCCCGGATACGGGGGGTCGCGGACGTACCCGGACGGATTGCGTTACGAGGAGAGCGCCAGCGAGACGTACACCATCCGCACGGATGATCCGCTGTCGGCGCGAGCCGTCTCCGAGTGGCGCATCCGGCTGCGGCGCGGGGACGACTGGGACGCTGAGATCATGGCCCGGACGGAGCTGCGCGCCACGGCCGCGGAGTTCATCATGGACAGCCGTATCGAGGCGCGGGGGAACGGAGAGACAGTGGCCGAGCGCGCATGGCACCGCACCACCCCGAGGACGTCGGGATGACGGCCGCCGAGCAGCCGCGGCAGGGCGGGAAGGGCCCGCGCCGTGCCGTCGCCGCCCGGGACCGGACCCGGCAGCCCACCGAGGTGCGGCGGCGTCTCATCGTCGACGCGGCCGTACCGCTGATCGCGGAGCGCGGTTACAAGTCGGTCGGCGTGCGCGACGTGGCAGCCGCGGCCGGAGTGTCCGTCGGCACGGTCACCTACCACTTCGACAGTGTGCAGGAGGTCCTCTCCGAGGCCATGGTGCTGCACATCGAGCAGTACTACGCGGCGCTCAGCGAGGCCGCCGAGCACGCGACCAGCGGGGCCGAGGCGCTCAGGCTGCTCGTTGACGCGCTGTTCACGGAGGACACCGACCGGCACTGGCGGATGTGGTTCGACTTCTGGCACGCGGGCGAGCAGAGCACGGACGAGACCTTCGCACGGGGGCAGGCCGACCGGTACGCGGCCTGGCACCGGCAGATCCGCGCCCTGGCCGAACGGGGCGTCGCGGACGGCGAGTTCACCGGCGACGACCTCGACGGCTTCACAGCCCGTTTCGCCGCCCTCGCCGACGGCCTCGCCCTGCAACGCCTGCGCCAGGCACCTCCCCTGACCACTCAGCAGGCACGGCACCACCTCAACCGGTTGATCGAACGGGAACTCGTTCCGCGATCACCCGCGTGAGGGTGCTCCCAGCCGTGGCGCCACAGCCCGGTACCTCACCTCGTCGAAGTCCGCGGGGTGCCCGCCCCCGGTGAGATCCCAGGCCCACAGGCCGACGAACGCGCCGGTGAAGCCGAGGGCGCGGATCTGGCCGTCCTCGATGTGCTCGGCGTGCTCGTCGGACAGGACCGTGGCGTCCAGGGCGGGTCCGAAGGGCTCCCAGCCCCGGCCGGTGTCGTACCGGAAGCGCAGGTCGGCCCCGTCGAAGTCGAGGCCGAGCCGCAGTCGCGTGGTATCGCCGAGGCGTGCCTGACCGGTTTCGTCGACGCTCAGTACACCCCGGTCGCAGCTCGCGACGCGCAGGACCGGCTGACCCGCGTCGTCCACGGTGACGTACAGGTAGTACCAGTTGCGGGTGTTGTAGTACGCGGTGATCCCGGCCAGGTGCTGGAACGCCTCCGGCCGGTACTCCATCGTCGCCTCGAACGAGCAGCGCGCCGATGTGACGCGGCGGGCCACCAGGCTGGGTTCGACCAGGCTCTGCGGTGAACGGCCGCCCCGGAGCCGAAGGTGGGAGGGGCGTTCGATGAGCGAGACCCAGTCGGGGGCCGGGGGGCGGCGGAGTGTCGACCACTGGGGCCCCAGGGCCGGGCCGTCGAATCCGTCGGTGTCGTCCACGTCCGCGTGGTCCGTGCCCGCCCTGGAGGTGCCGACCGGCACTTCCAGGGCGGGCAGGCCGGTCTCGACGCGCGGCCAGCCGTCGGAGGTCCAGGTGACGGGCGCCAGTGCCGTCTCCCGGCCCAGGACGCACGGTCCTCGCCGCCCGAGGGGCCGGGCCACGAGGTAGGCCAGGTACCAGTCGCCGTCCCCGGTCTCCACCAGGCTGCCGTGCCCGGCCTTCTGCAGCGGCAGGTCGGGGTGGTCGCGGGCGGTGAGCAGCGGGCCGTTCGGGTCGCGTGCGTAGGGGCCCGTCAGGGTGCGCGAGCGGGAGACGGTGACCTGGTGGTCGTAGCCCGTGCCGCCGTCCGCGGTGAGCAGGTAGTACCAGTCGCCACGGCGGTAGAGGTTCGGGCCTTCGATCCAGCCGGCCTGCGGCGGCAGCTCGATCCGCACGGGGTCGCCGGTCAGGCGGCGCTCGGCACGGTCGTAGCGCCGGGCCTCCAGGCCCGCCGAACCGCCGTGGCCGGGTCGCCAGTCGTGGACCAGGTTCAGCAGCCGGCTGTCGGGGCCGTCGTGGAAGAGGGAGGCGTCGAAACCCCGGGAGTGCAGCGGTACCGGCTCGGACCAGGGGCCCTCGATGGAGGGGGCGGTGATCAGGTGGTTGGGGCAGTCGGTGAAGCCGCCGACGTACGTGGAGACGTTGCTGTAGACGAGGTGGAACAGGCCGTCGGTGTGGGTGAGGCTGGGCGCCCACACGCCGCCCGAGTCCGGGCAGCCGGTCAGGTCGAGCAGGCGGGTGCCGTCGAGGGCGCCGCCGACGGGGCGCCAGTGCACCAGGTCCGTGGAGTGGTGCAGGCGCACGCCCGGGTACCACTCGAACGTCGACGTGGCCAGGTAGAAGTCCGGCCCCACCCGCAGGATCGACGGGTCCGGGTGGGACCCGGGCAGCACCGGGTTGCGGATGACGCCTGCCGGCCGGTTTCGCATGCGATGTCCCCTCGTGACGCCCGCTCCGGCGTGCGCCGGGTGATCACCGCAGGACCGTAATGTCGAATACGTTCGCGAGCAACGCCGGCCTGAAAGGTTTTCCGGGGCCCCGACCGCGCCGTTTACTCACTCTCCGAACGCACCCCCTCGCCCGGCCGACCAACTCCGTTATCACGCACCTCTCTTGACACCTCATCAGCTCCCTCTTACGTTGCGAAAACCTTTTAGGTCGTTTCCGTGCTCTGCAGGTCCGGACAGGGAGCTCCGATGAGAAGACCGCAGATCCTCCTGGCCGCACTGGTACTCGCCGTCTGTTGCGTCGTCCCCACCACCCCGGCCGCGGCGGCGCAGACCATAGGTTTCCCCAGCTTCGGCGGCCCCGCGATCCCGGCCCCGCCCGTCGCCCACGCGTCGGGCGACATGATGCGGGCGATCTACGACGCGGAGAGTTCGGGGACCGACTTCTGGATGGACCGTCTGCTCGCCCGCTCGGGCAACGATCCGGCCGGTCCCTGGCTGATGAGCCGGGGACGTGCGCTGTTCATGAAAGAGCACGACCCGGCCCGGTTCGGCTTCGGCGGCAAGGCCGCCTACTGGGAGAACATCAACGGCGACAACGCCTACACCGTCGCGGTCACCCCGGGGACCTTCACCGAACAGGTCGCGCAACGCCGGCAGACGCCCAGCCACTGGAAGAGCGTGCACACCAGCGGCTCGGTCACGGTCGACCAGACGAAGTTCATCACGGACAACAACGTGGCCGTGACGAACCTGTCGATCAAGAACAACGGCTCGTCCGCCACCACACTCCAGTTGCGGGCGACATCGCCCTACGCCACGTCTGGCAGCGGCAGCGAGCTGACCGGACAGGTCAACGCCTACAACAACCTCACGACCCTCCGCCCCCGGCTGACCGGTGACGGGTTCGCCGTCGCCGGCGGCGGCCTCAACCGGTCCGTGACGGTCGCGGCCGGTGCCACGGTGACCGCGAAGGTAGTGATGGGTTTCGTCACCGACGAGATCCCCGAGTCGCGGAGCGAGTACGACGCCTACGCGGGCTACTCGGCCGCGACCGCCTTCGCCACCCACGTCAGGGCCTACAACCGGTGGTGGGCGCAGAACGTGCCGTACATCGACGTGCCCGAGCCCGCGATCAAGAAGAACATCTACTACCGCTGGTGGCTGATGCGCTTCAACCATCTGGACGCCGACATCCCCGGGCAGACCTTCCAGTTCCCGACCTCGACCGAGGGTGTCCTCGGCTACAACAACGCCATCGCGCTCACCCAGCCGATGCACATCGACGACCTGAAGTATCTGCGCGACCCGTCGTACGCCTACGGGGACTGGCTGAGCGTCGGCCAGACCTCCAAGGGCGGCCGCTTCCTTGACAACCCGGGGGACCCGGAGAACTGGTCCAACAGCTACACCCAGTACATCGCCGAGGCGGCGTGGAAGAGCTACCAGATCCACGGCGGCCAGCCGGGCATCGCCGCGAGCCTCGCCCGCTACGCGGAGGGCGATGTCAAGGGCCAGCTCGCGCACTACGACCGCGACAACAACAAGCTCATCGAGTACGACTGGGGCGCCCTGACGGGCAACGACGCCGACGCGGTCTCCTTCCACTGGAAGCCCGGAAACATGGACCGCGCCGAGTCCGCCTACCAGTACAGCGGCGCCCTCGCCGCCGCGCAGGCCTACGAGGCGACCGGCAACACGGCCAAGGCGAGCGAGATGCGCACGCTGGCGAACCAGATCAAGGACGCCATCGTCAACGTCCTGTGGAACCCCAACCGGCAGCTGTTCGAGCACCGGCTGAAGTCGACCAACGAGTGGGTGCCCTGGAAGGAGATCAACAACTACTACCCCTTCTCGGTCGGCGCCGTCCCCGACACGGCGACCTTCAAGCAGGCCCTGCGGCTGTTCGACGACCCGGCGCAGTACCCGATCTTCCCCTTCTACACGGCCAACCAGGTCGACAAGAAGGCGGCGGCCGAGGCCGGGGAGCCGGGCTCCAACAACTTCTCCACCATCAACTCCACCGTCCAGTTCCGGCTGTACTCCTCGGTGCTGCGCAACTACTCCAACTCCTGGATGAACGCCACCGACTACAAGAAGCTCCTCTACTGGAACACCTGGGCGCAGTACGTCGGCGGCAACACCCAGTGGCCGGACGCGAACGAGTTCTGGGCCGACTGGAACGGCAGCGCCGTCAACTACCGCTCCTGGATCCACCACAACATCCTGGGCAGCAGCAACTGGACGGTGATCGAGGACGTGGCGGGGCTGCGGCCGCGCAGCGACGCCAAGGTGGAGCTCTCCCCCATCGACATCGGCTGGTCCCACTTCACGGTCAACAACCTGCGCTACCGGGGCGCCGACCTGTCCGTCGTCTGGGACGACCCGGCCGACGGCGTGGTGCGCTACCCCGGCATCCCGGAGGGCTACTCGATCTACGTCAACGGCACCCGGGCCGCCACCGTGAGCTCCCTGGTGCCCTTCACCTGGGACCCGGCCACCGGTGAGGTCACCACGAAGGGCACGGTCACCCACCGCACCGCCGTCCCCGGGCTCAAGGCCCCCAACCAGGTCGTGCAGGACAGTCCCCGCATGGTCGACATGCTCGCCAAGGCCGGTGTCGACCTGACCGGCGACCCGGCCGACCTCGCCTCCGGGGCGACCGCGTCCGCCTCCCACACCGGGTCGGGCAGCAGCGTCTCGGGCGCGGTCGACGGGCTTCCCACCAACGAGCCGTTCTGGGGCGCGGGCGGCTCCTCGAACAGCCAGGACTGGTACGAGCTGAACTTCGGCACCACCCGGACGCTCAACGAGGTGCGCCTGCACTTCAAGGACAGCCGCCCCGCCAGTACGACCTACCGGGCGCCGTCCTCGTACACGATCCAGTACCACAACGGCACTTCCTGGGTGAACGCCGACGGCCAGACCAAGAGCCCGGCCGCGCCCCGCGCCAACTACAACCTGGTGCGGTTCCCGGCGATCAGCGCTCAGCGCATCAGGGTCCTGGCGACCAACGCCTCCGGGGCGAAGACGGGTCTCACCGAGATCAAGGTCCACCACCGGGGCGGCGCCCAGCCACCCGCCAATCTGGCGACGTCCGCGACGGCGTCCGCCTCGTACACCTCCTCCTGGGAGAGCGTCACCGCGATCAACGACGGGGTCGACCCGCCCTCGTCCAACGACACCGTCAATCCGCGCTGGGGCACCTGGCCGGAGACCGGACAGCAGTGGGCCGAGCTGACCTGGCCGTCGGCGAAGAGCGTCGACCGGGCCGAGGTGTACTTCTTCGACGACGACCAGGGCATCGACATGCCCGCCTCGTGGAAGCTCCAGTACTGGAACGGCAGCGCCTATGCCGACGTGCCCGGCGCGAGCGGCTACCCGGTGGCGAAGAACAAGTACAACGCGGTCACGTTCACCGCGACGAACACCACACGACTGCGTGTGCAGCTCACCAGCAACGGCAGCAGCTCCGTCGGCCTCCTCGAAGCGAAGGTGTACGGCCCGTGACTCGTTTCAGATGTCTGTCCGCGCTCATCGGCGTCCTCACCATGATGGTCGCCTTCCTGGCGGCACCGCAGCCCGCTGCCGCCGCCGTCGCGTTCACGTCGACGGGGGTGAACTCGCACGGTGGCAACTGCCTGGATCTGCCGGGTGGTTCGTCGACGAACGGGACGCAGTTGCGTGCCTTCTCCTGCGGTTCGGGCGCGAACCAGAGTTTCCGCTTCGCCCCGGTCTCCGGCTCGGGTGACACGTACACGATCGCCACCCAGTCCGGGCAGTGCGTCGATGTCTCCGGCGCGTCCACCGCGGACAACGCCACCGTCATCCAGTGGCCCTGCCACGGCGCCACCAATCAGCAGTGGCGGCTGGTGCCGGTGAGCGGCACCGACAAGGCCTTCAACCTGGTCTCCACGGCGTCGGGCAAGTGCGTGACGCCGAGCGGCGGTTCGTCGGCGTCGGACACCGGCCTGGTGCAGCTGCCGTGCTCCGCCGCGAACGGCAGGGTGTGGCGCCTGTCCGGCTTCACCGGCGGCGGCACCAGCCCGAACACCTTCACCAACCCGATCGCCCAGCGCGGCCCCGACCCCTGGCTGACCTACCACGACGGTTACTACTACCTCGCCACCACGACCTGGAACTCGACGGTCACCATGCGCAAGTCCCGCACCCTGGGCGGCCTCGCCACGGCCGCCGAACAGGTGATCTTCAATCTGACCAGGCCCAATGGCGCCGGCACGATGTGGGCCCCGGAGTTCCATCTGCTCGACGGCCCGAACGGCAAGCGGTGGTACTTCTACTACACGGCCGGGCGGGAGCCGTTCGACCTGGGCACCCAGCGGATCCACGTCCTGGAGAGCGCCGGCCAGGACCCGATGGGCCCCTACACCTTCAAGGCCGATCTGCTCGACCCGTCCCAGGACAACACCTGGGAGCTGGACCCGGGCATCCTCCAGCTGAACGGCAAGCTGTATCTGCTCGGCACCTTCTACAACGGCTCGCAGCCGATGTTCATCCGGCCGCTGTCCAACCCGTGGACCGCGAGCGGCACCCGCCGGATCCTCTCCACCCCCACCCACAGCTGGGAGACGGTGGGCGGCGCGGTCAACGAGGGCGCCGAGGTCCTGCAGCGGAACGGGAAGACCTTCATCGTCTACTCCGCCAGCCACTGCTCCACACCCGACTACAAGCTGGGCATGCTCACCTACAACGGCGGCGACCCGCTCAGCTCCTCCTCCTGGACCAAGTCACCGAACCCGGTGTTCCAGCGGTCCAACGCCAACGGGGTGTACGGCCCCGGCCACAACGGCTTCTTCAAGTCACCGGACGGCACGGAGGACTGGATGGTGTACCACGCCAACAGCTCCGCGGGCGGCGGCTGCGACATGAACCGCTCCACCAGAGCACAGAAGTTCACCTGGAACGCCGACGGGACGCCGAACTTCGGCACCCCGGTGGGCCTGGGCGTCCCGCTGACCGCACCCTCGGGAGAGTAGCCCGGAAGCGGACGAGGGCCGCGAAACGCCGCAGTGGTCCTTCTCGGCCCTCGTCCGAACGGCGAGCATGCCATGTCATGGACATCTTGCTTGTCGCCAGCGCGTTCAACAGCCTGTCCCAGCGTGTGTACGCGGAACTTTCGGACGAGGGGCACCGGGTGGACGTCGTCCTCGCCTCGCACGGCGCCGACGCGGTCCGGGCCGCCGTACAGGAGGTGCGCCCGGACCTGGTCGTCGCCCCGATGCTGAAGACGGCCCTGCCGGAGGACGTGTGGCAGCAGCACACCTGTCTGATCGTGCACCCCGGGCCACCCGGCGACCGGGGGCCGTCCTCCCTGGACTGGGCGATCGCCCAGGAGGCGCCGGAGTGGGGCGTGACGGTGCTTCAGGCCGAGGCGGCGATGGACGCGGGCGACGTGTGGGCGGACGAGTCCTTCCCGGTGCCGCCGGCGGGCAAGAGCAGCGTGTACCGCAACGAGGCCGCCGACGCCGCGACAGCCGCGGTCCTCCAGGCCGTGCGGCGCTACGCCGACGGCTCGTACAAACCGCGCCCGCAGAGCGAGCCCGGGATCCAGGTGGTGTGGCGGGACTTCTTCCGCCAGGAGCAGCGGCGGATCGACTGGGAACGGGACACCACCCGGACGGTGCTGCGCAAGCTCCGCGGGGCCGACTCACAGCCCGGCGTCCGGGACGAGATCTGCGGCCGGGAGGTGTTCCTGCACGGCGGACACCCCGAGGACCGGCTGCGGGGTGAGCCCGGGGAGCTGCTCGCGACCCGGTCCGGCGCGGTCTGCCGGGCCACCCGGGACGGCGCGGTGTGGATCCCGGAGCTGCGCCCCCGCAAGAGCTCCGGCGACCCGGCGCCGTTCCGCCGCCCGGCGGCCTCGGTCCTGGCCGGTTTCCCGGCCCCGCCCGGATCCCACGGCATGCCGACCTCGAGCGACCGCCCGCACTGGCTGCCCGAGATCGCCGCGCCGCTCGAACTGCCCCCGGACCGCGCCACCTGGACCGACATCCGCTACCGGCAGCACGGTCAGGTCGGCTTCGTGACCTTCTCGTTCCCCGGCGGGGCGATGAGCACCACCCACTGCCGCAGGCTGCTCGCCGCCTACCGGTACGCGCTCAGCCGCCCCACCTCGGTGCTGGTGCTCGGCGGCGCCCGCGACTTCTTCTCCAACGGCATCCATCTCAACGTGATCGAGGCGTCGAGCGACCCGGCGGGCGAGTCCTGGTCCAACCTCAACGCCATGAACGACGTGGTCGAGGCCGTGCTGCGCACCACCGACCGGCTGGTGGTCTCGGCGCTCGGCGGCAACGCGGCGGCCGGCGGCGTCATGCTCGCCCTGGCCGCGGACGAGGTCTGGTGCCGCACGGGCAGCGTCCTCAACCCGCACTACCGCACCATGGGCCTGTACGGCTCGGAGTACTGGACGTACTCGCTGCCGCGCCGTGTGGGAACCGAGACGGCCGAGCGGCTGACGAGCGAGGCGCTGCCGGTGAGCGCCGCGACGGCCGCACGGATCGGGCTGGTGGATCGTCTGGTGCCCGGCCCTGCGGGGGAGTTCACGACCGAGATCGAGCGACTGGCTGCCGCAGTCGCCGGCGACCCGGACCTCCCAGGCCGGATCACCGCCAAGACCACGGCACGTCACGCGGACGAGCTCCAGCGCCCCCTCGCCGAATACCGGCGGACCGAACTCGCCCGCATGCGCACGATCTTCTTCGACCGTCAGGCCCCGTACCACGCGCTGCGGTCCGCCTTCGTCCGCAAGCTCCCGACCGGCTCCCCGAGGCCCCTGGGAGGTGCGCGATGAGTACGCGGCTGCTCGTCGCCGGTGTCGGCAACATCTTCCTCGCGGACGACGCCTTCGGTCCCGAGGTGATCCGCGCCCTGGACCGGAACCCGCTGCCGCCCGAGGTGCGGGTGCGGGACTTCGGCATCCGCGGGATGGATCTGGCGTACGAACTGCTCGACGGCTACGACACGGCAGTCCTGGTCGACGCGGCGGTACGGGGACACGAGCCGGGCACCCTGTCGCTGGTCGAGCCGGACCTGCCCGACGGACCCTCGGGGGGCGCCCCGCCCGAGGCACACGGCATGGACCCGGCGAAGGTCCTCGCCCTGGCCGCCCACCTGGGCGACGAGCCGCTGCCGCGTGTCCTCGTCCTCGCCTGCGAGCCCGAGCTACGGGCACCCGCCGACGAGGACATCGCGCCGGGCATCAGCGCGACGGTGCGCGAGGCGGTCGGGCGGGCGGTCGCGGCGCTGCACACCATGGTCCCGGTGCTGCTCGCCGACCCGGCTGCCACGCCTCCGTTGAGCCGCCCGGACGAATCCGCCGCCCTGTCGTCGGCCGGGCTGCCGGGCACCGCGACCGGCGGCGCGGAGGATCGGTAGCGGACTGATTTCCCTACCGAACGCGAGGAGCGGCGCCCATGTGCGATTCCATGGAAGAGGTCACTCAGGCCGTCCTGGCGAAGAACGACTCTCTGGCCGCGGGGCTGCGCGACGAGCTGGCCCGGCGGGACGTCAGCGTGGTCAACCTGCTGTCCAGCCCGGGCAGCGGCAAGACGGAACTGCTCGGGCGGGTGCTGGCCAGGGCGGTGGAGCGGGGCCTTCCGGTGGCCGCGCTCACCGCCGATCTGGCCACCGAGAACGACGCCCACCGGCTCGCCCGCTCGGGAGCCCCGGTGAAGCAGTTGCTGACGGACGGTCTGTGCCACCTGGAGGCGCGGCAACTGCGCGGTCATGTGGAGAGCTGGCTGCCCGAGGGCACCTCGCTGCTGTTCGTCGAGAACGTCGGCAACCTCGTCTGCCCGGCCTCCTACGACCTGGGCGAGAGCCTGCGGATCGTGCTCATGGCGGTGACGGAGGGCGAGGACAAGCCGCTGAAGTACCCCACGGCCTTCGGGTCCGCCCATCTGGTGGTGCTCACCAAGGTGGATCTGGCCGGGCCCGCCGGGTTCGACCAGGCCGCCTTCGCCGCCCATGTCCAGCGGGTCAACCCCGGGGTGGAGCTCCTGTTCTCCTGCGCCCGGACCGACGACGGTGTCGACACCCTCCTGGAGCGGGTGCTCGCCGTACGGGACGGTGCCCCTGTCCACCGGCCTCCTCTGGCGCCCCGTCCGCACACCCACTCCCACTCCCACGAGGGCGCCGAAGCCGGCCTCGTCTCGTGACGGCGCCCGCCACCCAGGCGGTGCGCCGCCGCGTCACCGTGCGCGGCACGGTGCAGGGCGTGGGGTTCCGCCCCTTCGTGCACCGCCTGGCCACCGATCTCGCGCTCGCCGGGTTCGTGAGCAACACGGCGAGCGGGGTCCTCATCGAGGTGGAGGGACCGCCGGAGGGCATCGCCGACTTCTGCGACCGGCTGGCCCAGGAGCCGCCGCCGTTGGCCACGGTCACCGGCGTCGGGTTCGAGGAGCTGCCCGTCAGCGGCGCCGACGACACCTTCAGCATCCGTTCCACCGACCGCTCCCCCGGCCGCACCCTCCTCCCGCCCGACACGGCGACCTGCCCCGACTGCCTGCGGGAACTGGCCGATCCGGCCGACCGGCGTCACCGGCACCCGTTCGTCACGTGCACCCACTGCGGGCCCCGCTTCACCATCGCCGCGGGCATGCCGTACGACCGGGCGGTCACGACCATGGCCGGTTTCCCGATGTGTGCCGAATGCGGCCGGGAGTACGGCGATCCCGTCGACCGGCGCTTCCACGCCCAGCCCGTGGCCTGCCCCGGCTGCGGCCCCCGGCTGCGTCTGGTGCCCGCCTCCGGCAGCGATGTCCGCCCGGCGCGGGACGCCGACGCCCTGGCCAGGGCACGGGCGCTGCTGGCCGCCGGGCGGATCGTCGCCGTCAAGGGCCTCGGCGGCTACCACCTGGCGTGTGACGCCACCGACGCACGGGCCGTCGAGACGCTGCGCACCCGCAAGGCGCGCGGCGGCAAACCGTTCGCCGTGATGTGCGCGGACCTCGACGCCGTACGGCGGATCGCCGACCCCTCCACGGCTGAACAGGCCGCCCTCACCAGCGCCCGGCGCCCCATCGTCCTGCTGCGGCGGCGAGCGGAGCGGGCAGTCCTCGCGCCGGGTGTCTGTCCCGGCAGCCCGCACCTCGGCGTCCTGCTGCCCTACACGCCCGTACACACCCTGCTGTTCGGCCTGCCCGGCGATCCGCCGGGCCCGCGCATGCTGGTCATGACGAGCGGCAACCGCTCCGGCGAACCGATCGTCACGGAGGACGACGAGGCACTGACCCGGCTGGCCGGTCTGGCCGACGCCTGGCTCGCCCATGACCGGCCCATCTCCTCGCCCTGCGACGACTCGCTGCTGCGGGTACGCTCCGACGGCACCGAGCAGGTGCTGCGCCGGTCCCGGGGGTACGTGCCCCGCCCGCTGCGGCTGCCGGTCCCGGTGCGGCCGACGCTCGCCGTGGGCGGGGATCTGAAGAACGCCCTGTGCCTCGGCGAGGGCGACCACGCCTGGTTCGGCCCGCACATCGGCGACATGGGCGATCTGACCACCCTGGAGGCGGCCCGGCGGGCCGAGGCGCACATGCGGTCCCTGACCGGTGTCACCCCCGAACTCGTCGCCGCCGACCGGCATCCGGGATACCACTCCGCGCGGTGGGCACGTCGGCGAGCCCACGGGATCGCGCCCGTCTTCGTCCAGCACCACCACGCGCACATCGCCTCGGCGATGGCCCAGCACGGCCTCGACGGCACCGCACCCGTGATCGGCATCGCCTTCGACGGCACCGGCTACGGCGACGACGGGACCGTCTGGGGCGGCGAGATCCTGCTCGCCGGCTACACCGGCTACCGGCGCTTCGCCCATCTGGCCCCCGCCCCGCTGCCCGGAGGGGACGCGGGCGTGGCCAACCCGTGCCGCCTGGCCCTGGCCCGGCTGTGGGCGGCGGGCCTGGCGTGGGACGCGGATCTGCCCAGTGTGACCGCCTGCGCGGCCGATGAACTGGCCGTTGTGCAGCAGCAGGTGACGCGAGGGGTGGCCTGTGCGGCGACCTCCAGCATGGGCCGGCTCTTCGACGCCGTGTCCTCCCTGGTGGGCGTGTGCCATCGCGCGGGGTACGAGGCGCAGGCCGCCCTGGAGCTGGAGGCCGCCGCCGCTTCGGCCTGGGGCGAGGGCACCTCGGCCTACGACTTCGGCTTCACCGCCGGTACGTACGACCCGGCGCCCGTACTGAACGCGCTCGTCGCCGATCTGCGGCGCGGCACTCCGGCCCCCGTGCTCGCCGCCCGCTTCCACCGTGCGGTGGCGAGGGCCGTCGCGGAGATCTGCCGGCGTGCGCGTCAGGACACCGGCCTGGCCACCGTCGCTCTCAGCGGCGGGGTCTTCGCCAACGCGCTGCTGGAGGAGGAGTGCGCGCGACTGCTGTCCGAAGACGGCTTCGCGGTGCTCCGCCACGGCGAAGTCCCGCCGAACGACGGCGGGTTGGCCCTCGGCCAGCTGGTGGTCGCGGCGCACCTACGACAGGAGGAGTGACCCATGTGTTTGGCAGTGCCCGGCAAGGTCGTGGCCATCGACGACAGCGCGGATCCGCTCACCGGACTGATCGATTTCGGTGGAGTGCAGAAGCAGGCGTGCCTGGAGTACGTGTCCGATGTGCGGGTGGGCGAGTACGTCATCGTGCACGTCGGCTTCGCGCTCCAGCGTCTTGACGAGGAGTCGGCCCTGGCCTCGCTGAAGCTCTTCGAGGAACTGGGGCTGCTGGAGGAGGAGTTCGGAGACGCCTGGGAGCAGGCGGCGAAGGAGGCGGGAACAGCGTGAAGTACATCGACGAGTTCAACGACCCCGATCTGGCCCGGCGGCTGCTGGAGGAGATCCGCGCCACCGCCACCCGGCCGTGGGCCCTGATGGAGGTGTGCGGCGGACAGACCCACTCGATCATCCGGCACGGCATCGACCAACTGCTGCCCGAGCAGGTGGAGTTGATCCACGGGCCCGGCTGCCCCGTCTGTGTCACACCGCTGGAGGTCATCGACAAGGCGCTGGAGATCGCCTCGCGGCCCGGCGTGATCTTCTGCTCGTTCGGGGACATGCTCCGCGTGCCGGGCACCGACCGCGACCTGTTCCGGGTCAAGGGCGAGGGCGGCGACGTACGGGTGGTCTACTCGCCGCTCGACGCCCTGGAGCTGGCCCGCCGCCACCCGGACCGGGAGGTGGTGTTCTTCGCGATCGGCTTCGAGACCACGGCCCCCGCCAACGCGATGGCCGTGCACCAGGCGAGACGCCTCGGCCTGACCAACTTCAGCCTTCTGGTCTCGCATGTGCGGGTCCCCCCGGCCGTCGAGGCGATCATGACGGCGCCCGCCTGCCGGGTGCAGGGCTTTCTGGCCGCCGGGCACGTGTGCAGCGTGATGGGCATGGCGGAGTACCCGGAACTGGCCGAGCGGTTCCGCGTGCCGATGGTGGTGACCGGCTTCGAGCCGCTGGACATCCTGGAGGGCATCCGTCTGGCGGTCCGGCAGCTGGAGCGCGGTGAGCACCGGGTGGAGAACGCGTATCCGCGTGCCGTGCGCGAGGAGGGCAATCCGGCCGCGGTGCGCATGATCGAGGAGGTGTTCGAGGTCACCGACCGGAACTGGCGCGGCATCGGGCCGATCCCGTTGAGCGGCTGGCGGCTGACCGACGCCTTTCGCCCGTACGACGCCGAGCACCGCTTCGACGTCACCGGCATCCGCACCGAGGAGCCCGCCGAGTGCCGCAGCGGCGAGGTGCTCCAGGGGCTGATCAAGCCGACCGAGTGCGAGGCGTTCGGCACCACCTGCACCCCGCGCACCCCGCTCGGAGCCACCATGGTCTCCAGCGAGGGCGCCTGCGCGGCCTACTACCTGTACCGCCGGATGAACGCCGCGACACCGCAGGCCGAGCCGGCCGCGCGGGAGGAGATGAACCCAGTTGCCTGAACAACTCGCCGACACCGTCGACCCGGCGAACTGGACCTGTCCCGCTCCCCTGCGCGACCAGCCGGTCGTGGTGATGGGGCACGGCGGCGGAGGCGCGCTGTCGGCGGAGCTGATGGAGCAGGTCTTCGTCCCCGCCTACGGCAACGCCACCCTGGCCGGTCTCGCCGACTCCGCCGTCCTCGAACTGGGCGGCGCGCGGCTGGCCTTCTCCACCGACTCCTACGTGGTCAGGCCGCTGTTCTTCCCCGGCGGCAGCCTGGGTGACCTCGCGGTCAACGGCACGGTCAACGATCTCGCGATGAGCGGCGCCAGGCCGGCCTACCTCTCCGCCGCCTTCGTCCTGGAGGAGGGCGTGGAGCTGAGCGTCGTCGGGCGGATCGCGCGCGCCATGGGTGCGGCGGCGAAGGCGTCCGGGGTCACGATCGCCACGGGTGACACCAAGGTCGTCGAGTCCGGGCACGGCGACGGGGTGTACGTCACCACCGCCGGGGTGGGGCTCGTGCCCGATGGCGTGGACATCCGGCCTCAGCGTGCGCGGCCCGGTGACGCCGTGATCGTCAGCGGGCCGATCGGTCTGCACGGGGTGGCGATCATGAGTGTGCGGGAGGGGCTGGAGTTCGGGGTCGAGATCGCCAGTGACACCGCACCGCTGGCGGATCTGGTGGCGGCGATGCTGGCCGTCACCCCGGACATCCATGTGCTGCGCGACCCCACCCGGGGTGGCCTGGCGGCATCCCTCAACGAGATCGCCCGCGCTTCCGGGACCGGCGTCCGGCTTCAGGAGCGGGCCGTTCCGGTGCCGGACGCCGTGGCGAACGCCTGCGGCTTCCTCGGGCTCGACCCCCTGTACGTCGCCAACGAGGGCCGGCTCGTCGCCTTCGTGCCCCCGTCGGCGGCGGACGAGGTGCTCGCGGCGATGCGTGCCCATCCGCAGGGTGCCGGGGCCACGCTGATCGGCGAGTGCGTCGCCGAGCACCCCGGGATGGTGGTCGTCGCCACCGGTCTGGGCGGCACGCGGGTGGTGGATCTGCCGCTCGGCGAGCAGTTGCCGCGCATCTGCTGACCGGGCATGTGAGTGGGCCCCGCCGAAGGTGTCGGCGGGGCCCTCTCGCGCTATGCGGAGGCCGGTAGCGGCTCGATACCCGTGATCTCCAGCTCCCGGCCGCTGCGCAGATCGTTGGAGGGCTGGTCGCAGCGCGGGCACCAGAAGAACGGAGGCATGCCCACCGGGAACTCCTCGGCGCACGGGCCGCACCAGGCCTGCCCGGGGATCTGCTCGACCACGAGCCTGGCCCCGGCGAGGGCGGTGCCGTCGCGGGCCACCTCGAAGGCGAAACCGAGGGCGTCGGGGACGACGCCCGCCAGCTCGCCGACCCGGACGGTCACCGTCGAGACGGCGTCCGTGCCGTCCGCCCGGGCCAGCTCGTCGGCCCGCTCGATGATCGCGGTCGCGATCGACAGCTCGTGCACGGCCGGATCACGGATACCGGTTGCCCGCGCGGAAACCGCCGGACATCCGCCAGATCCGCATCTCCCGCCTCAGACTGGGCCACTCCCAGCACAGCGCGGCCAGGGCCACACCGCCCACCAGGACGGCCTCGGCCTTCAGCACCCGCTGTCCGCTCATCCCGCCGCGCCTGCGCGCGACGGGTCTGCGTGCTCGTTTGACCTTCATTGCGGCGACTCCCTGCTCTTTCTCCTGCCGGATCATGCCGGCGAGATGTTCGGCATGGTCTCCACAAGGGCGTCATGCCGCTTCCAGTGGATCCCCGTGGAGCGGCGCGCGTCGGCGGTGCCGTCCTCGTGGTGCCCCTTCTGCTGCGCGTACCGTCCCTTGTTGCCCTGGTGCAGGCCGGCGACGTGCCCGGGGGTGTCGGGCCTGGCCTGGGGCCGGCCCACTCTGATGCTGCCCATGGGGTGCTCTCCTTCCTCGCCTCCGACCAGCGGAGGGCGTGCTCATGACCGCTCGGTGAGGTCCTCGAAGAACCGTTCGACGGCGGGCCAGACCCGTCCGCCGCCGGACAGGCCACGCCACTCCCGGCGTACGACCGCGACCATCCGGTAGCAGTCGTCGACCGGCACGATCCAGTGGTGATCGAGACCGTGGACGGTGTTCACCAGCAGGGCCTCCACCTCGGGTTCCACGGTGGCGAGCTGCGGAACCGTACCGGCCAGTTCCTGCCAGGCCGCCGCCTCCACCTCCCACCGCATGGCCCCGGCCGGGCTCGGGCCCTGCGCGGTGACGGTGCCGTCCGCCCGGGGCACGAAGAAGACCAGACCGACCGGTACGCCCAGCACCGCCGTGTCGATGTGCGGCAGCCGGACCCGGCGCCGGGGCACGAGCCGGTACTGGCCGTCCCCCGCCCCGGCCTCGGCGAACAGCACCGAGCAGGGGCGGCAGGCGCAGCGCACCTCCTCCTGCCCGCTGTCGTGGAGATGGGCGTGCTCCTCGGCGAGCGGCGCGGCGCACAGGTCGCACACCTCCCTCTCGGCCGCCGCCGTACGGTCGGCCGAGGTCCGGATGAGGCGGGCCAGTGCCCCGTCGGTGGTCACCGTGCGTCCCTGTGCGTCAGGGTGGTCAGCGGTACGAACGCGGGGGCCGGCGTGCTCGGCAGTGGTTCCACCGCCGTCAGCTCGGGAGCCACGGCGAGGACCGCCGCACGGACCGCGTCGGTGACCTCGGATGTTCCGCCACCGCCACCGCCACCGCTCCCGCAACCGGAGCCGCACCCGCCGCCCGCCGTCAGGCGCACCCGGGCGACCTGCCCTTCCACCCCGGCCCACTCCACGTCGCCGCCGCGCTCCTGGACGGCGGGCCGCAGCCGCTCGACCGCGCGGGCCGCACGGCGCTCGGCGGGCTCGGGGTGGATGTCGTGCAGGACCAGCAGATGGCCCAGCAGCTCGTCGCCGGCCAGGTTCTCGGCCAGCGGCCCGTCCGCGTGGTCCATGACGCGGGCCAGTGCCTCGCCGTAGACCTCGGTCAGGAGCGCGACCGCCTCGGTGGCGGAGCGGGTGGTGGGGCCGGGCGCGGACTCCAGGCCTTCCAGCAGGCCGTCGAGCCGGGCGAGCCGGGCCTCGACGTCCGGGTCGGCCAGTCGTACGCCGGCGGCCTCAGCCATGGTTCGCCCCGTACGTCGGCGAGTGCAGGGTGGTGAGCGTCTTGCCCTTGCCGACGTACATGTGCACACCGCACGGCAGACAGGGGTCGAAGCTGCGGACGGTGCGCATGATGTCGACGCCCTTGAAGTCGTCCGGCCCGTTCTCCTCGAAGATGGGCTGGCCCTGGACGGCGTCCTCGTACGGACCGGGGGTGCCGTAGATGTCGCGGGGGCTGGCGTTCCACGGGGTGGGCGGGTACGGGTGGTAGTTGGCGATCTTCTTGTCCTTGATCACCAGGTGGTGGGAGAGGACGCCGCGCACCGCCTCGTGGAAGCCGCAGCCGATCGCCTCGTCGGGCACCTCGTAGTTCTCGAACACCTTGGTCTCGCCCGCGCGCACCATCCCCATGGCCTCTTCGATGAACTGCAGGGCCATGGCGGCCGCGTAGGCGACGAAGTACGGCCGGGCGCGGTCGCGTTCGATGGTGTTGCTCCACTGCGGGATGCGCCACTCCAGGGTGGTCTCCGGCAGGGACTCGCCCTTGGGCAGCGAGATGCGCACGCTGTGGCCGGTGGCCTTGACGTACGGGGTGTCGACGATGCCGCTCAGCGCGGTCGACCACAGCCGGGCGAGCGGGCCGCCGCCGGTGTCGAGGGCGAGGTGCGCGTCGGTCCGCTTGTCGTACCAGCGCGGGCTCATCACCCAGCTGTACTTGTCGTCGAAGTCGCGCTTCTGCGGTACCGGGACGGTGGTCTGGTTCCACGGGTGGCGCATGTCGACGGGGTTGCCGAGCGGGTCGTGCGTGACGAAGGGCGATTCGTTCACCCAGTCCTCGTAGTACGAGCTGCCCAGCATGATCCGCAGGCCGAGGTTGATGTCGACGAGGTTGTTGGTGACCAGCTCGCCGTCGACGATGATGCCGGGGGTGACATACATGTCCTTGCCCCAGGAGTTCATCGTCTCGTAGCGGTAGTCGACGGTCTGGGGGTTCTGGAAGGCGCCCCAGCAGCCCAGCAGGACACGGCGGCGGCCGACCTCCTCGTAGCCGGGCAGGGCCTCGTAGAAGAAGTCGAAGACGTCGTCGTTCATGGCGACGGCCTTCTTCACGAAGTCGATGACCCGCATGAGCCGGCTGAGGTAGTCGGTGAAGACGGTCGGCTGCGGCATCGTGCCGACACCGCCCGGGTACAGCGTGGAAGGGTGGACGTGCCGCCCCTCCATCAGGCAGAACATCTCGCGGGTGACCCGGCTGACCTTCAGGGCCTCCTTGTAGACCTCGCCCTCGAAGGGGTTGAAGGCCTTCATGATGTCGGCGATGGTGCGGTAGCCGTGGATCTCGCCGCGGGGCGCGTCGGTGCGTTCGGCGCGGGCCAGCAGGCCGGGGTTGGTGGCCTTGACCATCGCCTCGCAGAAGTCCACGAACACCAGGTTGTCCTGGAAGATCGTGTGGTCGAACATGTACTCGGCCGCTTCGCCGAGGTTGACGATGTGCTCGGCCAGCGGGGGCGGCTTGACGCCGTAGGCCATCTGCTGGGCGTAGTCGGAGCAGGTGGTGTGGTTGTCGCCGCAGATGCCGCAGATCCGGGACGTGATGAACCCGGCGTCGCGCGGGTCCTTGCCCTTCATGAACACCGAGTAGCCGCGGAACAGCGACGAGGTGCTGTGGCATTCGACGACTTCCCGGTTGGCGAAGTCGATCTTCGTGTAGATGCCCAGGTTCCCGATGATCCGGGTGATCGGATCCCAGGACATGTCCACGAGTTGTGGGGGCTTGCGCTCCGTGGGCCGGGCCTCGGTGGTGGTCATCTGCGGTACTGCCCCTCGCTGTAGGTGGTCCGGTGGGTGGTGGTGGCGTGCGCGCCCGAGCGCGCGGCGCGGGTCACGAGGGCCGCCAGCGCGGGTCGTAGCCGCTGGTCAGGTTGCGCTTGTTGTGGCGCCACCTGGGCTCGTGGTTGACCAGTTCGTTCGTCACGCCGCGCAGTCGGCGGATGACGGCCCCGTAGGGCTTGATGGCCAGGGACGACAGGGTTCCGCCCGGGGGCTCGTCCATGAACGGCATGAACGCGTCGGGGAAGCCGGGCATCGTGCACCCGATGCAGATGCCGCCGACGTTCGGGCAGCCGCCGATGCCGGCCATCCAGCCGCGCTTGGGCACGTTGCAGTTGACGACCGGACCCCAACAACCCGTTTTGACCAGGCACTTGGGCGAGTTGTAGTCCTTGGCGAAGCTGGCCTGCTCGTAGTACGAGCCGCGGTCGCAGCCCTCGTGGACCGTCTTCCCGAACAGCCACTGCGGGCGCAGCATGTGGTCCAGCGGCGGCGGGGGCGCGGAACCGGCCGCGTGGTAGAGGACCCAGATCAGGGTCTCCATGAAGTTCTCGGGCTGGATGGGGCAGCCGGGCACGTTGACGATGGGCAGCCCGCCCTGCGAGGTGTAGTCCCAGCCCAGGTAGTCGGCGAGGCCCATGCAGCCGGTGGGGTTGCCGGACATGGCGTGGATGCCGCCGAAGGTGGCGCAGGTGCCTGCGGCCACCACCGCCCAGGCTTTGGGGGCCAGTTGGTCGATCCACCAGTTCAGGGGTTGCGGCTCGCCGGTCTCCGGGTCGTTGCCGAAGGACGTCCAGTAGCCGTCGCCCTCGATGATGTTCTGGTTGGGGACCGAGCCCTCGATGACGAGGATGAACGGGGCCAGTTCGCCGCGTACGGCGGCCCGGTAGGGAGCGAGGAAGTCCTCGCCGCCCAGGCTCGGGGAGAGCACCTTGTTGACCAGGTTCACCTTCGGCAGGCCCGGGATCAGACCGAGCACCAGGTCCTCGATGGAGGGCTGGTCGGCGGCGGTCAGCGAGACGGTGTCGCCGTCGCAGCTCATGCCCTCGGAGATCCAGAGGATGGTGATCTCGTCGAAGCCCTGACGGTCCTCGGCGCGATCGGGTTCCTTGCTGACCTCGGCTGTACTGCTGTTCGTTGTCATGTCACTCGGCCTCCGCTGCGGGGGTCTCGGAGTCGGTCGTGTGCGGCCCCTTGGCCGCGACGGGAGCCGGTGCCGACGGCTCGTCCGGGGTTCCGGCGGGCTCGAGCGGTTCGAGCTCGTCGGGCCGGAAGTAGTGGAAGCGTCCGTACCAGGTGTGCAGTTCGGACGCGGGGTCGTCGTCGAGGGTGACGGCGAGGTGCACGCTGCCGTCCACGTCGTGGAAGACGGCGGCGACCTCGGCGGTCCGGCCGGCCAGGAACATGTCCTGGGCGTCGGCGCCTCGTCCGCGGGGACGGAGCCGGACGCGGCTGCCGCCGCCGAGGGGCACGCCGTCGACGAGCACGGTGTCGGTGGTCGGCGAGAGACCGCCGTCGGCGCCCTCCTGCCACCAGGCGGGGCGTTCGGCGGTTGCCGGAGCGGTCGCCGGGGCGACCGGTGCCAGGGAGCGGACGGCGCCGTGGAGCCGCTCGAAGACCTCCTGCGGCATGGTGTCGACCCGGTCGAGGATCGCGGCGGCCCTGGGGTCGGTGGCCCGCGCCTCGCGCTTCTCCTCGTCGGTCAGCAGCATCGTGCGCAGGGTGAGGATCTCGTCGATCTCGGCGGCGTCGTGCAGGTCGCCCGGGCTCTCGGGGGCGACCTGGGGGTGGTCGGGCAGGATGATCGGCGCGGACAGCAGGAGGTGCCCGGCGTCCTCGGCTTCGCCGCCGAGGACGGGGAAGGTGAACTCGTTGCGGCACGAGCGCGCGGGGGCTGCCAGGTCCGTCGGCGGATCGGTCAGCGAGACGAATTCCACCCCGTCCCCGCCGATGAGGGTGTGGGTGGCGATGAGGGCCCGGCGCAGGGCCTCGTCACGCGCGGTCCGTCCTTCCGGTGCGGGCCCGGTGTTGGCCGTCCGCACGCGAAGCCGGCAGAGGTCGTCGGTGAGGCGCTCGGCGGTGACGATGGTCTCGGCCCGTACCTCGTCGCGGTGCCGTACCACCCGCCCGGCGCCCCCGGGCAGCGGCTCGACGTCCACGCCGGCCGCCGCGCCCACGGGAACGGTGCGTCCCGTGGCGAGGAGTTCGTCGAGGGGGACCACGACCTCGCATGCGCGCGGTACCGCCTCGTCGAAGGTCAGATGCACCGTTCCGTCGTCGGTGCGCAGCGACGCGACGGGCTGGTGGCCGCTGTCCTCCACCTGTTTGCGCTGCGCCTGGAGGTAGCGGATCCGCACACGGACGGAGGCATTGCCGGGCCGCCGGATCCGCAGGAGGCACTCGGTCTGCTGGTACCAGGAGTCGGCGGAGCCCGACACGCCGGGGACAACGGGGCCGTCCGACTCCACCCAGTCCCGGGGGAACAGCACCCCGAACTGCCATCGGACGCGGTTCTTGGCCGAGGACCGGCGGTAGGGGTAGAGGAGGTAGCCCTCGTAGAGGACGGCGTCGGCGACGGCGCTCAGCTGCTCGAAGACGCCCAGGGACCGTTCCGGCGGCTGTTCCGCCAAGCCCGTCGTGGCAGCGCACTCCCTGCCGCCCTCGACCAGTCCCTCCGCCATCGCGCCTCCTCGTCCGTGTGTGCACGCATCCCTTCCACCACGGTCACACCGCTCATCCACCTCCGCCTCCTCCGGCTCATTCGGTTGGGCCGTTCGGGGTGGGGAAGTCGTCACCTCATGGACCAGCCCATGAATCACCACCCCCGCACGACCACGAGCCCCGCCGTCACGACCCTGGCCGACCCGCTGGTCAACAAGGGCACCGCCTTCAGCCGGCACGAGCGCGCGGAGCTAGGGCTCGACGGGCTGCTGCCGCCCGCCGTGGAGACCCTGGACGAGCAGGTCGCCCGCGCCTACGAGGCGTTCCACGGCTACGACAAGCCCCTCAACCGGCACATCTATCTCCGGCAGTTGCAGGACACCAACGAGGTGCTCTTCTACCGTCTGGTCACCGAGTACCTGGAGGAGCTGCTGCCCGTCGTCTACACGCCGACGGTGGGTGAGGCCTGTCAGCGTTTCAGCGAGATCTACCGGCGGCCGCGCGGGCTGTTCCTGAGCTGGGAGGACCGGCACCGCTTCCGGGACATCCTGCGCAACCGCCCGTACCCGGACCACGACGTGGACGTCATCGTCGTCACCGACGGACAGCGCATCCTGGGACTGGGCGACCAGGGCGTGGGCGGCATGGGCATCCCGATCGGCAAGCTCAGCCTGTACACGGCGATCGGCGGCATCCACCCCGCCCGTACGCTGCCGATCCTGCTGGACGTCGGCACGGACAACGAGGCGCTGCTGGACAACCCGCGCTACCTGGGCCGGCGTGACCGCAGGCTGACCGGCGCCGAGTACGACGAGATGATCGAGGCCTTCGTGTCGGCGGTCGAGGCGGAGCTGCCCGGGACGCTGCTCCAGTGGGAGGACTTCGCCACCGCCCACGCCCACCCGATCCTCGCCCGCTACCGCGACCGGCTGCTCACGTTCAACGACGACATCCAGGGCACCGCTGCCGTCGCGCTCGGCGCCCTGTCCACCGCGGCGGACGTGGCCGGCACCCCGCTGCCCGACCAGCGGCTGGTGATCCTCGGCGCGGGCTCGGCGGCCATCGGCGTCGCCGACATGATCCGTACGGCGATGGTCGACGAGGGGCTGTCGGAGGACGAGGCCACGGCGCGGTTCTGGATCCTCGACGTGGACGGCCTGCTGGTGTCCTCGCGCTCCGAACTGACTCCGCAGCAGCGGATGTTCGCGCGCGACGACAGCGAGGTGGCCGACTGGGACGGCACCGGCCTCGCCGAGGTGGTGCGCCGCGTCGAGCCGACGGCGCTGATCGGGCTGTCGACGGCTCACGGCGCGTTCACCGAGGAGATCGTGCGGCAGATGGCCTCGACGTGCGAACGGCCCGTCGTCTTCCCGCTCTCCAACCCCACCTCCCACTCCGAGGCCGAGCCCGCCGACCTCACCCGCTGGACCGACGGCCGGGCGCTGATCGCCACCGGCTCGCCCTTCCCGCCGCTGACGGTGGACGGGCACGAGGTGCCGGTGGCGCAGTCCAACAACGTGTACGTCTTCCCGGCCATGGGGCTCGCGGTGACCGCGAGCCGCGCCACCCGCGTCACCGACCGCATGCTCGTGGCCGCCGCCCGCGCCGTCGCCGAGTGCGCGGTGCGGGCGGCGGACGGCGAGGACGGGCCCGTGCCGCTGCTGCCGCCCCTGACCGGGATGCGGGACTCCGCCCGCGAGATCGCCCTGGCCGCGGCCCTCGCCGCCGTCGAGGACGGGGTGGCCCCGCGGGCGACGGAGGAGGAGCTGCGCAAGGCGGTCGCACAGGCGCAGTGGACACCCCGCTACGAGGCCTAGGAACTCATCCGGGCGCTCCGGGGGGACGTACTGTCGGACACACGACGGTCGACCCCGGAGGCATCGGCAGCATGGACCAGCGGCAGCCCCTCGACGACCACGCGCTGGACGCGGCGGCGGACGCCTTCGAGCGCTTGCGTCCCAGGCTGTTCGGTATCGCCTACCGCGTCCTGGGCAGTGTGTCCGAGGCCGAGGACGTGGTGCAGGACGTGTGGGTGCGCTGGCAGGGCGCCGACCGCGGCGCGGTGCTCGATCACGGGGCGTTCCTGGCGACGATCACCACCCGTCTGGCGATCAACGTGGCCCGGTCGGCACGGGTGCGCCGGGAGGCCTATGTCGGGCCGTGGCTGCCGGAGCCCGTGGACACGAGCGTCGATCCGCAGGTCGGCGCGGAGCGCGGCGAGGCGCTGGAGCTGGCCGTGCTGCTGGTTCTGGAGCGGTTGAATCCCGTGGAGCGGGCGGCGTACGTGCTGCGAGAGGCGTTCGACTACGCGTACGACGAGATCGCGGGCATGCTGGAGCTGAGCCAGGCCAACACGCGGCAGATCGTCAGCCGGGCCCGCAAGCGGCTGTCCGCCGAGCGCCGGGAACCGGTCGACACGGCGCAGCACCGGCGCCTGCTCGACGCCTTCGTGGCCGCCGCGCGGCACGGTGACGTGGCCGCGCTGGAGACCGTGCTGTCGGCGGACGTCGTCGCCTGTGCGGACGGCAACGGCATGCGCGGCGTAGCGCGGCTGGAGATCGTGGGGGCCAGGCGTGTGGCCAAGGTGACGGCCTTCGCCCAGAAGTTCTTCCCCGGGGCCGACTACGGCATGGTCCAGGCCAACGGACAGCCCAGTTTGCTGCTCGCCCAGGACGGGGTGGCTGTCGCGCTGGTGAGCGCCACCGTGGGGCCGGACGGCATCGACGGGCTCTACTGGGTGCTGACGCCGGACAAGCTGAGGGCGTACGAGCGGTCGGCCCGCAGGCTCACCGACCGCCCGTAGCCTCCTGGCCTCAGTGCTGCTCGAGCCACTCCTCGTAGCGGGTGGCCGAGAGGTGCGCGGTCTCGTCGCCGGTGAGCACGTCGGGCATCCCCGCGAACAGGCCGGCGGTCTCGTCCGTGACGACGGTGCGGCCGTCCGGCTTCGCCGCCAGGGTGATCTCACCGAACCGGTCGAGGCCGTGTGTCTCGGGTCCGGCGATGTTGCGGATGCCGTTCGACGGTTCGCCCTGCGCCGCCTCGGCGACGGCTGCGGCCACTTCGGCGGAGGCGATCGGACGCAGCCGCAGGGACGGCAGGCGCACCTCGCCGCCCTCGGTGGACATGTCCATCACCGGGGCGATGAACTCGAAGAACTGGGTGGCGCGCACGAGGCTGTAGGGCACGCCGCTGTCGCGCACGGCGTTCTCCTGGGCGACCTTGGCCTCGTAGTAGCCGTAGCCGGGCACCTGGTCGACACCGACGATGGACAGTCCGACATGGTGCCGGACGCCCGCCTCCTTCTCGGCGGCGAACAGGTTCCGCGCCGAGCGGGTGAAGAAGTCCAAAGCCGGTTCGGTGTCGAAGGACGGCGAGTTCGACACGTCCACGACCACGTCCGCTCCCTTGAGGGCCTCGGCCAGTCCCTCGCCGGTGAGGGTGTCGACGCCCGTGGTGGGGGCGGCGGCCACGGCCTCGTGTCCCCTGTCGCGCAGCAGCGTCACCACCTGCGAGCCGATGAGGCCCGTACCGCCGACGACCACGATGTTCATCACTGTCTCCGTTCGCTGGTTGGCTGACTCACCAGAGAGACAGGGCGGCGTCCGGGTCTGTGACAGCCGGCGGGGATTCACTCAGTCGGGACGGTGTCCGGCAGGCCGAGTGCGGTGGAGACGTGGCGCCAGACGGAGGTGAGCGCCGTGTCGAGGGTGACCGTCGGGTCGCGCAGCATCAGGCGGATGCCGTAGCCGTCGCTCAGGGACAGCACGAGCGTGCTGAGGTCGTCGACATCGGTCGGCGTGAACTCGCCGGAGTCGATGCCGCGCCGTACCGCGTCCCCCACCCAGGCGTGCAGCTGCGCGTACAGGTCCACGGCGAAGACCCGGGTGGCCTCGTCGCGCAGCGCCCTGACCCACAGTTCCTGCCAGAGCCGCCAGTCCTGGTGGAGCTGGGGATCGGCCGGCAGCAGGTTGCGCAGGATGCGGGCCAGGAAGACCGCCGCCGAAGCCGTTTCCGCGTCACGTTCGAGGCCGCCGGCCGTGTGGGCGAACGAGTGGGTCATCGCCTCGGTGAACAGCTTCTCGCGTGTGTCGAAGTGGTAGTGGAGCAGCGCCGTCGACACTCCGGCACGCTCGGCGACCATGCGCATGCGGATCTTCTCGAACCCGATGTCGGCGATGACGTCGCACGCCGCGGTCAGGATGCGCTCGCGCGTGTCTGCCGTGCGCACCTTGGTGGACACCCTGCGGCTCCCCTCGTTCGGTGGTCGTACGCCATGACCATCTTTCCTCACGGCCGCCTCGACGGTACCGGGGCCTCACGCCCCGGTCTTCGTCGTACGTGTGGCTCACTCACCGGTCTGCTCGACTACACGCAGGTCAAGCACGTCATGCTGTGACCGAGGAGAGATCGATCGCCCGGTCCACGTCCTGCGGCCGCAGGACCCGCAGGATGCCCTCCAGCAGGTAGTAGTCGGCGTACGGGAGAGAGATCTCGATGCCGTCCTCGTTCGGGCGGTGGCGGGTACAGCGGGACACCACCGCTTCCGCCCGTGCCGAGTTCCGCGTCAGGCAGGTCTCCGAGAGGGCGGTGAGCAGCCGTAACGCCACCTCGCGATAGGCCTGTTTGCCGGTGGCGGCGGACAGGTCGAGGAGGCCGCAGGCCGTGATCGCGCCGGCCGACGCGTCCTTGATGTCGTGGGGCTGCTGCGGCGCCCGGTAGTCCCACACCGGGACGTGGTCCGGGGGCAGTGCTCCGACCGCGAAATCCGCGAGCTCGCGGGCCGTGGCCAGGAAGTCCCGGTTCCCGGTCCTCCGGTACATCGTGGTGAATCCGTACAGGCCCCACGCCTGCCCGCGCGACCAGCACGACGTGGGGCTGTACCCCTGCACGGTGTTCGGGCCGACCGGGGCGCCGCTGTCCGGGTCGAAGTCGTAGACATGCGGGGTCGATCCGTCCGCGCGCGGGAAGACCCGCCGGGTCGTCTTCGCATGCTCGACGGCGATGTCCAGGTACTTCGGGTCGCCGGTCCGGCCGCTCGCGAACGCCAGCAGGTCGAGGTTCATCATCGTGTCGATGATGACCCGGCCGGCGTTCTTCTCGTCGTTCAGCGCGCCCCACGCTCTGATGAAGCGCCCGCGCGGGTTGTACCTCTGGATCAGGGAGTCGGCCGCCTGTAAGGCGCCCGCCCGCCATGCTTCGTCGCCCGTCAGCCGCCAGGCGGTGACCCAGGACGGGTAGAAGAGGAAGCCGAGGTCGTGGGTGCCGGTGTCGTACTGCCGCGGGGCCAGCTTCCGCGCCGAGGTGAGTGCCTGTGTGCGGAAGACCTCGTCCTTGCTGTAGAGCCATGCCATCCACAGCGTGCCGGGCCAGAACCCGCCGACCCAGTCGCCGTTCTGCGAGTAGACCCATTTCTCGAACTTCGTGCCGACGGGGAAGGCGGTCACGGTCGGTGCGACGGCGTGGAGCTTCTCGACGGCGTAGTCGGCGGCCGCGCGGAGCTTCCGCAGGGTCGGTGCCGGGGTTGTGCCGGCGGCCACGGCCGCGGCCGGTGTCGGGGAAGCACCGGTGGCCACGGCACCGGCCGCCGTGACCAGCACCGTACGTCGGGAAACACTCATGCTTCTCCTCCAGAAGGCTCAGCGGTAACAACTGGTCAGGCCCGGGCGCCAGGCGCACGCGATTCCGGCGAAGCCCCCGTTGGCCACGACATCCACGGCGAGCCTGTCGCCGCCGCGCAGTACCTGCCGCCTCTGGACGAGACCGCCGGTATCGTCCTCGATCGTCTCGACCAGCCACCGTCCCGGGCCGAGGGTCAGCGGCACCTCGGCCCGGCGGGCGGCACCGGCGTACACCCCGCCCAGGAACCAGCGGTCGCCGCTGCGGCGGGCGAGCACGGCTTCCTGGCCGGGGCGCCCGGCGAGCAGCCGGGTGTCGTCCCAGGCCGCGGGGACCTGGTCGAAGTAGTCCCGGGCGAGCGGCCGGGCGTCGTACGACTCGGGGGTACCGGCGAACATCTGCAGGCCCGACTCGTAGGCGACGGCGAGCCCGGCCTCGGCGGCGTCGGAGTTGGGGCGCAGGCCGACGCGCTGGAAGGCGCCGGGGGTGAAGTCCATGGAGCCGATGACGTTGCGGGTGAAGGGCAGGGTGGTGAGGTGAGCGGCGGTGTTGGTGCGCTTCTCCTCGCCGGCGACGCCCTCCAGGGTCATGACGTGCGGCCAGGTGCGCTGGACGCCCTTGGGGATCGTGGAGCCGTGGAAGTTGACCAGGAGGTGGTGGGCGGCGGTCTCCGGGAGGATCGCGTCGTACCACCGGAGTGTGGACTGCGCCTCCGAGTCCATGAAGTCGATCTTGACGCCCTTGACGCCCCAGCGTTCCAGGGTGGGCAGCCACCGGGCGCGTTCCTCGGCCGTGTCGAGGTCGCGCTGGTGGATCCAGACGATGATGCCGACGCCCTTGGCGCGCGCGTGGTCGACGAGTTCGGGCATCCAGCTGTTGGTCTGCCAGTCCGGGTCGGTGGTGTCCCAGGCGTCAGCCTTGAAGTACCAGCCCGCGTCGACAGCCTCGTAGGGCCAGCCGCGTTCGGCGGCGTAGTCGACGTAGGCCTTCTGCGCGGCGAGGCTCTGCCCGGCCGGGCGGCCGCCGGCGAGCCAGGTCCACAGGGCGGTGCCGGGTTTGATCCAGGAGGTGTCGCCGGCCTTGGAGGCGGGGGCGAGGTCGTCGGTGAAGGTGGAGCGGGTGACGGTGGCGAGGTCGCCGGTGACCATGGCCCGCCAGGGGGTGGCGAGGGGGCCGTCGGTGCGGACCCGGTCGTCGGCGAGCTTGACGCGGTAGGCGCCGGTGCCCTGGTCGTGTGCGAGCCGGGCACCGGAGTAGGCGCCGGTGAGGTCGGACTCGGCGAGCAGGGTGTAGCCGCCGTCGGTCGCGAACAGCGCCTGGGCCGAGTACGCGCCGGTGGGCGCGGTGGCGGCCGTGTACTGGACGAACTGGCCCTCGTTGTCGGCCCGGTAGGTGCCCAGCCACGCGCTCGCGTCCGCCGGCAGGTGGAAGGCGGAGGTCTCGCCGAGCACATCGCCGGACGCGGCGGGCAGGACGTACCGGTAGGCGACGCCGTCGGCCGAGGCGCGGACGACGAGGTCGAGCCGGGCGCCCGTCGGGGTGGCGAACGACAGACGGGTCTCGTTCATGCGGACCCGGCGGTCCAGTCGTTTGCCGGACTTCGTGCGGTACCGCTCGTCGATCGTCCGGTTCTTCCGGTGCAGGAAGCGCAAGTCCCTCGAGAGATCGGCCTGTTCGGTGACGATGCCGACGGGCGACGGCTCGATGACCGTACGGCCGGCGCGGGTCACGGACAGGCTGAGCGTGCCGGTGCCGTCGTCCAGGGAGATCCGTGCGCGGGGTGCGTGTGCGGAGGCGGACACCGCCCAGGTGTGGTCCTGCTTCTCGGCCCGGGCGGGGGCGGTCGTGAGGAGTGTGGCCGCGAGGCAGGTGCACAGCGCGGCGACCGCGGTTCTGATCGCAAGAGCCATGGAACCCTCCGAGGAGTGTGGGCTTTACGGCAGTCCCCAGGCGGGGCCCGGTTCGCCGGCGGTGACCGGCGCGATGACGAGATCGGGGCGGGAGCCGGAGTGGACGAGCACCTCGCGACCCTTGGGCAGGTCGATGGAGAGCACCCCGTCGCCCAGGTCGCGGGTGCGGGCGGGGCGGCCGTCGTCGAGGAGCACGGTGAGCCGGCCACCGAGCCCGTGCTTCAGCTTGAGCGGCTCGCCCGCCAGGCTTCTGATCCGGATGAACCGGGTCTTCCCGGCCGCGCGGACGGCGCTGACCAGGAAGGCGCCCTGGGTGCGGAAGTCGTGCAGGGTGAGGTCCGCCCACGCGGTGGGGACGGCCGGGAAGACGCGGATCACGCCGCCCCAGCTCTGGCAGAACATGTCGTGCAGGGACTGCGAGGCGGACAGCGGCGTCTCGATGACCGGACCGGCCTCGGTGTAGTGGGTGTTGGCCTGACAGGGGTAGCGGGTGGAGGTGTCGAAGAACTTCCGCAGATAGGTGATGGCGGTGTCGCCGTCCCCGGTCATCGCGTACATCGAGGCGGCACCGGTGTAGCTGTATCCGCGGTGGGCGCCGGTCAGAGCGTGCCAGTGCTCGATCGACCTGGTGATCAGGTCGCGGTTCTCGGGCTGGTCCCAGTTGACGAGGTACAGCGGGTACACCATCAGCAGGTGCGAGTAGTGGCGGTGGGACTGGGCGTACGGGGTGCCGGCACCGATCATGTAGCCGTTGCCGTCGACCGGGTAGGGGGTGAGTTTGGCCAGCACCTCGTGCCAGCGCGGGGCCGACTCGTCGTCGATGCCGAGGAGTTCGGCGGACTCGATGAGGGTCCGGCAGGCCCAGCGGATCAGGGCCAGGTCGTAGGTGGTGTCCTGCGGCGGTACGACGGGGTACTCGGGCGAGAGCGTGCTCGGCAGGTGAAGCTTGCCGTCGCTGCCCGGAGTGAGGAAGTGCAGGTAGTAGGCGACGGCCCGGCGGAGCAGCGGGAAGACCGTGTCGCGCAGGAGGGCCGTGTCCATGGAGTGCCGGTAGGACAGCCACACGTTGTGCAGCGCCCAGGTGAGGTTGCCGACCTCGGAGCCGGAGCCGGGCCTGCCGACCTCCCGGTTGGCGAACATGTCGGAGCTGCGTCCGACGCCGGAGCTGTCGGCGCGGTAGGCGGCGGGCACGTTGGCGATGAGCTGTTCCTGGTTGCGGCGCAGGGTGGTGGCGAGCGCGTCGAGTTCCAGGTGGTTGGAGCCGTGGACGAGCCAGTACTCCAGCTGGATGTTGAGGTTCCACCAGACCGCGGGCCAGGGGGTGGGCTCCAGCCACGGCCCGCAGGTGGCCATCACGGGGCCGTCGGCGCGGCTGGCGGAGGCGACCTTGTAGAGCTGGATCCAGTGGAAGCTCTGCAGCCGCTGGTCGGGGAACGAGACGAAGCTCTTCTTGTAGAAGGCGTGCCACCAGCGGGTGTGCCGTCGCCTGAGGGTGCCGTACGAGGTCGCTCGCCGCAGGTTGCGGAGCGAGTCGGCCTCGGCGGCGGTGGTGGAAGGGGAGCTGTGCCCGACGCTGAGCAGCAGTTCGTCGCCGTCACGCCGGTGGGCGGTGGCGGTCTGGCCGCCGGAGAGGGTCTGGAGCACCTGCTCGGTGCCGTCGGCGGCGGTCCGGGTGGTCCAGGGCGGGTTGGGGGTGTAGCCGGCGGGCGGGGCCTCCTGGATCTTGCGGGGGCTGATGGCCTCCTCGGGGTGGAAGGTCCAGACGGTGCGCTCGCCGCCGGAGGCACGGACCCGGACGGCGAGCACCTCGTCGTGGACGAGGGCGGCGAGGGTGAGCGTGCCGGCGGTGGTGGTGACGGTGCCGGTGAGTTCGGCGTTCCACAGGCTCAGCCGCCAGTCGACGGCGGTGATGGTGCCGACCGGGTCGAGCGTCAGATGCCCCACCGGCAGACGGCAGGTGCCCCAGCCGCTGCCGAACTCGGGGCGGTGGTCCTGGACCCGGCCGTGCTGGACGGTGAAGCGGATGCGGTTGGCCTCGGGCTCCCGGTAGATCATGCTGCCGAGCAGCCCGTCGCCGAGGAACGGGCCCTCGTACCATCGGGTCGGCAGCCTGGTCCACAGCAGGTCCTGGCCACGCAGGAACGTCGCCCAGGCACCGTCGGTGGTCATGGTGTCGCGGAGTCTCCAGGGGCGTCTGCCGTCCCCGTCAACGGCGGACGGCACCGTCTGTTCGGGCTCCCCCGCGTGGGCTGTTCCAGGCAGGGCGGCTGCCGCCGCGCCCGAGAGGGCGGTGCCGAGTACGGCTCTGCGGGCCACCTTCGAATGGCGCTCCGGCTGTGAGGTCATGTGTCCTCCAGAGCTGACGGATCATCAATACATCGGGTGTATCGCGGAACCTAGCAGCACTCGTGGACCTGTCAATGACCTCAGTGACATGACTCATCCGATGTATCGCCAGTGGGACGTCAGCCACGCAGCCACGGCACGAGCATCCCGCCCCGCTTCAGAGATCCGGGGACCACCGACACATCCACGGACGCCGCCTCGCCCAGCCACGGGGAGCGCGTCACGAAGTCGTGGAGGGCCGCCTCGTCCGGAAAGGCGGTCAGGGCGAGCAGTTGACGTTCGCCGGTGACGAAGCTGTTTCTGGTGTCCTCGCTGCGGCCGCGGCTGTCGGCGGGCGATGGGGTCACCGTGCTGGCCCTGGTCGGCGGGGTGGGCGGCACGGCCGGGGTGGCCTCGTACAGCTACTGGCTGCGGGAGAAGGGCTGGCA
This sequence comes from Streptomyces sp. NPDC040589, assembly GCF_055594445.1. NCBI lineage: Bacteria > Bacillati > Actinomycetota > Actinomycetes > Kitasatosporales > Streptomycetaceae > Streptomyces > Streptomyces sp. NPDC040589. The sequence continues at coordinate 789,329 of NZ_JBVIWP010000004.1, read as the reverse complement.
CCGGAGCTGGCTGCCCGTCATGCGGGCCGACTCGGCGGTGAGCTACGGGGTCACGTTCCTGTTCGTGGTGTGCACCTCGATCGTGGGCACCGGCCTGCTGTACGGCAGCGGCCGGACGATCACCGGAGACGACGGGCTGGCCACGCTGGCCGAACCGCTCGGCGCGGACCTCGGGTCGGTGGCACGGGTGCTGTTTCTGGGCACCTTCTTCCTCGTGACCCTGAGTGCCCTGGTCGGCGGCATCAACGCCCTGTGCTGTCTGCTGGCCGATTCGCCGCGCGCCCTGCGCGGGGTGCCGGACGCCGAGGCCGAGCGGCACATGGGCCGGCGCAGCCGTCCGTTCCGCCTGTTCGTGCTGTACTGCGCGGTCACGTCCGTGGCGGTGACCTTCGTGGGGCGGCCGGTCCCGCTGGTACTCGCCTACGCCGCCGTGGGCTCTCTCGTCCTGTCCCTGCTGTCCGGGGCGCTGCTGGTGCCGCTCAACCGGCGCGGCCTGCGGCCGCCGTACCGCGACAAGACCGTCTCGAACGTGCTGCGCTCGAGCTCCTTCGTCCTGTTCGGGGTGCTCGCCGTAGTCCAGATCAAGGAAACCCTGGGAGGACTGTGAACCCCGCCGACCTGTGCTTCACCCCCGCCACCGAGCTCGCCGCCGCCCTGCGCCGGCGTGAGGTGTCCGCGCGTGAGGTCGTCACCGCCCACCTCGAACGCGTCGACCGGGTCAATCCGTCGGTGAACGCGATCGTCACGCTCGTCGCCGACCGGGCGCTCCAGGAGGCGGCGGAGGCGGACGAGCGGCTCGCCTCGGGGGCGCAGGTCGGCCCTCTGCACGGGCTTCCCGTAGCGCACAAGGACCTCCACGACACGGCGGGCATCCGCACGACGTACGGCTCACCCGTCTTCGCGGACCACGTCCCCGCCCGGGACCATCTGGTCGTCGAACGCCTCAAGGGTGCCGGGGCCATCACGCTCGGCAAGACCAACGTGCCCGAACTCGGCATGGGTTCCCACACCGTCAACCCCGTCTTCGGCGCGACCCGCAACCCCTACGACCTCTCGCGCAGCGCGGGCGGCAGCAGCGGCGGCGCCGGGGCGGCCCTGGCCTGCGGCATGCTGTCGCTCGCCGACGGCAGCGACACCGGCGGCTCCCTGCGCAACCCGGCGTCCTTCAACAACGTCGTCGGGCTGCGCCCCTCCCCCGGCCGGGTCCCGTCCTGGCCCGACAAGGCGCCCTGGGGGCAGTTGTCGGTGAAGGGCCCCATGGCACGGACGGTGCGGGACGTCGCGCTGATGCTGTCCGTCCTGGCCGGGCCTGATCCGCGCAGCCCGCTCGCCCTCGACACTCCGGGTTCCGCCTTCGCCGGCCCGCTCGACGGCGACATCCGTGGCCTGCGGGTCGCCTGGTCGCCCGACCTCGGGGGGAGCGTGCCCGTCGACCCGGAGGTCCGGGACGTGGTGCGGGGCGCGGTGGAGGTGTTCGGCGCGCTGGGGTGCGAGGTCGAGGAGGTCTGCCCCGACCTGTCCGGCGCCGACGAGGCCTTTCTCGTCCAGCGCGCGTGGCAGATGGAACTCGCCTACGGGCCCCTGCTGGACGAGCACCGGCATCGCATGGCCCCGGACGTCGTGTGGAACATCGAGGAGGGCCGCAAGCTCACGGGGCCGGACCTGGGCCGCGCCCAGGTGCTGCAGGCCGCGCTCTTCCACCGGGTGCGCGCGTTCTTCGAGTCGTACGACGTCCTGCTGCTGCCGGTCAGCCAGGTCGCGCCCTTCGACGTCGGTCTCTCCTACCCCGCGTCCGTGGACGGCACCGGCATGGAGACGTATCTGGACTGGATGCGCTCGGCCTATCTGATCACGATGACGGGCTGCCCGGCCCTGTCGGTCCCGGCCGGCTTCACCCCGGCCGGGCTGCCGGTCGGGCTCCAGGTGGTGGGGCCGCACCGGGGAGACGCGGCCGTGCTGAGGGCGGGCCACGCCTTCGAGCAGGCGACGCGGGTGGGGGAACGGCGGCCCTCCTCAGCGGCAAGCTGCTGACCGAGAGTCGAGCGGTACGCCTGTGTGGTGCTCCAGGGCTTGGATGAGGCGAGCCTGGAACTCCTCGTCCTGCGCGGCGGGGTGAGGTGTCTGTAGCTGCTGGTGGTACCAGTAGCCGCCGGTGCTCGGGGTCACGTCGGGGTGCGTGGCGAGCCGGACCTGGGTCTGATGCCCGGCGGTGAGGTCGTCCGGGGCGCCGCGACCGCCCATGCGGGTGGGGACCCATCCCGGGTCGACCGCATGGCTGGACGTTCCTTCCCAGCGGGACGCGAAGGCGAGCGCGAGTGTGGTGACCCAGAGCTTGGTGTCGTCGTAGGTAGCGGTGCCGGAGGTCAGCTGTCGCAGGTCGGTGGAGCCGGTCCGGTGCATGGAGCTGCTGAGGTGGACGAGCCTGGCCGGCTTCTCCATCAGGGCCGTCAGCAGGTAGGGCGCGACGGTGTTGACGGTGACATCCTCCGGGCGGTTCATGACGCCGGCGTTGTGGATGACGGCGTCGAAACGGCCGAACCCGGAGGCCTGCCGGGCGACACCGCGGATCTCGTCCGGCTCGGCGAGGTCCCCGGTGACGACGCCCTTCCACCGGGCCGTGTCACCCACCTCGGTGAGACGGGCCGGGTTGCGGATGTGAATGACCACCTCGTGCCCGTCATCGGCCAGCGCGTTCGCCGTGTCGCGGCCGAGTCCGGCAGCTGCGCCGGTCACCAGGACCAGTGCCATGTCGGTCAACTCCCTTGTGTCTGTGGGCCGGCGCGGAGCATGGCCTGGTAGAGGGCGTCGTGCTCGGGCGAGTCGGGCAGGGGGCCGCGGGCGGGGGCCTCCAGGGACTGGATCAGCAGGGCGACGACACGTCGCCAGGCGTCCGGGGCCGCCTCGCCGGTGGCGTTGACGACACCGGCGTTGGCCATGTGGATCAGCACCAGGTCAGAGGGGTCGAAGTCCTCGCGCAGCCGGCCGGTGGCCTTGGCGCGGCCGATGAGCTCGACCATGGACGCGTACGCCTCGTCGCGGCGCCGCTCCAGCGCCTTGGCGGTGGGGAAGGTCATGGTCAGGACGTCGGCGAAGCCGTAGTCGGCGGCCTGCATCGCGCAGGCCGTCTCGATGTAGCCGACGAAACCGGTCCAGGGATCCGGGTCCTCCAGGGCGACCGCGACCGCGTCGGCGTAGGCGTCCATGCGATCGGAGAAGACGGCGGCGACCAGCTCCTCCTTCGTCGGGAAGCGCCGGAACATCGTGGCGATCCCGACCCCCGCCTCACGGGCCACGGACGCCATGGAGGCGGTGAGGCCGTCCCGCGCGAACACCAGGCGCGCGGCGGCGACGATCCGCTCCCGGTTGCGCTCGGCGTCGCTGCGCAGCGGCTGTGCGGCGGGGCCATCGGACTGCTGGGCGCGGCGGGTCATACCGGCCAGTCTAACTACCGGTATGACCTATCCATTTCTAGGCGGGCAGCACGGCCTGGGCGTCCGGCAGGGGTGCCCGCCCGGTGAGGTTGTCCGGGCGCAGGATCGTTTCCAGCTCCTCGGCGGTGAGCAGACCCGCTTCCGCGGCCAGATCCTTGATGCCGCGGCCCGTGGCGAGGGCTCGGCGGGCCAGCGCGGTGGCGGCGGCGTAGCCGATGTGCGGGGCGAGGGCGGTCACGAGACCGATGGAGCGGTGGACCGTGTCGCGGAGGTGCTCGCGGTTGGCGGTGATGCCGGGGACGCAGCGGACGGCGAGCGTGTCGCAGGCGGCGCGCAGATGGGTCAGGGAGCGCAGCAGGCTGTAGGCGATGACGGGTTCGAACGCGTTGAGCTGGAGCTGTCCGGCTTCGGCGGCCATGGTGACGGTCAGGTCGTTGCCGATGACCTCGAAGGCGACCTGGTTGACGACCTCGGGGATCACCGGGTTGACCTTGCCGGGCATGATGGAGGAACCGGCCTGCACCGGCGGCAGGTTGATCTCGCCGAGCCCGGCGGTGGGGCCGGAGGACATCAGGCGCAGGTCGTTGCACGTCTTGGAGAGCTTCACCCCGACGCGCTTGAGGACGCCGGAGAGCTGGACGAAGGCACCGCAGTCCTGGGTGGCTTCGATGAAGTCGCCCGCGGGCCGGACGGGTTCGCCGCTGATCTCCGCGAGGTACGCGCAGGCGAGTTCGGCGTAGCGGGGGTGGCCGTTGATGCCGGTGCCGATCGCGGTGCCGCCGAGGTGGGACTCCAGCAGCAGGGCGGCGGCCTCGGTGAGCCGCAGGCGGTCCTCCTCGATCATGACGGCGTAGGTGGTGAACTCCTGACCCAGCGTCATGGGGACCGCGTCCTGGAGCTGGGTGCGGCCCATCTTCAGTACGTCGCCGAAGTCCGTCGCCTTGTCGGTGAAGGCCATGGCGAGCGCCCCCAGGGAGTCGCCGAGGCGGCGCAGTGAGGCGACCAGGGCCAGCCGTACGGCGGTGGGGTAGACGTCGTTGGTGCTCTGCCCGACGTTGACGTGGTCGAGCGGGTGGATCACGTCGTAGAGGCCGCGCGGGTGGCCGAGGATCTCCAGGGCCCGGTTGGCGATGACCTCGTTGGCGTTCATGTTCGTCGACGTGCCGGCCCCGCCCTGGACGGGGTCGACGACGAACTGCTCGTGCAGCCGTCCGGCGCGGATCTCCTCGCACGCAGCGATGATCGCTCCGGCGATGTCCGGGGGCAGCAGGCCGAGATCACGGTTGGCCTGCGCGGCGGCCTGTTTGACGGCGGCCAGCGCGGCGATCAGGTCGGGGAACCGGGCGATGGTCGAGCCGGTGATCGCGAAGTTCTCCACGGCCCGCACGGTGTGCACGCCGTAGTAGGCGTCGGCGGGGACCTCCTTGTCTCCCACCAGGTCGTGTTCGATGCGTGTGCTCCGCGCCATCTGATGCTCCTCGTCCGTGCGGGCCCCTTGACAGGCCCCCGCTTCCGGCCTCAGTGTTACCCGCCAACACGCAGAACGCAATATATTGCATATGGCAGGAGGTCTCATGGGCACCGATCACCCCCGTCCCACCAGCACAGACACCCCACCGGCCCGGCGCGCAGGGTTCTGGCGGCGCTGCCTGAAGATGCCGATCGGCATCCAGTCGATCATCGCCGTCGGCCTCGGAGCCCTCATCGGGTCTCTCGCCCCCTCGGCCGGCGAGCAGATGAAGATCCTCGGGGAGGTGTTCCTGAACCTGGTGCAGGTCGTGGTCCTGCCGCTGGTCTTCCCGCTCATCGTGCTGGGCATCGCCCGCATGGAGTCGGTCAAGAAGGTCGGCCGGATCGCCGGCAAGGCCATCCTCTACTTCGAGATCGTCACCACGGTCATCCTGCTGATCGCGGTGGGCCTGGCGAAGTTCACGGGCATCGGCAAGGGCGCCCCCGTCCAGGGGGCCGACGCCGAGGACCTGGACGGCATGAGCCAGGGCATCGACTTCCACGAACTGGTCCTGCACGCCTTCCCGAAGAACATCTTCGCCGCGTTCGGCGAGGGCAATCTGCTCGGCGCGATCGTCTTCGCCCTGCTCGTGGGCGTCGCCATGGCCGCGATCGGGGAGAAGTCCGAGCCCTTCGCCGCCGTCCTGGAATCCGTCGCCTCGGTGATGTTCAAGGTCGTCGGCTACGTCATCCGCATCGCGCCCCTGGGCGTGCTCGGCTTCATCTCCTACGACGTCGCCCACTACGGCTTCGGCAACCTGCGCAGCCTGCTGGGCTTCATCGCCGTGGTCTACGCGGGCCTCGCCATCGTCATCGGCGTGCTGTTCCCGCTCATCGCCGCGTTCTACCGCATCCGCTACGTCGAACTGATGAAGTCGATCGCCGGGCTGGCCGGAATCGCCTTCGTCACCCGCAGCTCCGAATCGGTGCTGGCCCCGCTGATGGGCAAGCTCGAGGCGTTCGGCCTCAGCCGGTCGACGACCTCGTTCGTCGTCCCTCTCGGGTACTCCTTCAACACCGACGGCTCGGTCCTCTACCAGGCCGCCGCCCTGGTCTTCCTCGCCAACGCCTACGGCGCCGACACCTCGCTGCCCGCCCTGCTCCTCATGGTCGGCGTGCTGGTGATCCTCTCCAAGGGCATGGCCGGTGTCGCCTCCGCCTCCATCGTCGTGCTCATCGCCGCCGGCAACTCCATCGGCCTGCCCGCCGAAGGCGTCGCCCTGCTCCTCGGCGTCGACTTCATCGTCGACATGGCCCGCACCGGCGTGAACGTCATCGGGAACTCACTCGCCGCCGCCGTCGTCGACAGCTCCGAGAAACGGCGCGAGGCCAAGCGCGGCGCCGACGACCTCCCCCGCACCCCGGCCGAGACCGAGGCCACGGCCCTCCAGAAGGAACCCGTCCAGTGACCGCCTCCCCCTCGGAGATCATCGGCATCCTCGGCGGCATGGGCCCGGCCGCCACCGCCGACTTCTACGCCAAGCTGGTGTCGATGACCCCGGGCAGCAGCGACCAGGACCACCTCAGGACGGTCATCTGGTCCGACCCCACCATCCCCGACCGCACCGCGGCCCTGATCGGGGACGGCCCCGACCCGACCCCCTGGCTCCTCCACGGCGGGCGTGTCCTGCGCGAGGCGGGCGCCACCGTCATCGCCATCCCCTGCAACACCGCCCACGCGTTCGTCCCCCGCATCGCCGGCCATGTGGGCCTGCCCATCGTCCACATGATCGGCGAGGTCGCACGGCACCTGTCCGCCCTGCGGCCCCCTGTGCACACCGCCGGGCTGCTCGCCACGACCGGAACGGTCCGTGCGGGTCTCTACCAGGAGTGGCTGGACCGCTTCGGAATCAGCCTCGTGCTGCCCGGCCCCGACAGCCAGCGGGACGAGGTCATGGCCGCCATCCACGCGGTGAAGGCCGGCCGGCGGGACGCCACGGCCACCGAACCGCTGGCGCGTGCCGCGCGCGGACTCATGGACCGGGGAGCGCAAGTGATCATCGCGGGCTGCACGGAGATCCCTCTCGGGCTGTCCGCCGGAACGGTCGAGGTCCCTCTCATCGATCCGGCCGCCGTCCTGGCTCAGGCCCTGGTCCGCCGGATGCGCACGGCATGAGGACGAAGGCGGGTGAGCGGGAATGCCGAGCGGCGGCCGATGTACTGTACGCAATATGTCACTCGACAGCCCTGTCTCCCGCCGTCTCCTCAGCGACGAGGTCTTCCACCGTCTGCGCGACTCCATCGTGCGCGGAGAACTCGCTCCAGGGGAAAAGGTCAAGGACGGCGAACTCGCCGAGCGTCTCGGTCTCAGCCGCACCCCGGTGCGCGAGGCGCTCGCCCGCCTCGCCGACATCGGTCTGGTCGAGGCCAAGCCCGGCGTCTACACCCGGATCACCACCCTCAACCGCCGCGACGTGGAGAAGACCCTCGCCGTCCTGCGCTCCCTCGACCAGCTCGCCATCGAGACGGCCGTGCCGGTGATGACCGAGCAGGACCGGGAGCGCATGCGCCAGGCCAACCGGGACTTCGAACGGGCCGTCGCCGCCAACGACACCGACGCCGCCCTCGCCGCCGACGACCGCTTCCACGCCGTTCCCATCGCGGCGGCGGACAACCCCGTCCTCAGCCGGATCGTCGAGCAGCTCCACCCGCAGATCCACCGCATCCTCTACCGCAAGTTCTCCACGCTCCTCGGCGGCCGCAACACCATCGAGCACCACGGCCAGCTCATCGACGTCTGCGCGGGAGGCGACGCCCGCGCCGCCGCCGAACTCTCCGGACAGCACTGGTCGGAGCTCGGCGGCCACATCAACCAGCTCTTCGACACCAACCAGTTCACGGAAGCCGCGCCCGCCTGACAGGGCGGCCGCCGCCCTCAGCTCCGGCCCCGCCAGGAGCAGGCCGCGGTTGCCCTCGCCTGCACGGGGACACTGAGCACCGCGCCGGAGGCCGGGGTCGGGCTCGCGACCCCGTACCGGGCCGTGGTGACGAAGAGGCGGGTGCCGCCGGGGTGCAGGCAGACCGAGGTGGGGTGCGGGGCGGGCACCGTCAGGGTCTGGAGCAGACGGCCGTCCGGGTGGTACCGGCGGACCGTGCCGGCGCCCCACATCGCGACCCACAGGCAGCCCTCGCCGTCGACGGTCATTCCGTCGGGGCCGCCCTCGGCCTCGCTCAGACGGGCAAAGGTCTCCGGGTCGCCCCCAAGGTCGCCCGAGACCAGGTCGATCCGGCAGCGGAGGATCGTTCCCGCGGCCGTGTCGGCGAGGTACAGGGTCGTGCCGTCGGCGGTGAAGGCCGGACCGTTGGCGATGGTCAGGCCGTCGAGGACGCGTACGACCGTGCCGTCGGGGTCCGTTCGGTAGAGCGAGCCCGCGCCATGGGTGCCGTCGTAGGCCATGCTGCCGGCCCAGAAGCGCCCGGCGGGGTCCGCGACGCCGTCGTTCATCCGGCTGGGGAGCGGAGTGCGGTCCTCGGGGCGGTCCAGCCATTCCAGCGCGCCGTCGGGGGTGAGCAGCGCCATGCCGGTGCCCGCGGCGGCGATCCAGGTGCCCGGCCGGTCGGCCACGGGCGCGACGGCGCCCAGCGGTACGTCGAGTCGGGCCAGTTGGCGCGCGGCCGGGCCGTCGCCGTCGCGCACCTCGAAGAGCCGGCCGCTGAGGATGTCGACGTACACGTACCGGCCGTCGACCCAGCGGCCGCCCTCGGCGAGTTCGTATCCCCCGTCCACCAGAACCGCCGTGGGCGCTGCCGTGGATGTCATGTTCTGCCTCCTGGGTCAGCGGATGGTCGTGCCGTCGGGCTGGTCGAACAGGCCGAGTTCGTCCTGTGTCGGCAGGCCTTCCCAGTCGCCCCGGGTGGCGACGGCGAAGGCCGCGGTGGTGACGGCCCGGTGCAGACGGGCGGGGACGTCCGCGCCGTCGAGGAGTGCGGACAGGTATCCGGCCACGAAGGCGTCGCCCGCGCCGACCAGATCGACGGCGTCGACCCGGCGAGCGGCGCGGTCGGTCGCCCCTTCGGCGGTGAAGCCGGTCGCGCCGCGTGCGCCGCGTTTGACGACCACCTCATCGACACCTGCGGACAGGAGGCTGTGCACGGCCTCCGACTCCGCCACGGCGGACCGTTCCAGCACCAGCGGCAGCTCGTCCTCGGAGGCTATGAGCAGGTCGGTGTGGGCCAGCAGCGGCCTGAGGGCGGCGCGGGCCCGGTCGTGGGACCACAGCCGGGAGCGGTAGTTGACGTCGAGGCAGACGGTGATGCCGGCGTCGTGAGCGGCCGCGGCCGCGGCCTGGACCGCCTCGGCCGCCGACGGGCCGAGGGCCGGGGTGATGCCGGTCAGATGCAGGACGCGGGTGCCGGGGGCCAGTGCGGGCAGGACGTCGGCCGGTGAGACGGCCGAACCCGCCGAACCGGCGCGGTAATAGCTGACACGTGTGAGTGTGCCCAGGCGGGGTTCGGTCAGCAGCAGTCCTGTGGGCCGGCCGGTGTCGTCGACGGCCGCGTGCTCGGTGTCGACGCCCTCGGCGCGCAGCGTGCGCAGCACCAGTGCGCCGATTTCGTCCGCACCGACCCGGCCGGCCCAGCGCACCCGGTGCCCGAGCCGGGCGAGGCCGATGGCGACGTTGGACTCGGCTCCCGCCACGGACAGTCCGAGACTGCCGCCCAGCCGCAGCGCGCCCTGGGCCCGGAGCGCCGCCATCGTCTCGCCGAAGGTCACCACTTCCGGTGCGGCCGATGCCGTCACGCCCCCTCCCCCGCGACCACCCTGCGGAACTCGGCCGCACGGGCACGGAGTCGACCTACGTCACCGCCGTCGGCCGCGTCCCCGACGAGCGGTGAGCCGACGCCGACGGCGATGGCGCCCCGGTCCAGGTACGCGCGGGCGGCCGACGCGTCCACACCCCCGACAGGGACGAAGGGCACCTCGGGGAACGGGTCGCGCAAGGCCCGCAGATAGCCCGGTCCGCCGAGGGAGCCGGGGAAGAGTTTGATCGCGTCGGCTCCTCGCGCGAGGGCGACCTCGATCTCGCTCGGTGTCAGGGCGCCCATCAGCACGGGTACCCCGTACGGCTCCAGCCCGTCGACCAGCGCCGGGGTGACGAGGTAGGAGGCACCGGCGTCGACGGCGCGGGCGGCGTCCGCGGCCGAGCGCACGGTGCCGGCGCCGAGCAGGGCGTCCGGGCCCAGGTCGGTGCGCGCCTGCCTGATCACGGTCAGGGCGTCGGCGGTGGTCAGTGAGACCTCGACGGCGGCGACGCCTTCCTCGGTGAGGGTGCGTACGGTGCGCAGGGCCGCGGCGGGATCCTTGCCGCGGACGATCGCCAGCAGGCGGTGGGCTCGGAGCGATTCCACCAGGTTCATGGGAGCGGGCTCTCCTTGTGCGTGGGGTGCGGCAGATTCGACGGTGTCACCACTCGGTGAACGCCCCGTCGGCTCCCCGCCATACGGGGTTGCGCCAGCGGTGTCCGGTCTCGGCGGCGCGGCGTACGGCCTTCTCGTCGATCTCGACACCGAGACCGGGGCGGGATCCGCGGACGGCGTAGCCGCTCTCGAAGCGGAAGGGTTCGGGGTCCATCACGTACTCCAGCAGGTCGCACTGCTGGTTGTAGTGGATGCCCATGCTCTGTTCCTGGATGAGGAAGTTCGGCACGGAGAAGGCGATCTGCAGGCTGGCGGCCAGGGCGATCGGGCCGAGGGGGCAGTGGGGAGCCATGGCGACGTCGTGTGTCTCGGCCATGGCCGCGATGCGGCGGACCTCGGAGATGCCGCCGGCGTGCGACAGGTCGGGCTGGGCGACGGCGATGCCGCTGGCCAGCACCTCGCGGAAGTCCCAGCGGGAGTAGAGACGTTCGCCGGTCGCGAGCGGGATGTTCGTGGACTCGACCAGGCTGCGCAGGTGGCCCGAGTGTTCCGGCAGGACGGGTTCCTCGACGAACAGCGGGTGCAGTGGTTCGAGGAGGGGCAGCAGGCGGCGCGACATGGCGGTGGAGACGCGGCCGTGGAAGTCGACGGCGATGTCCCGCTCGTCGCCGAGCACCTCGCGGACGGCCGCGACGCGTTCGACGACCTCGGCGGTGCGTGCCGGGGTGTCGATCGGGGCGAGTTCGGCCGAGGCGTTCATCTTCACGGCGGTGAAGCCGGCCTTCATCTGTTCCTCGGCGAGCTCCGCCACGTCGCTCGGCCGGTCGCCGCCGATCCAGGCGTACATCCGGACGCGGTCCCGCACCGGGCCGCCGAGGAGGCGGTGCACGGGGGCGCCGTAGGTCTTGCCGGCGATGTCCCACAGTGCCTGGTCGATTCCGGCGACGGCGCTGGAGAGGATGGGGCCGCCGCGGTAGAAGCCGCCCTTGGTGAGGACCTGCCAGTGGTCCTCGATGCGCAGCGGGTCGCGGCCGACGAGGTAGTCGGCCAGTTCGTGGACGGCGGCGCGCACGGTGTCGGCGCGTCCCTCGACCACGGGCTCGCCCCAGCCGGTGATGCCCTCGTCGGTGGCGATGCGCAGGAACAGCCAGCGCGGAGCCACCAGGAATGTCTCAAGTCCGGTTATCTTCAAGGAGTTTCCTTCGGCAGCGTGTCGGTCGCGGCGTCGTCGTGGTCTTCTCCTGCCCGTACGGCCGCCAGGTCGTCGGAGGCCTGGGCCAGGAGTGACGCGACGGCGGCCACGGCGGCGTCCGGGTCGCCCGCTTCGACCGCGTCCAGCAGTTCCCGGTGCACGGGTATGGAGTCGGAGAAGTGCCGGGCGCCGTGCACGATCCGGTCGCGGACCCGCAGCCCGGCCTCGATGACGACCTCCATGCGGCTCAGCAGTTCGTTGTGGGCGGCGTCCAGCAGGGCACGGTGGAAGGCCAGGTCCGCCTCGACCATGGCGTCCGCGTCCGTCCCCGCCGCCGCCATCGCCTCCAGCGCCTGCCGCATCGCGTCCAGGTCGGACGGCGTGCGGCGGGCCGCGGCGAGCCGGGCTCCGGCGGGCTCGACTATCGCGCGCACCTCGGCAAGGTCCTCCAGGAAGCCGTCGGTCGGAGCGCTGCTGCCCTGCCAGCGCAGCAGGTCGCTGTCGAGCAGGTTCCAGTCGGCCCGGGGCCGGATGGTCGTGCCGCGCTTCTGCTTCGACTCGAGCAGGCCCTTGGACGCCAGCACGCGCATCGCCTCGCGGACCACGGTCTTGCTGACCCCGAGCTCCGTCTCGAACCTGACCGGGTCCACCACGGAGCCCGGAGGGTAGTCGCCGCGGATGATGCGCCGGCCCAGCTCCTCCACGGCCTGACCGTGCAGCCCCTTACCGGGATGGGTCACCACGTTCTCCGTTTCCGCTCCGGTCCTTGTCGCTGATACCGCGCACCGTACGCGCCGCTCACGAGGACTCCTTCATGACGCTCCATCCTCCATCGACCACCAGAGCGGCCCCGGTCACGAAGGAGGCGTCCGCCGACGCCAGGAAGGCGACCGCGGCGGCCACCTCCTCCGGCCGCCCGAACCGCTTGGCCGCCGTGGCCGCAACGCTGCGCGCCCGGTCGGGCTCCGGGATCCCCTCCCAGGCGGCGGTGAGGATGGGGCCGGGCAGCACGGTGTTGACCCGGATGTCCGGCCCGTACTCGACGGCCAGTTGACGGCCCAGCGCGCACAGGGCGCCCTTCGCCGCGGCGTAGGCGGCGTGGCCCGGCAGGCCGATGACCGCGTGCACCGAGGAGGTGAGGACGACCGACCCCGAGGACTGCCTCAGCAGCGCCGCGAAGGTCTTCATCGCCCGCCAGGCCGGTTTGAGCAGCACGGCCATCTGGCCGTCCCACTCGGCCTCGCTCAGTTCGTGGGCGGGCTTGTTCAGCTGGGCGAAGGCGTTGCTGTGCAGCACGTCCAGCCGTTTGTGGCGCTCCTCGACATGGCGGCCCAGGTGCTCCCAGTCGGCCGCCGAGGTCACGTCACAGCGCAGGTACTCCGCGCGTCCCCCGCCGGCCTCGATGTCCGCGACGACCGTCTTGCCGGCGGTGTCGTCCACGTCCGTGACCACGACCGTAGCGCCCTCGGCCGCGAGTCTGCGCGCCGTGGCCGCGCCGATCCCGTGCGCCGCGCCGGTGATCACCGCCACGCGCCCCGCCATCCTGCGGCATTCCGCCATCGTGCGCCTCTCCCCTTGTACTCCTGCACCCGTCTGCTGCCTGCACCTGTCCCGGTGCTCGCACCATCATAGCTGTTTCAATTAATAATGGATATATCTTGACGGGGCGGCGATGACGCTCCAAGACTGACCGCCATGCGACAGACAGACTCAGTGGCGATCGACGCCCGGCGGCGCCTGCGCCCGGCCGGCATCGCCTTCGGCGGCGACTACAACCCCGAGCAGTGGCCCGAGGAGGTGTGGGCGGAGGACGTCGCGCTGATGAAGGAGGCGGGCGTCTCCCTGGTGACGGCCGGGATCTTCTCCTGGGCCAAGGTGGAGCCGAGGCCCGGTGCATACGACTTCGACTGGTTCGACCGGGTGATGGACAACCTCGCCGGCGCGGGCGTGGCCGTGTGCCTGGCCACGATGACGGCGTCCCCGCCGCCCTGGCTGTCCCGGCTGCACCCCGAGATCCTCCCCGAGACCGCCGACGGCCGCCGGATGTGGCCCGGCGGACGCCAGCACTACTGCCCTTCCAGCCGCGTCTACCGCGAGCACGCCGTCCGCCTGGTCGAGCGACTGGCCGCCCGGTACGCCGACCACCCCGCGCTGGAGATGTGGCACATCGGCAACGAGTACGGCTGCCACACCCCGATGTGCTGGTGCGACGAGTCGGCGGCCGACTTCCGGCGCTGGCTGTCCGAGCGGTACGGCGACGTCGACGCCCTCAACGACGCCTGGTCCACGGCCTTCTGGGCACAGCGCTACGAGAGCTTCGACGAGGTGCTGCCGCCCCGGCTCGCGCCGACCTTCCCCAACCCCGCCCAGCAGCTGGACTTCGCCCGGTTCTCCGACGACGCGCTGCTGCAGTGCTACCTGGCGGAGAAGGAGGTCCTGCGGCGGATCACCCCGGACGTGCCGGTCACGACGAACTTCATCGGTGTGCACAAGCCCGTCGACGCCTTCCGGTGGGCCGCCGAGGAGGACGCCGTATCGGTCGACGTCTACCAGGACCCGCACGACGAGAACACGCATGTCTCGGCGGGTTTCATCTTCGACGTCACGCGGTCCGCCCGGGCCGGTCAGCCGTGGATGCTGCTGGAACAGGCCCCCAGCGCGGTCAACTGGCGCGACCGCAACGGGCCCAAGCCGCCGGGGCGGATGCGGCTGTGGAGCTGGCAGGCGGTCGCCCAGGGCGCCGACGCGGTGCTGTACTTCCAGTGGCGCCAGTCCCGGGGCGGCGCCGAGAAGTACCACTCGGCGATGGTCCCGCACGGCGGCACCGGCACCCGCACCTTCCGTGAAGTGAGCGAGCTGGGCCACGAGTTGGCATCCGTGCCGCGGATCGCCGGCACCCGGTCCACCGCGGACGTCGCCCTGGTGCTGGACTGGAACAGCTGGTGGGCGCTGGAACTGGACTCGCACCCGTCCACGGCACTGAACCAGATGGAGATCGCGCTCGCCCATTACCGGCCGCTGTTCGAAGCCGGCGTCAACTGCGACGTCGTACCACCCGACCGCGACCTGTCCGGCTACCGCCTGGTCATCGCACCCAACCTGTACCTGCTCAAGGAGCGGGACGCCGAACGCCTCACCGATTTCGTACGCGGCGGCGGCCATCTGCTGGTGTCGTTCTTCTCCGGCATCGTCGACGACTGCGACCGGGTGCACTTGGGGGGATACCCCGCGCCCCTGCGCGAGGTGCTGGGCCTGCGCGTCGAGGAGTTCTGGCCGCTGGCGGAGCAGGACACGGTCGACGTCCGGCACCCGGACGGCACGGTCAGCCGCGCCGACCTGTGGTCGGAGGCCGTCGTGCCCGAAGGGGCGCGGGCGGTGGCCGAGTTCGGCTCCGGCCCGCTGGCGGGGCAGCCGGCCGTCACGCGCCACTCCTTCGGCGAGGGACAGGCGTGGTACGTCGCGACGCGCCTCGCACCGGAGGCCATGCGCGCCCTGACCGACGACGTGTGCCGTACGGCGTCCGTAAGCCCCGTGCTCCCCGGACTTCCCGAGCACGTCCAGGCGACCGCGCGCGAGGGCGACGGCGGACGATTCGTCTTCCTGCTCAACCACGGTCGGGAAGCAGCCGAGATCCAGCTGCCCGAGCCGATGACCGACGCCCTGGCCCCGGGGGCGGTCCCCGCCGACCGCCTCACGCTGCCGGCAGCCGGAGTAGCCGTACTGAGCAAGCCATGAACACCTGCCGAGCCGCACTGGGCACACCGTAGAGCCAAAGGGACACACATGGACACCTCAACACCATCAAGGAGAGCCGTTCTCCGGTGGGGCGCCGGGACGGCCGCGGCACTCACCGCCGCCCCCGTTCTGACCGCCTGCGGCCAGACCGTAGGAGCCGCCCGCACCACCGCACAGGCACCCACGCGCCGTGGCCAGAAGGTCAAGCTCGTCTTCTGGACCTGGGTGCCGATGCAGAAGACCGTCGACCTGTGGAACCGCACGCACCCCGACATCCAGGTCGAGATGCAGACCATCCCCCAGAACGTGACGGGCGGCTACCAGAAGATGCACGCCTCGCTGACGGCCGGGAACCCTCCCGACCTGGCGCAGGTCGAGTACCACGAGCTTCCCAGCTTCATGCTGGTCAACGGCCTGACGAACCTGAGCGAGTACGGTGCCGACGAACTGCGCGACAGCTACGTGCCGTGGCAGTGGCAGCAGGGCGTCTTCGACGGCAGGGTGTACACCGTTCCTCAGGCGTCCGGCCCGATGGGACTCTTCTACCGCCGGGACCTCTTCGCGAAGTGGGGCATCGAAACGCCCGCCACCTGGGCCGAGTTCGAACAGGCCGCCCGCGTGGTCAAGGCCCGCGGCAACGGGGCCAGGCTGTGCGCCTTCGCGCCCAACCAGCCCACCTGGTTCGCCGCGATGTGCTGGCAGCGTGGCGCCCGGTGGGTGCGTACCGAGGGCGACACCTGGGTCGTCGACATGGACGACGCGCACTCCCACGAGGTCGCGGAGTACTGGGAGAGGATGGTCCGCGACGGCCTCGTCTTCGTCGAACCCGACATGTCCAACGCCTGGTACAAGCACGTCCAGACCGGACAGATCTCCGCCTGGATCGGTCCGCAGTGGGGCGACGCTCTGCTGCGCGGCAACGCACCGGGCACCGCCGGAAAGTGGCGGGTCGCCCTGCTGCCCCAGTGGAAAGCGGGACAGAAGGCCTCCGCCAACTGGGGCGGATCGTCCACCGCGATCCTCCAGGGCACCCGGCACCCGCGCGAGGCGCTGGAGTTCGCGCACTGGATCAACACCGACCGCCGGGCCGTCGACCTGAACATCTCCGTCGGCTACGGCTGGCCCGCGGCAGCCGGCGTCTTCCGCGGATCGGCGCTCGACAAGCCCGACCCCTTCTTCGGCGGGCAGCGGTACAACGACGTGTTCACGGTGTCCGACCGGGCGATCGACACCTCCTGGAAGTGGTCCCCCACCACGGATGCCGACTTCGCCCAGGTCCAGGACGCCTTCGGCGCCGCCATCGGCGGAGAGGGCAGCCTCACCGGTGCTCTGGCCGACGCCCAGAAAAGCACCGTGGACAACCTGCGGGCGAAGGGCCTGAAGGCAAGGAGCGCGCGATGAGCACCACGATCAACCGCACGAGGAAGTCCGTACCGGGCAACCGGCGCTCCGCCCGCCCCGACCGGGCGGCATGGGGTTTCCTGCTTCCCTTCGTCGCCCTCTTCCTGTTCACCTTCGTCCTTCCCCTCGGCTACGCGGTCTACCAGAGTCTGCTCACACCGGTCCGTTCCGGCCCGCTGGGCCTGGGCCCGGCCACCCTCGGCTTCGCCGGACCGGACAACTACGCCCTCGCCCTTCAGCAGTCGGCCTTCCTGGAGAGCTTCGCGCGGGTGCTGCTCTTCGGCGTGGTGCAGATCCCGGTGATGCTGCTGCTGTCCACCGCGCTGGCACTGGCACTCGACACCCTCTCCCACCGCTGGGCGGGCATCCTGCGTGCCGCCTACTTCCTGCCGTACGGCGTCCCCGGCGTCATCGCCTCGATCCTGTGGGGCTTCCTGTACGTGCCCGGCGTGAGCCCGATCACCGACCTGCTCGGCAGGGTCGGGCTCACGCCCGACTTCCTCGGCTACGACACCGCGCTGTGGTCCATCGCCAACATCGTGATCTGGGAGTTCGCCGGCTACAACATGCTGGTGATCGTCGCCCAGCTCAAGGCGATCCCTCAGGAGCTCTACGAGGCCGCCCGCATCGACGGGGCCGGTGCGTGGCAGACGGCGATGCGGATCAAGCTGCCGCTCGCCCGGCCGGCCCTGGTGCTCACCGGCGTGTTCTCCATCATCGGAACGCTCCAGCTGTTCGCCGAACCGCTGGTCATCAAACCGCTGACCCCGGCAGTCACCACCTCGTACACACCGAACCTGAGCGCGTACAACGAGGCGTTCGCCAACAACAACATCTACCTCGCCGCTGCCGAGTCGGTGATCCTCGCACTGGTGGCGAGCGTGCTGTCCTTCGGCTTCCTCAGCCTGGTGAACCGCAGGGAAGGAAGGGATGCACGGTGAGCGTGTCCACACCCCGTACCAAGGAGCCGACAGCCGCCTCCGCCCACGTTCCACAGCCGGCCGGTCGAGGCCGTGACAACGGTCCGCGCCGTGGCCTGAAGCCGTCGCGGATCCTGCTGGTCGCCCTGCTGACCGTCGCGGCGCTCTACTTCCTGCTGCCCGTCTACTGGCTGGTGGTGGCCTCCACAAAGAGCAGTGCCGACCTCTTCGGCACCTTCGGACTGTGGTTCTCCGACCCGCGGTGGCTGGACAACCTGTCGAAGGTCTTCTCCTACGGCGACGGCATCTTCTGGAGCTGGACCTGGAACAGCGTCCTGTACGCGGGGGTGGGCGGTGCGCTGGCCACCCTGCTCGCGGGCGCCGCCGGCTACGCCCTTGCCGTGTACCGGTTCCGCGGCCGGGAGGCGGTCTTCAAGGTCGTACTCGCCGGTGTGCTGCTCCCCAGCACCGCGCTCGCGCTGCCGCTGTACCTGCTGTTCAGCAAGGTGGGCCTGGCCAACACCTACTGGGCGGTGCTGATTCCCAGCATCGTCAGCCCGTTCGGGGTGTATCTGTGCCGGATCTACGCGGAGGCCGCGGTGCCGGCCGAGATGCTGGAGGCGGCCCGCGTCGACGGCGCCGGCGAGTGGCGGATCTTCGGCACCCTCGTGCTGCGCACCATGACACCCGCGCTCGTGACCGTCTTCCTCTTCCAGTTCGTCGGCATCTGGAACAACTACTTCCTGCCGCTGGTCATGCTCTCGGACGACCGCAAGTACCCGATCACCCTGGGCCTGACGACCTGGCAGGCGGCGGCCAACCGCATTCCCGAGCTCAACCAGCTCACGGTGGGCGGAGCGTTCCTCTCGATCCTTCCGCTGGCCGCGGCGATGCTCGTCCTGCAGCGTTACTGGCGGTCGGGCCTGACCCAGGGCAGCGTCAAGGGCTGACACACACCGTGGCCCGGGGGGGGGGGGGGCCCCCCCCAACAAAATGAAAAGCGGGGTGTGGGCAACCCAACCTGGAGAAGACACACCCCTGAAAGAAACATCGAAAAGACGGG
>NZ_JBVIWP010000004.1:758970-770710 GCF_055594445.1 Streptomyces sp. NPDC040589 | reverse complement strand
TGGGCGGGGACAGTCCCAGCCGGGAGGGGTGATTGGGGGGGGGCCCAAACCAAGGGAAGCGGAGGGGAAGGACACACACCGTGGCCCGTGTCCGGCGTCCCCCGCCGGACACGGGCCACGGTGTGTGTCAGGCGCCTACGACCTGGGATTGACCGCCTTGCGGAACGCGTCGTGGACGAGCTTGGGCCGCTCCTCGGCGAAGGTGAGCAGGCCCATGACGGAGATTCCGTTGTAGGACTGGTTGTACCCGGCCCGCTGCTTGTAGTCCTTGAGGACCCAGTAGGTGAAACCCGCGACGAACTCGCTGCGCTCGGCCACCTGGGTCCAGTGAGCGGTGAAGCGGGCCGCCTGCCACTCCTCCGTGCCCTCGGTGGTGTCGGGGCCGTGGGTGCCGGCCACGGCCCAGGTGCCGTTCTCGGTGATCAGGATCGGCTTGCCGGGGTACTTCGCGTGCACCGCGTCCAGCGTCGGGCCCAGGTCGGCGTCCTCGCCGTAGAAGTAGCCGAAGTACTCGTTGAACCCGATCACGTCGGCGAGGTCGAAGGCGGGGTCGTTGCTCGTGTTGGAGGCCCAGGTCACGGGGCGGGCGGTGAGGTCGACCGCCTTCACCGCCGCCTTCATGTCGGCGAGCCAGGCGCGGTAGACCGGCGCGCCGTCGGGGTCGATCTCCGACTCGTTCTGCAGGCACCAGAGGATCACCGAGGGGTGGTTGTGCTGGTTCCACGCCATGGTCAGGGCCAGGGCACGGGCGAGGCCGTAGCGCTCGGTCTGCAGCTTCTCCTGGGCGGTGTTGAGCCACATGGTGTCGATGTCGTCCATCACCAGCACACCGTGCTCGTCCGCCCAGTCGTAGACGTACGGGTGACGGTTGTAGACGCAGTTGCGGATGAAGTTGGCGCCCACTGCCGTGATGTGGCCCAGTTCCCGGTCGTACTCGGCGGGCGTCATCGCCCTGCCGTGCGCGGCCGTCTCCTCGTGCCAGTTGAGGCCCTTGAGGAAGAGGGGCTTGTCGTTCAGCCGCAACCGCGCGTCGTCGATGGTCAGTTCGCGTATGCCGTAGCGGGTGGAGAGCGTGTCCACCCGGGGGCCCGAGGGCCTCCCGGCGGTCAGGGTGGCGCGGGCGGTGAGGGTGTGCGGCGAGGCCGGGCTCCATCGCGGGGCGCGGGGCACGCTGACCCAGACGCGTACGACGCCTGCGGAGCGGGCCGCGATCCGGGCCGCGACCACGGCCGGCCGGGCACCGCTCCCCCGGCCGGGATCCAGGGTGAGCCATCCGTCGAAGTCGGAGTCACCGTGGTTCTCGACGACCGCGCGGGCCTCGACGCGCCCGTTCGCTCCGGCCACGAGCAGCTTGGCGACGCTGACCCGCGGAACCGCCTCGATCCAGGCCGAGCGGGTCAGGCCCGCGTAGGGCCAGTAGTCGACGGGCTTGTACGGGATCTCGTGGTCGTCGGTGACCGGCTGGGGAGTCGTCGCCGTGTAGTCGGTGTAGCTCGCCCGGCGGAAGACTCGCACGGCGAGCGTCTGGCGCGTGCCGGGCCGGAGCGCCCCGCCCACCGGAAGGGCGAAGGGCGAGTTGGCGCCCTCGTGCTTGCCGAGGTGTACGCCGTCGAGCCAGACCTCGGCGCTGTAGCCGGCGGCCAGGAAGGCGATGCGCACGTGCCGGGCACGCCAGGACGCGGGAACGTCGACGACGGTGCGGTACAAGGCATGACCGTCGGCGAACGCCGTGCCCTTGCCGAACGGGGCGGTCTCGGAGCCGAATCCGGGCGTGTCCAGCAGGTCCCAGGCCGACGGCACGTCGACGAGACCCCACGTCCGGTCGTCGAAGTCCGGGGACTGCCAGCTCTCGCCGAGCCCCTGGTCGCGGGGGTCGAAGCGGAAGCGCCATCGCCGGTCCAGGGACAGGTACTCCCGGGTCGGCTCATGGGTGCGCCAGCCGTCGAACGCGGGGAGCACGACGCCGTGCTGGAAGACGACGTTGGTACCGCCGACATCGCGCACGTGGGTACCGGAGGGCTCGGTGGCGGGGTGGGTGTCGAGGACCGGGCCGCCGGCGGCGTGCGCCTTGCTCGGCCAGGCCGGCAGGGCGACGAAGCCTGCCGCGCCGAGTGCGGTGACCACGGTTCGCCGGGACGGGTGGGTGGGTGGGGTCATGGCAGGGCTCCTCGGGGCGCGGGCGTTCGTTCGCCCATGAGCCTGGACAGCCCCACCACCCCTGTCAAGGATTATTCATAATTAATGAATTGTGGGTTAGCGTGGCCCCCATGACCTCACACCGACAGGCCCCCACGGACCGACTCGCCATCACCCTGTGGGACTTCAGCTGGTACACGCAGGCGGGCCCCGGCGAGCCCTTCGCCGACCTCGACCGCGCCTTCGCCGAGGCCGTGGAGCGGGGCTTCAACACCGTGCGCGTCTGCGCCATGCCGTTCCTGCTGTTCTCCGGACGCGTCGACTCCCCGGAGTCGCTGCGGGTCCGAGGCCTGGGCGAGCGGTTCGGACAGCGCACCCGCTGGTACAACGTGCGCGGCGGCTACCCGCTGGACGGCCGGCGGCGGCTCGTCGAGCTGTTCGAGGCGGCCGCCCGGCACGACTGCAAGGTGATCGTGTCGTCGTGGGAGTACCAGCAGTCCCCCAGCTTCGCCGACACCGACGTCTGGCACCGCGCCCTGGCGGAGGTGCCAGGCCCGGACCGGGCCGAGGCCGTGGCCGAAGCGCTCGCCGGGCTGCTGGACTTCCTCACCGAGCGCGGTCTCGCCGACCGTGTCGCCTACGTCGAGGTGCACAATGAGGTCGACAACTGCTCCCTGGTACCGAGCGACGGCGCCTTCACCCACTACGCCCGGCTGCGCGGCCCCCTCGAACGCGCCGTGAAGCTGCTGCGGGCACGCCACCCCGGTATCCCCGTCACCTACTCGCTCGGCGAGCCCTGGCCGGACGAACTCGACGACCTGCCGGAGCAGGCGCAGATCGCGCACTTCCATTTCTACGCCTACGGCGTGCTCGGCGCGCTGTACCAGGCGGTGGGGCTCGGCCACGGCACCGAACCGGCACCGCGGACGGCCTCATGGCCCACCCCCGCACTGGCCGCCATGCTGCGGCCCGACGCCCCCGCCTTCGCCGACCACCAGCCGGACGAACCCTGGCGACTGGCGGCGACCGGCATCCCGCGCGAACTCTTCTACGCGCACGACTGGGTGGACCCCGACCGCTGGGACCTGTGGCTCTACGAGAACTATTCGGCCCACCGGGACGCCATGCGCGAGACGCTGGCCCAGTGGGTCGACTCCGTCGCCGGCTTCGCCCGTCACCGCGGCATCCCCGCCGTCCTCGGCGAAGGCGTGGTGGGGTACACCCCGCTGCTGACACGCTTCGAGGAGGACGCCGTCGGCAAGGACATCGCGGAGTTCGTCGTGGACCGCTGCCTCGCGGCGGGCTTCCGAGGCGTCGTCCTGACATCCAACGCGGCCCCTCACCACCCCATGTGGCAGACCGACCAGGAGTGGATGCGCCGGGTGAACGGCCGTATCACCGCGAGCTGAACGCGAGCACCTTTCACCCCTTTTGCGCATGTATCTCACGTCTGAAAGCATCGGTATCAGTAAGGCTTGCCGAGAAGCAGCGCGTCTCGGCAACCACCGCCCCGATCAAGACAGGCCAGGAGGCGGATCATGGCCACGGCCGAACTCGCTTCCGAACGAGAGTCGGACTATCTGTCGCAACTGACGATGGCCGCAGCCCGCTACGGGAACCGCACCGAGCAGCGTGAAAGAAACCAGTCCGTCCTCGAGACGCGTGGCGTGCTGTACGCAGACACCCCCGAGCGCGTCGAGAAGCGGCTGGCACGTCTCGGCGCCGACTGGGCCATGGCGCGGGCGATCGAGCGGACACCGACCGAACCCGCCAGCGGCGCGGGGAGCACCCTGGGCCTGCCCCCGGAGAGCTTCACCGGTGAGGCGCTGGGGCTGGAGCGCCTCATCGGGCGCAACAACCTCACCCCGGTCGCGTTCCTGGAGGAGGGTGTCCAGGTCTCGCGCTCGGTCGGCCGGATCACCATCAGCGGGCCGGGCGGCGGACACGGCACCGGCTTCATGGTCTCCCCCTCCCTGCTGCTCACCAACAACCATGTCCTGGGCGACGTGCAGGAGGCCGGCCGCAGCAAGGTCGCCTTCGCCTTCCAGGACGGCGCCGACGGCAACCCGCTCGTACCGGCGGTCTTCCCGCTGGAGCCGCTCCGGTGCTTCGTCACCGACCGGGCGCTGGACTACACCCTCGTCGCGGTGGCCCCACGCGGCGCGCAGGGCGAGGCGCTGTCGTCGTTCGGCCGGCTGGTCCTCAGTGATGCGCAAGGCAAGGCCGTCATCGGGGAGTTCGTCAACATCATCCAGCACCCGCGAGGCGAGCCCAAGCAGATCGCGCTGCGCGAGAACCAGATCGTCGACGTGCTGGAGCGGTTCCTGCACTACGAGTCCGACACCCGTGAGGGGTCCTCGGGTTCTCCGGTCTTCAACGACCAGTGGGAAGTCGTGGCGCTGCATCACTCGGCCGTTCCGAAGACCGATGCCGAGGGCCGGCCACTGAGCGTCGACGGCACGGTGTGGCGGCCGGAGATGGGCGAGCAGCAACTGGCCTGGCGGGCCAACGAGGGGGTGCGGATCAGCCGCGTGCTGCGGTCCCTGCACGAGGCACCGCTGACCGGCGAGGCGGCAGAACTGCGGGACGAGGTGTCCACCACGGGGCTCGACCCGTCTCCCGAGAAGAACACGCCGCCGATGCCGTCCTTCACCGGCAGGCCGACCCTGGCGGGCGCCAGCGGTTCGCAGGACGGGGCTCAGTCTCACGCGGCCGACGGTTCCGCTCAGCTCGTCCTCCCGCTGCGGATCACCCTCGACTTCGGCACCGCCTCGCCTTCCTCGGCCACCCTCTCGGCTCCGCTGCCCGCACGCGCACCGACCCCACAGCCCTCTTCGGACGGGCAGCCGGACGTCGTCTCGGCGGTCGGGAAGGACGTCGAGGCGGCCCTGACCCATCACCGACTCTCCCGGGAACGTCCCTACTACGACCGGTCCGCGGACGCCGCCGCACGCGCCGCGTACTACGCGAACGTCCGCACCGACGACGGCGACGCGCTGCGCCGCGCGCTGACGACGCTGCTGGCCGAGACCCACGCGCCCAAGCCCAGGTACAAGCCGATGCGGCTGGTCTACCCGTGGGTCGACCTGCACAAGGACGGACGGCTGCGCAGCATCTACTCCGGCCAGGGATTCTCCGCCGAGGAGGTCATACGGGCCGACGCGGCTGTGGAGGAGGCCCGGCTGGCCCGCGAGCGGGAGCTGCTGCTGCGGGAGCGGACGGCGGGACCGGCCGAATTCGAGGCCGAGTTCCGCGCGCTGGAGGCGTCCATGCCGTTCAACTGCGAGCACGTGGTGCCGCAGTCGTGGTTCCACGCGAAGGAGCCCATGCGGGGCGACCTGCATCATCTGTTCACGTGCGAGTCCGGCTGCAACAGTTACCGCGGCAACTTCCCGTACTTCGACTTCCCCGACTACGAGGAAACCGTCCGGGACGCGTGCGGGAAGCGCGAGAGCGTGGGATTCGAGCCGGAGAAGTGCAGGGGCGCGGTCGCCCGAGCCACCCTGTACTTCCTGCTGCGCTATCCGGGCCAGGTCGGCGACGTCGCGCAGGAGTTCCCCGAAGACCGGCTGCCCGTCCTGCTGCGGTGGCACGAGAGCGAGGCAGTCACCGAGTACGAACTGCACCGCAACGCGGCCATCGCGGAGATACAGGGCAACCGGAATCCGCTGATAGACCATCCCGAGTGGGCCCGCGCGATCGACTTCTCCGGGGTCTGGCCCTGAGCCCCGCGTCAACTCGCGCCGGACAGCGGCCTACTCGGCCTCGCCCTGGTGGTCGGCCCAGACATAGCTTTCGGGGAGCAGGTCGGTGATACGGACGGCACGGACACGGTCGTCCCCGCTGACGATGACCTTGACTGCGGGAAAGTAGTCGAGAAGGACCTGACGGCACCGGCCGCACGGAGGGACGACCCCTCGGTCGCGGTCTCCCACGGCGACGATCGTGTCCAAGTCGTAGACACCCTGGGCGGCTGCCGCCCCGATGAGGGCCAGCTCGGCGCAGGGGCCTCCCGTGAAGTGGTAGACGTTCACCGCCGTGACGATCCGCCCGTCCTGAGCGCGGGCCGCGGCCGCCATCGTGTGCTCTTCGCCACGGCACCGAGTGCGGGCGACGTGAGCCGCCGCCTCGATGAGTTCGTGGTCGACGTGGTGCGTCTGCGTGGTCATCATCTCTGCTTTCGTGAGGTCCGCTTCCGCGAAGGATCCTCACGAGTGTCGGCGATAGGCCTTGTTGGCGATGCGCCAGCCGTCGTCGGCGCGGACCAGCAGGAAGATGTCGGTGAACAGGTCGGCGCCGTGCCGCTGCGTCATGGTGGCGGTCGCGACCGTGCCGTGGACGTCGACGGCGTCGATACGACGGGAGCGGGCCGGTTCGTCCGGTGCTCACGCCATCGCGCTCATACCCGACGTGCTGACGCTCGCCCTGCGGACCGACGTCACCACAGTGGACCTGGTCGACCCCCCGGCCCGAGGCATCTGCACGATCACCCCATGCCGCGACCCGCACCCCTGCGCGGCACCCCTGCTCGACCACCTCGCCACGGAGTTCACCTCGATCCGTGGATCGGCGGCCCGAGCCGCGCCGCTCAGCGGTCCACTGCGGGCAGGCGGTCCAGACCGGTCTCGAGCATGATGCGATCGACGGTCTCGTGCAGGGCGCTGCCGGCGCCGATGACGCTCTCGATCCCGCCCGGCAGCAGATCGAGCGGCCGGTGCCAGTCGCGCAGCTGTGCCTCGCTGACCTCGTCGACGATCGGTTTGGTGGCGTGCCGGGCGAGGGTTTCGGCGAACGGTACGTCCAGGTAGTAGCCGTGGGTCGGGCCGCGGTGGTCGGCGCGCAGCCGGGCGAGCATGTCGCCGTAGCGGTCGGCGTAGAGGATGCCTTCGACCACGACGTGGAATCCGGCGTCCAGCGCGTAGCGGGCCGTCAGGTCGATCAGGCCGATGTTCGCGGCGCCGGGCCGGTCGCGCTCGCGCAGCACGATGCGGCGGAGGTTGTCCTGGCCGACCAGGGCCAGGCCGCGGCCGAACTTCTCGCGGAGCGCGGCCGCGACGGACGACTTGCCCGAGGCGCTGTTGCCGCGCAGGACGACCAGCCGGGTTTCTTCGGTGCCCACCATCACGGCGGTCACGTTACCGACGACGCCCCTTCGGCTATCGGTACCAGCACGCACGATGTGGCGCCGTACCGACCCGCACAAGGGCAGGCCCCGGGCCTCACCTCGTCGGGTCCGCCACCGGATACGGCACGAAGGTGCTGCTGTTCTGGTCGATCCGCAGGGCGCGGCCCAGGGGCGGCACCGCGCGTTGGGGGCATTCGAGGCGTTCGCAGACGCGGCAGCCCATGCCGATGGTAGTGGCGGCCGAGGCGTTGGCGAGGTCGAGACCGTCGGAGTAGACGACCCGGTGGGCGTGGCGGATCTCGCAGCCGAGGCCGATGGCGAAGGTCTTGCCGGGTTCGCCCCAGCCGCCGCGGTGCCGGGTGACCGCCCGGGGCGTCCACAAGTACCGCTGCCTGTCGGGCATTTCGGCGATCTGGACGTGGATGCGGCCGGGGGCGGCGAACGCCTCGTAGACGTTCCACAGCGGGCAGGTGCCCCCGGCCCGGGAGAAGTGGAACCCCGTGGCCGAC
Source organism: Streptomyces sp. NPDC040589 (assembly GCF_055594445.1). Taxonomy (NCBI): domain Bacteria; kingdom Bacillati; phylum Actinomycetota; class Actinomycetes; order Kitasatosporales; family Streptomycetaceae; genus Streptomyces; species Streptomyces sp. NPDC040589. Next base: position 762,940 of record NZ_JBVIWP010000004.1, on the reverse strand, counting down.
TGCCGCTTGGACATGTTCCCGGCCCGGTCCACGCGGACGAACGAGAAGGGCACCCCGCGCAGCCGGGGCCGTTGCAGGGTGCTCAGCCGGTGGCATGCCGTCTCGTAGCCGAGGCCGTAGCGGTCGGTGAGGCGTTCGATGTCGTAGCGGAACTCCTCGGCCGCCGTGTGGAAGGCGGTATAGGGAAGGATCAGGGCGGCGGCGAAGTAGTTGGCGATGCCGATCCGGGCCAGGGCGTGGGTGGGGGAACCGGCCGGGAAGTCCTCGGCGGCCTGGCGGTCGAGTTCGTCGCCGTATGTGAGCAGGGCGAGCTGGATGGCCATCCGGAACGCCCGCTGTCCCGGGCGGAGGCGGGCCGACAGGTGGAGGGTGCGGGTGGCTTCGTCGTAGTGGTGCAGCCGGTCGCCGGTCGTGGCGGCCAGGCGGATGCCGTGACCGTCGGCGAGTCTGGCGGTGAGGGCCCGGACGACGCGTCGGAGTGGTGGGCGGCGGACAGATGGGCGCCGGCATCGCCGAGGTGTGCGCCCTGGCCGGCCTCGACACCACGGTCTGCGAAGTGGACGCGACAGCGGCCCGCGCCGCCCGGGAACGGGTGACGGCATCCCTCGACCGGGCGGTCCGGCGCGGCGAGCTGGAGAAGCCCGCCGCCCGGGACGCGGTCGCCCGTCTGGCGTTCACCGGCAGCCTGGAGGACCTCGCCGACCGGCAGTTGGTCGTCGAGGCCGTCGTGGAGAACCCCGACGCCAGGACCGAGATCCTCGCCGCCCTCGACAAGATCGTCGAGGATCCGGAGGCGGTGCTGGCCACCAACACCTCCTCCCTGCCCATCATGCGGATCGGCATGGCGACCGGCCGCGCCGACCGGGTCGTAGGCCTGCACTTCTTCAACCCGGTCCCCGTGCTGCCGCTGGTCGAGGTCGTGACCTCCCTGCACACCTCGTCCCGCACGGTGGCCCTCGTGCGGGACTTCGCGACCGAGGCGCTCGGCAAGACGGTCATCCACTCCCGGGACAGGGCCGGGTTCGTCGTCAACGCGCTGCTGATCCCGTATCTGCTCTCGGCCGTCCGCATGGCGGAGTCCGGATTCGCCACGGCCGCCGACATCGACACCGGCATGGAACTGGGCTGCGCCCACCCGATGGGCCCGCTGAAGCTCGCGGACCTGATCGGCCTCGACACGGTCGCCTCGATCGCCGAATCCCTCTACGACGAGTTCAGGGACCCCCTCCACGCTCCTCCCCCACTGCTCCAGCGGATGATGGAGGCGGGGCTGCTCGGCCGGAAGACCGGGCGGGGGTTCCACACCTACGACCAGGACTGAGGGCCTGGTACGACGCGGGCCGAGGCGCCCGTGGGGTGTCACAGGGGAGGGCGGGAAGCGCGAGTACGGCGCTTCCCGCCCCGGCATGCCGACGTCGGATCAAGTCGCCGATCCCGACGCCAGCAGCCCGTTGACCACCAGCGTCGCCAGCGCCTCCGCCGTGGCCGTGAGCTGTTCCGGTGAGGCGTCGTCGGGCCGGCCGAGGCGGCGCGCCAGCGGGACCTCCACCATTCCCGAGACGGGCGGGACGACGGCGAAGAACAGCACGTCCATCGGGACGGGCGCCATCCGCCCCGCGGCCACGAGCCGCTCGATGCCGGGCGCCATGAGCTGCAGGGTCGGCTCGATGTAGTGCTCGTACAGGTAGTCCAGCCGCTCGGTGTCCCGGGTGAACTCGCCGACGAAGAGCCGTCCGATCAACGGCTCGTCCACGGCGGTCCGGTAGAAGCCGGTGATGATCCGCCGCAGGGCCTCGGCGTCGTCGACCGAGTCGTCCACCTGCGGCAGGCGCGCCAGCTGCCCTCCCAGCGCGTGGTCCACCACCGCACGCCAGAACGCCGCCTTGGAGCCGTACCGGTCGTTGATGAAGTTGTGGCTGACGCCCAGGCGACGGGCCAGCTCGCGCGCGGAGGCGTGGTCGTAGCCCAGCTCGGCGAAGGCCTCGAGCCCGCGCCGCAGGATGCTCTCTTCAGCGGGAACCGCGGGAGTGTCCGCGCCGGGGCGCCCCGGCCGTCGAGCGGATTCGGCTTTTGCTCCCACGACTGCCTCCATGCGTGCGTCCTGCGCTGCTCGTGCTCCGGGCCATCCTAGGGACCCTCCACCACCTTACTTGACACCTGTCAGATTCAGACTAATCTGACAGGTGTCAGCCAGTCCGGTCAGTCAGACAGTCCGCGAGGCCACTCAGCCGGATCACGTGACGAGCTCCGTCGCCGCAGCCGTCCCGCACCGCACCACCACCGGACGTCCGATCCCCTGCCCCGCTTCTTCTGGAGTTCCGTCATGCCCAAGACCTCCACGGACACGGCCGGCGCGGCCACCGTGTCCTCACTACCGTCGACCGACGCGCCATCGCCGCATCGCTGGTGGATCCTCGCCGTCATCGGGCTGGCCCAGCTCATGGTGGTGCTGGACGGAACGATCGTGAACATCGCGCTTCCCTCGGCCCAGAAGGATCTGGGCTTCTCCGACGGGGACCGGCAGTGGGTCGTCACCGCCTACGCGCTCGCCTTCGGCAGCCTGCTGCTGCTCGGCGGACGCATAGCCGACCTGTTCGGCCGCAAGATGACCTTCCTGGTCGGCCTGGTCGGCTTCGCCGGGGCCTCCGCCCTCGGCGGCGCCGCGGGCAGCTTCGAGGTGCTCATCGTCGCGCGTGCCGCGCAGGGTCTGTTCGGTGCCCTGCTCGCCCCGGCCGCCCTGTCCCTGCTGACCACGACCTTCACCGACGCCAGGGAACGCGCCAAGGCCTTCGGCGTGTACGGCGCCATCGCCGGCGCGGGCGGCGCCATCGGGCTGCTCCTCGGCGGCTTCCTGACCGAGCACCTCGACTGGCGGTGGACCCTCTACGTCAACCTGGTCTTCGCCGCTGTCGCCTTCGTCGGCGGCATGCTCCTGCTCCAGCGCACCACCCGCGACAAGAGCGCCACCATCGACATCCCCGGCGCCGTCCTCGTCTCCGGCGGCCTGTTCTGCCTGGTCTACGGCTTCGCCAACGCCGAGAGCCACGACTGGAGCTCCGTGCGGACCTGGGGCTTCCTGGTCGCCGGCGCCGTCCTGCTCGCCGCGTTCACCTGGTGGCAGACCCGCGCCACGCACCCCCTGCTGCCCCTGCGTGTCCTGCTCGACCGCAACCGCGGCGCCTCCTTCGTCTCCATCCTGATCACCGGCGCCGGCATGTTCGGTGTCTTCCTCTTCCTCACCTACTACCTGCAGCAGAGCCTGGGCTACACCCCCATCAAGACCGGACTGGCCTTCCTGCCGATGGTGGGTGCCCTCATGCTGTCCTCCACGCTCGCCTCCACCGTGCTGATCCCCCGTATCGGCCCCAAGGCGGTCGTACCGCTGGGCATGGGCCTCGCCGCGGCCGGCATGGTGTGGCTGACCGGTCTCGGCCTCAGCAGCGGCTACGCCACCGACATCCTGCCCCCGCTGATCGTGGCGGGACTCGGCCTCGGCCTGGTGATGGCCCCGGCCATGAGCCTGGCCACGGCCGGGGTGAAGGCCGAGGACGCCGGTGTCGCCTCCGCCGCCGTGAACACCATGCAGCAGGTCGGCGGCTCCCTCGGTACGGCGCTGCTCAACACCCTCTCCACCAGCGCCGTCACCGACTACCTGGCCGGCCGCGACCCCAAGGACCCCGCCGTCCTCGCACAGGCCGGGCTGGAGGGCTACTCCACCGCCTACTGGTGGTCGGCCGCCTTCTTCGCCGCCGGTCTGGTCCTCAGCGTCATCCTGTACCGACGCGACGCACCGGCCACCGACCCCGACGCGGCGCCCGTGGTGCACATGTGAGGTCGACCCGGGGCGTTCCGGCCCCGACCGACCGGAGCGGGGGGGGGGGGGGGGGGGGGGGGGGTGCGGCCCCTGGTGTCCGGAAACCCACGTCCTGATCTCTCGGCCTGGTTCCCGCTAAATCGTGCAGAATCAAGG
>NZ_JBVIWP010000004.1:714768-758960 GCF_055594445.1 Streptomyces sp. NPDC040589 | reverse complement strand
CCCCCCCTCGCCCCCCCCCCCCCCCCCCCCCCCCCCCCCCCCCCCCCCCCCCCCCCCCCCCCCCCCCCCCCCCCCCCCCCCCCCCCTCCGCCCTTGGACTCACGAACACCCGTGTTCAGGTCGCCGGTATCGGTACCGGCCAGCTGGCCGGGCACTGGGATGCCATCGCACCGGTGTCCGGCAAACTCCCGTACGACAACCACCTGTTCCGCCGGAGGGGCTGGTCGGCGAGAGCGGTGTTGTGTCAGGAGCCGTAATAGGGATTCACGGCGATGTACCCGGTCTCGCACTCGTCGGGCGTTCCGGGTGCGCTGCGGCACAGGGTCATCGTGAGGCTTCTGATGCCGCTCGGGTCGGTGGCGGCGAAGTTGTGGAACTCGGTGGTCGTGCCGCAGCCGTCGGTGTTGTGGTTGTCGCCCAGGGCGTGGGCGGCGCCGGAGCCGGTCTGGAGGGTGAGGGGGGCGTAGACGGAGCGGTCGTCGCAGGTCTGGTCTGTGACGGCCAGGGCGCCGTTGTGGAAGGAGTTCCGGTCGACCCAGGTCACCTGGACGCGGGTCCGGTCTCCCCGACTGGTGGTGGTGTCGCCACTGGTGGTGTGAGCCCAGCCCTGGCCGGCGGTCCCCAGCGTGAGCGCGGTCGTGGCGGCGACCACGAAACCTGCACGGCGCATGTACAGGCCTCCTCCGGCGGAGCGGCCAGCTGTGCTGCCGCGTATGTCGTGTCAATCCTCGACCGCTCCGGGCAGTCACTTCTCGCGAGGGGCCGCCACATGCGTGAGCGGCTCGGGAGGAGAGCCGGCCGCGGAGACCGCCGCGCTACCCGCGTTGGCCAAGGCGTCGCCACTCTCGTCCGCCATCGCGCTAGAGCGTCGCGCTGCCGCGGCGTCGGTCCGGTCGGGGCGGAAGCGTGGGGGTGGTGGCCGGGAACTTCACGACGCCGCCCGCCGGAGCTCCGGCTCCGCCCGGCCGTCGGGGTGGGTCAGGCCGAGGTGGTCGCGGAGTGTGGTGCCGGTGTAGTCGTGGCGGAACACACCGCGCTCCTGGAGCAGCGGGACGACGGTGTCGGCGAAGGCGTCAAGGCCGCCGGGGGTGATGTGCGGGACCAGGATGAAACCGTCGGCGGCGTCCGCCTGGACGAAGGCGTTGATGGTCTCGGCGACGGTGGCCGGGGAGCCGATGAACGACTGGCGGCCGGTGGTCTCGATGACCAGCTCGCGGATCGACAGGTTCTCCGCCGCGGCGCGCTCGCGCCACTGCCTGGCGACGGCGATCGGGTCGCGGAACATGCGGACGCTGGCCCGGCCGCGGGCGATGTGGGCGGCCCTGCGGGCTGCGCGGCACGTTGAACCGGCCCGCGATGTCGAAGTGCTGCCCGCGGTGGACGAAGGCTCCGGCTTGCGCGTCCTTCAGGAAAATGCCGGATTCCCGGTCGGCGACGATCTCGTCGCCGTGCCAGGAGTCGAACAGCTCGGTGGCGGTGGCGAGGAACTCCTTGGCCCGGGAGTAGCGCTCCTCCTGCGGGAGGAAGCCGCCGCGCCGGAAGTTCTCGCCGGTGAAGGCGTCCCAGGAGGTGACGACGTTCCAGGCGGCCCGTCCGGCCGACAGGTGGTCCAGGCTGGCGAACTGCCGGGCCACCTCGTAGGGCTCGTTGAAGGTGGAGTTGATGGTGCCGGTGAGACCGATGCGCTCGGTGACGGCTGCGAGGGCGGTCAGGACGGTGAAGGTGTCGGGGCGCCCCACCACGTCCAAGTCGTAGATCCGGCCGCCCTGTTCACGCAGTCGCAGCCCCTCGGCGAGGAACAGGAAGTCGAACTTGGCGCGTTCGGCGGTCCGTGCGAAGTGCGCGAACGAGCTGAACTCGATGTGGCTGCCCGCCTGCGGGTCGCTCCACACGGTGGTGTTGTTGACGCCGGGGAAATGGGCCGCGAGATGGATCTGCTTCACGGGCTTGCCCGTCGTCGCCCTGCTCGTGGCCGGTGCTCCGGTGGTCGGTTCGCTCATGGTCGTACAACTCCTCCGGCTTCAGGCGGCGGCATAGCGGTTGGCGGGGCGGGCGAGCCCGAGCAGCCCGCGCAGGGTGTTCGCCTCGTAGGCGTGCCGGAAGGCGCCTCGGCGTTGCAGTTCGGGTACCAGGCCACGGGTGACCTGCTCCAGGTCGTGGCCGATCGCTCCGGGGCGCAGCCGGAAGCCGCTCAGGCCGGCCCGGCGGCGCTCCAGCAGCAGGTCCGCCAACTGTCCGGGCGTGCCGGTGAAGATCTCGGCGTCGCTGGTGTACGGGTAGCCGGACAGGCCGTCCAGACGGGCCTTGCGGTCCGCCGCCGCCGTGGGGTCGTCGTCCAGGAACACGACCAGGTCACCGAAGATGTGCAGCGGCTCCTCCGCCCGGCCTGCCTCGGCCTGGGCGGCACGGATCTCGGCGACGACGGCCTGGCCCTGGTCGGTGTCGTGCGGCGTGACGTACCCGATGTCGGCCGAACGGCCCACCAGTTGATACGGCACGCTCTGGTGCGCGAGCGCGCTGACGACGGGCTGCCCCTGCGGCGGCCGGGGGGTGATCGAGGGTCCCTTGACGCTGAAGTGCCTGCCCTCGAAGTCGATGTAGTGCAGCTTGTCCCGGTCGATGAAGCGCCCGGTGGCGACGTCGCGGATCTCCGCGTCGTCCTCCCAGCTGTCCCACAGGCGGCGTACCACCTCGATGTGGTCGGCTGCCTCGTCGAAGAGGCCGGTGACCAGGTCCCGGCCGGCCGGGGTGTCCCAGTCCTCTGCGCGGAGGGGCGGGAAGGCACGACGGCCGAAGTGGGCGGCCTCGTTCCGCCGTGCCGACACCTGGACGCGCAGGCCCGCGCGGCCGGTGCTGACGTAGTCCAGGGTGGCGATGGCCTTGGAGATGTGGAAGGGCTCGGTGTGCGTGGCGACCACGGTCGGCACCAGCCCTATGTGCCGGGTCAGCGGTGCGACCCGGGCCGCGACCAGTACGGCGTCCAGCCGGCCCCGTAGCTGGTCGGTGCGCACGTCCGGCTCTGTGGGATGCGAGGACTGCGGTCCGAGCGCGTCCTCGAACGTCACGAAGTCGAGCAGGCCGCGTTCGGCCTCCGTCACGAGGCCGGCCCAGTAGCCGGCGGTGAACACGTCGTGGGGCCGGGCACCGGGCTCACGCCATGCCGCCGGGTGCCAGCCCGTGCCGTCCAGTGCCACGGCAAGGTGAAGAGGGGGAGGTGCGGACACGAAGAGGGTGCCTTCCAGGTCGGCCGTAAGTGATCACCAGCCCTCCCGAGGAGGGCACGGGGCCCGCCATGTTCCGGTATGGCGGGCCCCATGTCGTCGCAGATTAGGCGGGGTTGGGCGGACGAAGGTGGAGGGCGTATTGCGGTTCCATGAAACCGTTCGGCCCCTGCCGAGCGGGCCCTTCCGCGATGTGAACGGCCCAGTCGAGGATCTGGACCGCCGCCCCCGCGGCCTCCAGACCTTGGCAATGGGCGTGGTGCCTGCGGGCGATGCCGTCCAGGTCGAGATGGCGGCCGAAGGCGGGGTGGGCGGCAAGCCGTCGGGCGTAGGTCCACAGGTGCGGGTGGTCGGCGATGCGGTGGACCGCGGCGGCGTCGAGGTGCAGCCGGTGCACGGTGTCGAGCTGGACCAGGGCCACCCACAACCGCACGTCGGCGGCGGTCAGTTCGTCGCCGAGGACGAAGTCCTGGTCGGCGAGGCGCCACTCCAGTGAGCCCAGGACCCGTAGGAGGGAGCTGAGGGCGGTGTGGCGCGCCGTGGAGTCGGTGTCGGCCTGTCCGGCCTGCTGTGCGGCCTCGTTGATGTTGTGGTCACAGAGACGTTCGACGGCCTCTGTCTCCTCCTCCGCGCCGTGCGGGTAGAGGACGGGCCGGTCGGTGCCGTCGTCACCGAAGCGCCGGGCCAGGTCCCGGAGGATGTGCGAGGAGTGCGTGGTGACGATCCGCCCGGTCCAGGTGTCGCTCAGCACCGGTGCGAGGGCCGGCCCGGGATGCCGGTGCGAGCTGGCCTCGTACAAGGGGCTCAGGGCGGAGTGTCCGCCGTCGGGCAGGTCGGGGAGGACCGGCAGCAGCACGACCGGGAGGGTGTCCTCCAGGCCGAGCAGGCTGTGGGTGATGGCGATCCGCAGACAGTGGGGGCAGGACAGCGAGAGGTGGAGACGGTAGCGGCGCGGCGCGGCGTAGTAGCCGCTGTTGGCGTCGCAGCCGATCCTGCCCCGGAACGGCGGCGGTGAGGGGAGGGACGGGACGGTGGTCAGGGGTGCGGCGGGCATGTGTCTCCCTGGGTCCGGGTCCGGCTTCTGGTTCTGGGAGGTGCGGCGGGCGGGCGGCGCACATGGGGGACGGGTGCGCGGCGGCGTCGGCGCACACCCGTGCGCGGCGGGGTGCGGTGCCGGTGGGCGCCGCCGGTTCAGCGGAGGGGGCTCGCCGCGCTGCAGACGCGCAGGAGATCGATGTGCCGGCGGGAGGTGAGGAGCAGGGACCACCGGCCCGCGCGCGACGCGCGGTCGGCGGGCGGCTCCAGTCGCTCCATCATTTCCTACCGATGCACTAGGGATCTCTGCTCTGGAGTGTCAGGCGGCTTTCCCGCCACGTCAAGAGGGCCCGCACGCGCCGCGGCCGCTCCCTCTCCCCCTTCCACTGCCCCGGCCCGGTTCCTCAGCCGTTCGCCAGCTCTCCGAGCAGCTTCCAGGTGCGGCGCCGGTCGGCCTCGGTGCCCAGGTCCGTCGTGGTGAAGACCACTTCCGTCGCCCCGGCCTCCCGGTATCGCGCGACCTCGGCGGCGACCGCCTCCTCGTCCCCGATCACGGCCTGGTCGACGGCCCGGGTGCCGCCGGACAGTCCGATGACGCGCTGGTAGGACGGAAACCGCTCGTAGAACGCGAGCGTCTCGGCCGCCTTCTCCCGCACGCTCTCGGCGTCAGCGGTGACGACTCCGGGGACGAACGCCACGATGCGCGGCGCGGTCCGGCCGGCCGCCTCGGCCGCGGCGGTGACGGCCGGGACGATGTGTTCGGCGAGGGCGCGTGGGCCGGCCAGGTACGGGAGGATGCCGTCCGCGAGTTCGCCGGAGACGCGCAGCGCCTGCGGCGCCATGGCGGCGACCAGCAGCGGCACAGACGGTTCGGCACCCGGCACCGCGCCCGGCAAGGGGGTGGTGGCGGTCAGCAGCTCTCCGTGGAAGTCGGCGCTGCCCGTTTCGACGAGTTGGCGCAGGGCGGTGAGGAATTCCCGGAGCAGGCGGATGGGGCGCTCGTGCGGGATTCCGAAGCCGGTCTCCGTCAGGTACTTGGTGCCGAGCGCGAGCCCGAGGTGGTAGCGGCCGCGGGTCGCCGCCTGGGCGGTCTGGGCCTGGCTGGAGATGAGGAGCGGATGGCGGCCGAAGACGGGGATCGCGGAGGTCCCGACGTGCAGCCCGGGTACCTCGCGACCGACGATCGCGGCCAGCGTGGGCGAGTCGTATGCGAAGGTCTGCCCGAACCACGCGGAACGTAATCCGGCTTCGTGGGCCTCCCGAGCCAGCCGCACGGTGCCGTCGATCTCGTGGTGAAGGGGAAGCGCTACTCCGATGGTCATACCCGGGGCAACCGGCCCGCTCTCGACCGGCATTCCCGCTCGCGCATGACAAGCTCATGACCGCTTTGTAACGGGGTTTCCTTCTGATGGCTCGGCTACTTCCGGGCCATGCAGCGATCCGCTTCGTAAACCTCGGGCGCTCCGGCGTCAAGGGCAGCCCGCCGTACCCGGGGACCGGATTCCCGTAGCCGTACGGGGCGTTTCATCGCAACGCCGTCATCACCAGCCCCCGGATCTCCTGTTCCGACACGTTTCTTCCGCCGCTCACCAAGCGGTCGAAGACCAGCCCGTCCACGCAGGTCAGCAGCGTGACCGTACGGTTCTCGGAGTCCGGGAGGCCTTGCGCGGCCAGGAAGTCCCGTACGACCTGCCGCCCCGCGTTCTCGCGCGCCACGAGGATCTCCCGCAACTCGGGGTGGCGCACGCTCTCGAGGGCGCACGCGTAGCGCGCGAGGGAACGCCGCCGTCCGTCTCCGGTGAGCCGCCGCTCGACGAAGCCGGCGATCCCGGCCACCAGTTCCTCGGCATGCTGCGGCATCGGTGTCTGCTCCCCGATCTCCTGGAGTTCGGTCTGGTCGAGTGCGACCAGACGCCGGACCAGTGCGGTGAGCAGTGCCTGGCGGGTGCGGTAGTAGGCGGATGTGGTGCCGGGCGGCAGGTTCGCCGCCCGGTCCACGGCACGGTGGGTCAGTCCTCGTATCCCGCTCTCGGCGAGCACGGCGATGGCCGCGTCGGCGAGGAGGGTGCGTCGGTCGGTGGACATCCCTCCTTTCTACACCTGTAGAGAGTCGGAGTACTCTTCTTCTACATCTGTAGAAGCACGGTGAACGGGGGCGGGCCAGGCATGGGCGGCAGTGCGGTGGTGGTCGGGGCGGGCATCGGCGGGCTGGCCGCCGCGATCGGCCTGCGCCGGATCGGCTGGGACGTGACGGTCGTCGAACGCGCTGGCGTCCTGGCCGACGTGGGCGCGGGCATCTCCCTGCACGCCAACGGCATCCGCGCCCTGGACGTCCTCGGCGTCGGCGAAGCGGTACGCGCGGCCGCCCGGCCCCAGTACACCGGGGGCACCCGCACTCCCGACGGCAGGTGGCTGGCGCGTATGGACGGGGCCGTGCTCGAACGGGAGCTGGGCACGCCGATCGTCGGTATCCCCCGAGCCGTACTGCACCGCCTTCTGCGTGCGGCGCTGCCTCCCTCGTGTCTGGTCATCGGATCCGAAGTGGCATCCGTCGACCGCTCAGGCCCCGGCCGGGTCCGCGCGCCGGTCACCGACGGCGTCCTGGACGCCGACCTGGTCGTGGCTGCCGACGGTGTGAACAGCCGGCTGCGCGGACAGTTGTTCCCCGGCCGGCCCGGCCCCGCCTACAGCGGATCGACGGTCCTGCGTGCCATCACCGAGCATCCGGTGCCGTTGCGCACCGACTTCGAACTGACCTGGGGGAAGGGAGCCGAGTTCGGCCACATCGCCTTCACCGACGGCCGGGCCGAGTGGCACGCTGTGCTCAACTCGCCCCCGGGCATACGGCATCCGGACGCCCTCGCCGCGCTGCGTCGGCGGTTCGGTGACTGGCACGACCCGATCCCCGCGTTGCTCGACGCCACCCGGCCGGACGCCGTCCTGCACCATGACATCCACGAGCTGGCCACGCCCTTGCCGGCCTTCGCCGAAGGCCGGGTGGTCCTTCTCGGCGACGCCGCCCACGCCATGACCCCGAACCTCGGCCAGGGCGCCTGCCAGGCCCTGGAGGACGCGGCCACCCTGGCCGCCGCGCTCGCCACCGAACCCACGGTCGATTCGGCACTGGCCCGATACGACGCCGAGCGCCGCCCCCGCAGCCAGTCCGTGGCCCGGGCCGCCCGCCAGGCCGGCCGGATGGGCCAGCAACTGACGCACCCGCTGGCCGTCGCCCTGCGCAACGCGGCCCTCCGTCTGGCCCCCTCCCGCGCGACCGTCCACGCCATCCTGCGCCATGCCGACTGGACGCCACCGAGCCTGGAACGCACCGGGCCGACCAGAGACGCGGGCACGCGGTCTTGATCCAGTGCGGCGGCCGTTCCTCCACGTGGTCAGCGCTGAAGGGACGTGAGGAAGTCCCCGAGGAGTGTCGTTCTTCCGGCGCCAGGCCGACCTGCCTCCCGCTGCCTGGCGCGCCGCTTATGGCACAGCCGGCGCGCACAGCGTCTGACACCCGCGCGACAAGCCACCAGCCGCTGATCGGAAACGGTCGAGCGCACTACGTGCCGTCCAGACGGGCGAGGCCGCACTGCGCTGACTGACACCCCGCGGTCAGCCTTTGCCAGTGGGCAGCCGACGGGCCCTTCCGTCCAGGGGACGCGGCGCGTGCGGGCCCCTGTTCAGGTCCCCGCACGTCGAGAAGCCGAGCAACCTATCGTTGCGGTCATGGTCTTCCAGTCGACGACAGAACCCACCGTCTTCCACGCGGCGTTCCGCGATCAGTTCGAGATCTTCCTCGATGAGCATCGGTCCGCGCTGCGCGACAGTCTCAACGGGCTGACCGAAGAGCAGGCGCGCCGCTCGCTGGTCCCGTCCAAGACCACGCTGCTCGGCCTGGTCAAGCACGCCACGTTCGTCGAGAAGGTCTGGTTCGACGAGGCGGTCACCTGCCGGTCTCGCAGCGAGATCGGCATTCCCGACACGCCCGATGAGTCGTTCGACCTCCACGACGACGACACGGTCGCCTCGGTCCAGGATGCCTATCAGCAGGCATGCGCCGAGTCCCGCCGAGCCACGGAGAAGCTGACGCTGGACGACCTCGTACGAGGCAACCGCCGGGGCCCGCTGCCGCTGCGCTGGATCTACCTCCACACGCTGCGCGAGCTGGCTCAGCATTGCGGCCACGCCGAGATCCTTCGCGAGCAGATCCTCAGCGACACGACGCGCCACGGCTGATCCGGAGCGCCGACCCGGGCGCCGCCCCCGGGTCCCGTAGGGTCAACATCGTTGCACCGCGAGGGACTTGGAAGGCGGAGACATGAGGCGTGACGAGCTGATCCGGCCGGTGCCGGAGCTGTTGCGGCAGCACGCCGAGGCGGCCGGGCAGCGGGTCGCCTACTCCGACTCCTCGCGCAGCGTCACCTACGCCGAGCTGGAGCGCCGTACGCGGTCGCTGGCCTCGTACCTGAAGACCCGGACGACGCTGGGCGGCGGCGACCGTGTCGCGATCTGCCTCGGCAACCGCGTGGAGACGGTGGAGAGTTGCCTCGGCGTGCTGCGCGCGGGGATGGTCGGCGTCCCGCTGAATCCGCGGTCCTCCGACGCCGAGCTGGCCCACTTCCTCCAGGACAGCGGTGCCGAGTTCGTCATCACCGACGCCGCGCGTCTCGCACAACTGCGGCGCCTGGGAACGCCGTACGACCGCCTGGGCGTCCTGGTCACCGGGAGCGGCCCGGCCCCGGACGGCGCCGAGCCGTTCCTGAGCGCGGTCGAGAGCGACGCGTCCGCGGAGATCGACCTGCTCGGGCTCGACGATCCGGCCTGGATGCTCTACACCTCGGGCACCACGCACCGGCCCAAGGGCGTGCTGTCCACGCAGCGGGCCGCGTTGTGGTCCGTGGCCGCCTGCTACGCCCCGATCTTCGGCCTCTCGCCCGACGACCGGCTGCTCTGGCCGCTTCCGCTGTTCCACAGCTTCAGCCACTCGCTGGCCATCCTGGGCGTGACCGCTGTGGGCGCGAGCGCCCGGATCGCCGGTGAGCTGCTGCCGCCTGGCGGGCTACGGCACGAGCTGCTCACGGCTCACGAGGGGCTCGGCGGCCCCTTCACCATGCTGGCCGGTGTGCCGACGACGTATCACCAACTCGTCGATTCGGCGGGGGAATTCCCGCAGGCGCTGCGGATGTGCGTTGTGGCCGGTGCGTCGAGTGGTCCCGCTCTGCGCGCGGCCGTGGAGGAGAACCTCGGGGCGCCGCTGCTCGACGCGTACGGCAGTACCGAGACCTGCGGCATGATCGCGGTGAACCGCCCCGACGAGCCCGGAGCCGACGGTTCCTGCGGGAGGCCCGTCCCCGGCATGGACGTACGCCTGGTCGACCCGCGCGGCGGCGAGGACGTCCCGGACGGGGCCGAGGGCGAGGTCTGGGTGCGGGGGCCGGGCCTGATGGCCGGGTACCACGGGCAGCCCGAGGCGACGGCCGCCGCGCTGCGGGACGGCTGGTACCGCACCGGCGACCTGGGCCGCCGCGTGGAACGCGGTCATCTCCGGCTCACCGGCCGGGTCAGTGAGTTGATCATCCGCGGCGGTGAGAACATCCACCCGGCGGAGATCGAGCAGGCTTTGGCGCGGTGTCCGGGCGTGTCCGAAGCCGTCGTCGTGGGGGTGCCGCACGACGTGCTCGGCGAGGTGCCGGTCGCCTTCGTCGTACCGGGCCCTGACGGGATCGACGCACGGCAGGTGCTCGCCGAGTGCCGGACCCGACTGGCCGACTACAAGGTGCCGACCGAGATCCACGAGATCGCCGCCGTCCCGCGCACCGCGTCCGGCAAGATCGCCCGGCACGCGCTGGCCGTACCGGCGGCGGCCGCGGCCGACACCGCCCATACCGCCCTGCGCGAGCGGCTGCTGTCCCTCTCGCCCGCCGACCAGGAACGCGCGCTCCGCGAAACGGTGCTCGCCGAAACGGCCGAGGTCTGCCGGTACACGCCCGGCGATCTGCCCGACCCGGCCGGCCCCTTCACCGATCTCGGCTTGACGTCCGTCGGCGTCGTCGAACTGGTGGACCGGCTCGGCGAGCTGACCGGCCTGAACCTGCCGTCGACGCTGGTCTTCGACCACCCGACACCGGCCGAGGTCGCCCGCTACCTGCGCGTGGCGCTCTTCGAGGCCGGGTCCGAAGAACGCCCGAAGTCGTACGGCGGTCAGGACCGGTCCCCCGACGACGATCCCGTCGTGGTCGTCGCCATGGGCTGCCGCTATCCCGGTGACGTCAACTCTCCCGAGGGTCTGTGGGAGTTGGTGACGGAGGGGCGGGACGCCATCTCGGAGTTCCCGACCGACCGCGGCTGGGACCTGGACGCCCTGTACGACCCCGATCCCGACCGGATCGGCACGTCGTACACGCGGCACGGGGGATTCCTGCACCGGGCGGCGGAGTTCGACGCGGGGCTGTTCGGGATCTCGCCGCGCGAGGCGCTCGCGATGGATCCGCAGCAGCGGCTGCTGCTGGAGACGTCCTGGGAGGTGTGGGAGCGGGCCGGAATCGATCCGGCGTCGGTGCGTGAGAGCGACACCGGCGTGTTCGTGGGCGTGATGTACGGCGACTACTCGGCACGCTTCAGCCGCTCTCACGAGTTGGAGGCCCATCTGGGGCTGGGCTCGGCGGGCAGCGTGGCCTCCGGGCGGATCTCGTACGTCTACGGTCTGCGCGGTCCCGCGATCACGGTCGACACCGCGTGCTCGTCCTCGCTGGTGGCGCTGCACTGGGCGATGCGGGCGCTGCGCTCGGGCGAGTGCTCGCTGGCGCTGGCCGGCGGGGTCACGGTGATGGCGACGCCCAAGCCGTTCCTCGCGTTCAGCCGGCAGCGCGGGCTGTCGCCTGACGGGCGCTGCAAGTCGTTCTCGGCGGCGGCCGACGGCACGGCCTGGGGCGAGGGCGTGGGACTCGTCCTGCTGGAGCGGTTGTCCGACGCTCGGCGCAACGGCCATCCGGTCCTGGCCGTGCTGCGCGGCTCCGCCGTGAACTCCGACGGCGCGTCCAACGGGCTCGCCGCGCCCCACGGGCCGGCACAGCGGCGGCTGATCACACGGGCGCTGGCGGACGCGGGCCTGCGCGCCGGTGACGTGGACGCGGTGGAGGCCCACGGCACCGGCACCAAGCTGGGTGACCCCATCGAGGCGCAGGCCCTGCTGGCCACGTACGGACAGGGCCGCGAGCAGCCGCTGTGGCTCGGGTCGGTCAAGTCCAACCTCGGGCACACGCAGGCGGCGGCCGGAGTCGCCGGCGTCATCAAGATGGTGCAGGCCCTGCGACACGGCGAACTGCCCCGGACGCTGCACGCCGACTCGCCCTCACCGCATGTCGACTGGTCCTCGGGCCGCGTGGAACTGCTGACCGACGCCCGCCCCTGGCCTGCCTCGGACCGGCCGCGGCGAGCGGGGGTCTCGGCCTTCGGTATCGGCGGGACCAACGCGCATGTGATTCTGGAGGAAGCGCCGGAGAGGGGCGCGGCGGTCCCCCAGGAGACGGTGGCGGCACCGCCTGTGCCGTGGCTGCTCTCCGCCGCCGACGAACCCGCCCTGCGCACCCAGGCCCGCGGGCTCGCGACCGAAGTGGCGAACCGGCCAGGCCTGTCGCCCGCCGACATCGGCTACTCGCTGGCGGTGACGCGCTCCGCCCTCCCCCATCGCGCGTTCGTGCCGCCCGGTGACCGGACCCGCGCTCTGGACGCGCTGAGCGCGCTCGCGCAGGGCCGGGACGCACCAGAAGTCGTACGAGGACTGGCGGACCCGGAGATCCGTACGGCCTTCCTGTTCACCGGGCAAGGCGCCCAGCGCCCCCGGATGGGCGCCGAACTGCGCGCTGCCTTCCCGGTCTTCGCCGACGCCTTCGACGAGGTCTGCCGGTACCTGGACGACCGGCTCCCCCAGCCGCTCAGCGCGGTGCTGTCCGCCGAGCCGGGCTCGCCGGAGGCGGCTCTGGTGGACCGTACGGACTTCGCCCAGGCCGGGCTGTTCGCCTTCGAGGTGGCGCTGTTCCGGCTGCTCGAGTCGTGGGGCGTGCGAGCCGATCGCCTGGTGGGCCACTCGGTCGGCGAGTTGGCGGCCGCGCATGTCGCCGGCGTACTCGATCTGCCCGATGCGGCGAGGCTCGTCGCCGCTCGCGGCCGCCTGATGCAGGCACTGCCCGGCGGCGGCGCGATGGTGGCGCTGGACGGGTCCGAGGAGGAAGTCGTCGCCGCGCTGGCGGAGTTCGGGGCGCAGGCGGCCGTCGCTTCCGTCAACGGGCCCCGTTCCGTGGTGATCTCGGGCACGCGGGAGGCGGTGCTCGCCGTCGCGGCCTGCTTCGAGGCGCTCGGCCGCAGGGCCGTACGGCTGCGGGTGAGTCACGCCTTCCATTCGCCCTTGGTCGAGCCGATGCTTGACGATTTCCTTGGCGTAGCACGTGAGTTGACCTTCCGCCCCCCTCGCATCCCGATCGTCTCCACCCTGACGGGGCGACCCGCCGAGCCCGCGGACATGTCCTCGCCCGAGTACTGGGCGCGGCACGTCCGGCTGCCCGTGCGCTTCGCCGACGCCGTGCGTCGGCTCGCGGACGACGGGGTCTCCGCCTACCTGGAACTCGGTCCGGGTCCCGTCCTCACCGCGGCGGCCACCGACTGTCTGCCCGACGCGCTCACGACCGGCTCGGTTCTCGCCGTGGCGACACGAAGCGGAGCGTACGAACCGGAGACGCTGCTGTCGGCGCTGGCGCGGCTGCACGTGGCCGGGGCCGCTGTCGACTGGGCGGCGGTGTACGCGGGTTCCGGCGCGCGCCGGGTGGAACTGCCGACGTATGCCTTCCAGCGGCAGCGGTACTGGTTGGACGCCAGGTCTCCGGCAGCGGCCGACGGCGGGGCCCTGCTGAGCCCGGCGTTCCCGGTGCCGGAGACCGAGCGGACGGTGCTGACCGGGCTGTTGTCCCTCGCGGCCCACCCGTGGCTCGCGGATCATGTCGTCGCCGGGAGGGTCGTCGTGCCGGCGACGGTGTTCGTGGAGATGGCCGTGCGGGCGGGCGACGAGGTGGGCTGCGGCACGGTCGAGGATCTCGTGCTGCTGGCGCCGCTCACCCTGCCCGGTTCCTCGGGGGTGCGGGTCCAGGTCGTGGTGGGTGCGCGGGACGACTCGGGCCGGCGGACGGTCGACATCTACTCCCGGCCGGAGGATTCCACCGAGGACGCCTCATGGGCCAGGAATGTCACGGGTCAGCTGGGCCGGGGGCGCAGTACGCAGGACGAGTTGCCCGCGTGGCCGCCCCGGGGCGCCGAGGCGGTGGACCTCACCGGCGCGTACGCCACTCTCGCCGACGCCGGGCTCGCCTACGGGCCTGCCTTCCAGGGGGTCCGCACGGTCTGGCGGCACGGTGACGATGTCTTCGCGGAGGTCGGGCTGCCCGCTTCGCACACGTCGGAAGCGGGCCGCTTCGGACTCCATCCGGCGCTGTTCGACGCCGCGTTGCACGCGCCGTTGCTGGCCGCGTCCGCCGGGACGAGCCCGGTGCGCGTGCCGTTCGCCTGGAGCGGCGTGAGCCTGCACGCCACGGGAGCAACGGAGTTGCGGGTCAAAGTGACGCCGACGAGCCCGGACACGGTCTCCCTGACCCTGGCCGACCCGTCCGGCCGACTCGTGGCACGCGTGGACTCGCTGGCGACCAGGGAACTCCCGCCCGACCGGGCCGACATGACGGACGACATCGTACGAAGGGCTCTGCTGCGCCCTGAGTGGGCCGGCCTCGACGTCTCCGGCGACGCCGATGAGCGCGCCTGGGTGGTACGCGGGCCCGACGAGCTGAACCTCTCCGAGTTCCTGCCCGGCGCCGGGAACCCCGAAGTCGTCGCCGTCACTGGCATCGCCGACGCGACCGGCACCGATCTGCTCTCCGCCGTACACGAGCTGACCGGCCGCGTACTCAAGACGCTCCAGGACTGGCAGGGCGATCCGGGCACGGCGGGCTCGCGGCTGGTGGTGGTGACGCGGGATGCCACCGGGCCGGTGCCGGACCTGGCCGGTGCGGCGGTCTGGGGGCTGGTGCGTGCGGCGCAGTCGGAGCTGCCCGGTCGTGTGGTCCTGGTGGATGTGGACGGGCGGCCCGAGTCGCTGCGGATGCTGCCGTCGGCGATCGCGACCGGTGAGGCGCAACTCCGAGTGCGAGAGGGGAAGGTGACGGTTCCGCGACTCGTCGCGGCCGGTGATGCCTCAGGCGACGCGGCTCCCTTCAACGCGAACGGCACGGTGCTGATCACCGGAGGCACCGGCGCACTGGGCGCGGAGCTGGCACGTCACCTGGTCGCCGAGCACGGCGTACGGCATCTGCTGCTGACCGGACGCCGTGGGCCGCAGGCACCCGGAGCCCGGGAACTGCGCAGCGCGCTGGAGGAGTCGGGAGCGCGGGTCACCATCGTCGCCTGCGACGCGGCCGACCGTGCAGCCCTGGGCGAGGTGGTCAAGCGCTGCGAGCCACCGCTGACCGCGGTGGTGCACGCCGCCGGGGTCCTCGACGACGGCGTGCTGGACTCGCTGACCCCCGAGCGGATGGCGGCCGTGCTGCGGCCGAAGGCCGACGCGGCCTGGCATCTGCACGAGCTGACCCGGGACATGGGTCTGTCGGCGTTCGTCGTGTTCTCCTCCGTCTCCGGTCTGCTGGGCCGGGCGGGCCAGGGCAACTACGCGGCAGCGAACGCGTTGCTCGACGCCCTCGTCCAGCGCCGCGCCGCCGAGGGGCTCCCGGCGGTGTCGCTGGCGTGGGGCCCGTGGGAACACGCCGACGGCATGGCGGCGTGGCTGCCCTCACGGCACCCACAGCACCCACAGGCAAGTGGCGCGCTCGTGCCGCTGTCGACGCAGCAGGGCTTGGCCCTGTTCGACGCCGCGCTGCGCTCGACGGAGCCGGTCCTGGCGCCGATCCTGCTGGACCGGGCGGCGCTTCGGTCCGATGAGGGGCACCTGCCACCGCCGTTGCGCGGGCTCGTCCGCCAGAACCGGCCGACCGTCGCGGGGAAGTCCTCCGGTTCCGCCGGGTCTTCCGGGCAGATGCTGGAGCCGGGAGCCTGGCGGAAGCGGCTGGCCCCCGTACCCCCCGGTGAGCGGGAGGCGGCGCTCGTGGCGCTACTGCGGGCCGACGTCGCCGCAGTACTCGGCTACTCGCACGCCGACGCGCTCCCGGCCGGCAAGAGCCTTGCCGACCTGGGCTTCGATTCCCTCACCGCCGTGCAGATCCGCAACCGGCTCAGCATCGCGCTGAAGCTCCGGCTGTCGGCCGCGGTGGTGTTCGAGCACCGTACGGCCGAGGAACTGGCACGCCATCTGCTCGGTCTGCTGGACGGCGAACCGGCCGCCGCAGCCGCCCCCGAGACCACAGGGCCCGAGCGACAGGCGTACACCCTCGCCGCCCTGTTCCGGGCGGTCAGTGCCGCCGGACAACCGGTGGCGGCGACGCACCTGCTCGTCACCGCGTCCTGGGCGCTGCCCACGTTCCCGGCCGCCCAGGGTCGCGAACACGCGCTGCCCCCGATCCGCCGTTCCCACGGCCGCTCCGGC
Source organism: Streptomyces sp. NPDC040589 (assembly GCF_055594445.1). Lineage (NCBI taxonomy): Bacteria > Bacillati > Actinomycetota > Actinomycetes > Kitasatosporales > Streptomycetaceae > Streptomyces > Streptomyces sp. NPDC040589. Next base: position 743,132 of record NZ_JBVIWP010000004.1, on the reverse strand, counting down.
TCGCGAACGCCGACGGTCGTCTACTTCCCGGCCTACCATCCCTCGCTCGCGTCGGACGGCGGAGACTTCCCCCGCTTCCACCGCGCGTTCCAAGGCGCCCTGGACGTCCTGGAGTTCCCGCATCCCGGGATCGGCGCCGGTGCCGCCGTACCGGAGGACCGTGCCGCGCTGGCGCGTGCGCAGGCCGAGAACGTGCTGCGGCACGTCGGGGACGTGCCCTTCGTGGTCGTAGGACGGTCGGCGGGCGGCAATGTGGCGCACCTGGTCGCTCACCAGCTGGAGAACATGGGCCGCGCAGCGACCGGTCTGGTGCTGCTGGACACCTACCACATCACTCCGGACAACAGCGGCAAGGACTGGCTGCTGTCCCTGGCCGCCCCGCCGCCGCAGGACACCGGACGGCCCCTCTTCGGCGGGGACGACGACAGCGCCCTGGCGGCGACCGGTGCCTACAACCGGATCTTCCTCGGCTGGGACCCCGAGCCGGTCGCCACGCCCACGCTCCTAGTGCGCGCGCTGCGGCCCACGCCCGCCATGGCGGCCTCCGCCGACGCGGACCACTGGCGGACGTCCTGGCCCGCGGCACACGAGGTCGTGGACGTCCCCGGCGACCATCTGACGATGATGCGGGAACACGCGGAGACCACCGCGTCGGCGATCCGCACCTGGATCGACACGCGGACGACGAAGGGAGACCAGTGAGTCCGGCCCATTCCCCTCAGGACGTCGACGTCATCGTGGTCGGTGGCGGCCCGGCCGGGTCCACCGTCTCGGCGGCCGTCGCCCTGCACGGCCATCGCGTCCTCCTCGTCGAGAAGGAGACCTTCCCGCGGTACCAGATCGGCGAGTCCCTGCTCCCCTCCACCGTGCACGGGGTGTGCCGGATCCTCGGTGTCGAGGAAGAGATGGCGCGGGCGGGCTTCAAGCCGAAGCGCGGCGGCACGTTCCGCTGGGGCCGCAACCGGGATCCCTGGCAGTTCTCCTTCGCGCTGTCGCCGCGGCTGGCCGACCCGACCTCGTTCGCCTACCAGGTCGAGCGGTCCCGCTTCGACGCGATCCTCCTGGACAACGCCCGCCGGGTGGGGGTCGACGTACGGGAGGGCTCCCGTGTGACCGGTGTACTCGCCGACGAGGAGCGGGTCCGCGGGGTGCGCTGGACCGGCCCCGACGGCGAGATCCGCGAGGCCCGCGCCCGGTACGTCGTGGACGCCTCCGGCAACGGCAGCAGGATCCACCGGCACGTCGGCGGAAAGCGGATCCACTCCGACTTCTTCCGCAACATCGCGGTGTTCGGCTACTTCGCCGGCGGCGCTCGGCTCCCGGCACCGAACGACGGCAACATCTTCTGTGCCGCCTTCGACGAGGGCTGGATCTGGTACATCCCGCTCCGGGACGACCTGACCAGCGTCGGAGCCGTGGTCGCCCGCGAGAACGCGGAGGCCGTCCAGGGGGATCCGGCGACCGCCTGGCGCCGGCTGATCGACGCCTGCCCGGAGGTACGCGACCTCCTCGACGGCGTCCCGCAGGCTTCGGAGGCGCCCTACGACCAGGTCCGTGTCCGCAAGGACTGGTCGTACTGGAAGTCGCAGCTGTGGCGGCCCGGCATGGTGCTCGTCGGAGACGCGGCGTGCTTCGTCGACCCGGTGCTGTCCAGCGGGGTCCATCTCGCGACCTACGGCGGGCTGCTCGCCGCCCGGTCCCTCAACGGCTGCCTCGCCGGAACCCTGGACGAGGACCGGCTGTTCGCCGAGTTCGAGGCCCGCTACCGGCACGAGTACAGCCTGTTCCACGAGTTCCTGGTCTCCTTCTACGACATGCACCAGGACGAGCGGTCGTACTTCTGGAAGGCGCGCAAGGTCACCCACATCGGCACGACGGAACTGGAGGCGTTCGTCGAACTGGTGGGCGGTCTGGCGTCCGGCGACGCGTCACTGACCGGGGCCGAGCCGGCCGGCGAACGGCTGACCGCGGTCGCCGACGACTTCGAGCGAGCGGTGCGCCGCCTTCCGGACGCCGACGATCTGCGCAATCCGCTCTACGAGTCGCGGACGTTCCGGCAGGTGTTCCAGGAAGGGACCGTCCTGCAGGAACGCGGGCTGTTCGGCGGTCCGCTGGAGGACGAGGCCCCGCTGCGGCCGGGCGGTCTGGTGCCGTCGGAGGACGGGCTGTCCTGGGTCGACCCCGAGCCGTAGGAATCACATGGTCACCGCCGCGAGACACCCCTTGCCCGGATGCATAGCCTCATGCAGAGTTCTTTCTGCATGAATAGCGGTCAACTGCCTGGATCGAGGGGTGTTTGGGCTTGATCTCGTCTCAGATTGTGAACACTCCGGACACTCCGAGGGGTGTCGACCACGGCTCGGCTCTCGTCGCTCTCGACGGCACCGGTCTCGGTGTGGCGGACGTCGCGCGGCTCGCCTCCGGGACCGCGCGGCCGACTCCCCTGAGCAAGGCGATGCGGCGCATGGAGGAGTCCTGGAACGCCGCCCGGCAGATCGCCGCGACCGGCCGCGTCTACGGCCGCTCCACCGGTGTCGGCGCCAAACGGAACGAGGACGTACCCACCGGGGCGGACGCCGCGCACGGTCTGCGGCTGCTGCGCAGCCACGCCGGCGCCATCGGTGAGGAGATCCCCGCCCGTCAGGTACGCGCGATGCTCGCCGTACGGGCAAACCAGCTGCTGGCCGGAGGCGCGGGACTGCGGCCCACCGTCGTGACGGCGCTGTGCGAGGCACTGGAGAGCGGGGCGTACCCGGTCGTCAACGAATTCGGCTCCGTCGGCACCGGCGACATCGCGGCCCTGGCGCAGGCCGGACTGGCCTTGGCAGGGGAGCATCCCTGGCGCGGGGGCACCCCGCCGGAGCCCCTGCCGCTCGACAACAACGACGCGCTGGCCTTCATCAGCAGCAACGCCCTCACCCTCGGCCAGTCGGCCCTCGCCCTGCACGAGCTGCGCGGGCTGCTGGAGGCCACCCAGGTCGTCGCCGCGCTGTCGCTGCTGGCCACCGACGGCTCGCACGAGGCCTACGCCGCTCCCGTACACGCCGCCCGCCGGCACCGCGGCTGCGCCGACGTCGCCCGCCGTATGCGGGAGTTGATCGGCGCGGCCGATCGTCCGACCCCACCGCTGGACCGTCTCCAGGACCCGTACGGCTTCCGCTGCCTGCCCCAGATCCACGGACCGGCCCACGACGCGGCGGACGCCCTGGAAGAGGTCGTCGCCGTCGAGATCAACGCGGCCGCCGAGAACCCGCTGATCTTTCCCGAGGACATGGCCGCCTACCACCACGGCGGCTTCTACCAAGCCCAACTCGGCCTCGCCCTTGACCACTTCCGACTGTCGCTGACGCAGGTGGCACGCCTGTCGACCTCCCGCCTCGCGACCCTGAACGAGCCCGCCTACACCCGGCTGCGCCCCTTCCTCTCCGACCAGGAGCCCGCCTCCTCCGGCGTGATGATCCTGGAGTACGCCGCCGGGGCCGCACTCGGTGATCTGCGGGCGTTCTCCGCGCCCGCGTCGCTCGGCCACGCCGTCCTCTCGCGCGGCGTCGAGGAACAGGCCAGCTTCGCCTCCCTGGCCGCACGTCAGACGCTGCGCGCCTGCGGCGCGTACCGTCTCGTCGTCGGCTGCGAACTCGTCGCCGCCGTAAGGGCATTGCGCCAGCGCGGCCTGAGGCCCGAGCCAGGGCTTCCGGTGACCCACGCGCTCGAACTCGCCGGATCGGTGCTCGACGAGGACCATGCCGACCGGCCGCTCACGGACGATGTGACGGCGGCGGCCACACTGCTCGACCGGTTCACGGACATCTGGAGGAAAGGCGCGTGAGGTCACCCGTACGGATCGGCGCACTCGTTCCGCTGACTCGGCCGAGGATGGGCCGAGGCGGGCCACCACCTGCTCGCGGGACTCGAGTCGGCCGTATCCGAAGTCAATGACGCGGGCGGGATCGTCGGGAGGCCGCTGGAACTGGTGGTCCGGGACACCGCGGCTGATCCGCGGAGGGCCGCGGCGGCCGTGGACGAGTTGGCCGGCCTGGGCGTGGCGGCCGTGGCAGGGGAATATCACAGCGTCGTCGCTCGCACCGCTGCCACCAGGGCCGACGCTGTCGGCCTGCCGTTCCTCTGCTCGTCGGCGGTTCTCGACGCGCTCACCGAACAGCCGACGGAATGGGTCGCGCGCCTCTCCCCGCCGCAGTCACGCGGCTGGCAGGTCTACGCGGACTTCCTCCTCGGCGCGGGCCACACCCGCGTGGCCGTGGCGACCCAGCCGAGTGTCTACTGGGCATCCGGGACCCGCATACTGCGGGACCGCATCGCTCCACGCGGCGGCACCGTCATCGAACTCGACATGAGCGCGCTCACCCCCACGGCCGTGTGCGACGCGCTCGTCGACCATGGCGCGACCGCCCTCCTGCTGCTGGTCGGCCACCCGGAGCCGGCCGTGCCGATCGTCCGGTCCGTCCGCCGCGACCAGCGCCTAGCCGAAATCACGATCGGTGCTCCCGCCGGACAACCGGAATTCGCCGAATGGGCGACGCTGCTGGGCGACGACGGCGCCGGAATCCCGTTCCTGCGCTACCGACCCGAGCACCTCGGCCCCCTCGGTGCACGAGTCGAGACGGCCCTCCGCGAGCGGCTGGCCGAAGCGCCCTCCTTCGTCGCCTTCGAGGGCTACGACACGGTCGCGGTCCTCGCCGACCTACTGCGTTCGCACGGGCCGGACCGGCGACGCATCGCCGCGTCCTGGCCGGGCGTCGCAGTCGAAGGCACCCGCGGGCAGATCCAGTTCACCCGCACGCCAGGCATCAGCGTCTGGCAATGGGCCGGGCCACCCATCCAGGTCGTGGATCGAGATCCGGCGGAACCCGGTCGCTTTCGGATCCTTCACACCGGCTGAGCCGGGCCCTCGGTGAAGGTTGGATCCACGTCGGTGTGCAGCAGGTCGTGGTCCGAGTACGGGGTGGTCCGCACTCGGTGCTTGAGCGGGGCGATGCCCCGCAGGAAGACGTAGTCGAACTTGCTGTGCCAGTCGGTGGTCGTCTTGCAGGTGCCGGAGGACGAGGGACGGCACTCGGGGTCCGTATCGGCGGCCAGTGCCCAGATCGGGGCGAGTTCGGGAGCGTCCGGCACGGCGTTGAAGTCGCCGAGAACGATCGCACGGTCGTACCGGGCGACGTCCGACGCCAGTACGCGGGCCTGGTCCGCTCGGACCGCTTCTTGACGTCGTTGGGCGAGGTGGGTGTTGAAGACCCGGACGGGCTGGCCGCCCACCATGGTGGTGACGGCCATGTACCCACGGTCCTCGGATCCTCCGTCGGGGTACTCCACCTTGTCGGAGTCTGTCATCGGTGCCGCAGAGAGGACCGCCTGGCCGAAGGCTCCCGGACTCCACGGCGCTCCCCCGCAGCGGCCCCAATCCTGAAGAACCGTCCCGTACTCGACGTGGTACTCCAGCCCGTGAAGGCTCTTCAGATACTCCCGGATCATCTCGACGTCACGCACGCACGCTTCTTGCAGGCCGATGACCTGAGGCGCATACGTGGCGATCTCCGCAGCCCGGCCGACGTTGCTGGCGTCGCAGGGGTTGCAGATGTTCCACGTCATGACCCGGTTCGGTACGACATCCCTGACGGCGTCGACGGGCACCGACCTGCCGAAGAGGGCACCGCTTGGTGCGCTGGGTCCGACCAGCACCATGCAGGCCACGACCACGGCGCCCGCGAGCAACCGCGTATCCCTGACGAGCACCATCGCCTCCTCCATGCGGATCCATGTGGCATCCGACATCTCCACACACGAGGTTATGGGACGGGGCTGTCGGCGACACACGGTTCTGATCCTTCAGCAGAGGCCTCGTCCCTCCCCCTCGGGCTGTGCGCATGCGCCTCGTGGTACTCCAGCCGAACCAAGAGGAGGACGGCGAAGTAACACGATCGGACCTCCTTGGGAGCATCCGGCATGGGGCGACCCGGCTCGGATGATGAAGGCCATGGGCGCCATGGTCGCCGAGGACGTCGTCCGCGTACTGGCAGGCGAGGCGCCACACCACCAGGCCCGCTGAACCCCGTCACCTCCAGGCCGGCCGACCCCCACCACCCGCTCCCAGGCCACACCTCTGTCCCCATACCGGATACCGGTGACGACGCCGGAAGATCCCTAGGACCTGACATGGCCATCACGTCGACCGACGGCGCCGCCCCGACGCCGCCTCCCGCGCAGCCCGACCCGTACGCGCTGCGCGCCGAAGACGCCCGCCCGGCCCCCGACACCTTCCGCGGCCGCCTGCGCCACCTCGGTCCCGGGCTCATCCTGTCCGCCGCGGTCGTCGGCTCCGGTGAACTGATCACCACCACCTCGCTCGGTGCGAAGGCGGGCTTCGCCCTGCTGTGGCTCGTGATCATCTCCACCGCGGTCAAGGTCTGGGTGCAGATGGAGCTGGCCCGCTGGACCATCCTCAACGGCCGCCCCGCGCTGGACGGCTTCCGCGACGTCGGCCCCCGCATCGGCCGCCTCAGCTGGATCAACTGGCTGTGGATCGGCATGGACTTCGCCAAGATGTTCCAGCGCGGCGGCATCATCGGCGGCACCGCGGCCGCCTGCTCCATCCTCTTCCCGATCCACGGCGGGTCGCTGAGCGGCACGTCCCTCACGATCTGGGCCGTGATCGTCACCACCGCCGCCATCCTCATCCTCCAGACGGGCAAGTACCACGTCGTAGAGCGGGCCGAGGTCATCGGCATCACGCTCAAGACGGTGATCACCGTCGGCCTGGCGCTCGCCCTGCCGCTCACCGCCTACGGGTACGGCACCGAACAGTTCGCCGACGGGCTCAGCTTCCAGATCCCGGCCGGCACGGTGGGCATCGCCCTCGCGATGTTCGGCATCACCGGCGTAGGCGCCGACGAGATGACGACGTACACCTACTGGTGCCTCGAGAAGGGCTACGCCCGCTGGACCGGCCCCGACGACGGGACCGAGCAGCGCGCCCGGCGCGCCGAGGGCTGGCTCAAGGTCATGCGGCTCGATGTGGGTGTCTCCTGGTTCGTGTGCACCATCTGCACCCTGTCCTTCTACGTGATCGGCGCCTCCGTGCTGCATCCGCAGGGCCTCGCGCCCGAGGGCAACGACATGATCACCACGCTGTCGCACAGCTACACCGACACGCTCGGCCCCTGGGCCGAGTACCTCTTCCTGGGCGGCGCGATCTCCGTGCTCTTCTCGGTCACCGTCGCCTCTTCGGCCAGCGTCCCGCGCTTGTGGACCAACACCCTTGGTCTGCTCGGCGCGATCGACTGGAACGACATGCGCGTCCGCACCCGCACCATCCGGATCCTCACCTGGTGCCTGCCCCCGGTGTGGATGTGCTTCTTCCTGTGGGTCCAGTCCCCGGTCCTGATGGTGCAGATCGGCGGCATCGGCGGCGGCATCTTCCTCCTCGCCGTCGTGATCGCGGTCTGGCGCCTGCGCTACACCGGCGTCCCGCCCCGCTTCCGCGCCAACCCCTGGATGACCGCCGCCCTGGTCCTCAGCAGCGCGGCGATTCTCTTCCCGGGGGGTGTACGGGGTGCTCGACACCCTGGGCCTCGCCCCGGGCGACTGAACCAGCCACGCCTCGGCCTGGACGACGACCCGGATGACCCCGTGGTCGGCACCGGCTTCAAGGCCACCCGCGCCCGCAAGCTCACCACCAGCGAAAAGGAAGCGAACCGGGCGCTCGCCGCCGCACGCGCCCCGGTCGAGCACGGCTCCGCCCATCTCAAGAACTGGCGGATCCTCAGTCAGATTCGGCGCGGTACGGCTCCGTCCTGCCAGCGGTAGAGGTCGCGCAGCAGGGAAATCTCGGCGCCGTGATGGATCAGCTCCCTGTTGACGTGCAGGACCCTGTTCTCCATGGGAAACCGCTCGGGACCCACCGTGGGCGGATTCTCCAGGTCGGCGTCCGAGAGTTCGCGGACCCCCGCGTTCCATCTCGCATACATCTCATCGAGCTGCTTCAGCGCCTCGTCAGCGGTCCCCGCATAGGCGAATGTCTCGGAGTCGACGTCCTGGCCGCCGAAGTACCATCCGACCCGATAGCCCAGGCACGAGACGATGATGTGCGCCAGCCGCCAGGCAATCGTGGTCACCGGCGCCGGCACCGGGCCAGGGGACGCAAAATCCATCGCCCATTCCCCCGAACCTGCCGACATCGGAGCGGCCGACGTGCCACGTGGGCGGATGCTCCAGCAGCCGTGCACCGGCTCCCAGAAGTACTCCTCATCGGTAAGACCATCCAGCCGCGGACGCAGGTTTTTGTGCCAGTACCAGTCCAGCTGTTCTGCGAGTCGCTCGCTTCTTGTCATTTCCGCACACTACATAGAACGGAGACCTTGCTGCGGCCCTCGCGGACGCCGTCGCCGACCGTGGGCCGCGAGAGATACCGCACCGGGAGATGACGCTGGGGGCTGATGTGCCCTTCGGGCCGCGCCGCCGCGAGCGGCTGTTTGACATGGACAACCCGGCTGGCCGGGTTGGGTTCAATGAACCCGAATGTGACAGCCTCGACCCATGACATGACGGATGATCAAGACCACAGACTCCCGCCCGAGACCAGCATGAGCATCCCGAGCGAGCGCCACGCCAGAGCCTCTGACCCGCATGTTCGAAGATGGCGAAGACTCAGAGATCAGAGGTTTCGGGACGGACCGGCCCCAAGGTTCGGAGAAGGTGGCGGTCCGGCACGGTGTCTCTAAAGCCCTGGCGGGCCGAGCGGAGCTTCAGGCAGGCTCTGGCGCATGGTCTCGGTATTGCAGAATGTGGCGATCGACTGTGCGGATGCCTATGAACTGGCCCGGTTCTGGGGTGAGGTGCTCGGTTGTCCGCTGCATCCGGAGGACAACCCCGGTGATCCGGAGACTGCGGTGATGCTGCCGGAGGGCCCGCTGCTGTACTTCAACCAGGTGCCGGAACCGAAGACCACCAAGAACAGACTTCACCTGTGCCTGCGTCCCAGGACCACACGCGAGGAAGAGGTCGAGCGTCTACTGAACCTCGGGGCCACCCTCGTCGACGACCGCCGGGAACCCGATGGCGCCGGCTGGGCCGTCCTCGCGGACCCCGAGGGCAATGAATTCTGCGTTCTCCGCAGTGAGTCCGACCGTGCGGCGTCGACCACTTGAGGCCACACGCACAACTCAGCTGGAGGCTCCGACACCGCTGACCCAGACACGGAACGGCGTGATCTCCGGCTCGCTGTCGGCCAGAAACCCCTCGACGATCGGCCCAAGGTCGTCGGAGGCCACATAAGGACCGCTGAACGGCAACGCATCCGGGGACACAGAGCCGGTCGAGCAACGGAGCTGCCCGGCCTGTTCGTCGTGCCACACGTAAAACGTCGCCACCCCGGAAAAACCCAGCTCCCGAATGCGCCCCCGGATGGCAGCAGCAGTCCGCTCGAAGCCAGCCACCACCTCGGCGGTGGCAGGCGAGCCGCTGTCCTCGCCCGCCGCACCCAGCGACCAGGTATTGGTCTCCCACTCCACCGGCCGGTCAGACGGGTCCAGCACCAAGGGCTCGTCCGCCACCTCAGCAATCCACGTCAGCAGCACCACAGCAGTATCCCTGCACAACTCGGCCCCAGGAAACACAACTTGACCTGTCTGGCAGCCACTCACAGTCCAGCAGCGCCCTGGTGGTCGTCCTGGTCGGCGTGGCGTGGATCTCGCGGCGCTGGGCGGGGTGGCTGGTGCCGTCTGGTCCCGCAGAGGGTCGGTCCTGGATGAAGCCAGGACGGGCACGTGACCTTCTGCATGACCGGTGGCGATCACGGGCCAGTTGTCCAGTGCCGCGCCCGGCCGGATCACCGGACGGGCGCAGCACTGCCCGAGATCACCTGAGATTTTCCTCCATCACTGCTGCGGGCAAGGAGATCCGCCAGGCGACGAACCCGGCCGCAGCGCGGCGACCGGATCAACCGCGACCAGTCCAGGAGCCGGCACGCCGGTCCCCGTGAGCAGGGTCAGGGCTCCGGCCTCCCTGTTGAGCCACTCCTCGGCGTGCTCCACGTTGACGAAGGTCCTCACACCAGGTCACGGGTATCTCCGGCGTTCCGATGGTCAGCCTCCGCATTTCGGCAGTGATGCCGCCGTGCAGCGCCTCGGTCCCGACGACCCGTTCGCCGACCTCCAGGTGCCGGCCCACCCAAGCCAGCGTCAACGGCCGGACAGCCACCGCCTCATCGTGGCTGGTCACCGAGCCACCTCATCATCCAGACAGCGGCACGCGCGACCTGGGCGCTACGCCCGCCCCTCATCAGCCGCGGTCAAACGCGTCTTCCAGCAGGTGGTCGATGTGGCGTTGGAGGATGGCCAGTGCCGTGGCCGGGGAGTGGTGGCCTGTCAGGACGTGAGTCGTGAGGCCGTCGGCCAGGGCGAGGAGCGTGTGTGCTTCGCGATCGGGGTCCAGGCGCTGGGGAACTTCCCTGGTGTCCTGGCCGTAGCGGATGAGCCACGCGATGAGGCCGTGGAGCTTTGCATAGGTGTCGCGCAGGACGGCGGCCAGTTCCTCGCTGGCGGGGGCATGGGCGACGAAGGCCAGCCAGACCTGAGCCTGTGTCCTCGATTCCTCATCCAGCAGGGCGAGTTCGGCCAGGGTGTGGGACAGCAGGGTTGATGCGGCCTGGGGCGTGGAGGTGGCGGCGATGCGCTGGTTGGCGCGTTCGCTGACGTGTTGGGAGATGTGCTCCAGCGCGAAGAGCAGCATGTCCTGCTTGGTGCGGAAGCACCGCTGGACAGCGCCCATGGACACACCGGCTTCGGCGGCGACGTCGCGGAGGCTGACGGCCTCCATGCCGGAGCGTGCGATCAAGGTGCAGACCGCCTCGGCGATCCGTCGACGTCGGTCCTCGTAGTCGACCTGCCTGGGCACGGTTCACTCCTTCCCACGTTCTGATGCACTTGCATCGTATCCGGATTCACTGCACGATGTGATGCGATCGCATCGGAACGATGCGCGGACAGCGGGAGGGAAGGCTCGTCATGGACAAGCAGCTCAAGAGGACGGACAGCAGCTCGGGGCAGGGGCTGCTGTGGCTGTTCGGTGCCATCCTCGTCATCCAGGGCTTCGGCTCCGCCATCACGGAGGCCGGGTGGGATACGAGCTTTGGTGTCGCCGGCCTCCTGCGGGCAGCCCAAATGCCTGAGTGGACAACGCTGCTGGTCGGCGTCGCGGGTCTGGCCCTGCTGGGAATGGCGGCGCGCCGTCACTACGCGAGGAGGCGTGCACACCACCAAGCGTGAGGAATCCGCAGACCGCCGGCGAGCTGGGACCCTCCGGAGCCCACTGGGAGAGCCCCGTTCACCGGGCCGATCTCCTCGGCGTGTGACCGGCGTCCTGGTGGTCGCGGATGTTCGCGATCAGGTCCTGGAAGACCGGACGGTGGTCCGGGTCGGCGACGTTGATGGTGATGACGAGGTCGTTGTCGCTGGTGCCCTGGAAGTGGAGACTTCCGGCGTCACGCACACACCCGATGCGCGTCGTCGCGGTCGAGTCCAGAGCGAAAGCCGTCTCCGGGGCGGTCGCCATGTCTCACGCTTGGAAACTTTCCGGGGCAGCGGCCGTCCGGGCCACGGCGGATTCGGGAGAACGGACCAAGGGCAATCGGCAGACGTCGGCACTGCCAGCCCCCTGATCACGGTTGACGCACGGGACCGGCCGTCTGTCGGGGCCCTCGCGCCGGCCAGACGAAGCACCAGCGGACGGAGCCCGGTCACGACCTGGATGTATTGATCGCCTCACATGGCCGGCGAGACCTGGTGGCGCGGTGGGCCGGATCTCCCCCCTCACGCCTGTAAAGGACTGACTTTTCCTGATAAGAACTGACTGAAGCGCGAAGCAGGACCGGCCAGGAATCACCCTCCGTCACGGATCATCCAGAACACTCCAGAAGGCACTGGGGAGGCAGCCGGTGGGAGACGTCGGGATCGACCGCAGGGCCTTCCTGAGTGGGGTCGGCGGAATCGCAGCCGGTGTGGCTGCCGTATCGCTCACCGCGTGCGACAGCCGCACCGACCGGAGTTCCACCAAGAGCAGCAAGTTGCTCGTGGTCCGTGACTTCGGCGGCTCTTACGGCGAGGCGAACCGCAAAGCGATCTACGACCCGTTCACCAAGGAAACCGGCATCCGGATCAACGTGGTGAACTACTCGAGCACCCAGATCCTCGCCCAGATCAAGGAAGGCCGTCCGCGCTTCGACGTCATGGACATCGACATGTCCAATCTGGTGCGCTTCGAGCACGAGGACGCCTCCGAGGAACTGGACTACGGCCGACTGAGGAACACCAGGAACGCGGGAATCGCCGAGTCCCTGCTCTCCCCCAACGGTGTGGGCAAGAGCTACTGGGCCAGCGTCCTGGCCTACGGCGCGGACGCCTTCGGCGGGAGAAAGCCCGCATCGTGGGCGGACTTCTGGAACCTCGGCGCCTTCCCGGGCAGAAGGGCACTTCAGGGCACGGTGGACTGGCCGGAACTGGAGTTCGCCCTGCTCGCCGACGGAGCGCCGCTCGACACGCTTTACCCGCTCGACGTGAACCGTGCTTTCAAGGTCCTCGACGAGATCAAGGGCTCGGTGCGGACATTCTGGGAGTACGGCGCCGAACCGGGTGAGCTGCTGGATCGCAACCGGGTCGCGGCCTCCAGCACCTGGGCCGGCCGCGTCCAGAGCCTGATCAAGGGCGGCTCTCCGCTCGCGTACGAGTGGAACGGCGCCCGCAGGCAGAGCAACGGCTACGGAATCCCCAAGGGCGCCGCCAATTCCGACGCCGCTTACCGGCTCATCGATTTCGCGCTGCGGCCCGAGGTGCAGGCTCATATGGCCCGTATATACCCCGAGGGGCCTGTGGTGCCCGCTGCCTACGGATTTCTCACCGAATCCACCGCCGTGAACCTGGCGAGCACGCCCGGACACCTGCTGTCGGGCTTCGACCTGGACATCGCGTGGTGGCTGGAGAACGGGGACTCCGTGACCAGGCGCTGGCAGGAGTGGGTGCGCAACTGACCGACTGAACCCAGCCATATGGCCGTATATGAACACGCATGGTAAAGAGTCCGTATGGCCAGGCACCTTGGTCGACTCTCGGACTTCCGTCCGCACGGCGGAGGGCGCCCTCGGCGGGCCTCGCGACGGGTCGAGGAGCCCGACCCGCAGCCGGAACCGGAGCCTGGCGGCCGGCCCTCCGGGAGACGCCGGCGGCTCCTGCCAAGGGTGCGCAGCGTCGCCGGCCGAGTGTTTCTGCTCCAGCTCGTGATCATGGTGCTGTTCGCCGCCGCCGCGGGAGGGGCTCTCGTGGTGCAAGCCCGGAACTCGAGCATGCAGGAGGCCCGGCAGTTGTCGATGGGCGTCGCACAGTCCTTCGCGCGCGCCCCGGGGACGCTGGATGCCATGAAGTCCGGCGAGCCCACCAAGCTGCTGCAGCCGCGCGCGGAGGACACCCGGCGGCACACCGGGGTCGACTACGTGGTCGCGTTCGATCCTCAGGGCTTTCGCTGGACCCACCCCGACCCGAAGTTGATCGGCAAGCACATCTTCGCCCTGCGCGAGGGCGGCGCCGCCGACCATCCCTTCACCAAGACGTTCGAAGGCAGCCTGGGCCTTGCCGTGGACACGACCGTTCCCGTCTACGACACCGACGGGACCACCATCGTCGGCTTCGTATCGGTCGGGGTCACCGTCGCCAGCGTGGACGACGTGGTGCAGGAGCAACTGCCGCAGCTGCTGGGTTTCGCCGGCGGTGCGCTTGTGGTGGCCGCGGTCGGCACAGCACTGGTGTCCTGGCGGCTGCGGCGGCAGACCCGCGCCCTGGATCCGTCCGAGATGACCCGGATGTACGAGCACCATGACGCGGTGCTGCACGCGGTGCGGGAAGGCGTACTGATCATCGGTGATGACGGACGGCTGCTGCTCGCCAACGACGAGGCGCGGCGACTGCTGGGCCTGCCCGCGGACGCCGAGGAGCGCCGCGTCACCGAGCTCGGCCTCGCGGCGGACACCACCGCACTGCTGGGCTCGGCCCGAGTCGTCACCGACGTGGTGCACCTGGCAGGCGACCGGCTGCTGGCGGTCAACATACGGCCGGTCGATCCCGGCAGCCGCCCCGCGGGCAGCGTCGTCACGTTGCGTGACTCGACAGAGCTGCGTGCGCTGGCGGGCCGGGCGGAGGTGGCCCGGGAGCGGCTGGGGCTGCTGTACGAGGCGGGGATCCGGATCGGCACCACGCTGGACGTGGTGCGCACCGCGCGGGAACTGGCCGAGGTGGCGGTCCCCCGGTTCGCCGACGCCGCGACGGTCGATCTGCTGGATCCGATCCTGCGGGGTGCGGAGTCGGCCGGCCCCGGCCCCGAGATGCGCCGGGTTGCGGTACACGGCGTCGACGGTGCCCGGTCTCTCTACCCGGTGGGGGAGCTGATCCGCTTCGTCCCCACCTCGCCCGTGGCCGTCGGCACCGAGCGCGGCCGTGCGGTCCTGGACGCCGACCTGACCGCGTCCCGTGAGTGGATGAATGCCCAGGACCCCGAACGCGCCCGGCACCTGCTGGACCTCGGCTTCCACTCCCTGATCACTGTGCCGCTGCAGGCCCGCGGTGTGGTGCTGGGCATGGCGAGTTTCTGGCGCTCGGACGCGGACCCCTTCGGCGGGGAGGATCTCGCCTTCGCCGAAGAACTGGCCGCCCGGGCCGCGGTCGCCGTCGACAACGCCCGCCGCTACACCCGCGAGCACACGCTGGCCGAGACACTCCAGCGGAGCCTGCTGCCCAGCTCCCTGCCCGACCACTCGGCCGTGGAAGTCGCCCACCGCTACCTGCCCGCCCTGGAAGGCGTGGGCGGCGACTGGTTCGACGTGATCCCCCTGCCCGGCGCCCGGGTCGCCCTGGTGGTCGGCGACGTGGTGGGGCACGGCCTGCACGCCGCGGCGACGATGGGCCAGCTGCGCACCGCGGTGCACAACTTCTCCGCCCTTGACCTGCCCCCGGACGAGCTCCTCGGGCATCTGGACGAGCTGGTCGCCCGGATCGACAGCGACGAGAACGTCGAGCGGGACAACGAGAGCGTCTCGGGAGCCACGTGTCTCTACGCGATCTACGACCCGGCATCCGGGACGTGCGCACTGGCACGGTCCGGGCATCCCGAGCCGGCCCTGGTGCGCCCCGACGGCACGGTGGAGTTCCTGCGGGTACCCGGTTCACCGCCGCTCGGTCTGGGCGGCGGCCTGCCCTTCGAGACCACCGAACTCGCCCTCCCCGAGGGCTCCCGCCTGGTCCTCTACACGGACGGCCTGATCGAGAACCGGGAATGGGGCCTCGACACCGGCCTCGAGGGACTGCGTCACGCCCTGGCGCACCCGGACCGGACACCGGAGGAGACCTGCCAGGACGTCCTCGACGCGGTGCTGCCCGCTCGGTCGAGCGACGACATCGCGTTGCTCGTCGCCCGCACCCGCCTGCTGGACCCCTCCCACGTGGGCGAGTGGGACGTGCCCAACGATCCGGCGGTCGTCGCCGGCATCCGGTCGGACGTCACTCGCCGGCTGGAGACCTGGGGGCTGGAGGAGATGGCCTTCACGACCGAGCTGATCATCAGCGAGCTGGTCACCAACGCCATCCGCTACGGCACGGAACCGATCCGGCTACGGCTGGTTCAGGACCGCGACAGCCTGATCTGCGAGGTCGCCGACGGCAGCAGCACCTCGCCACACCTGCGCCGGGCCGCGACCACCGACGAAGGCGGACGAGGGCTGTTCCTCGTCGCCCAGTTCGCAGAGCGGTGGGGCACCCGCTACACGGCCCGGGGCAAGGTGATCTGGACGGAACAGTCCACCCAGAGCCCGGTGAGCGACCCCGGCGGAGTGTCGGCCGACGCCCTGCTGGACCAATGGGAGGACGCGGCCTGGTGAGCCGACGGCGCCGGGGCCGAACGCCTCACGGAGTGCGGAACCCGCGAAACGTCACGTGCTTCCGGGTCTCGAACCCCAGCCGCTCGTAGAGCGCGATCGCGCCGGTGTTGGCCTCGGCCACGTGCAGGAAGGGACGATCACCCCGGCCCACGATGCGCGCGACGAGCGCGCGCACCAGACGGGCGGCGTGGCCCTGTCCGCGTGCCTCGGGAGCGGTGCAGACAGCGCTGATCTCGGTCCACCCAGGAGGCCGGAGCCGCTCCCCCACCATCGCCACCAGAGTGTCGCCGTCGCGGATGCCGAGATAGGTGCCGAGTTCATGAGTGCGTGGCCAGAACGGACCCGGCCGGGTCCGCTCGACGAGGTCGAGCATCCCGGGCACGCTCTCAGGGCCCAACTGGACCACAGCGGGGTCTAGTTCGGCACGAGAGACATCCGTACGACTCTCACCGGCCCAGATCATCTGGCGGCCCTCGAGGACGAAAACCGGCTCCCAGTCCGACGGCGGCGTCGCCGGGCAGCTGAACATGTCGGCGAACTCGCCTCGCCCCAGCAACTGGGCGAGGTCGTCCCACCCCTCCGAGTCCACCTCCGCGGGGACCGCGGAAAAGGTCGCGACTCCCGGCAGATAAGTGACAGCCCGGCCGAGTCGGCGAGCCAGATGCCCATGGTGGCCGCGGAGCGACTCCCCCACCGGGTCGTCGAGTGCGACGACGTCGCGGAGACCTGTCATCGTGCTGCGCCACTCCTGCCCTTTGTCGAAGCCGTTCGCCCCGTGACGGACACGGTGCCATCGGATGCCGACGGACCATCGTAGTCAGCCCCGGTCCGCGAGGAGGCAGGGCATCCGCCGGCTGCGCCGGCTCATCGATCAGCGTGGAAGCAACGCTGATCCTTGGTGGCCAGCATGGTCGAGGCCGAAAAGGCATGTGATGGTGGCCAGCGGGTCGAGGACTTCGTGAAGCAGAGGCGATCCGCAGGTCGTACGCAGCTGAGCCGTCGCGATCACCGGCTGCGGGGCCATCTCACTGTCGGATCACGCCAGTTCCTCGATACCCGGAATTCCGTGTATCGCAGGCGTATCGAAAATCGCATACGCCACGGCAACGGTCCTCCGCTTCCCATGGGGGCATGAACCGCGACGCATCCCTGTCAGTACCGCTCCGCCGCACGCGCAAGATCGTGCTCCTCGGCCTGGCGATCCTCGGCTTGGCGAGCGCCGCGTTCGTCGTGCGGAGGCCGCTCTTGATGTCCGCTCCGATGTGCATGGCCGGGCGGTGGCACGGCTGCTTCGACACGTTCAACGGTGTGGTGCTCATGACGTTGGTCGCGTTGCCGTTGGCCGCGCTGGTGGCATGGGCTCTGGCGCGGCGTCGGCGTGCCGCCGGCGTCATGTCGGCGTGGCGGATGTCGCTGGCCGAGGTGGGCATGGTTCACGGGACGGTGCCGTTCCTCTGGCTGACCATGATGCCGGGCGCCGGGGCCGGCACCGTCCCCGGCCGGTTCAGCCTGGTACCGCTGCGGGACCTGGTGGTGATGGGGCCGCTCGGGATCGTCGGCAACCTGCTGGTCTTCGCGTCACTGGGGTTCTTCGCCCCGATGCGGTTCGCGGCGCTGGCGTCCGTGCCGCGGATCCTGGCGCTCGGGGCGGGCTCCTCGGTTCTGGTCGAAACCGCACAGTACGTCCTGCGGCTGGACCGGGTGTCCTCCGTGGACGACGTACTGGTCAACACCGTCGGCGCCGTGCTGGCCGCGCTGGCGTCACACCGCTGGTGGCGCACCACAGCACAAGCGCCGTCGGACCAACATCGCCCCGCGCCGGCACCGGCAGGCTGAGTCGAGTGTCCAGTGTGCACCCCATGTTGCATACGCCGGCGATATGTTGTGCTGCTTAGGCTTCGGACATGCGCGTACTGATCGTGGAGGACGAGCCCTACCTGGCCGAAGCCGTCCGTGACGGTCTGCGGCTGGAGGCGATCGCCGCCGACATCGCCGGCGACGGCGACTCCGCCCTGGAGCTGCTCAGCGTCAACTCCTACGACCTCGCGGTCCTCGACCGCGACATCCCGGGCCCCTCCGGCGACGAGGTCGCCCGGCGCATCGTCGCCTCCGGCAGCGGCATCCCGATCCTCATGCTCACCGCAGCCGACCGGATCGACGACAAGGCCTCCGGCTTCGAGCTCGGCGCCGACGACTACCTCACCAAACCGTTCGAGCTGCGGGAGCTCGTCCTGCGGCTGAGGGCGCTCGACCGCAGACGCGCGTACGCCAGGCCCCCGGTCCGCGAGATCGCGGGCCTGCGGCTCGCCCCCTTCCGGCGGGAGGTCTTCCGCGACGGACGCTACGTCGCGCTCACCCGCAAACAGTTCGCCGTGCTGGAAGTCCTCATCGCCGCCGAGGGCGGGGTCGTCAGCGCCGAAGAGCTGCTGGAACGGGCCTGGGACGAGAACGCCGACCCCCTCACCAACGCCGTGCGCATCACCGTCTCCGCACTGCGCAAACGGCTCGGCGAACCATGGCTCATCGCCACGGCGCCCGGCGTCGGCTACCGGATCGACACCGGCATGGGACACCACGAGCCCTGGCAGTACTCATGCATAGGCGCTCAGGGCTCAGCGCCCGAATGAAACTCACCATCAGCTACGCCGGGTTCCTCCTCCTCGCCGGCGTTCTCCTGCTGGCCGTGATGTGGGTATTCGTGCTGCGCTGGCTACCGACCGCCGACCCCAGATCCCTCCAGAGGACGTACGGCGGCGTCATCTTCATCGGGCCCAGCCGCACCGACCTCCTGCGCGGCTTCGCCCCCGCCGCGGCCACAGCGCTGGCCTTCCTCCTCGTGTTCGGCCTCCTGGGAGGATGGATCCTCGCCGGCCGGATGCTCGCACCACTCACACGGATCGCAGACGCGGCACGGATGGCCGGGAACGGATCACTGTCCCACCGGATCCGTATGAAGGGCCCCGACGACGAATTCCGCGAACTCGCCGACGTGTTCGACGCCATGCTCGAACAACTTGAATCCCACGTCGCCGAACAGCAGAGGTTCGCCGCGAACGCCTCCCACGAGCTGCGTACGCCGCTGGCGATCTCACGGACACTCCTCGACGTAGCCCGTAACGACCCCACGCGGGACCAGGGCGAACTCATCGAACGCCTCCACGCGGTCAACACGCGGGCGATCGACCTCACCGAGGCACTCCTGCTGCTCAGCCGCAGCGACCGCAAGAGCTTCAACCGCGAGCCCGTCGACCTCTCCCTGATCGCCGAAGAAGCCGCCGAAACGCTGCTTCCTCTCGCCGAGAAGCGCCAGACCACACTCGACGTCACCGGCGAGACCACACAGACCGTCGGCTCCGCGGCGCTCCTACTACGGATGATGACGAACCTCGTCCAGAACGCCATCGTCCACAACCTCCCCGCCGGCGGCACCGTAACGATCCACACCGAGCCGCAACACGACGCGAGCGTGCTGCGGGTCGAGAACACGGGCCATCCGCTCCCATCGGAGCTGGTACCGGCCCTCACCGAACCCTTCCAACGCGGAACAGAACGCGTACGCACCGACGAGCATGCCGGTGTCGGCCTGGGACTGGCCATCGTGCACAGCATCGTCCGAGCACACGACGGCACCCTCGACCTCGCGCCCCGCCCGACCGGCGGCCTCCTCGTCACGATTCGACTTCCCGGCCAAGAGTTGTCCCGTAACTGATGCCGGCAGGGGCTGTCCTCCTCCCGACAACACGCCGATCAACGCCGGGAGGTGAGCAACTGAGCCCCTTGCTATGGTGCGCCGATGTCATCGATCAAGCGGTTCCAAGTCACCTTCGACTGCGCAGAACCCGCGCGCCTCGCCGGTTTTTGGTGCGAGGTGTTGGGATACGTCGTACCGCCGGTCCCGGAAGGCTTTGCCACTTGGGAGGACTACCATCGCTCGCTGCCGCCTGAGGATCAGGTCACCTACTTCGCATGCGGTGATCCCTCGGGTGAGGGCCCGCGCCTGCTCTTCCAGCGCGTTCCCGAAGGGAAGATCGTCAAGAATCGGGTGCATCTCTGCGTGCGGGCCGGCACCGGGCTCGTGGGCGAGGAGCGCCTCGCCACACTGGAGGCCGAGTGCGCACGACTGGTCTCCCTCGGTGCGGTACACGTACGAACGCTGCTTGCCGATGGCACCAACGAGTCGTGCATCGTGATGCAGGACATCGAGGGCAACGAGTTCTGCCTCGACTGAGCGTCCTCCGCGACGGCGAGAACCTCCGAGGGGTGTGGGCACCGAGCGCGCCGCTGCGAGCCATCGTCGGCGCCCCGGTCGCGGAAACGCCGTGACCGGGGCCCCAGGATCAGCTGCCGCGGAAGGCGCCGTCCGCCGCTAGTTCCGGTACCGGAACACGATCCGGCCGCGCGTCAGGTCGTACGGCGGGAGCTCCACCAGCACCCGATCCTCCAGCATGATCTTGATGTAGTTCTTGCGGATCTTCCCGCTGATGTGCGCGAGCACCTGGTGGCCGTTCTCGAGCTCCACGGTGAACATGGCGCTGCGCAGGCACTCGACGACCTTGCCCTCGACTTCGATGACGTTCTTGTTCTTCGTCATCGCACCAGCTCCAGGTTGCTGCTCATCGGCCGGGCGCCGATGCCCTCGAACAGCGCCGAGGCCGCTTGGTTGGACTCTTGGACTTCGGTCCGGGCCGCGGCGAACCCCGAGCGGTGCAACGTCCCCAGCGCGTGGGCGAGCAGCGCCCGTGCGATGCCGTGGCGCTGCTCGCCGGCCCGGACCGCGACCAGCCCGATGCGTGGCCGGTTCACCGTAACCACCCGGATCAGCCCCAGGTAACGGTCCGGTGCCGCGGCCACCGCGTACTTCGACGGGTCGACGATGGTGTCGCCTTCGGGACGGGGAATCACCTCCGCGGGCATCGACTGCCACCCGACGGTCGCCTCGACTTCGTCACGGATCGCGCGGTCCACCGCCCGCAGCAGACTCTCGTCCGCCTGACCGGCGGGCACGATCGTCACGCCCGAAGGCGGCAGGACCGCTTCGAGCCCTGTGACCCGCGGGTCGGTCGGCACCACGTACTCCCACTCGCGGCGCCGGATCGTGAAACCGGCCCGCCGCCAGCCGGCCGTCAGCTCGGCGTCGGCTTCGTCGACCAGCGTGTACAGCGGCGCCGGCAGTTCCGCCAGCATCGCCTCGGCGAGCCGGTCGAAGGCGGCGTCGTGCCAGGCGTCGATACTGACGAACAAACGTCCGTCGGGCCGGTGTTGCGCATGCCCACGGCCGACCACCAGGTCGTCATCCAGTGCATGCCATTGCCTGTCCGCGACGCGCGTGATCATCACCGCGTTCTCGCTCAGGTCAGACGCGAAAGGCTCAGTGTTCATCGGAGTCTCCCTAGGAGTGCCTCGATCTCAGGCGCTCCTGGCGACACCGAACGTCAGCCGCCGGACCGTGACGGGTTGAGGGAGCACCCATGGGTAACTGTGTTCACGGGTCTCACCTCCCTACGACGACTTCACGGTCCACCGCGAAAGTAGCAGCGGGGCGCCGCCTCGCTCAATTCATTTCCCGCAGAACGAGAAGCGGCTCATCGAGCGGCGTCTGGTCTCCCTTCCTCGAACTGTTCCCCGCGCGTCTGGCCGCCGAGTACGGCCTGGCTCAAGGCGATCGTCAGGTTCCGGAGCCAGCACTCGCGTCCGTAAGCGAAGGGTTCACGCCGCCGACATCGCACACGCGGCGCGAAGCGTCTCCAACGCTCAGTTCGAGCACACCTTCGACACCGGGACCCGGACCGCCAGCGCCACCGCCGACCACCTCGGCACAATCCACGACACCCGGCCCACGGTCAGCGCCGCCATGGCCAAGGAATTCGCCCAGCGGACGGAGAGACTCGCCCGCATCCGGAGCGAGAAGGCATCCGCTGGCGCGGACGCCCTCTCAAGACCGCGGCGTGAACAACCCGGCGAACCCACGCGGTTGCGGCATTGTCGGGCGCCAGGTCACGGCTACTGGAATGCGACCTCGGGATGCGTGGCTTTGGGGCCGTCGAGGAGCGGCTGCGATATGCCCCGCAGATGAAGGTCAAAGAAGGCTGACACGTAGTCGTGGGTTATGCGCCACCCGCGTTCTCCGGACAGCGGTATGGCAGGGTCCGACAGGCCCAACTGCCCAGCCAGATACGGCTGGTCCGTGAAGGAGAAGTGTCCAGCGCCGGCCACGGTCAGCCAGCGTTTCCAGCCGTTCAGGTGCTTCCACGCCTTAGGCCAGTCGGTTGTCGGGCTGTTGGGGCTGTGGGCGGACTGGGCGCCGAGCATCATGAACGGGCGCCCGCCGAGCCTTGTCGCGGCAGGGTGCAGAACGAAGTTACCGTCCAGGTCGACCCCCGCCCGCACACGACGGTCGGCGGCCATGGTCGCCGCCGCGGTTGCACCCCCGATCGAATGCCCGCCGATTCCGATCCGGCGTGGGTCGATCACATGGGACAGCGTCCCGGCCCGTCGGCCGTTGGTCAACTCGCTGATCACGAAGGACATGTCCCTGGCCCGGCCGCGCACGACAGCCGCCCGCTCCGGCAGAGTGTCGCCCCGTTCGCAGGCCACACAGGTCAGCATCCGGCCCCCGGGGAAGGCAGTGCCGACGGATTCGTAGGCGTGGTCCACCAAGGCGACGACGTAGCCGCGGCTCGCGAGATTGTCGGCGATCGAGGTGAGTGTGGTGCGAGGCATCGAGAAGCCCGGGGAGAGCAGCACCAGGGGGAAACGCCCTGGCGCCGGGCGAGTGCCCACGTGCGCGTGGGTACGCGCCCCGGCAACCGTTTCGTGGGGCACGACGCCGCCGAGTCCCCTCGCCTCCAAGAGGAGCCGCGCCTCCTCGTCGGTCATGTATGCCGCCGGTAATCCACTCGCCGAGCGTGCCGGGTAGGACACCGTCACCATCAGTTCCCGGTTACCGGCCGTCGGCACCCATGGGTCGGTGCGGTTCCGGTCGACCAGGTGCAGGGTACGGCGGCCCACGGGGTACGGACCGGTGGGGGACGGTAGTTCCAACCCGCTGCCGTACGGGACTTGGGGCGCGGTCTGCGCGGCGTTGACGGAGGCGGCCGGTGTGGCGCCCAGAAGCGGCGCGGCCAGGGCCAGGGTGAGCAGGGTGGCCGCAGTGGCTCTGCGATGTCTGGAGATCATGCAGTCGACGCTAGGCCCTGGTTCGCCTCAACACGTCCGGCTCCAGGGTTACTTGGTTGTACCCCTGTCGGCGGATCCCGTCAGACCCCGGTATCACACAGATGAGGGCGGCGGTCTGCATGGTGAGGACGTCACCGCCCATTCAACCGCCACGACCGCCGGCCCGGCGAACCTATGCGGTCAGAGCAGTAGCATCCAGGCCGACAGCGTCAGCTGTGCTCGTTTCCTGCTGTGGGGGCGGTGGGTGTGGCCTGGGCTTCGTCGGCGCCGTGCTTGAGCACGTCGCAGGTGTGCTGGAACTCGTCGGTGAGGCGGGTGGCCTCGGCCATGAGGATGCCGTACGGCTGGGCGGGGTCGCTGAGCGGGAGGGAACCGGCGCGTGCTTCCTCCTCCAGCCGGTCGCGGCACTGCTGAGCCTGCGCGGCGGCTTCACACAGCTGGTCGGCCTGGTCTTGCAGACGGTCTTCGTCGACCTGGCTGAGCAGTTCGGCGATGTGGGCGAGGGAGGCCAGGAAGTCGCCGTAGGAGCGGGCGAAGTCGACGTCCCCCCGGCTGCCGTCGGCACCGTGCCACTGATCGAGGCTGCGGGTCATGGAGGCCACCTGGTGGGAGACGCGCTCCAGGGCGTCGACGACGGCCTGGTAGCCGTCGAAGGACATGCGGTGGCGATGACGGCGCCGCAGGCGCCGGGGGTTGTAGAAGGTGCTCTCCCACGCGGTGTGGACCGAGGACTGGGCCTGCTGCACGATCGGTGCCAGGTGGGAGGCGCGCCGGCGCCAGTGCCGGGTGCGTTCTTCATCCGGCTTCCCTTCGCGCAGCGCCGGGTACATGTCGCCGACCAGGTCGCACAGCGAGTGGGCGAGGGTGTGGATGCCGTACTCGGCGCTGCGGTAGCGCAGGGGAGGCAGCACCAGCGTGTTCACCACGACGCCGATGCCGCAGCCGATCAGCACGAGCACGATGATCTGCCCGAGCTGGGACCAGCGCTGTGCGTCGCTGGTGGCCGAGACGTAGGTGGAGAAGGCGAAGAACGCCGCGGTGGCGACCTGGGAGCCCTGCGAGCCCAGGGGCCGCCACCGTCCGATGGCCAGCGCCGCCAGCGTCACCAGCACGAACGTGAGCAGGTGAGGGCCGGCCAGCAGGCCCAGCACACCCTGCAGACCCACGCCCACGGCGACCGCACCGACGTAACGCAAAGCCTGCACCAGCGACTGGTAGACCGTGACCTGCATGATCAGCACCGCGGAGAACGGCGCGAACGCCGGCGACTGCGCGGCCATGACATCGCGCGCGATCACCCAGGAGACGGCGGCCGCGAGGGTGCTCTTGCCGATGAGGGCCAGGGTGTGCCGCTCGTGCCCGTCCGAACCCGCCCGTCCGAACCACTGCCCTATCCGGGCCAGCCGGCCCTGCGATGCCGCCCGTGTATGCCGCTCCCCTGCAACGGCTTCAGCCATCTTCTCTCCCGTTCTCGTCCCGCCACGACTGCCGGGTCCACGGGGTACCCCGTACAGATCACCGCAGACTGTGCAAGAGGTCATACGTCCGGCTCGTCATGCGGGACCGGAGAGGATCGTCGAGCTCGGCATCGGTGTCGGCCGCACACCCGTCGGCTCCCACGCCGGTGACCGCCACATGGCGGGCTCCCGGCCCTGCCCCATACCCACTGGTCAGAGGGGGAGGTAGCCGCTAGCAGGAGGCGTCGACGGCGCTCCCTCCGGCAGCAGCTCGCGCTCGGCTGAGGTGCAGTCGCGCCCTGCGGCGGCGCACAGGGCACGGAACTGAGCGTCGGGGCGCAGGTCGGAGGTCTGGCGCAGCCCGCCGCGCACACCTCACGCCGCACAGTTCACCGTCGAGTCACCACGCACACCGCACAGCGCCCCAGGCAGCCTTCAGCGCTTCCACTCGTTGGCTGCTTCCGCGCGCCTGTTGAACGCCTCTGGCGCCATGGGGTGGAGGCTTGGCCACGGGCGCCAGCCCGCCTACGCAGGAGTCATGGACAGTTGGCTCGTCTTCATCATCGTGGTGGGCGTCGTGTGGACGATCCATGAGTACGCTCGGCCTCTCCCTTCCGACGCATGCCCTGACTGCCGAGGCAGGGGCAGGACACTGACCCGCGAGTACTCTGTGATGAAGGGCGGTTACACGCCGGAAGGGGGACCGTGCCCTGGCTGTCGAGGCTCAGGTCTCGTCGTTCGGCCGCCGCCGCTCCGGTAACGCCGCCCGCGGTGATTCCGTACGCGTCACCATGCCGCGCCATCCCCCGACTCGCATGCGTTCCACCAGTGTTGGCAGGGCGGCGGTCGAAGGCCATACCCGCGGCCGAGGACTCGGGGCGACTCCGCGCGCCGAGTGGGCAAGGTCGGCGAGATCCCGGTATGAGGGCGGCCGTCCTCCTACGGACTCGGGTGGGCCCTTCCGCGGTACGCGATCGCGCCGAGCACGACGTCCACGGCGAGGAAGGCGGCCAGTGGGATGCCGAGCAGGGGCACGAAGCAGCCCAGTACGCCGATCCCCCCTGCCAGCAGGACCAGCAGGTGGACGGGGGCATGTCGCCACGCCCCTCGCGGCACGGGACGCCCGAAGCCGGCACCGCGGCCGCGCTGCCACCACATGCGGTACCCCCACACGATCAGGAGCACGAGGGCGACGGCCAGTGCGGCGAGCACCAGCTGGTTGACCACGCCGAAGAGCACGCCGGTGTGGGCGTCGATGCCCCAGCGGGTCAGCTTGGCCAGCACCGGATAGTCGGCGAACCGCAGTGTCTCGGTGACCTCACCGGTCATCGGGTCGACCGCGACCGTGTCCTGCTTCTCCGGCCAGCTGCGCTGGATCTGCCGGACCACGTAGGCGGCCGACGGGTCGGCCGGCGGCACCAGCTCGACCGGATCCGAGAGGCCCTCGCTCCGGGCAGCCTTGAGGACGGTGTCGACGCCGACGCCCTTGCCGGTCTCCGTGCCCATACCCGCGTGCGTTGCGTGCTCGGCGTGCCCGCCGCCGGAGTCGACGGTCGCCGTCACCGCAGGCGTCGCCTGCCCGAGCGCGTCGCGCAGATCGCTGATGTTCTGCCCCGCGTACGCCGACCAGGTCAGGCCCGTCGCCGAGAGGAAAAGCAGCCCGGCGGCGGCCCACACGCCCACCGTGCCGTGCAGCGAGAGCGTGCGACGGCGTCCGCGGAGACCTCGTGGTCGCCGTAGCGCCCGACGCCTTCCGAGCCACAGCACCAGACCGCCGCCCGTGATGACCCACAACCAGCTCGCCGCGAGTTCGCTGTACAGGCGGCCCGGCTCTCCCAGGTGCAGATCGCGGTGGAGGTCGTCGATCCAGGTACGCAGCGGCAGCGCGCCCGTGGCGCCGTACTGCTCCAGCGCACCGCGGATCTCGCCGGTGTACGGGTTCACGAACACGGCCAGCGTGTGGCCGGCCTCGACGCCCCGCACCCCGGACAGCAGCACACGCGTGGTCGCACCGTCTTCCGGAGAGGGCCGGACCGCACTGACCACGCCCTCGGGGTGCGCCTTGCGGGCCGCGGCCACCTGCCGCGAAATCGGCAGATCGTTCTTGCCGACGGGAACCCGCAGTTCATGGGCGTAGGCGATCCGCTCGGCCTGGAACGAGCAGGCGTACAGGAATCCCGTCGCGGCGGCGACGAGCAGGAAGGGCGCGACGAACACACCCGCGTAGAAGTGCAGCCGCAGCACCATCGGGCGCAGCGACGCCCAGGCGGACCGGCCTGCGGAGGATCGCCCCTCCACGACCTCCTGGCTGCCCCCCGGGGTGCGGGCGTCCGGTGGTGTGACGGACATGGTCTGGTCTCCTGACTCCGGTAGCGGTACGAGGTGGTCGAGGCCGGTTCTTCCCCTGAGATCAGCTCGGTCCCGTGTCGCCGGTACGGGGCGCGGTGGCCGCTGATCGGGAGCCGACCAGGAGCAGGCACAGCACCGCGACGCCGGCGACGATGCCCGCGAGGAGGAGCAGCGGATCGAGGGGCCGGACCGCGGAGGCAGCGCTCTGGGCGGCCACGGCGGGTTGCGCCGAGGCCGCGGACGCCTCGGACCTCGCGGCGGCCGAAGGTGAGGGCGAGGGCGAGTCGTCCTTCTCGGCGGAGGCCATGCCGCTGTGGTCGCTGCGGGAGGCGGATGAGGGGTGGGAGGCGGATGCGGTCGTGTGGGTGGGCCGTGTCACGGGACGTCCGGCAGCGGGGGCGGACGTGGCGTGCTGGTGGGCGGTCGGGTGTGCGGTGGGCGAGGGCGCCGCCGCAGCCTTCACGACGAGCTGTGCGGTCATGCCCGGGTGCACGGTGCAGACGTAGCCGTAGGTGCCCGGCGTGGTGAAGGTGTGGCTCCAGGTGCCGCCCTTGTTCAGCATCGGGGAGTGGACGGACGCGGGACCGGACGTGGTCTTCACGTCGTGGGGCGCCTGGTCCTGGTTGGTCCAGGCGACGGTGTCCCCCGCGTCGATGGTGAGGGAGCGCGGGCTGAACGCGTAGCCCGACATGAGGACTTGGTGGGCGGTGGCCGCGAGAGCCGTGGGAGCGGCACCGGGCAGAACGGTGACGGCGCCGGTCACGAAGAGGGCTGCCGGCAGCGCGCGCAGGACGGTCAGGCGGGGCATGTGAACTCCACGGCGACGAGCAGCCGTATGCGGTCTGCGGGACGGATGCGGGGCAGGGTGAGGCCGGTCGTACGGCGGAGCGGGCCGTACGGGAGTCGTAGGGCGCCGAGGACGAGGAGCCGGTCGTCGGCGCGGTCGACGACACGCAGGGTGAGCTCGGCCGGTACGAAGGCGTCGTCGGAGCCGTCGGCGCCGTCCAGGGCGAGTTCGCCGGGCACGCTCAGGCGGGAGCCGTCGGCCTCCGGCGTGATGCTCGTACTGACGAACCCGAGGGTTCTGCCCCGCAGCGGCCTGCCGGTCAGCTCCAGACTCAGGACGCAGTCCTCGGCGTCGGCCGCGACCGTGAGGCCCGCCTGCTCGGCGGTCAGGCGTCGGCGCAGGGTCGGCAACGGGCCCAGGCGGGCGGTCAGTTCGGCGATGCAGCGGCCCGGCGCGGCGGTGTAGGTGCCGGGCAGGGGAAGCCAGGAGGGTCCGGTCCGTGGCGGGGGAAGGACGGCGGTGGGGAGGGATTCGGTGGTCATCTCGGGCACCTCGGTGGGCGAGCGGAGTGACGGGGGACGACAATGGTCCGGTGGGGGGGGGGGGGGGGGGGGGGGGGGGGGGGGGGGGCAAGGTCCCCGTCCACCTGTTAGCACGGGGGGGGTGGTGG